>CAZPWJ010000028.1:0-55862 GCA_964590195.1 uncultured Rhodospirillaceae bacterium | reverse complement strand
CAATCAGATTATCTGATCGCTTCCGTGGACCACTATTGCTCCGGGATTTACAGCACGAGAATCTGCGCCAGATCCCAGGCGGCTTCACCGACCCGGCAACTCTTGAATTCGCCCTGCGGGGTTGTGACGCGGTTATTCATCTTGCCAGCATCACCGGCCGTGCGGGACCCGACGGTGATCCCGCCCTGGTCAAATCAGCCAATCTGGAAGCCCTTGGGCCGCTGCTTGGCGCCGCCAAGGCCGCTGGCATCAAACGGTTCATTCTAGCCTCCCCATATGACGCCGCGGGCAGCGCGGATATGGCGCGCCACGAACAGCTGTTGGAAGACGCGCGGGCGCCCGGATTTGTCACCTGCACCGTTCGCGCCGCCAGCGGGAAGACCACGCACATCCATATTGATGACCTGGTTGCCTTTTATCTGGACCTGCTCAATCAACCGGATGCCAAAATCGACAGCACGATTGAAGTTCCCACCAATAGTTGGGCCCATGGCGAAACCATGATCATGGAGCGAACGGGTCCAGAGTAGCGCCGCGACGGGCGCGCAGGCCGCTCAAACCAACCGCCATTCCATCTATTCGAGCCTGAGCTCCCGATAGCCCTTGGCCGCGACTTCATCGCACCATGCGCGGTATTCCGGCGCGGTGCCGCTATAGCGGACCAGCGTTCGGGTTTGCTTGCCATCCACGTTCATGTTCACGCCAGTCATCCACGAGTCGATTTCATTGGACAACAGGCCCTCGGCCTTTTGCCGGACAAAGCCGTTCCATTGCGCCACAGCCTCCGGCCGCGCCGCCGCCACGGTCAACTCGCCGTCGTTCATGTGGCCGATCAGATCACGGACCCATTCAACATTGTATTCGATGCTGCGTGGATTGTTGCCAAGGGCCGCATGCGGGCCCATCACCATGAACATATTGGGGAAACCCTCGACCATCACGCCGACAAAGGATGTCGGTCCGCCCTGCCATGCTTCCTGCAACTTGCGCCCGCCGGTCCCGGAAATATCGATACGGTCGAAACTGCCGGTAACCGCATCAAAACCGGTCGCGTAGATGATGATATCGAATTCATAGTCGGCGCCGCTGGTTTGGATGCCGGCTGGTGTTATACGCTCGATCGGCGTCTCCAGCATGCTGACCAGCTCCACGTTCGATTGGTTGTAGACTTCGTAGTAATGGGTCTCCTGCGGCACCCGGCGAGTACCGAAGCCGTGATCCTTCGGTATCAGCATTTCCGCGGTTTCCGGATCATCTACCCGGCCACGGATCTTGTCGGCGACAAACTCGGAAATCAGCCTGTTGGCCTCCCGGTCCGTCAGCATGTCGCGGAAATTACCCTGCCAGATGCCAAAACCCGGCCCGGCATAAAGTTCTTCCCAAAAGGCGTTGCGCTCCTCCTCGGTGACTTCGAAAGTACCGCGCGGATCGACCGTATGGACAAAGCAGGCGGCGGTCTCGCGGCAGCGTTGGAACAATTCCGTATAGCCCGCCCGGATCTTCGCCATTTCCTCGCCATCAATTTTCCGATTGTGCAGCGGCGTGCACCAGTTGGGCCGGCGCTGAAAAACGGTCAGATGTTCAGCCGTCTTGGCCACTTCCTGTATGGCCTGAACGCCGCTGGCGCCGGTGCCGATGACGGCGACCCGCTTGCCCTCGAAACTGATCGTCTCCTTTGGCCACAATCCGGTATGAAACGACTGGCCCTGAAAATCCGGCACGCCTTGAAAGCGCGGCATGGTCGGTGCCGATAACGGCCCAAGCGCGGTGATCATGAAACGCGCGCGGTGCCGGCTGCCGTCTTCCAGAACGACGCTCCAGGTGCAATTGCCGTCGTCATACGTGGCCGAACGGACACGGCTGGAGAACTGGATATCCCGGCGCAGGTCGAACTTGTCGGCGACATAATTGAGGTAGCGTTCAATTTCCGGCTGGGACGAGAAATGTTCGCTCCAATCCCATTCGTCAAGCAACTCCTGAGAGAAGGAATAACCGTAGGAGTAGCTCTCGGAATCAAAGCGGGCGCCGGGATAGCGGTTCCAATACCAGGTGCCGCCGACGCCGGTTCCGGCCTCGAACACACGCACGCGCAAACCAAGTTCGCGCAGCCGGTAAATCAGATACATGCCCGACATCCCCGCCCCGATCACGATGACATCATGGTCGAGGCCCAGTTCGTCCCCCGACGCTTTCGCGGCTTGCCGGTCGGTGTAGTTGGATACAGTCATTTGTTGTTTTGTCCCCTATATGGCGACTCGAATTTGTTTGCTCATGCGCCGCCCCTTTCGCCTAGCATAACGGCGCGCTGGCGTAATGTCAGTTGCCGCAAACGGAGCTTCAAAATAAGCCCTGCAAAAGAGCGGATGGCGGCGCAAGCAAAGGCGGGGTTTTCCTGGCCTTGCAGAAGGCGTTATGCTGGCCGCCACCTCTTGCATTGCGGGAACCTGTCCCATGGCAAAGCGCCGCTGGTTTTACATGTCCGGCACAACGTTCGAAACGGCTAGGACAGCTTGTGAAGAGTTGCAGGCCGCGCAGGGCACCGGCCGGGAATTACGGGTAATCTGGAACGACGAACATTCCGCCTGTCTGGTTTGCCTTGACGGCGCGTCGAAGGATTGGCGCAGACCGCATCGCTGGATTGATGATTGCAGGGAAGTGCATTGCCGAACCTCGTATCCGGGCCTCTCGCATATCGCCGTTGACGGCCACTGGCAACAGCCCACGGCGCATCCGGAAGCCAGCGTCCAGGGCGGCGAGGCGTTTTGGGACGAAGAAAACTGGTAGTGACGAGGCAAGGACCGCTGGAGCGGCGAAAACAATCCGTGACGCGTTCTAAAAATACGGCTCCGTCCATTCCAACTCCTTGGGGCCGAGTTGCTTTTGGATGCAGCGTGCTGCCGCGAAGCCGGCTATTTCGCCGGTTTGTGTACACCAGGGAAAATTGCGCATGACCATGAAGATGGTTTCATAGGTGAACGAAAGTGATGCCCCGGTCAGAATAAGATTATTTATCTGCTTGGGCAGAAAACTCTTGAACGACACTTCGAACGTATATTGCCGATAACCGTCCCAGAAAAACGTCTTGGTCATTGGCTTGGTCACGGCATCACGGAATTGCCTGCCATCTCGGACATCATCGAGGCAGAAGACATGTTCGCCAATGGGATGACGGCCATCGCGCACGCCGACAAAACGGCCAATACCGGAAATTGATGCGTCTTCAAAACCGGGCACATATTTTCTCAGGAATTTTGCCTCGGCATTGATGAAACCACGCAGCAGCCGCGTTGCCCTGGTTTGATCCGGACCATTGCTGTCCATATGAAGCGCCAGATCGTAGGGCACGTTCTGCCATAGAACATAGGTGCCGTCGGCGGCAATGGGGCTCAAATCCAGGGTTGGGTGGCCGATGTAGCCATCGCCATAAACGCCCGTGCCGCCCATGCGCGGGCGATATAGGCCATCGGGCAAGTCGCCGGCGGCATGGGCTTCGGCGATAACTTTTTCCAGCAGCGGGTCATTGGCCTGTTCCTGATGACGAACCAAGGCTTGCAGGTTCACACCCGTCATGGTCCACAGCAGACCGCCAGGAATAGGCCGATTGACACCATCCCAATCCGCGCCTGCCGGCTGCCCGCCGCCGCCGGGTACGAACGGCGCGCCGGCGCAAGCGGCCAGCTGCCCCATCCCCGAGCCCTCGATGAAAATTCGCCCCGCTATGGCAAAACGGCCGCTTGCATTTTCCACGATGACCTCTCGGATACGGTCATCACCTGGTCCGGGTTCCACGATGCAGTCGACAAATGCGGTGCCGTAAAGCGCGTTAACGCCTGCCTCGTGAAGCATCTCTGTCATGACGCAACCGGCGCCCTCGGGATTGAAGGTCAGGCGGGTAAACGCGTTTCCTGCCTCCATCTTGCGTTCGTAGTGCGACAGTGGATTGCCGGCCCAATTGGGATGGGTTTGTTCATTGGCGGTATAAATGTAGCCTTCGCGGGCAAAGCGCTGCATCAGTTCCGTATGAATGCCGCCAACGCCCTCATTGGCGGCACCCTGCAATCCCGAGGTGTGAACACCGCCGGGCATATCGAATTTTTCCACCACGACGACGCTGGCGCCCATCCGCGCCGCCTGCAGCGCGGCGGCAAAACCGCCGGGACCGGCGCCAACGACAACCACATCCGCCTCATACGCCACCGGGATTGCCCTAGCAGCGTCTTCCCCAGACCTTGTCTCGCTCACTTCCACCCCCGTTTTGTCTTGGCGCCACTAGCCACAGTTTGACATCATACATGGATTGTTTGAACAGAAGTCGCTGGAGGAAGAGGATGATCAAGCTTGGGTTATACAGTTCGGTCGCCAACCCGCCGCGCGGCGAAAACCTTGACCGTTGCGTCCAGGAAGCAATCGCCGAGGCGGAACTGGCCGAAGATTGCGGTTTCCACGGTTTTTTCTTCGGCGAACATCATCAGGACAGGGACGGCTTCCTACCCTCCCCATTGATTGTCGCCAGCGCGGTCGCGGCGCGCACCAAACGTATACAGATCGGCACTTCGGTCATACTGCTGCCGCTGCATCATCCGCTCCGCGTGGCCGAGGACGCGGTCACCCTGGATATCGTTTCCGGCGGACGGTCCGTGCTCGGCGTTGGGCTAGCCTATCAGGAAGCGGATTTCCGCGCCTTTGGCATTGAGAAGCGGCATCGGGTCGGGCGCTTCGAGGAAGCGGTCGAAATTCTGAAAAAATCCTGGACTGGCGAGAGCTTCAGCCACGAAGGCAGGCATTTCAATATCGAGGACGTAAGGATACTGCCCAAGCCGATACAGCAACCGAGGCCGCCCCTATGGATCGGCGCCTGGGTGCCGCCGGCGATCGAACGCGCGGCACGCCTGGGCGACGCCCTTGTCATGAGCCCAAGCATGCCTCTAGGCCCAACGCTGGAGGTCGCGGCGCATTATCGCGCCGCCGCCAAGGCCGCCGGCAAAAAACCGGAATTGGTCTTGATGCGTGATGCCTGGGTTGCCGACAGCCTGGAAGACGCCGCCCGGGTCTATGGGCCGGAGGCGATGGCCGCCTACAAATACTATTGGCGCAATGGTGCCGAAGCGTTCAAGGACGTCTCGTCGGAAGATGCCTTTGAATTTGAAAGCATGTGGAAGGATCGAATCATCACCGGCTCGCCCGAGGCATGCGTCGCCGAGTTCTCCCGCTGGAGTCAAGCGGTTGGCACCACGTATTTCCTGCTTCGCCTTCGCCACGCCCATTCGGGTGGTCCATCGCATAAGGAGATCATGCGGACGATCGAACGCTTTGGCCGCGATGTCATCCCGCACCTTGAAAAAGCATAGCGCTGTTTCATCCGAGCAAAATTGCCCAGAGAAATTTGCTTGGGCAAAATCGCCCAAATAAAAACGCATGGTACGCGCCTTCTGGCGGCGCTAAACTTCAAGCAAGCTTGCCAAACGGGGAATGTGGGCTGATAGATTCCCGCGCTGGGATTATGAAATAAAGGGAAAGAGATGAGCCTGCATAAGCGTGTTTTGATCGCCAACCGT
This sequence comes from uncultured Rhodospirillaceae bacterium, assembly GCA_964590195.1. GTDB lineage: Bacteria > Pseudomonadota > Alphaproteobacteria. The sequence continues at coordinate 50,307 of CAZPWJ010000028.1, read as the reverse complement.
GGCGAAATAGCCATCCGTATTGCCAAGGCCGCCAAGGCACTGGGCATGGAATCCGTCGCAGTGCATGCGCCCGTCGACGCATTGTCCCTGCATACTCGGCTGGCGACCCAGGCCCAGGCAATCGGTCAGGACGGCGGCCAGGACGGCAACCAGGATGCCGTGGCCGCCTATCTGGATGGCGCCGCGCTGATTAAAATCGCCAAGGAAATGCACTGCGACTGCGTTCATCCCGGCTATGGATTTCTGTCCGAGAACGCCAATTTCGCGACCATGTGCGCGGCCGAGGATATCACTTTTATCGGGCCATCCGCCTCGGCCCTGCAGTTGTTTGGCGACAAAGTCACGGCGCGGGCACTGGCGCAGTCCTGCGGCATTCCCGTGGTCTCGGGCAGCACGGCAGCGCTCAATTCGGCCAGTGAAGCACGTGAAATCGCCCACGGCATCGGCTATCCCGTCATGTTGAAGGCGGCCGCGGGCGGCGGTGGCCGCGGCATGCGCGCGGTGGACTCGGACGATGAATTGATGGATGCCTTTGAACGCTGTCAGAGCGAGGCGGCGGCGGCCTTTGGCGATGGTTCGATCTTCATCGAAAAGCTGGTCGAGCGGCCCCGCCACATCGAAGTGCAGATCCTCGCCGACACCCAGGGCCAGACAGTACATCTGCACGAGCGCGATTGCTCGGTTCAGATCCGCAATCAAAAAGTTATCGAGATCGCGCCCGCCGCCGGCCTCGATCCGACGCTCAGGCAAAACATGCTTGACGATGCCATCAAGCTGGCCAAGGCCGCCGACTACGTCAATGCCGGCACCGTGGAGTTTCTGGTCTCCCCTGAAAGCGGCGATTACTACTTTATCGAATGCAATCCCCGCATCCAGGTGGAGCACACGGTGACCGAACAGGTCACCGGCATCGACCTTGTGGAAGCGCAGTTCCACATCGCGGGCGGAGCCACGCTGGCATCCCTCGGCCTAGGGGATCAAGGCGCAGTCGGCGGCGCCCGGGGATATGCGGTGCAAGCGCGCGTCGTGGCTCAGGGCAGCGGTACCATAACCGGCTATAAGGAACCTTCCGGCCCCGGCATCCGTGTCGATGCCTGCGGCTATCTAGGCTATACCCCGCCGCCGCAGTTCGATCCCTTGCTGGCCAAGCTCATATGCACGGCCAGTTCCGGCGGCACCCTGGAAGCAGCGGTGGAGCGGACCCTGGCCGCGCTGGATGAATTTCACATCGGCGGGCTGCCGACCAACCTGGCGCAGTTGCAAGCCATCCTGGAAAAGCCGGAGGTAGGCGGCGGCGATGCCAGAACTTCGCTGATGGCCGAACATCCGGAACTCTCCGACATGGCCGCGCAACAAGCCGGCGGCGAAGCGGTCAGCTTCCTGGAACAGCAGGCCGCGACTCTCATTGGGCCGGGCGCCGGACAAGCACGGACGCCGTTTGAATCCAATCTGCCGCCCCTGGAGATCGCCGATAACGCAACGGGCCTGGAATGCCCCATGGCCGGCAGCGTTCTGGAATTGTCCCTACAAGAAGGCGCGCGGGTCAAAGCCGGCGATACCCTGCTTGTCATTTCCGCCATGAAGATGGAGGCGGCGGTCGCGGCACCTTGTTCGGGTACCATCACGGCGCTGCAATCCCTGCGCGAGGGCGACAACGTGGCGGCGGGGCAGGTCGTTGCCGAGATCACACCGGATGCTGGCGATGCGGAACGCGACCTGGCCGAACGGGATATCAACGAGACCTGGACGCCGATGCTGGAAGAGGTCAAAGCCCTGCAGCAACTGGCGCACGACCGCCTAGCGCCGGGTTCCGAAGATCCAGGCGTGGTCAGGCAACGTTCCCGCGATAAATTGACCTGCCGGGAGCGCATTTCCCTGCTTTTGGACGAAGACTCATTTCGCGAGGTCGGCAGCCTGGCGGGTTTCGCCACCTATGACGAAGACGGCAATGTCGCCGCCTTCACGCCCGCCAACCATGTGGGCGGCTGGGGCACCATTGCAGGGCGCACGGCGATTGTCTGCGCCGACGATTTCACCTCGCGCGGCGGCCACGCGGACGGTGCCATCGGCTCAAAAAGCCGCTATCTGGACCAATTGTCGCTGGAGCTGAATGCCCCATCGATCAGGCTGCTCGATGGCTCGTCAGGGGGCGGCAGCGTCGCCACCATGGTGCCGCAACAGCAGCAATCGGGCGCCAGTGACGCCCAGGAAAGCAGCGGCGCCATCAAGGCGGGCCGGCCCCGGGTGACGGGCGGCGGCGGTTCTTTCCTGCCCGCGGAACTGGGCAGCGCCGTTTATACCGAGCAGCTATCCACGGTGCCCGTGGTCAACATGCTGCTGGGCAGCGTCGTGGGCATCGGCGCGGCAAAAGCCGTCCTTGGCCATTTCTCGGTCATGGTCCGCGATATCTCGCAACTGTTTGTCGCCGGCCCCCCGGTTGTCAGCCACGCCATGGGATACGACATAACCAAGGAGGAACTTGGTGACTGGCGCATCCACTGCACCAACGGTTCCGTCGATAACCTGGCCGAGAGCGAGGACGAGGCGGTGGAGGTAACCCGCCGCTTCCTCTCCTACCTGCCGTCCAGTGTCTACGAGACGCCGCCTGTTCTGCCGCCGAACCCAGGAGATCCCCATGACCGGCGCGAGGAGGAGCTGTTCACGCTTATTCCGCGCAGCCGCACGGCGACCTTTGATATGCGCAAGGCCATCCGATTGCTGGCCGACAAGGATTCGTTTTTCGAGATCGGATCGCTTTGGGGCACGGATCAGATCACCGGCTTCGTCCGCTTCAACGGGCATCCGCTTGGTGTCATCGCCTCCGACAGCCGGCACGTCAACGGCGGTGCCTTGACGGCGGATGGCTGCGACAAGCTGCGGCGCCATATCGACCTGTGCGATGTCTTCCATATCCCCATCCTCAATCTGGTCGACAATCCGGGCTTCGCGGTCGGCCTTGAGCACGAGATCGCAGGCACCATCCGCAAGGGCGGTGAGTGGATGGTGGCCTTCGCGCAAATCAAGGTGCCTATTTTCACGGTCATCGCCCGGCGCAGCTTTGGCGTCGCGGGCAATAACTACGCCACGCCCCTGGCCCGGCCATCCGTACGGGTCGCCTGGCCCGCCGCCGATACAGGTGGCATTCCGCCCGAAGGCGGTATCGAAGCCGCCTACAAGCGCCAGTTGGCGGAGGCGGAGGACCCGGTCGCACTACGGGCGGAAATCAACGAACGCATCGAAAGCGCCCGCGGCCCCGTCGGCCCCCTCAATAAATTCCAGATAGAGGAAATGGTCGATCCCAGGGATACCCGCCGCCTGATCTGTGAATGGGTAGGGACCGCTTATCAAATAATCGCACAGCCGGGCCGCCTTGGCCCCCGCGCGATACAATTCAGACCTTAGATGGAGCTCGACTAATGAACCAACCAGCAGATTACGTGCCGCCCAAGGTTTGGCAATGGGACAAGGAGAACGGTGGCCAGTTCGCCAATATCAACCGGCCGACGGCGGGTGCGACCCACGAAAAGGCGCTGCCCGTGGGCAAGCACCCAATGCAGCTGTATTCCCTGGGCACGCCGAATGGAGTCAAGGTCACCATATTGCTGGAAGAACTGCTGGCGCTTGGGCATTCCGGTGCCGAGTATGATGCCTGGTTCATCAACATTGGTGACGGCGACCAGTTCGGCAGCGGCTTTGTCGAGGCGAACCCGAATTCCAAGATCCCCGCGTTGATGGATCATAGCGGACCAAAACCGGTTCGGGTTTTTGAATCCGGCGCCATCATGGTGCATCTGGCGGAAAAATTTGGCGCATTTCTGCCCAGCGATCCCGCGATACGGCCCGAATGTTTGTCGTGGCTGTTTTGGCAAATGGGCAGCGCGCCATTTCTTGGCGGCGGCTTTGGCCATTTTTACAACTACGCACCGTTCAAGATCGAATACGCCATCGACCGTTACGCCATGGAAGTGAAACGCCAATTGGATGTGCTGGACCGCCATCTGGCGGACAATCGCTATATGTGCGGCGACGAATACACCATCGCCGATATGGCGATCTGGCCGTGGTACGGTGCCGTGGTCCTAAACAGGGTTTACGACGCAGCCGAGTTTCTGAGCGCCGGCGACTACAAGCATCTTGGCAGATGGACAGACGAAATCGACGGGCGGGAAGCAGTGCGCCGTGGGCGCATGGTGAACCGGGCAAGAGGCCCGCTTGAAGAGCAGCTTCGCGAACGCCACGATGCTTCGGATTTCGAGACCAAGACCCAGGACAAAATCGAAGCCTCGAAGAGTTAGCGCGTTTCCTTACGACCAGGGCGTTTCATTGACGGCGTTGCGGGCGGAGATGCGCCCGAACACCAGGCATTCGCCGATGTTTCCCGTGCCCTGATAGAGATAGCTGTAGATCGAGCCAAGCTCGCCGGCGCTGTAGAGGCGTGGAATGGCGCTGCCGTCGGGGCGCAGGATCTGGCCCTTTTCGTTACGTTGCGGACCGCCCTGGGTATTCAGCATCGACGGCGACATTTCCACCGCATAGTACGGCCCGTCGTCGAACGGCGTCAGCATCAGCTGCCGGCTGAAATCCTCGTCCATCCCAGCCGCGGCCTGGGTATTCCAGCGCGCGACACTTTCGCTCAACCTTTCGGCATCCAGATCAATGACATCTGCTAGCCCGGCCAAGGTATCCGCCGTCTTGATCCAACCCTTTTGCAATTCAGCGCTATTATCTTCACTCCAGTCATAGCGTTCGATGATCTGCGTCCAGCCGTGGCTGGGGGTCATGTCATAGAGCGGCCCCGAGGTCATCATTGTCTGGTCGAAAACCATATACATGGGGCATGGCGTCGAAAGCGCCTGCCAGGTGCCGTTCCTAGGCACCTTGCCATGGCGGGTCTTGAACTTCTCGTCCGCGAAACGCCTCCCGTCCGGGCCAACGACGATCATGCCGCCCGGCATGACCTTGGAGAAATGCAGCGCCTGCATGGAAAAGGTGGTGGGAAACTCCGGCACTTTCAGGGCCATGTACGGGCCGGCGAAATTATTCATGTGCCAAAGCTTGGCACCCGCGGCGAGGGCCATGGAAATACCGTCGCCTTCGTTGTACGGGCTGCCGGAAGTGTAACAATAGGGCACGCCGGTAAGATAATTTCGGATCATCTCCTGATTATTCTCGAAGCCGCCACAGGTCAGCACCACACCCTTGCGGGCCTTAACGAAGATGGATTTGCCGCCCTGCTCGGCCCGGAGGCCCAGAATTGACCCCGTGGCGCCGTCCTGGATCAGTTCACGGCCCGGCGTCTCGTAATAAATCTCGATCGGGCGTTCCTTGACCAGGCTCTCGAACCGCTTCCAAGTGTTGGAATACCCATAGTTCGGGCCGTCGTGAAACTTGTGAACACAATCCGAACCAGGCAGATCGGGAAACTCGATGCCCGCCGGCGGGTGCTGATGTTCTTGCGGGTCACAGCCCATACCGCGCAGCCAATCGTTGTTCAAACACATCTCTTCCGACCAGACACGGACCATCTCATCGGGGACTGGATAGGGGCCGCACAGCGCCTTCAGGTAGGTCGCGGCACTTTCCGCCGACGAGGTATTGAGATAGCCCTGGGCGGCGATACGGGTATTGCCGCCTTCCTCTCCTTCGGGCGCCTTTTCCAGAATGACCACGTCCGCGCCCAGATCACACGCTGTCACAGCCGTTGCAAAGCCCGCCGCACCAAAACCCACGACGACGACGTCGGCCTCTCTGTCCCACTTTTCCGTTATCACTTTCCGTTACTCCTAAAGAACGCTCCTAAATAACGCCACGCGCCTTCAATTCAGCAAGGGCCGCCGCATCAAGGCCGAGCAGACGGCGATAGACCTCTTCGTTGTGATGGCCAAGCTTGGCGCCGCCTTCGAGCTCGGGCAACGAGCCACCGGAAAAGGTCACGGGAAAGCCTGCCATGATGCCGCGCTCCACGGGCTCGTCCGAATCCTGGCGGTACATGGGCTTCAAGGTGCCGCGGTCGCGGAAATGGTCGTCCTCCACCACCTCCGGCAAGGTTCGGACCCGGGCAATGGGAATATTCGCACCCTCCAACAACGCAATACCGTCGGCGCAATTCAGTTTGCCAAGCCGCCCGCTAATCTCCGCCCTTAGCTCTTCGACATGGGTTTCCCGGTCTTCGCCCGTCGCATAGCGTGGATTTTCCAGCAATTCATCGGCGCCCAGCGCTTTGCACAAATTTTGCCAGCGCGTCAGACCGCCCAGGGTAATGATTACATCGCCATCGGTGAGGCGATAGAGCCCGGTAAGACCCTGGCGGCTGTCGTTGCCAGTGCGGATTGACAGGCCGTCGTGAAGGGCCTCTTCCATGGGCTCCATGAACATCAGCGTCGCCAGGGTATCGATCATGGAGGCGTCGAGATATTGGCCCTCGCCGGTTTTCTCCTTGTGGCGCAAGGCGCCAAGGATCGAATAGGCTGCATAAAGCGGCGTCACCAGATCGCCGACAAAAACGCCAATTCTTGTTGGCGGCCCATCGGCGGCGCCGTTCATATCCATAATGCCCGACATGGCCTGGATCTGATGGTCGTGAGCGGGCAGATCCTTGTAGGGGCCGGTTTGGCCATAGCCGGCAATGGAGCAATAAACGATGCCCGGATTAACCGCCGCCACGTCGTCATAGCCGAGACCAAGGCGCGTCATGGAGCCAGGCGAGAGGTTCTCGACCACCACGTCGGCATCCTTCGCCAGCTCCAGAAACATCCGCTTCCCCTCCGGATCCTTCAGGTTCAGGGTGACGCTTTTCACCCCTTCGGAACGCTTGAGGAAACGGATCGAGAGATCCTCTTCGGTTTCACGATCCAGGCTTCTGCCATTGGGGCCCGCAAAGGGCCCGATTTCGCGGATCGGATCACCGCTGCCGGGCATTTCAATCTTGATGACGTCGGCCCCGAAGCGCGCCAACGTCATGCTTAAAAACGGCCCGGCAAGGAAGACCGTGACCGAGAGGACCCGGATATCGTCGAGGGGTTTCATGGAATGTCCCTTGGATTACTGCGGACTAAAGAAGAACTAGACGCCCTTGAATTTCGGCTTTCTTTTTTCGACGAAGGCGGCACGGGCCTCCTTAGCATCGTCCGAGCTTTGCAGGATGCCGCCAGCGTTCGAGGTCAACACCATGGTCGTCTCCAGCGTACTATCAAGCGCCGCGCGCATGATCCTCTTGGAGGTCCACTGCACCAGGGGCGGAATAGCGATGATCCGATCGCAAAGCTCCCGCGTCGTCGTCTCGAGCTCGTCGGAAGCGACCAGATGGTTCAACATGCCCCATTCGTAGGCGCGCTCGGCGGATAACGCGCCGGTGTAGACGAATTCCAGGGCCCGGCCCAGACCAACCATTTTCGGCAGATAGTAGCTGCCGCCGTTCTCGATGATCTGGCCGGCCTGCTGATAGCCGATGAAGCGGGTGTTCTCGCAACCGATGCGGATATCACAATGCAGCGCCATGTCCATGCCGGAGCCGACGGCGGCGCCATTGATCATGGCAATGGTGGGCTTGCGGATCAGGGAGATGTCCCGGTGCAGCTTGGTAAAGCCGTGATAGAAGTGCTGGCGGGCGGCATCGGGCCCGTCGTGGGCACCACGGGCGCCAGGGAAATCGGGGCCGATCTCGTCCTCTGATGGCCGGCTTTTCAGGTCGGCGCCGGAACAGAAACCCCGGCCAACACCGGTCAGTACGATCACGCGCACATCCGGGTCGTCGTCGCCGGCGCGCATATACTCGCCAACCTTGGCGACCGTACCCATCTCTTCCGCCGTGCCGTACAGCGCGTTCATTTTTTCAGGCTGGTTGAACTTGATCCAGAGGATGCCGTTATCCTCCTTCTCATAAAGCAGATAATCGACGAGTTCGGGTCCCATATGGCTTTCCTCCGGTATTTGGACTTTTTCTGATTGCAGTCAGCCGCCCACTAGCCGCCCTGTATTTCCTTGGTGCGCGGCGCGTTCGCTTCGACCACATGTTCCTGGTAGGCCGGGCGGGCCAGCAGCCGTTCGTAGTAGGCCTCCAAATTCGGGTGCGAAGGCCGGCTCGATTTGGGCGTCCACTGCATCCAGCGGTGGGTAATGGACCCCGCCGGAATGTCGCCCATGGTCAGCTGGGCGCCGCCCACATAGTCGTTAACGGCCAGATGGGCATCGAGAATATCGAACCAGGGCACGGCTTTCTCCGCCGCCGCTTCTATCGCTTCCATGCGCCGTTCGGCTTCCGGCAGGCGAAAGTAGTGATCCAGGTAGGTGGGGTTGAAGAGGGCTTGATTGAGCGAGCTCCAATCCATCCATTTATCCGATGCGGCCCGTTCCCGAAGATCCTCGGGGCAAAGATTGCCCATACTGTGCTTGGCGCACAGATAGCGCACCACGGCGCCGGATTCCCACAAGGTGAAGCCGTCTTCTTCTTCCAGTGTGGGCAGGCGGCCGTTGGGATTTTTCCGGCGATATTCAGGGTCGTCATTGCCGCCGAACGGCCCGCCCCAGTCTATCCGTTCGTACTCAATTCCCAGTTCCCCAATGCACCCCATCGCCTTGATGACGTTCGAGCCATCCTTGCGTCCCCAAATTTTCAACATTTATGTATCCTCACCTGTTCTCAAATTAAGACGTGCCGATGCTGAGCAGATTTTCCACGGGTTTGTAGAGCTCTTCCAGATAGGCGATGTCGTCCGCTTCCAAGCTGATCTCGGTCGCGGCAACCAGTTGGTCAAGCTGGCTAACCTTGGAAACACCGACCACGGGCGCCGTAACCTCCGGCTTGCTCAAAAGCCAGGCAACGGCGATCTGCGCCGGCGTATGGCCAAGCTTTTCCGCCACCTCCGCCACCCGAGCCGCGATCTGAAAATCCATTTCGCCGCGATAGAGCCCTTCCGTACGCTTGCGGTCCGCGCCTTGGGACCGCGCCGTGCTGCCGCCATCCAGGCTGCCCTTGTAGCTGCCCGTCAGAATGCCGCGCGCCAGGGGTGACCAGGGCGTCAATGCCACGCCCGTATTGGCGCAATATGGGTTCATCTCGCGCTCTTCCTCGCGGTAGATCAGATTGTAGTGGTTCTGCATGGAGATGAAGCGCGTCCAGCCGTTATGTTCAGCCGTCATTTGCAGTTCGGCGAATTGCCAGGCAAACATCGAGGAACCGCCCAGGTAAAGCGCCTTGCCCGCCTTTACCACGTCGTGCAGCGCCTCCATGGTTTCCTCGATCGGCGGACAGGTAAGGCCCAGGTTAAGGCGGCCATGGGGGTGGCGGTGGATGATCAACTGGTCGACATAATCCAGGCCAAGACGTTGCAGACAGGCATCCACGCCCTCCATCACATGTTTCCGCGACAGACCGCCCTGATTGATGTTCGAACCCATGGGCCCGGAAATCTTGGTCGAGAGGACATATTGATCCCGCGGCACAAGTTCGCGCAGCAACTCGCCGACGACCCGCTCGCAGGCGCCAAGGCCATAGATATCGGCGCAGTCGAAATAGAACAGCCCCTGGTCCAATGCGGCCTTGAAGATCGGCCGGGCTTCGTCGATGGGCAAAGTCCAATCACCCTGATGCCCGCGTCCGGGCTCACCGAAATTCATCGTGCCCAGACACAGACTTGAAACACCAAGGCCGCTTTTGCCCAACTGCACCGATTCCAACATGGCTTTCCTCCCTGGAGCATGTTTTTTTCGAAACATGCTCTGACTCTTAAAAACAGAGCAATTGAATTAATAACGAAAGTCGCGAATGCGACTCCGTTAAATTAAAAATTGCTCTAACTAAACAGAGAGCAAGGTTATGGCGCATGCGCGGTGGGCGCAACGTACAATCGCAGACACCATCGCGTCGTGGTCGAACCTGGATTTGCCAGCCGTGGTTGGCTATTGCTAGTGTGTTCAACACGCGACACAGGCTTAAAACTCAAGGAACAGCAGTATGGATATGGTCCGCCTCGACCCACCCGCGGAACTGACGATGCCGATCGGCGAAGCAATGTTCAGCCAGCGCGCCATGCGCCGGATGGACCCGGACCGCCCGGTAACGGACGCGCAGCTGGAGATTATTCTGAACGCCGCATCCAAGGCGCCGAACGGCGGCAACCTGCAGCCGGCACGCTATCTGGTCATTCGCGAGCGCGAGGCCATCAAGGAATTCGGCAAGCTGTATTTCGAGGCATGGTGGGCCAAACGCCGGGATGCCTACGGCTGGACCTCCAAGGCCGATATTCCGGAAGGCTCGGTATACCGTCTGCCGGCCCTGCTGGCGGATGAAATGGTCAATGCACCGGTTGTCATCCTGGCCTATTCGGAACCGTCCGGCGTCGCCGCGTCGTCCACCTTCCCCGGCGTGCAGAATCTGCTGCTATCGGCCCGCGCCCTGGGCCTCGGCAGCGTGCTGACGACCCTGCACCCCCAGGTCATGGACCGGGTCAATGCGATGTTCGGCGTGCCGGAGGAAATGGTCTTTCACTGCTGTATTCCCATTGGCTACCCGCGCGGCAACTTCGGGCCAACCTCCCGCCTGCCGACCAGCGCGACAACCTCGTGGGGCCGTTGGGGCGAAGCACCGCCCTGGAAATAGGGCGTTTTCAGAGCCTTAGTGATTCCACCACGGCAGGTCGGAGAACGACCGCATGTCGATTTCATGGCTCCAGGTTGAGCGGTGCTGCTGGGCAATGTGGTAATAAGTATCCGCTATTTTCTCCGGCAGCATCAGGCCATCGTTGGCCATGCCGCGGCTCTCGCGAAGCTCTTGAAACTTTTCGGGGCCAAGCATCTTGCCCAGGGTATCGGGGGCATCCACCGCGCCGTCGATCAGGATATGAGCGATGTGAATGCCCTTGGGTCCGAACTCCGCATTGAGGCTTTGGCACAGCATGCGCCGCCCGCCCATGGCGGCGGCATGGGAATGCTGGCCCTTGTTGCCGCGCACCGCCGCCGTGGCCGAAGTTACCAGGATCGTGCCCGTGCCCCGTTCTTCCATCAGCGGGCAGACGGCGGAGGCGACACGGAACAGGGCGAATGTCGCCATGCGCCAACCGATTTCGAATGCCTTGTAGGTGGTCTCCGCCAGGGCCCTGTTACCGATCTGAGCGCCCAGATTGAAAACCACGACCTCGATCGGGCCGATATCGGCCTCGACCCCAGCCACCAGATCTTCAATGCCATCGGCTTCGACCGCGTTCAGCAACTGGCCGGACGCGGAGCCGCCCTCGCTCTCGATATCCCGGACCAGTGTGTTCAAACCGTCCTGGTCGGTGCGGCGGCAGAGCACGGCATGATAGCCTTCCCGGGCAAAGCGCTTTCCAACGGTGCCGCCGATGCCGGCACCGGCGCCAATAACTAAACAGACAGGTTTCATGGCTTGATCATTCCTCAAGAATTAATTCACCGGCCCATTCTGCCGCAAATCCGACCCGGCGCGAAGCCTGTTAAATGGCATCGCCAGCCGGCGGTCTAATGGCGGCCCTTTGGAAATGGCACGAGTTGCCGACGGCCCTCGTCCCACAGGCGCAGACGGGCGCAGGCGATGCTTTGCATCAGGGTCACGCGCTTGACCGCAGCCAGTTCGGGGTGGTCGCGCAACACCTCGCGCAGACGATAGAACGGAATGCGGCTGTTTAGATGGTGCACGTGATGCACGCCGATGCTGGCGGTGAGCCAACCCAGCAGGCCGGGCAAATCATAATGCGTACTGCCATGGAGTGCCGCTTCGGGCATGTCCCAGGCCTGTTCCTCCGCCCAATAGGTATCTTCGAATTGATGCTGAACGTAGAACAGCCATACGCCAATGGAGGAGGCAAGCAGCAGGATTGGCAATTGCACCAGCAGGAAAGGCACGGCGCCAAGGCTATAGATCAGAATGGCGACGACCAGCCCAATCATGATGTTGGTGCCCATGGCGCTGCTCCAGGTACGCCAATCGGCCCGATCCAGGATCAAGGGCAGACGATTGCGCAGCAGAAAATGATAAGCCGGTCCGATCCCGAACATAATGACGGGATGGCGGTAAGTACGGTATGCAAGGCGGCGAAGACTGGAGAGGTTCTGGTATTCGCGGACGGTCAAGGTGTCGATGTCACCGACCCCGCGTTTGTCCAGATTTCCCGTTGTCGCATGATGGATGGCGTGGCTGTGCCGCCAGACTTCATATGGCGTCAACGTAAGCACCCCCAGCACCCGGCCCACCCAGTCATTGAGGATCCGGCGGCGAAAGAAGGCGCCATGGCCGCTATCGTGTTGAATCAGAAACAGGCGGACCAGAAATACCGCCGCCGGCACGCTGATGGCCAAGGTCAACCAGAAGCTAATGGCAAGCGCCCACCACGCTGCCAACCACAATGCGGCGAATGCTGCCAGGGTGATACACAGCTCGACCACGCTACGCAGATGGTTGGGTTCGCGGTATTGCCCCAACACCTGCAACCAACTGCGTGCGGAGGCCACCGTCGCCCCGGATAATTTTGACATAACGTCGACACCCCCACCGTAAAACCGTTTGCCCGGGCCATCGTGGCCCCGTGACATGACTGTCGTTCAGACGATAGGGGAAAATCAGGGTGGGAACGCCGTGCGCTCCGTCAAAATCCGCCAACCAGCGTCAATGTACAGGCCGCCTTGGTATGGCGCGCTGCCTGGGAAAGCAAGCTTTTTTGCAAACCCACGGTAATGGCTTGGCAAGAGCAGTTCCGGGTTATTGTGATGCATTTGACCGGAACTGCTCTAACCCTCCATCATGCCGGCCACGGTGTAGCCGCCGTCGGCGAAATAGGTATGGCCGGTGACGAAGCTGCTTTCCTCGGCCGCCAAAAAGGCAGCGACGGCGGCGACTTCCTCCGGCTGACCAAAGCGCGCCATGGGCATGCGCGCCATTACGCTGGGCGGCGGGATTTCGCCTTGCGCCGCGCTTGTCTTGGTCGGCCCCGGCCCGACCGCATTAACCCGGATGTCATGCTCCGCCAATTCGATGGCCATGCTCTGGGTCAGGTTCATCAGACCTGCCTTGGAAGCACCATAAGCCGCCCGCCCACGGCCCCCAAACAGGCCGGAGTTGGAGGCAACAAAGACGATACGGCCGCCACCGCCATCCTGGGCCACCATCTGGCGGGCCGCCTCCTGCCCGCAAATGAAGGCGCCGGAGAGGTTCAAGCCCAGCACCTTGTTCCAGAAATCGTCGGTCATCTCCAAAAACGGCATACGGTCCATGATGCCGGCGTTGCTGACCGCGACATCCAGCCGTCCCCGCAACGACACCGCCTGGGCCACCATGGCCGCGATCGAAGCCCGCTTGGTCACATCGACGGGCCAGGCCACGGAAGCCCCGCCCGCGTCATTAATCGCCGCCACGGTCTCGCCGGCCGCGCCCTCGTCAATATCGCCGGCCAGAACGTGCGCGCCTTCGGCCGCCAGCCGCGTGGCGATGGCGCGGCCAATACCGCGGCCCGCACCGGTAACCAGGGCCGATTGCCCATCAAGCCGTTTCGACATGCATTTTTCTCCTGTTTAGCCTGCGTGGCGCCTTTCCCTGGCCTGGACCAACGGAATGGAAAACGGACACTGAAGGAGCAGTCGCGAATTTATCCGTCAAGCGCCGCTCTTATTTTGCCCGCAAGCGCATTTCTTGTGAAAGGTTTTTGCAGAAGCGATACACCACTATCCAGCCTCCCGTGATGCACGACCGCATTCTCAGTGTAGCCGGACATATACAGTATTCTGATATCAGCGACAATTTCGGCGGCCTGTTCGGCAATTTTCGGGCCGCTCACGCCACCGGGCAGAACCACATCCGTAAGCAACAACCTGATATCAGGATCACTGCCCAGCAGCGCCAACGCCGAGGTGCCATCCTCGGCCTGCAACACATCGTAACCCAGGGAACCAAGCATTTCGACGGCAAGGATGCGGACATCCTCGTCATCCTCAACCACCAGCACCCTCTCGCCCCGGCCGCCTTGCGGATCCAAGGACACTGTCGCCGCTGCCTCTGCTGCCGCGCGGCTCGCCCTTGGCAGGTATAGTTTCACGGTCGTACCCACGCCGACCTCACTGTAGATCGTCACGTGCCCGCCTGATTGCTTGGCGAAACCAAAGACCATTGAAAGACCCAGGCCCGAACCGCGGCCGACATCCTTTGTTGTATAGAAGGGCTCGAACACATGCGCGAGAGTTTCGACGGTCATGCCGGTGCCGGTATCGCTGACCGCCAGCATCACGTATTCGCCAGATTCCAGATCATCATCACTGGCCGTGTATTCCTCGCCCAGATCAACGTTGGATGTTTCTATCGTCAGTATGCCGCCCTGCGGCATGGCATCACGAGCATTGATCGCTAGATTCAACAAGGCGTTTTCAAGCTGCCCCGGATCAGCCTCACAGGCCCAAAGCTCCGGTGCCTCAATCATTTTGAGCTCGATTGTTTCGCCCAACGTACGGCGCAATATGACGATGATGTCAGGCAGCACGGCGGAAAGGTCGATCAATTTCGGCTCGAGCACTTGCCGGCGTGAAAACGCCAGCAAGCGATGGGTCAATTCCGCCCCCCGCCCCGCGGCCCGCAGAATCGTGTCGACCATTGCTTCATTATACGCCTCACCCCTCCGGCGGCGATCCTGGATAATTTCCGCGTTGCCCATGATGACGGCGAGCAAATTATTGAAATCATGCGCCACGCCGCCGGTGAGTTGCCCAACCGCCTCCATCTTCTGGGACTGACGCGCCTGTTCCTCGTGATCTTTCTGATCGGTGATATCGCTGCTGGTGCCGCGGTATCCTATGAATTCACCCGCGTCGGAGAACAGCGGTATGGCGCTGCTGCGCGTCCATTGCTTCGATATATCAGACTGCCGCTCCAAGCCGCGAAATGCCTTGTGCGCCCGTGAAAGCCGCTCCTGCTCATCCAGGTTGTCGGGATCGTAGCGGGAACCAAGCAGATCCGCGCGGGTCTTGCCGACGAAGTCTTCAGGCGTAGCGCCAAGAGAGGCTATGCTGGGCGACATGTAGGTAAAGCGCAGGTCCGCGTCCATCTCCCAAAACCAATCGGCGGAAACCTCGGCCATATCCCTGAAACGCTGTTCGCTCTCACGCAATGCCGCCTCGGTCTCCGAACGCATTTTCAGATGACGTTCGCTGGCGGCGAAGTATTCGTTGCCGACTTCCGCCAGCAAGCTCAATTCGTCATCCATATGGCCTTGTCCCGTCGATAGGCGCTGCCCACCGGGATCGCGTGGATCGACCGCTCGGAAACTTGCAATTAAACTGAGCAATGGCCTGGTCAGGAGCCAATGGAAAATCGCAAACAGAACCAAGGCAAAGAGCAGATTGCGCAGAATGCCGGCGCCGATAATGAACCATGATCTTTCGAAAAAGCCGGCAAGGGCCAGGCTGGGGTCCACGACCATGATCAGTTGGCCATACACGGCATCGCCCCGCGCCGTATCCACCAGGGTAACTGAGTACTCAGCCGGTCCCCCGGATATATAATCGGTCAAGGAGTGCGCGGTTGAACCGCCACGAGGTACGTTTCGCGCCGCCAGGACTTCTCCTAGATCGGAAACCAGACGGGCCTCGACCACGAATTCATAGGTCATCAAACCATCGACCAGTTGCGCCGCCTGGGTATCATCAAGCAGGCGCGCAGCAGCAACAGCCGGCGGCCCGGCCATTCCAAGAATATTGCCGACGGTCAGTTTTAGATTGGCTTCCTCATTGGCGAAATCGCGAAAAATCTGCACGGCACTCATGGCCAAGCCAAGCAGCACCGCGGCCACCACGCCGTAGCGGGCCAGTTTGGCCGAAATCCGTCTACGCTTCACTTAGCATACTCCAAAATCAAAGCGCCGCCGGTCTTATTCCTTGGCGGGCAGCGAGGTCCTGCCCGCGATCAGATCGGATATGACAGTATCTATGATCGCATCGATACGGCCGCTCTCCTTCATCTCCGCCAGAACCTTTGCCACGCGCGGGATCAACCCGCGATGTTTTTCATGCAAATAGTGATATGTATCGATTGTAAGGACCGGCGGCCCGAGGGCGCGAATATTTTTCTTGGGATAATGTTTACCTATGGTGTAGCGCCCATTCAAGCTGGTCGTAATGGCGATATCGATGCGGTCATGAACCAATAACTTAAACAAATGCGCCGGATCCTTGGCCAGAATACGGTCCATTCCCTGAGTTGGCTTGTCCGAGAATGGCACACCTCTGACAACGCCGATCCTGTAGGGCCGAAGATCTTCCCAACTTTTGATGCTCGGCGACTTGCCGAACACGAAAGCCCTGCCCTGCAAAGGCAACACCGGGCCGCCGACCTGCCGCAATGTCGGAAACAGCGTCGCGACCTTACCAATGCGGTTGACCTCGCCGTCGGTCGCACCGGCGCTGGAGGCGGCCAGGGCACGTTTCGCTGGAACCATATAAAGCTTGAGCGACATGCCAAGTTTGGCATAGGCCTCCTTGAGGATCGGCGCGCCCACTGCCTGATGGATCGAGCCAGGAAAGGTCGAAAGCGTCAACTCCCGCTCCGCCGCAATGATCTGCCGCGCCGGCATCAACAATAATACCAGGCAAAAAATAGCCCCGTGAAACCAGATGTATCGGGTATAGGCGTTCGAATAGTTCAGCATCACAATGGTCTCCCGTTATTCTGCCCGCGGCGCCTCACCGCATTTCTTTCATCCAACCGGACGTAGATTTACCTCTTCACCGTGAGAGCCTTAAGTCAGGAGGAATAATCGTAACACGATGGAACATTGAACCAAAGCAGCGCAAAACATTCCGTTCTCATATTAGCTAAAGCATTAACTGCCTTTTCTGCATGAACGGTGCTTGCGATTTGCCGCTAAAGCCAATCCTTGCCCTGGCGGGCGTAATCTTCGTCCTTGATCAGCGTCCGCATCAGTTCACCCGAGGCAGTGCCGGTAATATCCTCCGGCTCGACGCCATCGCGCAGGGCCTGCATGGTGTCGTGGATAGCCTGCACCGAAGCGGTGAAGGTATGATGACCGCGCAACAGAAAGCGGACGCCTTGGCCGGCCAGCCAGGCCGGATCGCGCATGTCCTTGGCACCGCCACCCAACAGCAGCGGCACCTTGATCTCGGCGGCAACCGCCTCCAATGCCTCGCGGGACGGCACCCCGACGAGGAAAATCGCATCCACGCCGGCGCCGACATAGGCCTTGGCCCGGGCGATGGCATCCTCGATCGAGGTCATGGCGGCGGCACTGGTGCGCCCGGCAATAACCATGTCGGGATCGGAGCGACCCTCGATAGCCGCGCGCATCTTGCCGACGCCTTCCTCGATCGACAGCAATGATGCCTTGCCGTCCTGGCCGAAAGGCTGCGGCAGATTGGTATCCTCGATGGACAGGCCGGCCAGGCCCGCGAACTCCAACTCCTCCACCGTGCGCTTGACGTTGAGGGCGTTGCCATAGCCGTGATCGGCATCGGCGAATAGCGGCAGTTCCGAAGCCCGGCCCATGCGGTGGGCCTGTTGCGCGTATTCCGTCTGGGTCAGCAGGATCAGATCCGGCGCCGCCAAGACGGCCAGCGCGGCCAGGGAGCCGGCATACATGCCCATTTCATAGCCGATGTTTTCCGCAATGCGGGCCGAGATCGGGTCATAGACCGAGGCCGGATAGACGCAGTGCTGGGTGGCCAGAATTTCGCGGAATTTTTGCCGCCGGTTGCTCCAACGTGACATCAAGTATCTCTCCTGCTTTGTTAATAGGCGGAAATGCCGCCTTCGGCGGGGATCACGGCGCCGTTGATCATGCGCGATTCATCCGAGGCCAGGAACAGCGCGATATTGGCGATATCCTCCGGCTCGCCAACGCCGAAGGGATAACTTTCAAAGGTGCTGACAGTGCCGCCGCGCTCTTTCGAGGGTTTGCGCGCCACATAGCGGGACTTGATGCGGTCGGTCTTGATCAGGCCGGGACAGATGACATTGGCGCGGACACCATCGTCAGCGTAGGAGCCGGCCAAACTGCGGGTAAACGAGATCAAGCCGCCCTTGGCCGCCGAATAAACATGCGCCGGGTGGTTGCCCCGCAAGGCCACCACGGAGGAGACATTGACCACCGCCCCGCCGCCGCTGGCAATGATGTGAGGGATGCCATGGCGGCTGCACAGGAAGGGTCCCTTCAGATCCAGCGGTATGGTCCGCTCCCAGACCCCAAGATCCACGTCCGTGACCTTGCTGTCCTCCAGGACGGAACCTCCGGCGCAGTTGAACAGGATATGCAGGCCGCCGAACTGTTCCACCGCCCTGTTCATCACGGCCTCGGCGCTGGCCTCGTCAGTGACGTCCGTCTCGACGAAAATCGCGTTATTGCCGGCCTCAAGCGCCGCCGCAGCGCCCAGCTCAGGGTTTAGTTCGGCAACCACCACCTGAGCGCCCTCGCGGGTGAAAATCTTTGCCGCCGCCCGCGCGATACCCGATCCCGCACCAGTGATTACCGCGACCTTGCCATCCAATCTGCCCATTTTCATTTCCTCCGTGCGTTTCTGTTGGCCCAGCCTAGCACGCTACAGGGCCTTGCCGACAATATGCCCGCCATGGATCGCCGCCATCAGGTTGCGCGGCGACAGACAATCGCCAATGCAATGTACCGGGATATCGCCAAAACCATCCGCCAGAGCATCATTGGCCAGGCGCGGCGTTGCGAAGACAACTTCGTCAATGCCGGCCAAGGTTTTGTCTTCCCCGGTGAAGACGTTACGGCAGGTTACCTGACCGTCGCGATAGTCGATCAGATCGTGGGCGGGCATGATGTCCACTCCGGCCCGGTGCAAGCGCCGGTGCACGCCAATGGCACTACAATAATTTACGTTCTGGCCGATACCGGGCCGTGGCGTGATCAGAATGAGTTTGTCGAATTGCCGCGCCAACAAGTCCGCCAGTCCATAGGTGGTGGGGCCATGGTCCTGATCGAACAACACCACCGTTTCGCCCCGCCGAGCCTCGCCACCCGCATTCTCCACAATATAGGCTTGGCCATCCGCAACCGGATCAGCCTGGGGCGCCAAATTCATGGGACGGCGCAGGCCGGCCCCGGTGGCAAGCACGACCGCGTCCGGTTCCAGCGCCAGAACATCGGCAATTTCGGCAGTCTTCCCCAGGACAAAGCGAACGTCATTCAGGCCGGCCATGCGTTCTTGATAGGCGATAATTTTGCCAACCTCCGACCGCCCCGGCAACTGGCTATCCAGACGCAACTTGCCGCCAACCTCCGCCGATGCGCCGAACAGCGTGACACGATGGCCCCGTGCGGCGGCAACCCAGGCGGCCTCCAGCCCGGCCGGTCCCGCCCCCACGACCGCGATTGTCTTGGCGTCCGGGGACGGTATCAATTCGGCATCGGCTTCGCCCGTCAGGCCCAGATACGGGTTGTGATGTTCGGCCAAGGGCTTGCCGGCATGTATTTCGCCCCAGGCCCAGTTGTCAAAAACCGTGGGACGGATATCCGCCGCCCGCCCAGCTTCGGCCTTGCGGGCCCAGGCGGCATCGGCGATGTGGGCCCGGGTCATGCCGACCAGATCGCCATAGCCTTCCACGATGGCCTTTTCAGCTAGCTCCGGCTCGCTAATCCGGCCCAGGGCCATGACCGGGATGCCGCCCGCCGCCTGGCGCATGCGCTTCGGGATATCCATGAAATGGCCAGGTCTGAAGTGCAGGTCGGGCACATGATTTTCCAGTGACAGGCTGAAATTTCCCTGGCCATAGGCGAAATAGTCGAAATCGCCGGTGGCGGCCAAACGCTCAGTCAGGCGCGCCGCTTCCTCCACATCAATGCCGCCTTCGACGCCTTCATCGCCCGGCATCTTCAGACCGATGATGAAATCCGCGCCGCAGCTTTGCCGGATGCCGGCGGCAATGTCGCGGGCAAAACGGGTGCGGCCTTCGCCCCCGCCACCATAGTCATCATCCCGGGTATTCGACCATGGCGACAGAAACTGCCCGATCAGATAGCCATGGGCGCCGTGCAGTTCCACCCCGGCGAAACCGCACCGATGCAGCCTCTCCGCCACCGCGACATAGGCGGCGGCAACGCGGGCGACGTCTTCGCCCGACATCACATGGGGCACGGTCCAGCTCAGGGCATCGGGCTGCTCGGAAACGCCCATGGGCGATTTGGTCGGATGCCAGAGCTGCTGCCGGCCCGGATGCCACAGCTGCCCCACCAGCAGCGCGCCGGCGTCATGCACCGCCCCGGCCACTGTTTCGAAGCCTTCGTCGTTGCGATCGTCAAAACCGGTGACCACGGCGCCATGGGCGATGGCGTCGGGGTCGACGGCGATGATTTCCGAGACGATCAGCCCGGCGCCTCCTTTGGCCCGCTCGATCAGGTAATTGCCCCAGCGTTCGGTAATCCGGTTGTTCTGGCCAAAGTTCGTCAAGGTCGCCGGCACGGCGACCCGGTTGCGCACCTGGCGCTGGCCAATGCGCAAGGGCGAGAACAAGGCGGGATAAGCGGACATGAATATGAATTCCTTCTCGATAATTTCCTACTCGATACTGGGCGGCAATAGGCTAATCTATCACTGTTACAGCGTCACCTTTGTCGCGTTTTTTGGAGACCGCAATGGCCTTTGATCTGATCCTGCGCAATGCCCGCATCGCCGGCGGCGCACCTGATGCACCGCTGATGGACATCGCCATACAGGGCGAGACCATTGCCGCCGTCGCGCCGAAGCTGGAAGCCGAGGGCAAGGAATGGGGCATCGGCGGCCGCTTGGTCTCGCCGGGATTGATCGAGACCCATATCCATCTGGACAAATCCCGCATCATGGACCGCTGTACCGCCGCGCCCGACCGGGGCACGGATCATATGGACAGGGTTTCGGCGGTGAAGCCCGGCTTTACCCAGGAAGATGTCTATGCCCGCGCCCAGCAGACGGTGGAACAATGCCTGGTCAATGGCGCCACGCACATGCGCACCCATGTGGAGCTGGACCCGAACGGCGGCCTGCGCGGCTTTGAAGCCTTGAAGCAGTTGGCGGCGGACTATCGCTGGGCTGTCGATATTGAACTTTGCGTCTTCGCCCAGGAGGGCCTGACCAACGTGCCCGAGACCGATGCCAATCTGGTCACCGCCCTGAAGAACGGCGCCACGGTGATCGGCGGCGCGCCGGGCTATGACCCGGACCACGGCGGCCAGATCCGCCGTATCTTCGAACTGGCCCGTGAATTCGACATAGATGTGGACATCCATCTGGACGTGGGCCCGACCATCGATGACATGGATATCCATCTGGTCTGCGACCTGACGGAGCAATTCGGCTGGGGCGGCCGGGTCGCGGTGGGGCACGGCACGAAATATTCCTGCCTGCCGCCCGATCAATTGCAAGACCTGGGCGCGCGGCTGGCCGACGTTGGTGTCGCGGTGACCGTGCTACCGGCGACGGATCTGTTCGTCATGGGCCGGCATCTCGATCACAGCGTCATTCGCGGCGTTGCCGACGCCAATGCCCTGCTGGCCAGTGGCGTCAATTGTTCACTTTCCACCAACAACGTGCTGAACCCGTTCACGCCGTTCGGCGATTGTTCGTTGATCCGCATCGCCAATCTGTATGCCAACGTGGCCCAGCGCGGCGGCGAAGCCGAGCTGGCGGATTGTTTCGAGATGCTGACCCACCGTTCCGCCCGCCTGCTGCGCCAGGACGACTATGGCATCGCGCCGGGCAAATCGGCCGACCTGGTGGTCTGGAATGCCAACAGCGGCGCCGAGGCCGTGGCCACCATCGCCCGGCCCCTGTATGGCTTCAAACGGGGGCGGCAAACCTTCACCCAAACCCTGCCGGAACTGCACCGGCCATAGAAAGACGCATTCATGACAATCAAGGTTATCGGGGCCGGTTTCGGCCGTACGGGTACGCTGTCGACCAAGGGCGCGCTGGAGCATCTGGGCCTGGGCCCGTGCTATCATATGATGGAAGTTATCAATCGGGTGGAAAACGCGGATGCCTGGTACGACGCCGCGCAAACGGATCCGCCGGGATGCGAGGCGGATTGGGACGACATCCTGGATGGCTATAACTCCACGGTCGATTGGCCGTCGTGCCATTTCTGGCGGCCGCTATCGCAACACTATCCGGATGCCAAGGTGATCCTGACCCTGCGCGATGAAGATGCCTGGTGGAACAGTATTTCCAACACCATCTTTCGCAGTTTCCAAAGCCAGGACGATGTCAATGACAAGGACCGCCTGCGCATGCGGCGCATGTCAAAGGACCTGATCATCAACAAGGTCTTTGGCGGCAACCTGACCGACAAGGAACACGCCCTGGCGATCTATCGCCGCAATATCGAGGAAGTCAAAGCCGGCCTGCCCGCCGAACGCCTGTTGGTCTTTGACGTGGCCCAAGGGTGGGAGCCCCTGTGCGCCTTTCTCGACCTGCCCGTACCCGATATTCCCTTTCCCCGCACCAACAATACCAAGGAGTTTCAGGAGCGCGTCGCCGCCCGCAGCGCCGCAAGCGCCTCGAACACCTAAAAGCTATAGATCATCCAGGCTCGGGGTGCGGTAACGGTCCTCCGGATCGTCCCAGCCCTTGAAATTCGGGGTGCGTTTCTCGGCAAAGGCGGCGCGGGATTCCATCAGGTCGCTCTTGGCGCCATGGTCATGCAGGGCGCCGGCCAGACGCTCCATATCCGGACCGACGGCCGGACGCATCTGGCGCATCATGTGCACCGTGTTGACGCGGGAAGCGGGCGGCAGGGTCAACAGATGCTCGGCCATTTCCATCGCCGTGGGCATCAATTGGTCCGCATCCACCACCCGGTTGACGAAGCCGATTTCGTAAAAACGCTGCGCCGTGAAACGGAAGCCCAGGGCCATCTCCATGGCCACCGCATAGGGCAGATTGGCGATATGGCCGTGGTTGTAGCCGCCCAGCAGCCAGCGCTTGGCTTCCGAGATCTCGAACACCGCCTCGTGCACGGCAACGCGCAGGTCCGTGCCTTCGGCCAGCATGAAGCCGCCGCCCATGGCAAAACCGTTGATGGCGCCGATTACGGGCTTTTCCAATGTGCCGTCGCGGTAGGGGTCTTTTATCTCCAACACCTTGCCGCCGGGCCTGCCATGCTCCAGGGTTTCCTTCATATCCTCGCCGGCACAAAACCCACGCCCCGTGCCAGTGAATATGGCGACCTCCAGGTCCTTGCTCTCGCGGAATTCCGTCCAGGTTTCCGCCAGCATGGTGCGCATTTCCGTATTCAGGGCATTTAGGCGCTCGGGCCGGTTCATCCTGACCACGAAAATTTGTCCGTGACGTTCCGTCTCGACAACAGCCATGTCTAAAATCTCCCGCCGCTTTCGGCACTATTGGGTTGGGTATAGGTTGGCTGGGAAGGATAACGGTTGCCGCGATGATGGCAACCTCTGCCTAGTGATCTTCTAAACTCCAGGCCGCGCCATGGGCGCTTTCGGCCTGGCCATCGACGATGCGAAATTGTTCGGTAACGCCGTCATCACCAATAGAACGCTCAATGCCCAGCAGAGTGCCCAACGGATGATCACAAAGGGAGGCGGCGAATTCCGCCTCTTCCCGGGCCGCCGTCATGGCGGCATCGTGGCTGGGGGCGCTGTAATGGGTCATGAAATGCCCGGCCAGGGTTTCGACAACCGCCTCGAAATCCGCCACCTCGATTTCTTGCACAATGACAAATGTCGACCAGCCGAAACTGGCCGTGCCCATGAAGGCTGTGGCAAAGGCGATCTCGTCGGCGCCATCCAAATTCGCCGGATCAACATCGCCGCCGGCAAAGGCAAAGGCGCCGGAGACGGCCCATTCGCCGGGCTGGGCCGGGTTATCAAAGATGTATTCGTCGGACTGATCGATCCGTATGGTCATGGGAAATTTCATGTCCGGACAATAACAGATCAATGCGGAATTGTCGGCCATGGGCGGTTGCCCGGCGATGGCCCTTGCGGCATGTTGCGGCCCATGTTGAAGATCATCGTCCAGGCTATTTTTGCCCTGCCGCTTTTGACACTCTTGCTTGCCGTTCCCGTCACCGGAATGGCGGCGGAGCGCTTTATTACCCTGGCCTCGACCACCTCCACCGTCGCCTCTGGGTTGTTCGAGCGCATCCTGCCGCTGTTCACCAAGAGCAGCGGCATCGCCGTGCATGTCATCGCGGTGGGCACCGGCCAGGCCATGCGCCTGTCGCGGAACGGCGATGCGGACGGCATGCTGGTACATCACCCGCCATCGGAAAAGGCCTTTGTCGCGGCAGGCTTCGGCGTTGACCGCCGGGTGGTCATGTACAACCAGTTCCTGATCGTCGGGCCCAAGAGCGATCCCGCCAATGCCAACGGTGTGGACAATGCGGCCGAAACCCTGCGCCGCATAGCCGCCAGAGAAGCGCCGTTTATCTCCCGCGCCGACGATAGCGGCACCCATAAGAAGGAGCTTGGCCTGTGGCGGACGGCACGGGTTGAGCCCCGAAAAGGCTCCGGCAGCTGGTATATGGAGACCGGCTCGGGCATGGGCGCCACCTTGCGCATGGCCGCCGCCATGAACGGTTATACCCTGACTGACCGGGGCACCTGGTTAAGCTATCGGGACAGGGGCGGGCTGACCGCGGTCTTTGATCGGGCCGATCCGGACCTGCGTAATCAATACAGCGTCATCATGGTCAATCCGGCCCGCCACCCCCACGTCAAGGCGGCGGACATGCGTACATTCATGGACTGGCTGACCGCGCCGGCTGGACAGGCGGCCATCGCCGCCGTTACGGTAGGCGGAGAAAAGCTGTTCATTCCCAACGCCCAAAACGACGTCGAAACAAAATAGGGCTGGGCCACCTGACAGGAGGGTTACCGCCATGGAATTCGGTGTTCATTTCGCAAACTTCATCTTCCCCCAGCCCGACCGGGCGGTGGAATTCTGCCAGGTGGCGGAGCGGGTGGGCTTTTCCTTTGCCGTCACCATCGAGCATGTGGTGCTGCCGACCAATTACAACTCCACCTATCCCTATTCGCCCACGGGCAAGCTGCCGGGGGACCACCTGACGCCCCTGCCCGATCCCCTGGTCTGGATGACCCATGTGGCCGCATGCACCGAACAGCTGCGCTTCATGACCGGGGTCTTGATTCTGCCCCAACGCAATCCCTTGGTATTGGCGAAACAGATCGCCACCATGGACTATATGTCGGGCGGGCGCATGGAACTGGGCATCGGTGTCGGCTGGCTGGAGGAGGAATTCGATGCCCTGGGGATTCCCTTCGCGCGCCGTGGCAAACGCACGGACGAATATATCGAGGCGATGCGCGCCTTGTGGGCCGCGGACGAGGCTGCCTATCACGGCGAATTCGTCAATTTCGATCAGATGAATTGTAATCCGAAACCGATCCAGGCCGATCTGCCCATTATTATCGGCGGGCACAGCGAGTTCGCCGCACGGCGGGCCGGCCGTCTGGGCAACGGTTATTTCCCTGCCACGGGCTGGGCCGGGGATATCACGCCGTTGCTGGCCACGGTACGCCAGGAAGCGGAAAACGCGGGCCGCGATCCCGGCCAAATCCAGATCACCACCGGCCTGGACCCGGACGACCCCCTCGGTTCGGCCCAGCGCATGGCGGAACTGGGCGCCAGCCGTTTCGCCATTCCGTCGGCTATCTTTGAGGGCGATTTCGCCGACAAGCTGGAACGCTACGCGGCGGAGGTCATCGCGCCAGTTCAGGAACGGTTGGGATAGAGAAATTTAATGTAGCTCTAAACTGCGCGAAGTTTTTTCAAGAACTGATCGACCTGCGCGTCCAGATCGGCGGAATGGCGCATCAGGCCATCAGCGGCACCCAGCACTTCCGAAGTCATTTCATTGGTGCGCCCGGCCGCCCGGGCAACCTGGTTCACACCGTCGCCAACCTCGCGCGTGCCGTTGGCGGCATCGCGGACATGACGGCTTATCTCGCCCGTCGCCTCCGCCTGGCGTTCGCCCGACTGCACGATAGCAGTGGCATTGTCGTCCAAAGTCTCGATCGTGCCATTCATACCGCGGATAGCCACGACGGTCTCTTCTGTTTGACTTCGAATCGCATCTATCAAGATATCGATTTCATGCGTGGAAGACGCGGTTTGCGTGGCCAGGTTTTTCACCTCGCCAGCGACCACGGCAAAGCCTTTTCCGGCCTCCCCCGCCCGCGCGGCTTCAATCGTTGCATTGAGGGCCAGCAGATTTGTTTTTTGTGCAATTTCATCGATCAAGTCGACAACATCTCCAACTTTGCCAACCGCCTCATCCAGACTTGCCACTTTGTCGCTGATCTCCCGTGCCGCCGTCACCGCGCCGCCGGTAACGTTTGCCGATTTCGTGGCACGGTCGCCAACTTCGCGGATGGACGTGGTCAGCCCTTCGGCCCCCGAGGCCGCGGACTGGGCATCGCCAGTTGCTTGCTCGGCCGCCGCCGCAACGGACGCGGATTGACGTGATGTTTCCTTTGCGGTGTCGTCCAAGGCACCGGCGGTCTCCCGCATGCCTCCAATGGCCTCGGAAATAGCCCCGGCGACCTGACGGATGGTGGATTCAAAATCAGCCGCGATACGCTCCCGACTTTCGCGGCGGCGGTCACTGGCCCGGGCCATGGCATTGGCCTTTTCGTCCTGCAGGCGTTCTACTTCAAGCGCATTGTTCCGAAAGACATCAATGGCGCGGGCCATATCACCCAGTTCGTCCGATTTCTTCAGAAATGGAATTTCCCCTGCAAAATCACGCTCGGAAACAGCTTTCATGCGGCTGGAAATGACATTCAATGGCCGTCCAAGATGGCGGCCGATCATTGCCACGATGAAAACCCCAAGGGCCAAAACAAGCACCGTTCCCAGGATTTGAATATGCAACGTTCGCTCGGCAATAGCGTCGGCATTTTCACGAAAATTAAAGCCCTGTTCAGTGGTGAATTCGACCAACAGGGAGAAGCTTTCTTCCGTCTGCGCCAGTAGCTCTTGCTTTTCTGCCCTTAACGCATGGCCCATGCTCCGGTCCGCCGGATCGGCAAGGAAAATCCGTTCCGCCAAGGCATGCCATTGGTCCAGCAACACCAATGTCTCGTCAACCACCTCGCGCGTTTCGGGGTCGGTGACCCGTTCACGCACCACCGTCAGGTCTTCGCGCATTTCATCTTCCAATGCGATGGCAGTTTCTTGATGTTCCATTCGGACGGCGGGATCTATCGCGGCCAAGGTTTGGCTGACCGCGCGATCGACGCGGACGAAATTGGTCAAGGCATTGCGGGCGAAGCTGATGGATAGAAGAGGTTTGTCATACATCTCCGCCGTCAGCGCACTGACCCGCATCAAACCATCCATTGCGAAGCCACTGGCAATCGCGGTCAGAGCCACGACGCTGGCGACACCGATAACCAGCTTATTTCCGATGCGCATGAAGTCTCCGATACGCGAAAAGAGGATCTATTTCGTCACCACGACGGTCAGCTTCATCTTTGGATGCAGCGCGCATCGGATAACAGCGGTGCCTGCGTTCTTGAGCGTTACCGAGCCTCGATCACCGGGCTTCTGTTTCTTGATTTTCAGGTATTTGAAATTTTTCGACTTGCTGTAGATATTGTGACGTTTGCGCTTTTCATCATTAACGAACGTCAGAACGTCACCGACCTTGGCCGTGACCGAGCCGGGCAGGAATTTCTTGTTCTTTTGAGAGATAACAATTTCCGGCGCCTTGGCCTGGGCGGCCACAATTGTCGCGGCCAGGCATAGGCCTGTCACAAGCCCGGCTGCGATTGGGGTGATATAATGTCTCATTTTGCGCTCACTCTATATTCGTCGGGCATGAACATCATGAAATCGTCGTCGTCGGCCCGCACATGGCAATCATTGCAGAATTTTTGCAGACCCCGGTCCATCCGGACCATGCCGTTAGGCATGATCATGGTGTAGTGCCAGCCGCCCGAATCCGCCAAGGCGCCCTGCTTTTTCTTTTCCATGATGAACAAGGGGCCGACGGCGTTGCGGCCATCGGGTTGCTGTACGAAGCCCTCCTTCACCACAACGGAGCCGAGGGGCATCGTGTCCAAATCCTCATATTTCCGGTAGTTCGGCGCGGCGACCGGGTTGGCATAATTCAACAGATAGCGCGTACCGTGCGCTTCAGCCGGATAGGGCGTGGTGGTGAAGCGCTTCCAGCGGCGAAAGTCTCTTGCGATTGGACTGCAGGATTTTAAGTAGGCATTTTGGATGTCATCCTTCAAACAATCATAAGCCGCCGATGCTTCCGCCGCC
The DNA here is from genome assembly GCA_964590195.1 of uncultured Rhodospirillaceae bacterium. Classification (GTDB taxonomy): domain Bacteria; phylum Pseudomonadota; class Alphaproteobacteria. The sequence continues at coordinate 22,050 of CAZPWJ010000028.1, read as the reverse complement.
GTCAACTCGGGTGGCTCGACGGCACAGGGATTGCATCCGCCACATGGATTGCAGGGATTGCAGGCCTTCTTAGCCGCACATGGGTTACAGGGGCTGCAGGATTTCTTCGCCGCGCAAGGGTTACATGGGCCGCAGGCCTTTTTTGCGGCACAGGGGTTGGCGGTTTTCTTTGCCGCACAGGGATTGCACGATTGGCGCGGGGCGCAACCCTTTTTGCCGGCGCACGGGTTGCACGCCCCGCAACTTTTCTTGACCGCGCAAGGATTAAACGCCGCCTGCCGCAATCGCGGCACGGCGCATTTCTCCGAGGCGGCGGACGTAGTGCAAGGGTTGCAGGCGCCGCACGGCTTACACCGATTAGCCGCTTTACACGGATTGCAGCCGCCACATGGCTTGCATGGATTGGCGGCACCGCATGTGCCGGCGAGCCGCACCGCTGCCCTTGGCAATGATGGCCGGCTTCCCGCGGCATTTGTGTCGGAGATACGGGCCGCACAGGGCCCCTGAAAACTAAACGGTACGAATGTCACCGCCAGTGGGATCATCACCGATCCCAATAGACGCGCATTTCGATCCCCCATGATCGTCACCCCATGTCTGTTCAAAAACGGACTGCGTTAACCGGAAAATCAATTTCCGCATGCACCCTCCGTCCCCGAAAGACCCCGTGACGCTCCCCTCGCGATCCGAAATCTTGATATACCAAATAGTATCAAGTGGTGGTTAATACCGCATTAAGGACGTATGAGAAAATAGTTACTAAATTAGATATTACGCATATTTTCATTACATTTCGCGCAGGGCGCAAGCATGCACCCCTGGACCTTTTGCCACGCCTGATGGCATAGTCCGGCCAGTCCATCATTGCCGCTTTGGGGAGCGCATTCATGAATATCTCGGTCTTACAGTCCAATAACAGTACGCAAAGTGATCCTGCCCAACAGCAGGCCCGCATTGACCTGGCCGCATCGCACCGCCTAGCCGTCCATCACGGCCTGCACGAAGGCATCTTCAATCACTTCACACTTGCCGTGCCGAACACCGATGACCGCTATTATCAGATCCCCTTTGGCCTGCACTGGTCCGAGGTCCGCGCTTCATCTTTCATGGAGGTGAGTTTTGAGGGCGAGGTGCTGGTGGGCGAGGGCGAGGTTGAACGCTCCGGCTATTGCATTCATGCGCCCATGCACCGGCTGTCGAAAGAAGCTGCCTGCGTGTTGCATACCCATATGCCCTTTGCCTCCGCCCTGGCACGGCTGAAGGATCAACGCATTCTGCCCATCGGCCAGACCGAACTGGGCATCGCCATGCAGACCGCCTATGACGATGAATACACCGGCCCCGCCTTTGACCCGGCCGAGGGCGAACGTCTGCTCGACGCCATTGGCGATAAGAAAATCCTGATGATGGCCAACCACGGCGCCGCCACCATTGGCCGTACCGTGGCCGAGGCCTATGACCGCATGTATTATCTGGAGCGGGTAGCGCAGGTGCAGCTCTATGCCATGTGGACCGGACAGCCGCTGCATGTGCTAAGCCAGGATGTAATCGATAAGTCCATCGCCGCCTTCAAGAAATCACCAACCTATTATGGCCGGTCGAATGCGGAGCACCATTTCGAGGCGCTAAAGCGCATGCTGGATAGGGAACAGCCCGACTATAAGGATTAGGGTGAAAAGACAGCGCTTAGCGACGTGCCAGTTCCTCTTCCGCCGACAAAATCGGATCGCCCTCCAATGCAACAGACGGTTCGCCGTCAATGCCGCACGGAATATCGCCGACCAGTGTAATGCGGTAAAGCTGACGGTCGAAGTTGCTGTCGAAAATATCGTTCGGCGGCAGATGCGCGGTGGAGCGGTTGTCCCACATAGCGATATCGCCGGCGTTCCATTTGAAGCGCACCGTGAATTCAGTCCGCACCAGATGCTCCCACAGCATTTCCAACAGCCGCTGGCTTTCGCGCGGACTGACCCCAACGATTGACTTCACGAACGCGGGACTGAGGAATAACAGACGCTCGCCGGATTCGGGATGCACGGTGACCATGGGATGTTCGCTCTTTAAGGTCCGGCGTTTGACGCTCTTATCATATTCATCAACAGTTTTTGCGCCGGGGGGCGGAGCATAGGCATGGATGCAGCGCAGGCCGTCGACCAACTGCTTGATTGGCGCCGACAGCGCATCGTAGGCGACGGCTAGGTTGGTCCACATGGTATCGCCGCCAAAGGGGGGAACGGTCACGCCGCGCAGGATCGAAGCCAGGGGCGGATTGACGGCGGCGGTAATATCCGTGTGCCAGCCAACCCATGGGGTCGCCAGCCGTTCTTCGCGGTGGCTGTTGGCGGTGCGGTTCTTGGCGATGGAGTAGACTTCGGGATAACCGTCCTCGTGACCAAACACCGCGTGGCCGATGGTCGGCTGGCCGAACTGGCGTGCGAAGGCAACATGGGCGGCGTGATCCAGATTCTGATCGCGGAAGAAAATCACCTTCCACTTCACCATGGCCCTGTTGATTTCCTGGGCCAGCGCCGGCGTCAAAGGCTGGCTCAGATCCACACCGGATATTTCGGCGCCAATGTGAAGGGTCAACGGCGTAATGTTGATGGAATCGCTTTCCCCGGCCATCTCTGTTGGCAATGAACTCATGGCTTATCCCCTGTTTCCCCCCGCCCCATACCCAGACATAAGCTGCAGCTTAGAACGCCCGTCTGCCCCCGTCCAGATGGCGCATGGAATTGCCTTCAGCTTGCCGCCAATACTTGCCGTATTGCATTCACCCTGATCGGCGTGGATACTCGGAACGCACGTAAAGTTTGAGAGATTTGGGGGGTTTCCTTGAGCAACGGAGTAACGAAATACGCCGACGCGGGCGATTTGCAAATCGCCTATCAGGTGCACGGCGACGGTCCCGACGTGCTGATCATTGTGCCGGGCCTGTTCTCTCACATTGAAATACATCAGGAAACGTCTGAATATTGCGACTGGCTGGCGCTTTTGGCGACACGGTTCAAAGTCATCATTTTTGATAAACGCGGCCAAGGTCTCTCGGATCGAAGCGCCGGCGTGGCCGGGCCAGAGCAACGCATGGACGATATCAGCGCCGTCGCGGCAGCCGAAAATGTGCGGAATTTTTCCCTGTTCGGATATTCCGAAGGCGGCGCCATCGCCATTCTTTATGCCGCCTCTTTCCCGGAACGGGTCCGTTCAATTGCCACCTTTGGCGGCTTCGTGCGGTTTGCCAATTGCGATGATTTCGATTTGATGAATGACGTTGAAAATATTCTGAAAGCCGTCAAAAATTGGGGAAACGGTGGTTTTGGCTTCGCTATCATGCCGGACAAAATGCCTGAGTACCGCAATGACATGGCCCGCCTGGAGCGGTCGTGCGCCACGCCAAATGCCTTCCGAGCCATGCTTGAAATGAATTTTGAGATCGACATTCGCCATGTGTTGCCCGCGATAAAGACGCCGGTACTGGTCATGCATCGCCGCGATGATAAAGCGGTCCCGGTGGCCAATGGCCGCTATCTGGCGGACCATTTGCCCAAGGCGGATTACGTCGAATTTGCCGATGGCGGACACATGCCCTGGATCGGCGATGCCGAAGCGGTGGTCGAGGCGACGCTGCAGTTCATGCAGGCATCGCCCATTCAGGACAGCGAACGGGAAAGCCAGCCCAGTGTTCTATCCACCGTACTGTTCACCGACATTGTCGGCTCCTCCGAACAACTGGCCCGCATGGGCGACAGGAAATGGCGGCAGACCCTGGATGCCCACGACGGCATCGCGGAACACGAGATCGCGGAATTCCAAGGCCGGCTGGTGAAAAATACCGGCGATGGCTTGCTCGCCACCTTTGATGGCCCCGCCCGCGCCATAAAATGTGCCCAGGCCGTGGCGGCGAAACTGAATTCGCTTGATATCGAGATACGCTGCGGCCTGCATATCGGCGAGGTTGAGCCCAGGGCCGACGACATTACCGGTCTGGCCGTTCACGTCGCAGCACGGGTGATGGATTTGGCCACCGCAAACCAGGTACTCATTACCCGGACACTTGCGGATCTGATCGCCGGCTCCGGAATATCCCTGGCGGATCATGGTGATCATGAACTGAAGGGCCTGCCTGACAGCTGGCGCCTTTTCGAGGTTCAATAGTCCCAGGGCGCGGTCAATCCCCGTCCTCCAAGGCAGGATAGCCATCGGGAAATCGGTGCATGCCGTCCGGTCCCAACGGCAGCTCGATTGCTTCGACCACCGCATCCATGGGCAGCTCGCCGTACAGATGGGGGAATAACTGCCCGCCCCGTGACGCCTCCCACTTCAGAGCCGCGCCCAGCTTGTCTGTCTGGACCACGAGCATGACCAGGCCTGCCTGCCCGGCCCGGTGAATGGCCACGGAGGTACGGACCTGGCTAAACGTCGAAAAATGCATGAAGCCATCGCGCAGATCATCGGCGGAGCCTGCATAGACACCGCCATCCTGGGCCGCCCGCCAGGCCGCACCCTCGCATACATGATAGATTGTCGTCTCGCTCATGCCGCCATCCAGCCGCCGTCCACCATCAGGTTTTCGCCGGTAATATAGCGCGCCTCGTCACTGGCGAGAAAGGCCACGGCGGAGGCGACATCATCGGGCTGGCCCAGGCGCGGCAGGGGCGTGCGCCGTTCGGAATAATCGATCAGTTCCGCATCGTTGGCCCGGCCCGGCTTGCCGGTGACGATCTTGCCCGGCGCCACGGCGTTGCAGATGATCTGCTGGGCGCCATAGTCGGCGGCGATCTGCCGGGTCATGTAGACCACCGCCGCCTTGCCGGTGCCATAGGCGATATCGCCGGGCGAGGAAATCATACCGTGCTGGGAGGAGATATTGACGATCCGCCCCCGCGCCTCGGCCCGTGGTTCCTGGTTCAGAAATTGTTGCACCGCGCGCTTGCAGCCCAGGAACACGCCCTTCGCGTTAACGGCCAGGACCTGGTCCCATTCCTCCTCCGATGTTTCCAGCAATGGTTTGCCCACCGAGATAGCGGCATTGTTGATCATTACATCCAGGCGGCCATGTTCGGCCACGACGCCGCCGATGGCCCGGTCCAGATCATCCCATGAGGTCACGTCGCCGGATACGAAGACCGCATTGCCGCCGGCTTCGGTAATTTCTGTCACCGTTGCGCGCCCGCCCTCGCGTACTTCTTCAGTGCGATCAAAAATCGTCACCGCCGCGCCCTCGGCGGCGAGCAGACGGCAGATGGCCCGGCCAATACCCGACGAGCCGCCGGTGACGACGACCGACTTGTTTTCAAATCGCATGAAAGCTCTCCTTCAATCGTGTGATATCACGCGGCCACGGGTTTTTTTCACGTTACCGCGTTTTTTCTTGCTATCCATCCGCCGACGCTTGGCACCCATGCTGGGCTTGGTGGGGCGGCGGTGTTTCGGCGGCGTCGCGGCCTTTCGGATCAGATCGACCAGACGGACCAGGGCATCCTGGCGGTTGCGCTCTTGGCTTCGGTACTGGCTGGCGGTCAGCACGATAACGCCGGCCTGGGTCATGCGGCTGCCGGCTAAGGGCCGCAAACGGCGCAGCACGGCGGCCGACAGTGCCGGGCTGTTGGCGGCATCGAAGCGCAATTGCACCGCCGTGGCGACCTTGTTCACATTCTGCCCGCCGGGACCCGGGGCGCGGATAAAGCGCTCCTCGATCTCGTCCTCGGACAGTTGGATGTGTTCGGTAACCTGTATCATCGGGCTAAATACGTTCTACTGCGTTTCCTGAGTGCGCCTGACGGATAGCATAGCCATGAACCTTGTACCATGTTGAGGGTCATGACCTCGAGCTTTTGAAGGGCGGCGGCGGGGCCCTCCAGCGGCTTGGCGGCCTCACGCTTGCCGGCGTTGGCATAACGGTCGCGCTTGAGCGTTGAGTTGTGTTTCCCGGCGACCCTTGGCAAGATCGTGGCCAATTCAACGGGCGGCATCCTCTCCGCCACGGAAATAACGACAAAAATAGGCGTAACAATGACCCAATTCAGAGAAATCACCTCCGGCCTGTGTTTTCCCGAAGGCCCCATCGCCATGCCCGACGGCAGCGTCATCCTGGTGGAGATCGAGCGTCAGACCCTGACCCGCGTCCTGCCCGACGGCACCCAGGAGATTATTGCCAAGACCGGCGGCGGCCCCAACGGCGCGGCCATGGGCCCGGACGGCAAATGCTATATCTGCAACAACGGTGGTTTCAACTGGGGCACGGACGACGGCATCCTGCACACCACGGGCGCCTCCGACGACTACGTTACCGGTTCCATCCAGCGGGTCGATCTCGAATCCGGCGAGGTCGAAACCCTGTACACCGAATGCGATGGCAACCGTCTTTGCGGCCCCAACGATATCGTCTTCGATAAAAATGGAAATTTCTGGTTCACGGATTTAGGCAAGGCCCGGCCGCGTGATCTGGACCGCGGCGCGGTTTACTACGCCCGCTCCGACGGCAGCCTGATTGTCGAGGCGGTGCATCCCCTGTTCCAGCCCAACGGCATCGGCCTGTCACCGGACGATGGCAGGGTCTATGCGGCTGAGACCGACGCCGGGCGGCTGGTCGCCTGGGATATCATCGGCGAGGGCGAAGTGGCGAAAAAGCCCTGGCCCGCCGTGGGCTGGGGCGATCTGATCATGGCGCCCGAGGGTAATGTACGCTTTGATTCCCTTGCCGTGGAGGCCAATGGCAACATCTGTGTCGCCACCCTGATGACGGGGGGCATCACCGTCGCCGCGCCATCGGGGGGCATCGTGGAATTCATTCCCATGCCCGACATCATGACCACCAACATCTGCTTTGGCGGCCCGGACCTGAAAACGGCCTTCATCACCCTGTCGGGCACCGGCAAACTGGTTGCCATGGACTGGCCGCGCCCAGGACTGCCGCTACATTTCCTGAACAAATAGGCCAGATTACTGGTCTAAAGGCATGGTGTAGGTCGTGGCCGTTCCCACGACGCAGTCTTCGCCGTCAGCGTTTCGAATGATGGTTTCGAGCTGGCAGATCGGCTTGTCGGGCCGAACGTCGAGCGCCGTGACCGTGGCCGTGATTGTCTCGCCGATGCCCACGGCCTTGACGAACTTCCAGTTGGTTTCAAGGAACACCGTGCCGGGACCGGGCATATCCTCGGCCACGACCGCATTGAAAAGCCCGGTGGTAACACCGCCCTGCACGATCAATTTGCCGAACGGCGAAGCCTTGGCCAATGCCTCGTCATAGTGGATCGGATTGCGGTCACCGGTCATTTCGGTGAACATTTCCACATCCCGCATGCTCGTGGTGCGGCTTCGTTGCGCCGTGGCGCCCTGTTCCGGCTGCCCGGCGATGGTCTGCGTCCAAGGTGAATTTGTCGTGGTCATTGTCCCTGCTCCTAAGCCGCCAATGGGTGATGCGTTGAAAAGCCCGCGACATGGTCGGCTTCCGCCTTCATGGCATCGCTCAACTGGCCATGCAGAACCTTGATGTCGTCCAGGTCCCAGGAAAAGGATGCGATGGTGTTGGTCACATCAAACAATGGCCTGGAGAGCGCATCCCGTTCATCCTGATAGTGCGTATATGCCCGCGGGGAGCCGGCGCAAACCGCCTGGGCCAGCAGTTCCGCATCCCGGAAGGCATCCGTGATGCCGTGGGCGGTCAAGGGATCCTTGAAATATCCCGCATCGCCCACCAATGCCCAGCCAGGGCCGTATGACTGCCGGAAATAGCCGCAGCCGCCTGAAAAGCCGCGCAAACGCCCAACCAATTGGGCGTCGTCGAGATCATCTCTCAAGCCAGGTGAATTGGCCGCCGCCATGCGGAAAAAGCCATTATTCAAATCTCTGCGAAACGTTTCGGCGAACTGATCATGGTGTACGCCAACGAAAACGCAATGCTCCCCGTCATTGGTGGGGATCACGCCGGCTGCCGTGCCGTTTTCGAAATACCAATGATAGCCGTCATCCGCCAGGCCCTGGAAATAGCCATAGACATAGCCGGAGCTGTCCGTGCCTTGGGCGTAGGTTCGCGCACCCGCCCGCCGGGCGACGACGGATTGGCGGCCGTCGGCACCAATCACCACGCCTGCGCGGACGCTGACGGCCTGGCCGCCGGCATCCTTCAGATGCACGCCGGTGACACGGCCATCCAGGCCGAATTGCAGATTGGTCAGGGTGACGCCGTGGCGAACGTCAACCCCGGCGCCGCGCGCCGCGTCCACCAGCACCCGGTCCAGAACAGTACGGCGCGGGGCACAGAGAAACTCGACGCCATGTTCGGGCTTGATGGTCACATGCGCGACCTCGTCGCCATAATGAAACGCCGTCTGTTTCACCGCCGGCGTGCCCGCCGCCATGACCTCACCCAACACGCCCCAGCGCGCCAGCTGCAAGACACCGGCCCGCATCAGGGCATGGGTCGAGACCACGTCGGTGCCATATTGCTGCCGGTCAACCAGCAGGACGTTGGCGCCTGCACGGGCCAATAGCATCGCCGTTGCCGCGCCGGCGCAGCGCGCACCGACAATGACGGCATCATACGAAGTTTCGTAACTTTGCACATCGGACATGATATTCACTCCCCTATGCGGCCGCGCGGTGCAGCCGTGAATACAGATGTTCAGCTAGGTCGCGGGCATCATCGCCCGCACCGTCGATAAAGGATGATTTGCGCCGGCGCAGGAACGGCAGCCCCATGACATACATACCGGGCGCATCGACCACGCCGCCGTCGTGGCGGATGCGGCCCTTGCGATCGAGCACAGGCACATGCAGCCAGGAATAGTCCGGGCGGTAGCCTGTGGCCCAAAGGACGGTCTTGATACCCGCGTCCGCCAGCGTCATGCTCAGCGTGGGTTCGGCGCCCAATTCGGTCGGCGCGAAACGGTGTGCCGCTTCGAACTCCGCCTCCCTGCCGTTTTCGGCGACCCATTCATCGATGCTATCAAGCAGGCGGTTCATCTTCAGATCCGCCAGGGCGCATTGATTGCCCAGGGCGCCCGAATACTGCGCCTTGCCATCTGACAAGCCGGCCAGGCGGCCAACGATATCGACCCCCATCCCGCGCAGGGCATTCAGGTCCAGGGTGACATGTTCCGGCGTGCCGACCAGCTGTAGGGACGGCAAACGCCGGGCCCGCCTGATGTCGTCGACTTCGTCATGGCGCATATCCATCATGCCGATGGCTTCCATCCACCATTTGATGTCGCGGCCCCGGTAAAGGCGCGGCAGGCGGACATGTTCGCCAACCGCCAGTGTAACCTGCCGGCCGGAAGCCTGGATTTCCCGGGCCAGCTGCACGCCGGTCGCCGAGGCGCCGACGACCAGCACGCCGCCATCGGCGAGTTGATCGGGATTGCGGTATTGCATTGGCGTTATGGAGGCGATCATGCCCGGCAAATTGTCGGCAACCCGTGGCACCGTCGCGATATTGCAGGCGCCGCTGGCCAGAACCAGGGATTGGCACTGCCATTCACCCCTGTCCGTGGTGACCACATAGCCGCCGTCGTTGCCGCGAACGGATATCACCTTGGTGTTGCTTTGCACCGGCGCGCCTGTGTTGGCGGCATAGTCCTGAAGGAACCGGGTCACCTCCGCCATATCCATATAGCCGTCCGGGTCGTTGCCATCATAGGCCTGGCCTGGAAGACGGCTCTGCCAGTTGGGCGTCAGGAGGCGCAGGGAATCCCAACGCTCCTTGGCCCAGGAGTTGGCGACCTCGCCCCGCTCGATCAACACATGGTCGACCGAGCGGTGGCTGAGATGCTTGGAGAAGGCGAGCCCGGATTGCCCGGCGCCGATGATGACGGTCGTGATGCGTTTCATGACACTCTCTCCTGTCGGTTGGTCGACGTCAGGCGTTAACGCTGACGAAGACGTTTGTTGGGTTGGTAACGATATCGAAGACGGCGGAACGCTTTTGCGACTGCGCCACCAATGCCTTGATCTCGTCTTCGCTGGCCTCGGCGTCGACCTGGAAGTTCACCCGGATATTGCCAAAGCCGTTACGGACGTCGTCGTCGATGCCCAGGATGCCCTGAAGATCCATGTCGCCTTCCAGGGTTGCCCTGACGGAATACAGTTGGATGCCGCGATGTTGCGCCACGGCGGCAACGCCGGCGGTGAGACAGCCGGCCAGGCCGGAAAGTACGACTTCCACCGGCGTCGGCGCGTTGTCCTCGGCCGCGAAGGCCTCAGGGTGGTCGGTCTCGACACAGAAGCTCTTGCCCCTGGATTGCTCTTCGCCCAAGCCGAAGAAGCCGGTGATGGTGGAGCGGCTATGGGTGCCATTGACCCATTCGGAGCTGGTTCGCCACTTGAATTGCGCGGCCTCGGGCGCTGCGTCCAGGGCCTCGCGGGCACCGATCAGCGCCTCGACGTTGACGCCGTTGTTCACGGAGGTGTTTACGCCATTGGTTGCGCCATTCGTTACGGTGGTCTGTGCTGTTGCTTCGGTCATTGTTCTTTTCCCCATTTGTGCGGCTAGGCGGTGACTGCCAATTCAGTCTTGCGACTAGCGATGGGGAATAGATATGAAGCCACTGCATCAGAATCATTTCCGGGCAGCGGAAAAAAAGTTTCAATTGTTTCAGTAAGGTCGATGCATAAGCGCGGCGGTCAAAGCGTGCGGGAGATGATCTCTTTCATGATTTCATTGCTGCCGGCATAGATGCGCTGCGGCCGGGCATCGGCCCAGGCCCGCGCGATAGGAAATTCCCACATGTAGCCGTAACCGCCAAACAGCTGCAGACACTCGTCAATGGCCGCGCATTGCACCTCCGTCGTCCACAGCTTGGCCATGGCCGCCGTCTCCGCATCCAGTTCGCCCGCCAGCAGCAACTCGATACATCTATCGACAAAGGTCCGCGCCACCACGGCTTGGGTTTTTATCTCGGCCAGTTTGAACCTGGTATTCTGAAAGTTGATGATGGCCTGGCCAAAGGCTTCACGCTCCTTGGCATAGGCCAATGTCCAGTCCAGCACCGCTTCGAGGTTACTGACGGCGCTGATCGAGACCTGCAGGCGTTCCCAGGCCAACTCGCCCATCATATATCCGAAGGCCTCGCCTTCCTCGCCCAGGATATTGCTGGCCGGCACCCGGGCATCGTCAAAGAACAGCTCTGCCGTATCCTGAGCCTTCATGCCTGCTTTTTCCAGGATACGACCCTTGCGGAAGCCTTCCGTTGCCGCATCCACCGTGATCAGGCTGATACCTTTCGTGCCGGCATCCGGATCGGTCTTGGCCACCAGCACGACCACGTCGGACAAATAGCCGTTCGATATAAATGTTTTGGAGCCATTGATGATCAGGTCATCGCCATCCCGGATCGCCGTCGTCTTGACTGCCTTCAGATCGCTGCCGGTACCGGGCTCGCTCATGGCGATGGCGCCGATCAACTCGCCCGCCGCCATGCCGGGCAGATATTTACGTTTTTGCGCTTCGCTGCCGTAACGGCTGATGTACGGCGCGGTAATTTCCGAATGATTGCCAAAACCGGGACCGGAAGCGCCGATCCGGGCCAATTCCTCCATCATGATGATGCTGTAGCGGCGGTCCGCGCCGCCGCCGCCATACTCCGCCGGCATGCTGGCGCACAACATGCCCAGCGCGCCCGCCTTCTTCCAGATCTCGCGGCTGACATGGCCGTCCTTTTCCCAGGCGCCTTGTTGCGGGCCGATTTCCTCCTCGCAGAAGCGCCGCACGGTCTGACGGAAAATTTCGTGCTCTGCCTCGAAAATCGTACGGGGGATATCCGCCATGATAACTCCAATTACAAAAAGGGCGCCCGGTCGCCAGCCTGACATGGACCGGGCCTATTTGCGACTTGAGTTTTGCCGCCGGGGATATAGTAAGCTATGCATCGACTTTTCATGCGAGGTAGGAAATATGGCGGGACCACTCGACGGTGTCCGGATACTTGATGTGACTTCAGTGGGTTACGGGCCCTACGCCTGCCAGATTCTGGGCGATTATGGCGCCGATATCATCAAGGTCGAGGCGCGGGACGGCGATATTACCCGCGGAATTTACCCGTTCCGGAACGAGGGCATGGGGCATTTTTTCCTGATGGCGAACAGGAACAAGCGCAGCATCGTTCTGGACCTGAAGGCGGAACGGGGCCGCGAGGCCTTCCTAAAACTGGTTGAGAGCATGGACGTGCTGATCTGTTCGGTCCGTCCCGCCGCCATGGATCGCCTCGGGCTCGGCTATGAAGACTGCCGCGCGGTCAACCCGAATATCATCTATGTCGCCCTGGTGGGTTTCGGCCAGTCCGGTCCCTATGCCAAGCGGCCCGCCTACGACGACATCATACAAGGCGTCTCGGGCATGGCGGCGATGCAGGGCGGACGCAGCGGCCCGCCGACCTTCGTCAATGCCTCCGTCTGCGACAAGATCTGCTCCCAGATCGGCGCGCATGCCACCCTGGCGGCGCTGTTCAGCCGGCAACAGAACGGCAAGGGCCAGTTGGTCGAGGTGCCCATGTTCGAGTCCATGGTTGGCTTTAACCTGATCGAGCATCACTCGGGCCAGGCATTCGAGCCGGCCCTGGGCCCCGCCGGTTACGAGCGTTCCATGGTCGAATACCGCCGGCCCTATGCCACGGCTGACGGTTATGTCTGCGCCCTGCCCTACAACACCAAACAGTGGCAGGCATTCTTCACCATGACGAAGCGGGAGGACATGTTGGAAGACGCGCGTGTCATCGACCCGAAAATCCGCAGCGAAAAGATTGGCGAGCTATACGAAATGGTCGCGGATCTGGTGAAGGATTGGAAGACCAAGGATCTGCTTGCCGCTTTGGAAGAGGCCGACATTCCCCACGGAGAGGCGGCTGCCCTCGACGATCTTGCGGACGACGAGCATATGCAGGCGGTCGGATTTTTTCAGACCTTCGATCATCCCAGCGAAGGCCGCATCAGAATGACTTCGCCGCCCATGACATTCTCCGAAACCCCCGCCGAGATCCGCCGCCTGCCCGCGAACTTGGGCGAACACAGCGTGGAAATCCTGCAGGAAGCCGGTTATTCCGAGGCAGAGATTGCCGAGATGCTGGAGGAAGGCGTTAGCGTCGATGGCGGCACGGGTTAAAGCCTGGCGCGCCCAAGCTATTCCATACCCAGCGCATGTTTGTAGGTATCGATCAAGGCTTCCATCTCCTGCTGATCGGCGGAGTCCATTTTCCGCAATTTAACGATCTGGCGCATGATCTTGGGGTCGAAACCGACCGCCTTGGCCTCGGCGTAGACCTCCCGCACGTCTGATGCGAGGGCTGCTTTTTCCTCTTCCAGACGCTCCACCCGCTCGATGAACTGCCGCAACCGATCCGCCGCGATACCACCCACTTCGACCATGCAAATATGCTCCCAAGTTCAGAAAATTCGTTAAATCCATGGCGAATCCCACGCCCGGAGGCCGGACCATAGCCGCCGCTCACGGGCCGTGCAATCAAACTATTCAGCGACAGCCGCATGGGGGTTTCGCGGGTCCTGGGTCCAGTTCAAATACGGCTTGCCATTATCCACCGAGGCCATGGTGATGCACCCCTCCACCGGGCAGACATGGGCACAGAGATTACACCCGACACATTCGGCATCAATGGTCTGAAAGCGCCTGTCGAGCCCCTGCCCGCTGACCGAGATCGCCTGATGTGCTGTATCCTCGCAGGCGATATGGCACAGGCCGCATTTGATGCAGCTGTCCTGATCGATCCGCGCTACCAGTTCGGCATTTATATTCAGATCCTGCCAATCCACCAGATTGGCCAGGGCAGCGCCATGAAAATCCGCCAGACGGCCATGGCCCTTGGCATCCATCCAGTTGCCCAGGCCGTCGATCATATCGTCGACGATCTTAAAGCCGTAATGCATGGCACCAGTGCAGACCTGGACGCCGTGTGAACCCAAGGTGATGAACTCGGCCCCATCGCGCCAGGTCTCGATACCGCCGATGCCCGATATGGCCATGCCGGCGCATTCGGGATCACGGGCGATCTGGGCCACCAGGTGCAGGGCTATGGGCTTCACCGCCGGCCCGCAATAGCCGCCATGACTGCCCTTGCCGTCCACCGTCGGCGTGGGCGCCATGCTGTCCAGATCCACCGAGATGATGGAATTCACCGTATTGATCAACGACACCGCATCGGCCCCGCCGGCCTTGGCGGCCCGCGCCGGAGCCAGGATATTGGTCACATTCGGCGTCAGCTTCACGAACACCGGCATCCGGGTCATGGATTTGCACCAGCGGGTGACCATTTCCACATATTCCGGCACCTGACCGACGGCGGAACCCATGCCGCGTTCGGACATGCCATGGGGGCAGCCGAAATTCAGCTCCACGCCGTCAGCGCCGGTTTCCTCGACGGCGGCGAGAATCTTGCGCCACGGCGCCTCCTCGCACGGCACCATGAGAGAGACCAGCAGGGCCCGGTCGGGCCAGTCCCGCTTGATCTGTTTGATCTCGCGCAGGTTCACATCCAGGGGCCGGTCGGTGATCAGCTCAATATTATTAAAACCCACCATGCGCTGGCCATTGACGGCAACGGCGCCATAGCGCGAGGTGGTGTTGACCACCGGCGGGTCCTCGCCCAGGGTCTTCCACACGGCACCGCCCCAGCCCGCCTTGAAGGCGCGTTCCACGTTATAGGCTTTGTCCGTTGGCGGGGCCGAGGCCAGCCAGAACGGATTCGGCGATTTGATGCCGGCGAAATCACAACGTAGATCGGCCATGGTCTAGCTCCCCCGATTTTCTTGCAGGAACGCATCAATGGCGCGGGCGGCAAGCTTGCCGTCCTGCACGGCTTGCACGGTCAGATCCTCGCCCGCCACGCAATCGCCCCCGGCCCAGACATCGGGCAACGAGGTCCGGCCAGTCCCATCGACGGCGATGCGCCCATCCGTCAACGCCAGGCCATCATCCGCCAGGGGCAAATAGCTCTGCCCCACGGCCTTGAAGACCATGTCGCAGGGGATGGAGGTTTCGGCATCCGTCTGGGCCGAGGTAAAGACCGCCGCCCGTACGCCGCCAGCGTCACCTTCAAGGCGTGCGGGCCGCAGCCAATGCTTGATGCGCACACCATTGATCTGTGCAAAGGTCTGCTCGTGATGGGTCGCGCCCATCTGTTCCGGGCCGCGCCGATAGGCGATGGTGACGTCCTCTGCGCCCAGGCGTTTACTCTGCACCGCGATGTCGATGGCGGTGTTGCCGCCGCCGATCACCACGACCCTGGCACCGACGGGCAGGCTGGCCAGATCATCCGCCTGCCGCAGGTCGGCGATATAGTCGACCGCATTCCGCACCCCCGCCAGATCCGCCCCCGGCAAGTCCAGGTCGCGGACGCCGCCCTGGCCCAGACCAAGGAAGACAGCAGCATAGTCCTGGCGCAGCTGGCTGAGTTCGATCTTTTGGCCGTATCGGATTTCAATGCCGCCGATCGCCAAGATGAAGGCGACCTCGTGCTGGGCGAAATCATCGGGCAGTTTGTAGGCGGCGATGCCGAATTCATTCAGCCCACCGGGCTTGTCCCTGGCCTCGAAGACGACGACGTCGTGCCCTTGCCGGGCCAGGCCATGGGCGCAACTCAACCCAGCCGGCCCCGCCCCCACCACCGCCACCTTGCGGCCCGTGCCCGGCGTGCGGGAGAAGGGATGTGGCGCACCTGTATCCAGGTGGTCCGTGGCATGGCGTTGCAACAGGCCGATGGCGAGGGGGGGATCATTGCGCACACAGGCGCCCTGGCACAGGATCTCGGTCGGACAGACCCTGGCGCAGCTGCCGCCAAAAATATTCTCCCGCAGAATGGTCATGGCGGCGCCGTTCAAGTTGCCCGTGGCAATGGCACGGATAAAGCCGGGGATATCGATACCGGTGGGGCAGGCATTGATGCAGGGCGCGTCGTAACAGAAATAGCAGCGGCTGGCTTCCGTCAGCGCCTCGGCACCACCAAGGGGCCGATGCACGTCGGCGAAATTCTCGGCCAATTCCGCTCCGCCGAGCCGTCCCGCCTGAATGTCCGCCATGCCGCTCCCCATCAGCCCGTCGTCCTAAAGGGGAAAGTGTAGCGAAAAGAAACCGGTCTATGTCTATTTTTTCGCGCCGATCTTGGGCTCGGCGCCGGTTAGGAGACGGCGGATATTCTGATGATGGCGTATGAAGACCAGCACCGTCATGAAGGCCGCCAGCTCCATGATCTGCCAATTACCCAGCCAATAGGCGTAGCCGGGGCCCGCCAGGGCCGCGGTCAGGGAGGCAACCGAAGAGTAACGCAGCAGAGCGGCCATCGCCAGCCAGGTCAGGCAGCACAGCAGACCGGCGGGCCAGTTGATCGCCAGCATCACGCCGATAAAAGTCGCCATGCCCTTGCCGCCCCTGAATTTCAGCCAGACCGGAAACAGATGGCCGATGAAGGCGCCGCCACCCGCCAGCACAGCCGTATCTGGCCCATACATGGCGCCCAGCAATACCGCCGCCACACCCTTGCCGGCATCCAATAACAGCGTGAGCGCGGCCATGACCTTGTTACCGGTGCGCAATACATTCGTGGCGCCGATACTGCCCGAACCGATGTCGCGCACATCGCCATGGCCCGCCAGCCTGGTCAGCACCAAACCGAACGGAATGGAGCCCAGCAAATAGCCGAACATGGCGGCGGCCCAAAACGGCCAGATATAGGAAAAATCACCCAATGGCGTCGGCATCATCTAATCCCCTTCAGGATCGGAGTATACCACCTTTCCATCCACTATGGTGCGCCAGGGCCGGCCCTGTACGGGGCGGTTATGATAGGGCGTGTTCTTGGCCTTGGAACGGAAGCTCTCCTCGTCGATACGCCAGGGTTTGTCGGGATCGAAAATCAACAGATCCGCCGGCGCGCCCGGCGCCAACTTGCCGCCACGCAGACCCAACAGCTCCGCCGGGCGGGCGGTCATCTTGGCCAGCAAATCCGACAGTCCCAGGGCATTGTTGTGGTAAAGCTCCAACGCCAGGGGCAGCATGGTTTCCAGGCCGATAATGCCGGTCGCCGCCAGCTCGAACGGCAGGCGTTTGGATTCCGCATCCTGTGGATCGTGGCAGGAACAGATCACATCGATGGTGCCATCCGCCAGGCCCGCGACCACGGCCAGGCGATCGTCTTCGGCCCGCAAGGGCGGAGCGGTCTTGGCGAAAGTGCGGTATTGCCCGACGGCGATCTCGTTCATGGCAAAGCTGTGCACCGCCGCCGCCGCCGATACGGTCAGGCCCCGTGCCTTGCCCCGCGCCATGGCTTCGATCGCCTGGGCGGTGGATAGACAAGCGGCGTGATAACGCCCGCCGGTCATTTCGACCAGGCGCAGATCCCGTTCCAGCATGATGGTTTCCGCCTGGGTCGGAATACCGGGCAGGCCTAGGCGCATGGCCACTTCGCCCGCGTTCATCACGCCGCTGCGGGCCAGGGCCGGTTCCTCCGGGTAATGACAAACCAATAAACCAAAGGCGGAGGCATAGCTGAGCACCCGGCGCATCACCTGGGCATTGTCCACGGCGCGGTCCGCGTCCGTGAAGGCGACCGCGTCGGCCTCGGCCAGCAGACCCAATTCGGCCATCTGTTCACCCTGCAAGCCTCGGGTAATGGCGGCCATGGGATGGATACGGACGCAGGCCTTGTCCCTGGCCTGACGCTTGACGTATTCGACCAAGGCCACGTCGTCGATCACCGGCTCGGTATTCGGCTGCACGATGATACAGGTGACACCGCCGGCGGCGGCGGCTTCCGAGGCGGAGGCCAGGGTTTCCTTGTGCTCGGCGCCCGGCTCGCCCACGAAAACGCGCATGTCGATCAGGCCGGGGCAAAGCACCCGGCCGGCGCAATCCACCACCTCCGCGCCGTCGGGCACACCTTCATTGAACAGATCGGGGCCCAGGTCGGCGATCCGGCCAGCCTCGGTCAACAGCGAGCCAGGGGTATCCAGACCACTGGCCGGATCAATCAGGCGGGCATTGATATAGGCCACCGCGCTCATGACGCGGCCTCTTCCGGGCCGACGGGCGGCTGGTTCGTGCTGCGCCGGGACAGCAGATCCAGCACCGCCATGCGTACCGCCACGCCCATTTCCACCTGCTCGCGAATGACGCTGCGGTTAATGTCGTCGGCCAACTCGCTATCGATTTCCACGCCCCGGTTCATCGGCCCGGGATGCATGATCAAGGCTTCCGGCTTGGCCTTGGACAGCTTGCCCTGATCCAGGCCATAGAAGTGGTAATACTCCCTGGTCGAGGGCACATAGGCGCCGTTCATGCGTTCGTTCTGCAGACGCAGCATCATCACGATATCGGCGTCCTTTAGGCCCTCTTCCATGTTGTGAAATATCTCGACCCCCATGCGCTCCACCGCGCCGGGCAACAGGGTTGGCGGGGCGATGGCCCGGACATGCGCCCCCATGATGGAGAGCAGCATGATATTGGAACGCGCCACACGGGAGTGCAGGATATCGCCGCAGATCGCCACGGTCAGGCCATGCAGATGGCCCAGGCGGCGGCGGATGGTCAGGGCGTCCAGCAAGGCCTGGGTGGGATGTTCGTGACTGCCATCGCCAGCGTTGATGACGCTGCAATCCATCTTTTGGCTTAACAGGGCGACGGCGCCGGAATGCGGGTGACGCACAACCAGGGCATCGGGGTGCATGGCGTTCAGGGTCGCCGCCGTATCGATCAGAGTCTCGCCCTTCTTGATGGCCGAGGCCGTGGCCGACATATTTATGACATCGGCGCCAAGGCGCTTGCCGGCCAGCTCGAACGAGGTTCTGGTACGGGTGGAGGTTTCAAAAAACAGATTGATCTGGGTACGACCGCCCAGGATCGAACGCTTTTTGTCGACCTGGCGGTTTTGCGCCACGTATTGGTCGGACAGATCAAGGATCTCGGTGATATCGTCGGGGGACAGCCCCTCGATACCAAGGAGATGGCGGAAAGGCAGATCGTTCGAAGTTAATTCATTCATCAAAAGGCGATCTTATAGGATCGACGGCGCCAGGGTGCAATACTAACGCCGCGACGACAGTACAGATTTGGAGTGAGACCATGAGTACATCCAACCCAGGCCGCCTGGACCCGACGGGCCGCGTCATCATGCTTTCCGGTGCCAATCGCGGCATTGGCGCCGCCATCGCCGCGCGCCTGCGCCAGGACGGCTATAGCGTCAGCCTCGGCGCCCGCGCGCCTGAAAGCATGGCTGAACAGGCGGACGAGCGCTGTCTCTGCCATGCATTCGATGCGTTCGATCCCGAATCGCCCCAGGCCTGGGCCGATGCTACCTTCGCCAGGTTTGGCCGCATCGACGGCCTGATCAACAATGCCGGCATCTCGGAAGCGTTCGGCTTTGGCAGCGGTGACGAGGCGAAACTGGACCGCATGCTGGAGGTTAACCTGAAGGCGCCCTATCGTTTGATCAGGGCCACCCTGCCCCACCTAAAGGCGGCGGGTAGCGGGCGCATCATCAACGTCACCTCGCTGTCCGGCATCCGCTACAAAATGGGCTCGGCCGGTTATGCCATGTCCAAGTTCGCCGCCAACGGCTTGAACTCCGCCGCCCGGGCCCAGTTTTGGGACGACGGCATCCGGGTCACGGCGGTAGCACCCGGCCCCGTGGATACGGACATCATCACCGATCTGGGCCCCCTGAAGCGGGAGGATATTACCACGCCGGAAACCGTCGCCGATGTGGTGGCCATGGTTCTGGCCCTGCCCAACAATGCCTCCGTCGCCACGGTGCCGATCAACTGCCTGTTCGATGCCCTGCCGTAAGAATTAGATATAGAAAAGGACAAAGCCAATGACTGCATCCAACCCAGGCCGCCTGGACCCAATGGGCCGCGTCATCATGGTTTCCGGCGCCAATCGCGGCATCGGCGCCGCCATCGCGGCCCGTCTGCACGAGGACGGCTATAGTCTCAGCCTGGGCGCGCGCAGGCCGGACGACATCGCGATAGCAGCCGGCGACGATTGCCACCACCAGGCATTTGACGCCTTCAACCCCGCCTCGCCGCAAGCCTGGGCCGATGCCACAGTGGCCAAATTCGGCCGCATCGACGGCTTGATCAACAATGCCGGCATCGCGGCGGCATTTGGCTTCGAGGACGGCGACGAGGCGGATCTGGACCGCATGCTGGAGGTCAACCTGAAGGCGCCTTACCGGTTGATCCGCGCCGCCCTGCCCCATTTGAAGGCGGCGGGCAGCGGCCGCATTGTCACGGTGACCTCCCTGGCCGGCATGCGCTTCAAGCGCGGCTCCCCCGGTTACGCCATGTCCAAGTTCGCCGCCATGGGCCTGAGTTCAGCCGCCCGGGCGCAATTTTGGGATGACGGCATCCGGGTTACGGCGGTGGCACCGGGTCCGGTCAACACGGACATGATGCCCCAGGGCTTCACGGCGGAGCCAGCGACCCAACCGGAAACCATCGCCGATATTGTCGCCACCGTGATCGCCATGCCGAACAACGCCTCGGTCGCATCCGTGCCCATCAACGCCGTTTACGAGCCCCTGCCATGACGACGGCCATGATCACCGCCACGCCACGCTGGCCCCTTTGTTTTGCCGGCCTGTCGGCCGCCCTGGCGGTGTTTATCGCCGCCGGCGCGGCCCATGATCTAAAGGAATTTCTGGCAGCGGAGGATCTGGCCCGCATCCACACCGCCGTGCGCTATCAGATCTGGCATGCCCTGGCATTGCTGGGCACCGCAGCTTTGGCGGCGGCCAGGCCAACGGCATGGTTGCGGGTTGCCGCCATCGGCTTTGCCCTGGGCAGTATCCTGTTCTGCGGCGGTCTGCATCTAATGTCGTTCACGGGAATAGCGCTCTTTGGCTGGCTGGTGCCCCTGGGCGGCCTGGCGTTTCTGGCCGGCTGGCTGGCCCTGGCGGGCCATGGCTGGCGCGGCATGAAGTCTTAAAAGAGGCCTAGAAGCAGCTAAACCGGGTCCACTGCATGGACATAAAGTGTTGGATCAGGCCATCCATGAAAAATGACCAGACAGGGGTCAGCGCTCCGGTTGTCCCCGCAACTAGGATCACGCCGAAAAAAGCGCCGCCGCCAATAATGGCGATGTTCGTGAACCTGTTTTCCATGCCATTGTTATAGACCAAAGACGGCCCTTTATAAAGCTGGAAGGCAATGGCTCTGATCTCGATCCTGATGGCCGCCTACCATTCCGAAGCCACCATCCTGGCGGCCATAGATAGCGTTCGCGCCCAAACCCATGCGGCGTGGGAACTGATCATTGCCGCCGATTGCGGCGGCGACTATGTCGCCCTGTGCCAGGCTAACGGCATCAACGATGCGCGTATCCGCATGGTGCCGACGCCGGCCATCGGCTCCGGCCCATCGGCGGCACGCAACGCCGCGATGGCCGCCGCCGGCGGCGACTACCTGGCGATCCTGGACGGCGATGATGTCTGGCTGCCGGAAAAGCTGTCGGCTCTGCTGCCGCTGGCCATAAAGTCCGGCCTGGCCTGCGACAATACCTGCGCCGTACAGCCCGATGGCAGGGCCATCGCCACCGCCTACCCGATCACCGATACGCCCCGCCAGATCGATACGCTAGAGATGCTGAACAGCGGCATGCCGCATTTTCCGCTGTTCCGGCGGGACTTGGCGGGCGCGGGTTACCGGAATGATCTGCGCTTTGCCGAGGATGTGGTCTTCAACATGGAATTGTTTGCCCGGGCCGCCGCCATGACCCTGCTGCCCCAACCCCTGACCCATTACGTCCAGCGCCCGGACAGCGCCAGCAATGGCGCGGATGCCTGGCGCCGGGCCGAGGCAGCCTACGGACAAATCCTGGCCCTGCTGGCACATGAACAGTTAGATATCCCGGCGGGTCAGGCCGCCGCCATCGCGGATGCAATCGCCGCCAAGCGTGACCTGAACCGGGCCTATGGCAGGACGGTAGAGGCTGGCGGGGGGTTGAGTTTTCAAGCCTTTGCGGCGGCGTGGCGCCGGTCGCCGGAATAAAGCCGGGAAAAGCCCGTGCCTATCCGGTTGACGCAGACACCCGCTACATCTAGTATCTGTCCATTA
>CAZPWJ010000027.1:0-56149 GCA_964590195.1 uncultured Rhodospirillaceae bacterium | reverse complement strand
CAATAAACATGCATCGAAAATTGAACGACTTTCCTAGGCCTTCCTGCAGGCCCTGTCGAACCGCCCGAAGTTTATCGATTGCGATTTTGAATGACGTATCTTCATACGCCTCGTTTCCTGATTTCCACGGGCCGGAAAAACCATCCACGTATACAAAATCCTCCTTGAAGGAGGCGATGTTATAGGCCACCCGTTCCAAATAATTTTCAAGGACGAAGTGTTTTACGAATGTCTGTTCTTTGCCTTCATAGTGAGAAGGTTCAAGCATATTTCCGCTCAGTAGCCTCATACAACCGTTGCGGATTAATAACACAATCAGAGAGGTCTGGAAACTCGCTCCATTCCCGCCCGTCAAGGTGGCGTCCATGTGTTTTTGGCCTAAACCCACCCCATTGCTTGAAAAAGAACGGAACATCCTGTGCGATGCATTGGTCACGAACATTGCGGGCCCAAGATAACTCCATTGGTCTTGCGCGTGGCCCGCTTTCGCCACCAACTATAACCCATTGAATATCGTCTAAACTTAATTGTCCCGGAGAGCCTATCAATGGCTCGACGGATAGAAATCGGACGGAAGCGTTGGTTTCTTGCAGGTGCTTTATTCGAGAGCGTTTTGTAGAATTTTCCACGGACGTTCCCAGCCAAATGTGTTCGGGAACTGGTCGATTTTTGTAGCGGTTATTGACAAATTTTTTCATTAATGAGCTGCGTTTTGTAAGCACTTGAAAAATTTGCCAGTCAGCCTGCTCCATCGTGTCAAATACTTTGGAGACGAATTCATTGGGAATCATCTTATGAAAAAGATCGCTCATTGAATTCACGAAAACCATCTGGGATTTCTTCCAACCAAGTGGTTGGGTCAGCCTATCCGGCCTTAAAACAAGATCAAACCCATCTTCAAATGGGTGGCCATGGACGCCTCGGAAGCGTTCGGAAAATCGCTCGGCATAACAATTGTCACAGCCCGCACTGATTTTCGTGCAACCAGTAACAGGGTTCCAGGTCGTGTTCGTCCATTCTATCGAAGAATTTTGAGACATATCATCACCAGAACATAATAGGAACAAATTAGCAAATATATCCAAGCAATTCAAGGGTAGAAGTTACGCCTCTTCGCCGGCGTCCCGCTCCGCCTGTTCCTCGCGCTCGACGGCACGCCAGCCGATGTCGCCGCGGCAAAAGCCTTCCGGCCAGTCGATCGCTTCGATCCCTTGATAGGCCCGGCCCCGCGCCGTGCGGATATCCCGGCCCTGGGCCGTCACGCCCAGGACCCGGCCGCCATTGGCCAGCATCCGGTCGCCGTCCAGCTTGGTACCCGCATGCAGGACCGAGACACCGGCGATCGCCTCGGCCTCGGCGATGCCCTTGATTTCCGTGCCCTTGGCGTAATCGCCGGGATAACCCTGGGCCGCCATGACCACGGTGATCGCCGAACGCTCTGACCAGTCCACCTCGTAACCGGCCAACTGGCCCTTGGCGGCGGCCACCAATGCCGCCAATGGGTCGCTTTGCCAGCGCGCCAGCAGCACCTGGCATTCGGGATCGCCGAAACGCACGTTGTATTCGATCAACTGCGGGCCCCGTTCGGTGATCATCAAACCGGCGAACAGCACCCCCTTGAAGGGTCGGCCATCCTGCTCCATGGCCCGCATGGTGGGCAGGATGATCCGCTCCATGGTTTTCTGGCACATCTCGTCCGTCATCACCGGGGCCGGGGAGTAGGCTCCCATGCCGCCCGTGTTCGGCCCCTTGTCGCCATCAAAGACCGCCTTGTGATCCTGGGCCGTGGCCAGGGGTAGGGCGTTGCGGCCATCACATAGGGCGAAAAAGCTCGCCTCCTCGCCCACCATGAATTGTTCCACGACGATCTCGTTGCCGGCATCGCCGAATTGGCCGCCCAGGATGTCTTCCGCCGCCGCCAGGGCTTCCTCGGTGGTTTCGCAGACTATGGCACCCTTGCCCGCTGCCAGGCCGTCGGCCTTGACCACGATGGGCGCACCCCGGTCCTGAATATAGGCTTGGGCCTTGGCGAGATCGGCGAATTTTTCAAAGGCCGCGGTGGGAATGTTGTGCCGTTTGCACAGGTTCTTGGTGAAGACTTTCGAGCCTTCCAGTATCGCTGCCCGCGCGGAAGGACCAAAGGCCAGAATTTTTTCGGCATCCAGGCGGTCGACCAGGCCGGCGACCAAGGGACCCTCGGGACCGACGATAACGAAATCCACCGACTGTTCACGGCAATAGGCGACGATGCCGTCGAAATCATCAACCGCGATATCGACGCATTCGGCCAGCTGCGAAATGCCGCCATTACCTGGTGCGCAGCTTAACCGGGTCGCCAGTGGCGAACGGGCCACCCCCCAACAAAGCGCGTGCTCCCGCCCGCCCGCGCCGATGACCAGAACATGCATGCCGTCAAACCTCTTTGCCGTACTCAATAACGTTTACACTCTTGGTGCCCCTTGTATCATAGCCGGGCGAGCACGACAGCAGGTGATCTGGGTTTGAGCCCATGAATGACGACAAAATTGACGGGGGCGGCGGCGGCACGCCGAATTTGCCCGAGTATTCGGTCTCCGAAATCGCGGCGGCGGTGAAACGGACGGTGGAAGACAACTTCGGCTATGTCCGTATCCGGGGCGAGGTATCGGGCTTCATGGCGGCGCGCTCGGGTCATCTGTACTTTTCCCTGAAGGATGAACGGGCCGTGATCGACAGCGTGGTTTGGCGCGGAACCGCTGGAAAACTGCGCTTCAGGCCCGAAGATGGCCTGGAAGTGATCTGTACCGGCAAGCTTTCCACCTATGCCCCGCGCTCGCGCTATCAGTTGGTGGTGGAGGCCATGGAGCCGGCCGGTGTCGGGGCCCTGATGGCGCTGTTGGAGGAGCGGCGCAAGAAACTTGCCGCCGAGGGCCTTTTTGCCGAGGAGCGCAAGCAATCCCTACCCTATCTGCCCCAAGTGATCGGCGTGGTGACCTCGCCCACGGGGGCGGTGATTCGCGATATTTTGCATCGCCTGCGCGACCGTTTTCCCTCCCGCGTGCTGCTCTGGCCCGTGCTGGTGCAGGGCAAGGGATCAGAGGATCAGATCGCCGCCGCTATTCGCGGCTTTAATGCCCTTGATGACGATAGCCCGGTGCCGCGTCCGGATCTGTTGATCGTGGCCCGTGGCGGCGGCTCGATCGAGGATCTGTGGGCCTTCAACGAAGAAGTCGTCGCCAGGGCGGTGGCGGAGAGCGAAATCCCGCTGATCTCGGCCGTTGGCCATGAAACCGATACCACCCTGATCGACTTTGTCTCGGACCGCCGGGCGCCGACACCCACCGCGGCGGCGGAAATCGCCGTGCCGGTGCGGGCCGAACTGGTGGCCAACAACCTTGATCTCAACCGCCGTCTGGGCCTCGCCGCGCAACGGCTGCTGGCGGAGCGGCGCCGTGACCTGGACGGCCTGTCCCGTGGCCTACGCGGTCCCCATGAGCTGCTGGCCCTGGCCCGCCAGCGCCTGGACGAGGCGGCGGAACGGCTGCACCGCGCCTTGCTGACCTTCGGTGCCGAGAAACGCAACGGCCTGACCGCCATCACCGCCCGCCTGCGCCCGCGTCTGGTCTCGGAGACGATCGAGGCCGGCGGCCGTGCCCTGCAAGGGCTGGATGGCCGCCTGTCGCGCGCCGCCCAAGGCGGCATAACGGAACATCGCCTGCGCTTGAATGGACAGGCTAAATTACTGGAAAGCCTCAGCTTCCAGCGGGTCTTGGAACGCGGCTACACAATGGTCCGGCACCGGGACGACGGCGTGGTCATGGCGGCGGCGGAGCTGGGCCCCGGCGCGCTCCTGACGGTCTATTTCCACGACGGCGAAGTGGCGGCCAGTGTTGACGATGACGGTCCAGGCCAGGCCGTAAAGCCGCGGACCGCACCGCGTAAGACAAAGGCAAAGGCCAAATCCGATCCTGGCAATCAAGGGACACTGTTTTGATGCGCGCCTGGCTGTTCCTTCTGTTGGCTTTTTGGCCCCTGGCCGCGTTGGCGGAGGCGCCGATCCTGACCGGCGATTTTGTTCAGGGCGGCCTGGTGCATGGCAATGTGGCGCCGGGGACAAAGGTGGAATTCGACGGCAGGTCCGTGCGGATTGGCGCGGACGGCTCATTTATTATCGGCTTTGGCCGGGACTTCCCCGCCTCCGCGCCCTTGTACTGGCAGGTCGCCAATGGCAAGCGACAGAGCCGCAACCTGACGATCAAGGCCAGGGATTACAAAATTCAGCGCATCGACGGCCTGCCCAAGAAGTATGTCACCCCGCCCAAGGTGGTGTTGCAGCGTATTCGCCGCGAGAACAAGGGCATTGCCGCCGTGCGCCGCCTGGACAGTCCCGCACCCTGGTTTGAGAGCGGCTTCAAATGGCCCCTGAAGGGCCGGATCAGCGGCGTTTACGGCAGCCAGCGAGTCTTGAACGGCAAGCCGCGCCGGCCCCATTACGGCCTGGATATCGCCGCCAAGACGGGTACACCCATACACGCCTCCACCGACGGCAAGGTCGCCCTGGCCGAAAAGGATCTGTACTACACCGGCGGCACGGTGATGCTGGATCACGGCCATGGCCTGACCTCGGTCTATTCGCACCTGCACAGCGTTACCGTGAAGACCGGGCAGTTCGTCCGCCAGGGCGAACAGATCGGCACCCTGGGCAAGACCGGACGGGCCACGGGGCCGCATCTGGACTGGCGCCTGAATTGGTTCAAACAGCGCCTGGATCCGCGCCTGTTGCTGGGGCCGATGCCGAAATAGTGGATTCGTCTATTTTGGCCAACGGTGGTGCAGCCACAGCCATTGTTCGGGCCGTTCCCTGATCCAGCTTTCCAACAGGTCATTGACCTGGCCCATCATGGCCGCCACGTCCGTCATGTGGTCGCCGCTTTTGACAATGGGTAGCGGTTCCATGACCGTGACGCGAAAGGCTGCGCCCGTCAAACGCTCGCAACGCACCGGCAAAACGACCAAGTCCTGACGCAAGGCCAATTGCGCCAGGGCCGGTGCCGTCATGGCTGGTTGACCAAAGAACGGAACGGCAATGCCGTCGTTCATTTTCTGATCCACCAGCATGGCAACCGATTCCCCCTTCTTGAGGGCGGTGAGGATACTCCGCGCCGCGGACTGGCCCTTGGCCAAGGCGCTCAACGAGGCATCCTCGCGGACCTGCCGCAGCCAGCCGTCAATCAGCGGATTGTTGGGCGCGCGATAAACCACGTGCACCGCCTGGGCCCACGCCTTGATGGCCGGAGCCATCAGCTCCCAATTGGCCATATGCGCGCTGAACAGAAGGGCACTCTTTTCCTGGCCCAGGTGGGCCGTCAGATTTTCGCCGCCGCACATCTGGATCTGCCCCGGACCCGGCTCGTCCCCGGTCAGGGTAAAGCTGCCAACGTGAGGCAGTTCAGCCAGCGTGCGGCCCAGGTTGCGCCAGACACCGGCGATAATGGCGGTGCGTTCGGATTGCGACAACTCGGGCATCGCCAGGCGCAAATTCCGCTCCGCCCGGCGCGACGCCGGCGGCAGCCGGCCCACGATGCCGCCCAGGGCGCCGCCAAGGTTCGAGGCGGCGGCCAAGGGCAGGGCCGCGAACAGAGCCCAAAAAAACCGGGCCAGAAAAAACTCCAGACGATAACGGATCGGATGCTTCATGGCGTTTTCGCCAAGGCGCGGTCGAGCAGCATTGCCAGATCGTCGGGGCTGTCGAAGGTCAGGGCGACATCGACCACGGTGACCATTGCGCGGGCGGCGGGCGGCAGGCGCATCGCATCCTTGGCGGTGGTGACCAACCGGGCATCCAGACCTTGGGCCATTTCCAGCAGGCGCCAGATCTCATCCTCGCGAAAGGCATGGTGATCGGCAAAGGCCTGCTGGCCCACCAAGTCCGCGCCCAGCTCGCGCACGGTGTGGAAAAAGCGCTCGGGCCTGCCGATGCCGGCAAAGGCCAGCACCCGGCGCCCGCGCAGCGCCAGGGCGTCATCACTGGGGATCAACCTCGCCGTTAATGGCGCTGTCAATAGCGGTTGCGGCAGGTGGGGCAGCGGCGCGGGCGCTTCGCCAGATTGCAGCAGCACCATCGCGTCGGCCCGCGCCAGGCCGGCTTCGGCGGTTTCGCGCAGGGGGCCTGCCGGATGCACCCGGCCATTGCCCAGGCCATAGGCGCCATCGATCACCAGCAGCGACAGATCCTTGGCCAGGCCTGGATTCTGAAATCCATCATCCATGACAATGGCCTGGGCCCCGGCGGCGATGGCGGCGCGGGCGCCAGCGGCCCGGTCGCGGGCGATCCAGGCCGGCGCGACGCTGGCCAGCAACAATGGTTCATCACCCACATCCGCCGCCCCATGCAGGGATGGATCGACGCGGGTTGGTCCAGACAGGCGGCCGCCGTGGCCCCGGCTCAGGAAATGTACCGCCAGGCCCCGTTGCGCCAGGGCGCGGCCAACGGCCAGGGCGGTCGGCGTCTTGCCGGCGCCACCCGCCACCAGATTGCCGATGCAGATTACCGGCACCGGCGCCTGCCAGGGCCTGGCCATGGCCCAGCGCAGGCGCCCAGCGGCGGCATACAGCAAGGCCAAGGGCTGCAAGGCCCGTGCCAGGAAGCCATCGCGGCGCCAGAATTCAGGCGCTTGCACGGCCCGACCCCTGTCCGGATTTAGTCCCCGAGGCACTGCTGGGCAGCAAGGGGGCCAATTGCGCCATTACCGCCCTGATCACATCCTGGCCGTCATCGGCGGCCAGATCGGCGGCCGTGGCGCGGCGCGTGACCTCATCCCCGTCAGCCAATAGCAGGGCAACCTGATCGGCCAGGGCTTCGTCGTCGGCCACCATCTGGCCCCCGCCGGCCTGCGCCAGGGCCGTTGTCTGTTCGGTAAAATTGAACATATGAGGGCCGAACAGCAGGGCCGAATTCAGCCGGGCCGCCTCCAACGGGTTCTGTCCGCCATGCGCTACCAGGGAGCCGCCAATAAAGACAATCCGCGCCAGGCGGAAATACAGCCCCATTTCACCCATGCTGTCGCCCAGGTAGATGTCCGTCTCGCCGCCGATGGGCTGCTTCAGCGTGCGCCGGGCAACGTTCAGGCCTTGCGACCGCAGCTCGCCCGCGATTTCATCACCGCGCACCGCATGGCGCGGCACCAAAATCGTCAGCAGGCCGGGGAAACGGGATGCCAGCTGCTTATGCACCCCGGCCACCATGGCCTCTTCGCCAGGATGGGTGGACGCCGCCAGCCAGACAGGCCGTTGCGCAATGTCGGTTTTCAAAACGTGCAGTTCGCGGGGGTCCGTAGCCAGCGGCGGCGAGGCGGCTTTCAAATTGCCATGAAAGCTGACGAATTGCGCACCCAGTGTCGCCAGGCGGCCGCCGTCGGGGGCGCTTTGCGCGATGCAGAATTCAAACGCCTGCAACAATGGCCGGATCAGGAAGGGCAGCCGGCGCCAGCGCCGGAAGGAACTTTCCGACATGCGGGCATTGATCAAGGCCATCGGTATGCCCCGTGCCCTGGTCTGATGGATTAGATTGGGCCATAGCTCCGATTCCACCCATAACGCCAGATCGGGCCGCCAGTGACCAAGAAACCGTGCCACGCAGGCGGGAATATCAACCGGTACATATTGATGTATGGCGCGGGACGGCAGACGGTCAGCCACGATCCGGGCCGAAGTGACCGTGCCGGAGGTCAAAAGGATATGCAGACCGGCATCTTCATGCAAAAGCCGTTCGGCCAGCGGCAGCACGGAAATCATCTCGCCCACGGAAGCGCCATGGATCCAGATCAACCGGCCCGCGGGCCTGTCCCGGCCAGCTTCGCCCAAACGCTCGTTGAACCGCACCGGGTCTTCCTTGCCCTGGCCCAGGCGGCGGTGCAGATGCCAGGTAATGGCCGGGCTCAGCAGTGTCGTGAGGCCGCGATAAAGGGCGGTGCTCATGGCGCTATCCCGAGCAGGCGGTCGGCCTGGCTGGTCACCGCGCACAGGGCATCCTCGACCTGCCGCCGGGCCGCTTCCTGGTCCTCGGCATTGATCTTGCGCGCCACCGTGATCGGTTCGCCAAAAACCATGGCGCCGCGCGAAAACGGCAGGGCGAGGCGAAATCGGTCCCAACTGTTGAAGGCATGATGGCGCCGGGTACAGATCGTTACCGGGACAATGGGTGCGCCCGACAGTCTGGCCAGGGCAATGACGCCCTCACTCATGCGCATGGCCGGCCCGCGCGGGCCATCGGGCGTCAGGCCGATAGAGTCGCCCCCCTTCAGGATGGCCAGCATCTGCCGCATGGCCGCCGTGCCGCCCCGGTCCCGGTCATGGCCCGCCCGGTGCGTGGATCCGCGTACCATGATCATGCCGAACTGCTGCATGGCCCTGGAGATCAGCTCGCCGTCGCCGTGGCGCGAGGCCAGCAGATGCAGAGGCTTGGGGCCGGGCCAGGCAATCGGGATCATCATCACCCGGCTGTGCCAGGTTATTGGGATGACGCCTTGTCCATTGGCCAGAAGGCCGGGCAGAACATCCCCGCCGTGGACCTGCCAGCGGGTCGTTCGAAAGACCAGCCGCACATACTGCGCCGCCACGAAGCCGATCATGGTCCGGCCCAGATTGCTGCCGGCGAAGCGTTTCCCCAGCCCCACCGGGGTCAGCTCCCCAGCCGGGCGGAGACGCTGCCCTCGGACGCTTCGCCTCCCTCATGTTCAGCATCATGATCCGTGCTGCGCTCCGCATCGTAATCTGGGGCGTGCTCGGCGAACTGCAATTTATAGAGCCGGGCATAGGTGCCGTTGCGCGCCAGCAGGGCGCCGTGATCGCCGCTCTCCACCACCTTGCCGCCGTCCAGCACATAGATCCGATCCGCCGCCATGACGGTGGAGAGGCGATGGGCCACAACCAAGGTGGTCCGGCCCGCCTTCAAGGCCTCCAGGGCCGTTTGAACCTCCCGCTCGGCTTCGCTGTCCAGGGCAGAGGTGGCCTCGTCCAGCAGCAGGATCGGGGCATCTTTCAGCATGGCGCGGGCAATGGCGATGCGCTGGCGCTGCCCGCCTGACAGGCGTACGCCGTTCTCGCCCACCATCGCGTCGTAGCCCTGGGGCAGCGCGGTAATGAAATCATGGGCCGCCGCCGCACGCGCGGCGGCGGTGATCTCGGCCTGGCTGGCGCCGGGGCGGCCATAGGCGATGTTGGCGGCCACGCTATCGTCGAACAGGGTAATTTCCTGGCTGACCAGGGCCGTGGCCGCGCGCAGGCTGGCAATGGTGACTTCCTGGATGTCCTGACCGTCGATCAGTACCCGGCCGCTGTCAGCATCGTAAAACCGCGGCAGCAAGTTCATCAAGGTGGTTTTGCCCGAACCCGACGGCCCGACCAGAGCCACGGTGCTGCCCGGCGCGACCGCTATATCGATGCCGTGCAGGGCCGCGGTTTCGCCATCATAGGAAAAATGTACATTCTCGTAGGCAATGGCGCCCTGTTCCACCGCCAGCGCCTTGGCTTCCGGTTTCTCGGTGATGCTAGGGGCCACGTCCAAGACGGCGAAAATCCGTTGCGCCGCCGCCAGGCCCTCCTGCAGCGCCGTATTCAGGCTGGCTAGGCCTTTCAGAGGTTGATAGGCCATCAACAGGGCGGCCAGGAAAGACATGAATTCGCCCAGGGACAAAACCCCTTGCTGGGCCCGCCAACCGCCATAGAAGATCGCCATGGCCACGGCCACGCCGCCCAGGGCCTCGGTCAATGGCGTTGCCGCCGACCGCGTGCGGATGCCGCGCATGATCTCCTTCAGGCGGCGTTCGATGCGGGCCCTGATGCGCTCGGTCTCGCCATCCTCCATGCCATAGGCCTTAACCAGGCGGACGCCATCCAGGGTCTCGCTCAATTGGCTGGCCAGTTTGCCGGTTTCCTCCTGCGTCGCGGTGGAGGCCTTGCGCATGCGCTTGCCCAGCTTGCGGATGGCGACGCCGACCAGGGGAAAGACCAGCACCACGATCAAGGCCAGCTGCCAATCCTGCACGAACATCACCACGCCCAGGGCGACGGCGGTCAAGGCATCCTTGGCAATGCCGGTAATGGCCCGGCCCACGGCATCGCGCAGCAAATTGGCATCGTAAAGAAACGACGACAGCAACTGGCCGGAATGGATGGCGTTCAAATAGGCCAGATCGGCGCCGATCAGGTGGCGGTACATCTTGACCTGGGTCTCGGCGATGATGCGCTGGCCGACACCGTGCATCAGAATACTTTGCAGATAGGTCGCCCCGCCGCGCAGACAGGCGACGGCCACCAAAACCAGTGGCACCCAGATCAGCATGCCCGGTACCTGTTCGACAAAAACCTTGTCGATAGCCGGTTCTAGTAACCAGGCATTCAGGCCGGTGGTCGCGGCAACCAGGGCCATGAATACGGCGGCCCAGATCAGGCGCCCGGCATGCGGACGGACGTATTCACGCAGCAGCCGCAGCATAAGCCGATGGCTGAGTTGGGGCGCCGTCGCGCCGGCCTCTTGTGGCGTTCGATTGGCCGCGGTCAAGTCCGTACTCTCAAGCAAAACTTTAGGAGAGATTCACCGCTTTATTATACCATGGCGGCTTTTCAAGCGTCCATGGCGGCCTGGAAACGCGCTAACCTACTCCGCTGCCTGGATCGCCTGGGTAACATGGGCCTTGGCATCGAATTCCTCGGCCACCTTTTCGTCATTGGCCAGCATCTCGTCCACATCCCGGTTGGGATCGATGAATTCCAGCACGCCCATCTTTTCGAAGGCGGCCTGGACATTGTCCGTCCACATGCCGATGTCGCGCACAATGGGCACGATGCGGCTGAACAGGCGGGTTCTGAACAGACGGAAGCTTTCCGATTGTTCGACCCATTCCAGGCATTCTTTCTCGGGCAGGCCGACGGCGGACCATAGTTCGGCCGAGGTGAAGCGGTCCCGCATATGCCAGCAGCCCTGGATCAGGAATTCCTCCCGCTCCGCCATCTCGCTGGCGCTCAAATGCGGATAATAGTCGCGCAAGGCCAAACGGCCGAAAGCCACATGCCGTGCCTCGTCCTGCATGACGTAGGCATTGACCGAGGCCGATAAGGGATTTTTCGACATATCCCGGATACCGTGAAAGGCGGCCAGGGCCAGGCCCTCGATCAGCACCTGCATGCCCAGATAGTTGAAGTCCCAACGCTTGTCGTGCAGCACGTCTTCCAACAGCGAGGCAAGCGGCGGCGTGATCGGGTAGGCTATTTCGAACTTGTCATGCAGCAGTTTCGAATAGGCCTCCACGTGACGGGCCTCGTCCATCACCTGGGTGGCGGCGTAATATTTGGCATTCATCTCCGGCACCGTCTCGACGATGCGGGCCGCCACCATCAAGGCACCTTGTTCGCCGTGCAGAAATTGGGAAATCTGCCAGGCCTGGGTATGGCGGCGCAGATTGGCACGTTCCGCCTCGTTCATCTTGTCCCAGATCGGCGAGCCATAAATGCGCACCATTTCGTCGGGCATTTCCATGGGGTTTTCCGGGTCCAGATCCAGACTCCAGTCGATCCGTTCCTTGGCATCCCATTGCTGTTGTTTGCCCTTGTCGTACAGCTTCAACAGATCATCGTTGCCGTCTTCATACTCCCAGGCGAATTGAACTTCGTTCTGGCTGTCGACCTGCCAGCCGGTTTCCTTCACGGGCAGCTGATAGCGGTACATGGATGTCATGGCATTTTCCCCAATTTTTCCCGGCTATCGGCACCCCCTGCCGAAACCAGCCGAATATTATGTTTACTCATAATCGGACATAAACGCTTGGGCAAGTGTGCCTTATGGTTAATGCATCCACAGCGACGCTATATGTGGTAGAGTATTAAAAAAGATAGGCGCACGATGCTGGTCCGGTCACGAAGTTTTATGACCTGTGATGTAAATCACTTGAATAAGCGCGAAAACGGCAAAACTTTATGACACTTGGAGGACGAGGTTGTTCTCAATTCGTTAACCAATAACCGTAAAAATTATTGGCTATGAGAAATTGGCATAACATTTTTAGTAACCGGGTTTTTCCACGGCTGTGGGCAGGCATGCTCACGGGTGTTGCCGGTTTTTCGCGGAATAGAAGCGCCGCGGTGTCAATCTATGCCGCCTTCGCCGGGACCCTCGCCCTGTCAGGCGGTGTGCTGGCCTTGGATATTGGCCGTGTCGTGGTGCTGCGTTCGCAAATGCAGAACGCCGCCGATGCCGCCGCGCTTTCAGGGGCGGCGCAGTTGGACGGTCAATCGGATGCCATTACGCGCGGTACGGCGGCGGCTTCCGGCGCCATATCAAACAGCACCAATCTGTCCGATACCTCCGGTGCCTTTACGATACAAAGCCTCACATTTTATGACGGAACCGACCCAACGCCGGTGGTCACCACCGATGGCAGCGACGCGGTTTATGTGGAACTGACGCTGGCGCCGCGTACCATCAGCATTTTCCTGGCCCCCGTTCTGCAATCGATTTCGTCGGGCTCGATCGCCGAACAATTCACCCTGGAGGCATCCGCGCGGGCGGCCATTTCGATTATCACCTGCGCCGCGCCGCCCTTCATGGCCTGCAATCCATCGGAAGGCGGCGATGCGGCTGACGACTTGCTGGACGAGGACAACGCGGGCCGGCAATTGCTGACCAAGTCTGGTCCTGGCGGCGGTTCCCTGGCGCCGGGCAATTTCGGGCTGCTGTGCCCATCGTCGGGCAATTGCGGTGCCTCGAATGTATCCAACGCCTTGGCCAATGACCCGGGCCTTTGCTACACCTCTGAAGTCACCACCTCGCCGGGCGTGCAGACGCAACAGGCCCGTAACGGCATCAACGCGCGCCTGGACGAGGGCAACAAGAATCCCAAAAACCCGGCTCAGAACATCATGGATTATGGCCGCGATTCTGATATGTCGGGCAGCACCATTATCGGCAATGGCGATTGGGATCCCGAATCCTATTGGTCGACAAACCATTCCGGCGAGACCGAGCCGACGGATTTGGCGGATTACACGCGCTATCAGATCTATCTCTATGAATTGGGCGAGACCTTTTACCGCAACGAAAACAAAACCATCTATCCCACGACCGATATAGACCTACCCAGCGGCTATACCACCGTTACCCCGGCGGCGGCCTCGATCCCGGCCGCCGGTGTGCCCACGTCGACGGCTTCGAGTGATATTAAACGCCGGGTTCTGAAAATCGCCGTGATGAACTGCACGGAACTCGGCGTGCAGGGCAGCGGCACCTATCCAACCTATGGCCGTTATGTTGAAGTCTTCCTGACCGAAGAGATGTCCAGCACCCAGGCAGCCACATATACGGAAATCGTCGGGCCCCTTTTGCAACAATATTCAGATGATGTGCATGTCAATGTCCAACTCGTTCAATAGAGCGTTCGGCGCTACCAGGGCCGCCCTCGTTTGCCGCCGGGCGGTGGCTGCGGTGGAGTTCGCGTTGTTGGCGCCGGTACTGGCGCTGGTCATGGTCGGGATCTTTGATTTTGGCTATTATCTCAATCAATCCAACGATTTGGACAAAAGCCTGCGTGTGGGCGCCATGCTGGCGGCGCGTTCCAGCCTGCCTCTATCGTCCGGCGTGCAAACGACCATTGATAATCTGGTGAAGACCGGCACCACCGACGGCTCCGGCGGCTACATCGTTCCCGGCTGGTCCGACGGCTCGGCCACATTGTCGGTGACAACCTCGACCTACAGCTCCGGCGGCACGGATTTCGAGGTCATCAGTTTGGCGGCGAGCGTACCTTACGAGGCGTATTTCAGCGGCTTCCTGCAAAGCTATGGCTTTAACACGATCACCATGACCGCGGCCCATGAACAGGCCTTTGTGGGGGACTGATACATGAGCGTGAACGAAACCATCAAGCCGACCAGGGCTCTTGCCGCATGGCGGCGCTGCCGCCGGGGCTCGGCGGCCACCGAATTCGCCTTGATCCTGCCAGCGCTGCTGCTTCTTACCCTGGGCGCCCTGGAAGTCGGCCTGATCATGTTTGACTTTCACAAGGTCAGCGAAGCCACGCGGCGCGGCCTGCGAGCCGCCCTGATCGAGGATGCCATTATCGATCTGGGAGATCTGGATACCACGCCGATCACCTGTACCGGCTCGGGCAGCGTGTCGTGCAGCGGCGGTTCGGTTGATAATTCAGGTTCTTTCGACACGATCGTCGCCGCCATGCAGGAAGTGTCGCCGCGCATTGACGGCGATAATGTCATCGTGACCTATTCCGACAGCGGCTTGGATATTGGCGGCACCGGCCAAACGGTTACGCCGCTGGTCACGGTGGAAGTGACCGGGTTGTCCTATGAATTCGTGGCGATGACCTATATTCCCGGCCTGCCCGATGAATTGAACCTGCCCAGTTTCGACACCACCCGGCTGGCCCATACCACGGTGCCAGATTCCTGATGCGGCCTCCTAATACGGGCTCCTAGTTCGTTCTAACCCAGCAGGGCGCCGCCAAAAAGCAGCCAGCCGAACCAGGTGTTGGAGCGGAATTTGTGCAGGCAATCCTCCGGATCATCAATATTGACCTTGCCGGCCTGCCAGGCCAGCTGCAATGCCGCCAGCGCCAGACCCGCCAGGAACAGCGGCCCCAGCCCCGCCGTCCAGCCGGCCAGCCCAAACAATATGATCGCCAGGCCGTAAAACAGCCACAGCACGGGCCGGGTCTTCGCGCCAAGCCTGCGGGCCGAGGATTTAACGCCTATCAGGGCATCATCCACCTTGTCTTGGTGGGCATAGATGGTGTCATAGCCCAGGGTCCAGGCAATGCCGCCCAGATACAACAGGATCGATGCCAGGCCCAGCTCGCCGCGTACGGCGGCCCAACCCAGCAAGGCGCCCCAGTTGAAGGCCAGGCCGAGAAAGACCTGCGGCCACCAGGTAATACGCTTCATGAAGGGATAGATCACCACAGGGGCCAGGGACATCACGCCGATCCATATGGCGAAGTTGTTCAAGCGCAGCAATATATTCAGGCCGATCAGGGCCAGCAGCACCATGAAGGCGCCCGCTTGGCCGATGCTGATCTCGCCGCTGGGGATGGGTCGGGTGCGGGTGCGCTCCACCTGGCCGTCGAAATCCCGGTCGGTGATGTCATTCCAGGCGCAGCCCGCCCCGCGCATGACCAGGGCGCCGATGGCAAAGGCCGCCAATAGCCAGCCATTGGGCAAACCATTACTGGTCCCCGAACTCGCCCCCGAACTGGCCATGGCCAGGGACCACCAGCACGGCCACAGCAACAGCCAGGTGCCAATCGGCCGGTCCAGCCGCGCCAGACGCAGATAGGGCCGCAGGCGCGCCGGCGCATGCTGGGCAATCCAGCCCTGCTCGGAAATATCGGTAAAGGCCTCGCCGTTTCGGGGCTGTGATTCCACTGGTGTTTTTGGCGCCTCCATCGGGCTAAGATAGCGCAGAACGGCGATAAGTTTTGGATTTTTGAGGTCATGGCGCAGGACAGGCAGCGGGCCAAGGTACGCCTCCATGTGAACGATGATCTGGCGGCCGGCGGAGTCGTCGGGTTGGAGTCGAGCCAGGCGCATTATTTACGTTCGGTCCTCCGGCTTGGCCCCGGCGACGAGGTGGCGTTATTCAATGGCCGGGATGGCGAGTGGCGGGCCCGCATCGATACCATCGGCAAGGGCTGGGCCTCACTGCAATTGACGGAACAAAGCCTGACCCAACCCATCGAACCGGATATCTGGCTGCTGTTCGCGCCAATCAAACGCGGTCGGGTGGATTTTCTGGTGCAAAAAGCCACGGAACTAGGCGTTAGCGCCTTGGTGCCCACCACGACCCGGCGCACGGTGGTAGAGCGGATCAATCTGGTCCGTTTGGGTGCCACGGCGGCGGAAGCCGCGGAACAATGCCGACGCCTCAGCGTGCCGGTGCTGGAACCGGTGCAATCCCTGGAAAAAGTGCTGGCCGCCTGGCCCGAAGGCCGCCGCCTGCTGTTCTGTGACGAGGCAGGCGGCCCGCCGGCGATGGTGGCCATGGCGGGGCATGGCGACGGGCCCTGGGCCATTCTGATCGGCCCCGAAGGCGGCTTCGATCCGGAGGAAAGCCGCGCCTTGCGGCAACACCCCTTTGTCGTGCCCATGTCCCTTGGCCCCCGAATTCTACGGGCCGAGACCGCCGCCGTTGCCGCTCTCACGCTCTGGCAGGCCATGCTGGGCGATGGCCGTTCGTGAACAGGGTGCCTGCATCCACACTTGCATCCCCACTTGCATCTGGGGCCGGCATATATTAACTCGAATATAGCTATTCCGCGCCCAAGAGGTTCGGGAGGCTTTCTGACGGCAAGCCGAGGTTGTTGTATATGTCCGAGAATTCCGCCGGCGCGCCGCCGCCAATCGAAGATTTTTCCGAGCTCGTAGCCTACATCGCCGATGGCGTGAAGCCGCGCGACCGCTGGAAAATCGGTACCGAGCACGAGAAATTTGCCTATCGTCATTCCGACCTGGGGCGCCTGGATTATGACGGCCCGCAAGGTATCCGCGCCATGCTGGAAGGCCTGCAGCGTTTCGGCTGGAAACCGGTGTCCGAGGCCGGCAACGTCATTGCCCTGGCCCAGGATGGCGCCTCGATCACGCTGGAACCGGGCGGGCAGTTTGAATTATCCGGCGCGCCGCTGGAAAATCTGCATCAGACCTGCGCCGAGGTTCATACCCATCTGGCCCAGGTAAAAGCGGTGGCCGAGGAAATGGATGTGGGTTTCCTGGGCCTTGGTTTTGATCCGAAATGGCGCCGCGAGGACGTGCCCGTGATGCCCAAGGGGCGCTACGGCCTGATGCTGAAATACATGCCGACGCGGGGCAATCTGGGGCCGGACATGATGCTGCGCTCGTGCACGGTACAGGTCAATCTGGACTTCGGCTCGGAAGCGGACATGGTGCAGAAGTTCCGCGTCTCCCTGGCGTTGCAGCCCCTGACGACGGCGCTGTTCGCCAACTCGCCATTCACCGAGGGCAAGCCGAACGGTTTCCTATCTTTGCGCAGCCAGGTCTGGACCGATACCGACCCCGACCGCACGGGCATGCTGCCCTTCGTCTTCGACGGCGACATGGGTTTCGAGGCCTATGCCCGCCATGCCCTCGATGTGCCGATGTATTTCGTCTATCGCGACGGCAAGTATCTGGATGCCACGGGGCAATCATTCCGGGATTTCATGGATGGCAAGCTGCCCGCGTTGCCGGGCGAAAAACCGACCATGAAGGATTGGGAGGATCATCTGACGACGCTTTTTCCCGAGGTCCGGATGAAAAAATTCCTGGAAATGCGCGGCGCCGATGGCGGTCCCTGGGCCAGCTTGTGCGCCTTGCCGGCCCTGTGGGTGGGTCTGTTGTATGACCAGGGCGCACAGGATGCGGCCTGGGATCTGGTCAAGCATATGACGGTCGGGGAAATGGCCAGAGTTCGCGACGAGGTGCCCCGTCTGGGCCTGGCGACGCAACTGGACGATGGCCGCAGCCTGCTGGATCTGGCCGGCCCGGTTCTGGAGATCGCCGAGGGCGGGCTGCGGGCCCGGGCTAGGCCCGGCGTGGTCTCGGCGGACGAGACCGAATATCTGGCTACCTTGCAGGAGACCGTGGCCGCCGGGCGCACCCCGGCGGAAATACTGCTGGACCGCTATAATGGCGAATGGGGACAATCCGTCGACCCCATATTCACGGACCTCGCCTATTAACGCATGTCCACGCCGACCCTGCCCGCCGATTTCGCCGAAGCCTTCACCGTCCCCACCACGGGCGGGCTGGAACTGCGCGTCTACCGCCTGCACCAGGTGCCGGACGAGGCCGCCCCGGCGCTGATCTTTGCCCATGCCAATGGCTTCAACGCCGGTTGCTACCAACCATTTCTAAGGCGTTTGAGCGCGCAATTCAGGGTCTTCGCCTATGACGCCCGCGGCCACGGCAATTCCTCCCGGCCCTTGGATAATCTTGAACATGACTATGCCATGGTGCGCTTTGCCGAGGATCTCAGCGCCATAGCCGCCCGGGTGCGCTGGATGATCGGGGCCGAGGCCGAGCTGCATTTCGCCTCCCATTCCCTGGGCGGACTGGGTGCGGTGTTGATGGAGGCTGAATTGGATGAAGCGCCGTTCGATAGCCTGACCCTGTTCGAACCGCCGATCTATCCCCCCGATGACCATGCCGAACGGGCCGCGGCACTGGTGCATGCGCCGATCTTTATCCGCTGGGCGGCGGGCCGGCGGAATGCCTTTCCCGACCGGGAGGCATTGCGCCAGGAGATGGACAATATCATCACCTATCGCCGCTTCGCCCCCGAGATGATGGATGCCTATATAGATGCGGCAGTGGAGGTGAGCCCCGACGGTGGTTTGGTGCTGCGTTGCCCTGGCGTTATCGAATCCGCGATTTACGGCAATTGCCCCTACAGTGGTATTTTCGAGCAGACGGCGGCGGTGACGACGCGGGCCCGGATCTATGCCACCGACCAAAGCGTACTGCCTGATCTGCATTCCTGGGCG
The DNA here is from genome assembly GCA_964590195.1 of uncultured Rhodospirillaceae bacterium. Taxonomy (GTDB): domain Bacteria; phylum Pseudomonadota; class Alphaproteobacteria. The sequence goes on along the minus strand of CAZPWJ010000027.1, from coordinate 37,628 downwards.
CCGGGCACCATGGCCTCGATCGCCGCCAATATGCGCAGGGCTGAGGCGCGTACCATGCCGGGCTGCCTGCACCTGATGGTTCAGGAAGACCCCGACGCCTGCGCCGCCGCCGTCGCCGATCACGCGCTGGGCCAATAACCATGCGCATTGATATCGACCCATGGAAACAGGCTCGGATCAGCCGATATCCTTGGGCTGTTCGCCGTACGCAAGACGATTGATCAACAGCTCTCGACCTTTCGTGTAGTGTGAAGTCCCACGGACCGCGGCTATTTTACGGAGGCATGATGAACGACCGTCCGAATTTTCTGTTCCTCATAACGGATCAACAACGTGCCGACTGGCTTGGGTGCTATGGTCATCCCGTCTTGCGGACCCCGCATATCGACGCCATCGCCGACAAGGGAACCACGTTCGACAACTTCTACGTTGCCTCGCCCGTCTGTATGCCCAACCGGGCCTCGTTGCTGACCGGTCGCCATCCAACCGTGCATGGTCTGCGCTACAACGGTTGCGTCCTGCCTTTGTCGGCGGTGACCTTCGTCGACCTGCTGGCGGCGGCTGGCTACCATACGGCGAGCATTGGCAAGAGCCATCTGCAGCCCTTTACCGGCCGCGCGCCGCTGGTGCCGGTCCCGGAGGATCCCGGTTCCCTTGACGAAGCATGGCGGCCATCGGACGACAACCATGGTCAAGAAGACCCTGGGCGATATTTGGCTGACGGACGCTATCAATTCGAAACACCCTATTATGGCTTTCAGCATGTCGACATGGTCGCCCGGCACGGCGATCGCTGCGGCGGCCATTATGAACAATGGTTTCGCGAGCGGGCGGAGAATTGGCGCGAGTTGTGGGATAACGCCAACCAATTGGCGCACAACTATTCCTGCCCGCAGGCCTACCGCACGCCCATCCCCGAGGCGCTCTATCCGACTGCCTATGTGCGCGATCGCACGATCGACTATCTGACCGAGCGTGGCGGAGAGGATCAGCCTTTCTTCGCCTTTGTCTCCTTTCCCGATCCCCATCACCCCTTTAACCCGCCCGGACGCTATTGGGACATGTACAAACCGGAGGATTTCGAGATCCGGCTGCCTTACGAGGCACATCGCAACCCGATACCTCCGATGCGCTGGCTCCACGAGCAATGGCAAGACAATGGCGCGCAGACGACGCCGGAAACGGCAATGATGGCGGGCGACGAGGAATTGCGCCAGGCCATGGCCCTGACCGCCGGCATGATCACATGCATTGACGATGCGGTCGGCGCGATCATGGATTGCTTGCGGCAACAGGGCCTCGATGACAATACCGTGGTCTGCTTCAATGCCGATCATGGCGACTATCTCGGCGACTTCAATATGCTCTTTAAGGGCGCCTTGCCATTCGCCGGCATTACCCGGGTTCCCTTCATCTGGTCGGATCCGGACAACAGAAGCGCCCAGCGAACCGATGCATTGGCATCGACCATTGACCTCTCGGCTTCCATTCTCGAACGCGCGGGCCTCGAGCCGTATGACGGCCTCCAGGGCAAGAGCCTCCTGGCCAACCTGAACGGTTCGGCCGAACTGCGGGACGACCTGCTGATCGAATACAACGATAGCGGCCCGCGTTTGGGTTTCGATGCACCGGCGCGTGTCCGCTCGCTGATTGACGAGCGCTACCGTATGACGATCTACCAAGGTCTCGAATGGGGCGAATTATACGACCTTAAGACGGACCCCGACGAAACCCATAATCTGTGGGACAGTGCGGAACATGGCGAAGTTAAGGCGCGAATGTCTCTACGATTGGCGCATCAACTGGCCGCTCTCATGGATGAAAGCCCGCGTGCAAGAAGGCTCGCGTGATCGGTTGTCCAGCGCAGTTCCGGGCAATTAGTTAAACACCTGATTGGGCAGCCAGTTGGCCAGCAAGGGGAAGGCCATGACCAGGCTGATGACCACCACCTGCGCCCCGACGATGGGGATGATGCCGCGATAGATATCGCCGATCTTGACCTCCGGCGGGGCCGCGCCTTTCAGGAAGAACAGCGCGAAGCCAAAGGGCGGGGTCAGGAACGAGGTTTGCAGGGTCAGGGCGATCAGGGTCGCGATCCAAAGGGCGCCGCTGCTCTCTGGCCCAAGGTGGGCCGAGAAATCCAATTCCCGCAACACCGGCATGAACAGGGGCAGTGTGATGATGGTGATCTCGATCCAGTCGATGAAAAAACCCAGGATAAAGATAATCCCGATAATCGTCAGCAGCATGCCCCAATCGCCGAATGCCAGGCCGCCCAGCATATTGGAAACCACTTCATCGCCGCTGAAAAAACGGAACGGGTAGGAAAAAACATTGGCCGCCAGGACGACGAAAAAGACCATCGCGGTCATCAACGCAGTGCCCTCGATGACCTCCCGGAACAGCGGCCAGGTCAGCCGCCCGTTCAACAGCATCGGCAGCAAACCGCCCGCCGCGCCCACCGCGCCCGATTGCGGCGGCGTCGCCCAGGCAAAAATGATCGAGCCCAGGACCAGGAAGATCAGGCCCGCCGGCAATACCAGACCGCGGACATAGAAAAACAGCCATTGCCATGGCGACCAGCCGTGGCTCCAATGATCTTCGGCTTTGGTATCGGGATGCTTGGGCGGCGAGCGCCAGGCGGCGATCACGTAATAGATCAAATAGAGCACGATCAGGATGGCGGCGGGCCATAGGGCGCCCAGGAACATATGCCCGATGGTAACCCGCAGCCGGCCGGCGAGAAAAAACAGCATGATCGCGGGCGGCAGGATCAGGCCCAGGGTGCCGGCCGCGGCCACCACGCCGCTGGCGAGGCTGGGTCGATAGCCCTGATCCAGCATGGTCGGCAGGGCGATCAGGGCCAGGGTGGCGACGGAGGCACCGATAACGCCCGCCGTGGGTGCCAGTAAAATGCCCAGCAGGGTAACGGCGATGGCCATGCCTGCCGGCACCCGGCCCAACAGATGCTGCAGGGCCAGCAATAGATCGCGCGCTATGCCGCTTTTCTCCAACGCCATGCCCATGAACAGCAGCATGGGCACGGTGGGATAAATCAAGCTGCCGTTGATGCTGCCGTAAATGCGCAGGGGAATGTTCAGCAGGGCAATCACCGGCATCTCGCCAATGGCGATGCCGATCAGGCAAAACCCCACCCCCAGGCCCGCCAGCAGCACCGCCACGGGCAGGCCGGAAAAGATCAGGATCGCCAGGGATGCCAGCATGACGTAGGGCAGGATGTCGACAAATTCAAACATGCGTTGGGCGGCCTATTCTTTCGGTAGCCGCTGCGCCAAATTGCGCAGGGCGGCGGCAATGGCCGCGATCAGGAACAGGCCGAGCCCAATGGGCATGGCGGCTTTTAGCAGCCAGCGCCCCGGCGCGCCCAGGGCCAGGGCCAGCTTCTCCCCCGCCTCGTAACTTTCAGCGGTGTAGGGGATGCCGTAATAGATCACAACCAAGGCAAACGGCAGCATCAACAATAGCAAGCCAATGAGTTCGATCCGGTGCCGCGCTCTAGGCCCCAGCCGCTCGCGAATGACATCGACCCGGACATGGGCGCCGCGCACATAAGCGTAGCCAAGGGTCAGCAGAACCAGAAAAACGAACAATTCCCATTCCAGATACTGCGGGAAGGACGTGGCGTAGCCGAATACCTTGCGGGCGACGATCTCGAAAACGCGGACACAGATCATGAACGGCAGAATGACCAGGGCACTCCAAAATCCGATGCCGGCAATCGTTCGCTCGATCTTACCCAAAATCACCAACAGTTTTTCCCGCGCGGTGGCGGCGCGAAACGCCTGCCATTTCTGCTGTCGTAGCGGCGCGCCGTCACGGCGGCGTTGGCGCAGGTTATGAAAGTCCAACTGAATGGCGATCAGGGCAGGGATCACCAGCAGCACCAGGACGGTGGCGAACGCCAGTCCGAATATCATGGTGATCGCCATGGGGATCAGGAATTGCGCCTGCAGGCTGGTTTCGAACAACAACGGCGTCAGGCCGCCGATGGTCGTCAACGAGGTCAGCATAACGGCGCGCAAACGGTCCTGGCTGCCGGCTATGATGGCCCGGGCGGTCTCTTCGCCGGTCTTGATGCGCTCGTCGATGGTAGACACCAGAATGATGGAATCGTTGACCAGAATGCCCGATAGACCCAGCAGGCCGACCAGGGTCAACAGGCTCAAATCAAAGCCCAGCAGCAGATGCCCGATGACGGCGCCGACAACGCCAAAGGGGATCACCGCCATGACGACGATCGGCCGGGTGTAGGAGGAAAAAACCCAAGCCAGGATGATGTAGATTGCCGCCATCCCGACCAGGGCGCCAAGCTTCATATCCGCCATGGTGCGGGCCTGTTCCTCGGCCCGGCCGGCGAAGCTGTATTGCAGGCCGTAGCGTCGGGCGATATTGGGCAGTTCGCCGTCCTCCAGCGCCTCTATCAGCTTGCCGGCGCGAATTTTGCTTTCGTCCAGTTCGCCGGTAATGGCGATCTCGCGCTGGCCATCCTTGCGCCGGATGCGGGCGAAACCGGCGGTCTCGCGCATGGCGACAACCTCGCTCAAGGGCACGTCCACGCCCGTGGGGCTGCTCAGGTAGAGGTTCAGCAGATCCTCGGTGGTGATGGCGCCGCGGGCGTATTGTACCTTGACCGTGACCTCCTCATCGCCCCGGGGGAAGCGCTTGGCGGTGGCGCCCTGAAACGCGGCGCGGACTTGCCGACCGACGCTGTCGGTGGAAAATCCAAGGGCTCTACCTCTGGGCGTTAGTTCAAGAATAACCTCCTGCTTGCCATAGGGCAGGTCATCTTCCACGTCGCTGACGCCGGGGAAACGGCCCAGCAGAACCTTGATCTCGCGGGTGGCGTCCTTCAGGTCGCGGGTGCTGCCGCCGCTGAGGCGGATATCGATTTCCTTGCCGGGCGGGCCGCCCCGGCGTTCGTTCAGATTGACCCGCTCGACACCCGGCTGCATCTCGATATTGCGGCGCCAGGAGTCTATGAAGTCCGGCATGCGGACCTGACGGTGGTCCGAAGGGGCCAGCTGTACATATAGCCCGCCGTATTTGTCACCGCGCACCGATTGGAATTCGTTGGCCTGGGTTCGGCCCAGTTTGCCGAATGTGGAATGGATCAGCTCCTCGCCGCCGCTTGTCTGGTCCGGGAATTGTTTCGCCACGCCATGGGCGGCGCGCTCCAACTCGCGCACCATGGCCTCGGTCTTCTCGCGCGGCGTGCCGGGCATCATCACAACGTTGCCGTACACGATATCGCCCTCGGGCGTGGGGAAGAACTGAAAGCCGATGCGGCCGCCGGCAATGACGCCAAGCGCCAGGATCAGGGCGCCAACGGCACTGGCCAGGGTGAGATAGCGCCAGGCGACGCAGACCTCCAGCACCCGGCGGTAGGGGCCGCCGCGAAAGCGGTTGAAATGATGGTTGAACCAGGCCCGTGGCCGGGATTCCTCGTCGCTGCCATGCAACAGCGCGCCCCGTAAATGGCCGGGCAGAACCAGGAAACATTCAACCAGCGAGGCGATCAGGACCGAGACCGTGACCAGGGGAATGGCGCCCAGGATGGTGCCGATAATGCCGCCGATCATGAACAGCGGCAAAAAGGCGGCGACGGTCGTCAGGGACGAGGCCACGACCGGTGCCAGCATGCGCAGGGCGCCTTCCTCTGCCGCCGCTGCCGGCTCCAGGCCCCTGCGGCGGCGCGAGGCGCTGTGTTCGCCGACTACGATGGCATCATCGACGATGATGCCAAGGGTCATGATCAAGGCGAACAGACTGACCATATTGATGGACTGTCCGCTCAACAGCATCACGCCCATGGTCGCCATCAGCGCCACCGGAATGCCCGCGGCGACCCAGATGGCGACGCGCAAATTCAGGAAGATGAACAATATGATCAAGACCAGTACCAGGCCACCCAGGCCGTTCTTCAACAGAATATTGATGCGCTCGCGGATCAGACCGGCCTGCACATCGTAATGTTCAAGGGTCAGGGTCGGCGGCAGGGTCAGGCGAAGTTCGGCCAGATAGTCATCGACGGTTTGTGAGATATCCAGCGCATCGGCGCCGACCGCGCGCTTGACGTGCAGTTCAATGGCCCGGTCCGCCGACAGCCGGCCTTCGGGCGCCTTGTCGTCAAAGGCTTCCCGAACCGTGGCGACATCGCGCAGGCGAATTTTTTCGCCGTTCGGCAAGGATCGGATCTCGATCTCGCCCAGGCCCGCCGCCGTGGTCACCAGGCCGAGGCTGCGGATCTGCTTTTCAACCTGGCCCTCGATATTGCCCGAGGGCAGGTCCTGGCTGCGGCTGCGGATGCGGGCGGCGATATCGTCCAGGCTAAGGCCCAGGCGGCGCAGGGCCTGGGGCGTCATATCGACCCAGATTTCCTCGTCCCGGGCGCCAAACATCAGAACCTGATCAATGCCGCGGGCCAGCAGGCCCTCGCGAATACGCTTGGCGATGGCTTTCAGGGCGCTTTCGCTGAACGGCCCCGACAGGGCGATCCGTGAAATAGTATCGAAGCGGGCGACCCGGCGGATGATCGGCGTTTCGCTGCCTTCGGGCAATGTCGTGACCTGGGCCACGGCGGAGACCACGTCGGCGCGGCCGGCCTGCATGTCGCTGCCGGCGTTATATTTCACCAAGACCGTCGCCGAGCCCTCGACCGCGAAGGATTCGACATGGTCCACGTCGTTCAAATAGCGGACCTCGGGCTCGATGGCGGTGATGATGTTGGCTTCAACGTCCTCGGCGCTGGCACCGGGCCAGGCGACGTTGATGGAAACCATGTCGATGCCGAAATCGGGAAAGAACTGCGTATTCAGGCGCGATAGGGAGACCGCGCCCAGCACCAGCATGACCACCATCAGCAGATTGGCGGCGTTGCGGTGGTGAACGAACAAGCGGACCAGATCGGCGGGGGACATTTAGCGGATTTCCACCTTCTGGCCCGGTCCGATTTCAGCAAACCGGGTGGTGACGACCTGGTCGCCATCGCGGATCTCGCCGCGCAAAAGAACGTCGTTGCCGATCCGCGCCACCAGTTCGACCTGGCGTTTCTTCAGACGCTCGCCCTCGATGACATAGACCGTGTTGCTGTCATAGAGCGCGCTTTCGGGCAATTGCGCCACGCCGCGAAAGGTGCGGTCCGGCATGGTGATGGAAACGAAGGCGCCGGGCCGCAGGGGTTTGGATAAATCAACGCCTTGCAGGCGAATATAAACCTGTACGCCGCCGCTGGTACTGTCGATACGGGCGCCGATCCGGTCCAGGCGCCCCTTGTAGTGAAATTGGTGGCCGCCGACCTGCCAGGTGATCTCGGCCCCGCGTCCGGCAAGTATTCCGTTCTGGATTTCGTTCTGGCCGCCATTTTGACCGGCTTCGGAAACCAGGCGGCCGTATTGGCCGTCCGACAGGGTGACGCGTGCCTCCAGCCGGTCGGCATCGATCAGGCGGGCGACCCGGTCATTGGCGCTTAACCGCTTGCCCACTTGGGCCTGGACATCGACCAGAAAGCCATCGAAAGGCGCCGTCAGGCGGACCCGCTGCAGATCGCGCTCGGTACGCCGCAGGCCGACGTTGAGGCGATTTATGACGGCTTCCTGCTGTTTGATATGCGCCGTTTCCGCCCTGAGGTCGCTGGCCCGCATTTCGGTGGCTTTTTGCTGTTTGGTCAGCTCCATTCGGGCGCTATCGAGCTTCTTTTCGGACACCGTGCCCCGTCCGGACAGCGCCCGCTTGCGTTCTACATCCCGTTGATGCAGTTCAACCATTTCCCGGTCCCGGCGCAATGCGATGGCATAGGAATTCCGGCGCGCCTTGATCTCTTCCAGCCGGGCCGTGGCTTCGCCTATCTGTGCCGTTAATTCATCGAATCTTGCGCGGTAGTCGAAATCATCAATGGCGACGATCATGTCACCCTGGCGCAGGCTGCCGCCGTCAACGAAGTTTTCGGCCACGGCGACGACCTCGCCGGCCACCAGGGCGCGCAGTTCAACCTCGCGGCCCGCGACGATCTCTCCATACAGTTGCAGCCGTGGTTGGATATCGCCCAGGCCGACCTTGGCGGCAGTGACCAGCCAGGGCTGCTCGACCTTGTCCAGGGGTTCGACGACGGGCTTGCTAAGCAGCAGATAAACCGCGCCCGCCAACGCCGCCAGAACGACTATTCCGGGCACTACCGCTTTTCTTACTTGCCATGACATGGCGGGAACCTACGCAGTCGGACAGCCATGATCAAGCACTGCTGTTCAGGCGCCGGCATCGGTGGACCACCGGGCGGCTGAGCGCTATTCTCGTGCGGTTCCAGACCGACCAAATCGAATGGGGAAGAATATATGTCCGCTCAAGTTTTCACGCCGCGCCAAATGATCGAACGTCTTGTGGCGTTCGATACCACCAGCCGGGAGTCCAACCTGGAACTGATCCATTTCGTGCGGGATTATCTGGCCGGCCATGGCGTGGATTCCACCCTGATCCATGACAAAAGCGGCGCCAAGGCCAATCTGTTCGCGACCGTGGGGCCGATGATCGATGGCGGTGTGGTGCTATCGGGCCATACGGACGTGGTGCCCGTGGACGGCCAGGACTGGTCCTCGGATCCGTTTCAGGTGGACGAGCGCGAGGGCTGCCTGTACGGCCGTGGCACGGCGGACATGAAAAGTTTCTGCGCCATTGCCCTGGCCCTGGTGCCTCAGATGCAGGCGCGCGGTCTGTCTCTGCCCATCCATTTCGCCCTGTCCTATGACGAGGAAGTGGGCTGTCTTGGCGCCCCGGACCTATCCCGCCATATCCAGGGCCTGCCGTGCAAACCCCAGGCCCTGATCGTGGGCGAGCCGACCGAGATGAAGGTGGTCAATGCCCACAAGGGCTGCTGCGCCATCCGCACCACGGTAACGGGGCGGGAAGGGCATTCGTCCGAAACCCACAAGGGCGTTAATTCCATCTTCGCCGCGACGGAATTGGTGCAATACCTGGCCAATCTGGCCGAGGATCTGAAAACCTCCAACGTCAACGAACGATTTGATCCGCCCTATACCACGGTGCAGGTGGGGACGATCACGGGCGGGACCGCTGGCAATATCATTCCCAAGGAAACCACCTTCTGGTGGGAATACCGCTCCCTGCCGGGCGTCGACGGCGCGGAGATCGTGGCCGATTTCGAGGCCTTCGCAACAGAGAAAGTATTGCCGAAAATGCGCGCGGTGCACCCGGATTCCGATATCCAGATCACCGTTCGCGGCGAAATTATACCACTGGTGCCCGAGGATGGTTCGCCGGCGGAGACCCTGGTCCTGGCGCTGACGGGCAGCAATCAGACCTATGCGGTATCATATGGCACCGAGGCGGGTATTTTTCAGAAAGGCGGCATGGCCTCGGTAATCTGTGGCCCGGGTAGTATTTCCGTGGCCCACCGACCGGACGAATATATTGAGCTTTCCCAAGTCGGGGCTTGCATTGAATTCATGCACAAGCTGATCAAGCACCTGACCTCTTAGACCGTTTTCGATATTCATCGAATCGCTGGGCCACCCGCGCGGTCAGCCTTATTTTGGCCAAGATTGACCTATCTACTTTGCCCAAGCTGGGAAGGGTCCATACGATGCGCTAATCCATTGCCCGGACATACACTCTGGTTTATCGTGCCGGGCCAATGCAGTATGCTGTGGCACAGCTTGTACGGACAACAGTTACATGGTTGCCGGTACAGGCATTGGCGCAACATAATTTTATAGCCGTGAGAAGCAGCCGCGAAAGTCTCATGAAAGCATATTCCAACCTAATCAACCGTCTGTTCAGCGGCGCCCCGGCGCCGTCGCGCCGGCCTCTGTTACCGATGTTGGCAGCACTTGGCGCGATGCTGGGCGGGCAAGCGGCCCTGGCGCAGCAAACCGTCTTTGTCGGCAACCAGGGGCCGTCTGGCGTGGTGATCAATCTCAGCGCCATTTACGGCGGCACGGGCGCCTCGATCGTGGCGCCGACGCCATCGCTACAGCCCGGCCTGGCCCGTCCACAAGGTGCGCGGCAGCTGTTGATCCCCAACCTGAACCTGAAGCGGCCCAGCCCCCGGCTGGTCCTGCGTCAACCGGGCCCGGCGACGCAAGCGCGGGCACCCATCGTGGCCGCGAAACCGGTTGCCAGATCGCCCATCCCGCCGGCGCCCCGACGCGCCGCCCCGAGCGCTGCCCCGAGCACGGCACGGACGCCGGTCCCGGCGGTTTCCAGAGTTCCCGCTCCGCCCGCGCCACCGGCGCCGGCCAAACCATCTCCGGCGGCAAAAAAGCAGCCAGCGGCCCCGAAGGCGATAGCGAAACAGGCGCCCGCCAAAATTGCCCGGCTGGCCCCCCCGCCACCGCCGAAGGCCGCGCCGCCAAAGGTAACGGCACCGAAGGTAACGGCACCGAAGGTAACGGCACCAAAGGCCCCAATACAGCGAATCACGCCGCCGAAGGCGCCGGCGCCAAGGGCGGCGTTGCCAAAGGCGCCCGCGCCCAGGGCCAGCCAGCCGAAAAAGGCCACAACCAGGACATTGGCGCCACCGCCACCGCCGCCTCCCCCGGCCATGATACCCAAGACGCATAAGACCGCGCCGGCCGGCACGGTAAGCACGAAACCCGCGGCCAGATCCACCGCAGCGCCCACCGCAGCGCCCACCGCGGCGCCGGCTGCGGCACCAGCCGCGAAACCGGCCAAACCGCCGGTAACAAAGCGGCGGCAACTGGCTTCCTTGAGTCCGTCGGATGACAAGCTGTTGCAGGTTCGCTTCCGCGCCGGCAGTTCCGCGCTGACCCGTGGCGACGAGGATCTTTTGAAAACCATGGCTGACAAGGTGGCCGCGACCGAGGCGCGGCTGCAGTTGAAGGCCTATGCCGAGGGTTCAGGCAACGATACGTCCAAGGCGCGGCGGCTTTCCCTGTCGCGGGCCCTGGCGGTGCGTTCGTTTTTGATCGAGAATGGTTTGCGCAGTACGCGCATTGATGTGCGCGCATTGGGCATTGCCCGGGACGGCGGCGCGCCGGACCGTGTGGATATTCTGCTATTGGAAAGATAAAGCGTCGAGGACACTGCCGGCCCATGGAATTTGCCGAATGAAGCAGTAATCATTTGGGTCGGTGCGTGCGAGGGGGGTGAATGAGACAGGTCGTTTTGCAGGCGCCGTGGCAGCGTGGAAAGGCGGCCGGGCGATTAAGCGGGCAATCAAATAGGTTCGCGGCATGACCCGGCCTGACCGTTATCTCGTCCGTATGTTGATTTTTCTGGCCCTGGTGGCTGTCGCGGCGGTCTTGCTCTATCTGCCCCTGGTCCGGGCTTTTCAGGCAAATGTGGTGTTGAACGGCATGATCCTCGCCACCCTGGCCTTTGGCATCGCACATGCCTTTCGCCAGGTCCTGATGCTGCGGCCCGAAGTCGAATGGGTGGAAACCTTCCGCCGTTCCGAACCAGGCCTTTCTGTGCAGCGGGAGCCGAAACTGCTGGCACCCATGGCGACCATGCTGGGCGAGCGCAGCGGCGGTCGGATGTCGCTATCGGCGCTGTCCATGCGCTCCATGCTGGACTCGATTTATTCGCGGCTGGATGAAAGCCGGGATATGTCCCGCTACCTGATCGGCTTGCTGATTTTTCTCGGCCTGCTGGGAACTTTCTGGGGGCTGTTGGAAACCGTCGCGGCGGTGGGCAAGACGATCGGCAGCCTGTCGCTTGCGGCCGGGGATTTCGCCAGTATTTTTTCCGACCTGAAGTCCGGCCTGCAATCGCCCCTGAACGGCATGGCCGTGGCCTTTTCATCATCCCTGTTTGGTCTGGCCGGCAGCCTGGTGCTGGGCTTTTTGGAGTTGCAGGCCAGCCAATCACAGAACCGTTTCTACAATGATCTCGAAGAATGGCTGTCCAGCTATACCCGCCTGTCCAGCGGCAGCGGCCTGGGCGAAGGCGATCAGTCGGTACCGGCCTATGTGCAGGCCCTGTTGGAACAGACCGCCGACAGCCTGGAAAATCTGCAACGCACCATTTCCCGTTCCGAGGAAGGGCGTAATTCGGCGCAGCATACCCTGATGGCCCTGGTCGACAAATTGTCGATCCTGACCGATCAGATGAAGGCGGAGCAGGGCCTGATGATCAAGCTGGCGGAAAGCCAGATGGAAATCCGTCCGGTATTGCAAAACCTGAGCAATCACCTGGAAGGCCAGGAAGCTGGCCTTGATGAAGCCTCCCGCTCGCATCTGCGCAATCTGGATGTTTACGTCATGCGGCTGTTGGAGGAAATGAGCGAGGGCCGCAATCAAACCGTGGCGGAATTGCGCAGCGAGATCAAACTGTTGGCGCGGACCATCGCCGCCCTGGCGGACGAACGATGACGACCGAGCATCCGCGGCGCGCGGGCGCCTGAAATCCGGCATGGCCAGTCGACGCAACACCCGCGACAGTGCAGGCAATATCTGGCCCGGCTTTGTCGATGCGCTGGCGACTTTGCTGTTGGTCATCATCTTTTTGCTGGTGGTCTTCGTCCTGGCCCAGGTACTGCTGACCCAGGCCATTTCGGGCAAGGACGAGGCGTTGGAGCGCCTGAACCGGCAGGTCAATGAATTGGCTGATTTGCTGGACCTGGAGCGCCAGGCGAATGTCGATCTACGGCTAAATATTGCGCAGCTGTCGTCCTCGTTGCAGACCACGGTGGCGGACCGGGATCAATTGCAGGTGCAGTTGCGGCAAATGACGAACCGCGCCGAAGGGGCCGAGGATGCCCTGGCCGCGGCACAATCGCGGGAACGGGCCAACGCGGAAATAACTCAGCGCCATCTGCTGGAACTGGAGAGCCTGCGCCGGGATGTGGAGGCCCTGCGCAAGCTGCGCGGCGAGCTCGAGGCCAAGGTCGGCGAGCTGGCGCAAAACCTGCAGAAGCGGGAGACCGAGATCGGCGTCCTGCGCGACCGCGGCAAGGAACTGCAAGCGGAACTGGCCAGCGAACAGGAACGTACCCAGCTGGCACAACGCGAGATTGAGGCGCGGGACATCCGTCTTTCCGAACTGCTTGACCTCTATACCCGCCTGGAAGACGACTACAAGGCTGAACGGGCCTTGAGCGCGGATCAGAAGGCCCAGGTCGGTGTCCTGAACCAGCAGATCATGGCCCTGCGCCGGGAAATCCAGCGCCTGAACGATGCCCTTGAAGCCTCGGAAGCCAAGGACAGGGAGGACGAGGCGACGATCACGGATCTGGGCAAACGGCTGAACCGGGCGCTGGCGTCCAAGGTCCAGGAACTGACGCGCTACCGCTCTGAGTTTTTCGGCCGCCTGCGCGACGTATTGGGCAAGCGCCGGGGCATACAGGTGGTCGGCGACCGCTTCGTGTTCCAGTCCGAGGTGCTGTTCGGCTCCGGCTCGGACCGGCTTGAAGTGGCCGGACAGGGCCAGATTGCCCAACTGGCGACGACCTTGGTGGAAATTTCAAAGCAGATCCCGGCCGAAATCAACTGGGTGCTGCGTGTTGACGGCCATACGGACGCCGTACCCATCTCCACGCCGCAATTCCCCTCGAACTGGGAATTATCCTCCGCCCGCGCCATTGCCGTGGTCAAGTTTCTGGTGGAACAGGGCGTGCCCGCGCATCGTTTGGCGGCGACCGGATTTGGCGAATTCCAGCCCCTTGACCCAAGGCCGGGCGAAATCGCCAACCGGCGCAACCGGCGCATCGAATTCAAACTGACCCAGCGCTGATGAAATCCAAGCCGAAAGGTTATTGGGTACCGAACTGCAGGGCGGCGAAACGGGCGTAGAGGCCGCCGCGTTCGACCAGCTCTTCATGCCGGCCCATTTCCACCACCGTGCCCTGATCCATCACCACGATCCGGTCGGCCTTTAGCACCGTGGCCAGGCGATGGGCGATAACGATCGTCGTCCGCTCCGCCATCAGGCTTTCCAGGGCACCCTGCACGGCGCGTTCCGATTCGGCGTCCAAAGACGATGTCGCCTCGTCCAATAACAGGATAGGGGGGTTGGCCAGGATCGCCCGCGCGATCGACAGGCGTTGACGCTGACCGCCCGACAGGCGGATGCCGCGCTCGCCCAGATATGTGTCAAAGCCGTCGGGCAGATCCTTGATAAAGGCGGTGGCATTGGCCGCATCGGCGGCGGCGTATAATGTCTCTTCGCCCGCATCGGGCTGGCTGTAGGAAATATTCTCCCGCGCGCTGGCGGCGAAAATCACCGGGTCCTGGGGCACAAGGCCAATCCTCCCCCGCGCCGCCGCCGGATCGGCTTGGCGCAGATCAACGCCGTCCAGCATCACCTGACCCGCTTGCGGATCGTAAAAGCGCAACAGCAATTGAAAGACCGTGGTCTTGCCCGCGCCCGATGGCCCCACCAGGGCCACGGTCTCGCCCGGCGCCACGTCTAGGGTAAAATTCTTCAAGGCCGGCAGGTCGGGGCGGGAGGGGTATTGAAAGGTGACATCGCGGAAACTGACCGCGGTGCTGACGGCGGCGCTGCCAATGTCAGGTAACGGCGTCGGTTGGGCCGCGACATCGATATCAGGTTCGACGGCCAGCAATTCCATCAGGCGTTCGGCCGCACCGGCGGCGCGCTGCAATTCGCCATAGACTTCCGACAGGGCACCCAGGGCGCCGGCCACGATGATGGCGTAAAAGACGAACGAGGCCAATTGCCCGCCGCTCATCTCGCCACCGATGACGTCTTTCGCTCCGGTCCAGACGACAGCGTCTACCGCGCCAAAAATCAGCAACATCACCAACGCGGTCAGCCAAGCCCGCGCCCGCGTACGGTCCACCGCCACGCCGAAGGCCTCGGCCGTGACCTTGCCAAAGCGCAGACGGTCTATGGTCTCGTGGCAAAAGGCCTGTACCACCTGGATCGCACCCAGGCTTTCCTCAGCATAGCTGGAAATATCGGCGATCCGATCCTGACTGTCGCGGGACAGCCGGCGCACCTTGCGGCCAAAAATGATGATCGGCAAAATGACCACCGGCAGCAGGACAAAGACCAGGCCGGTCAGCTTGGGCGAGGCAATGATCAGCAGCACGCTGCCGCCCAAGAACATCAACACGTTGCGCAAGGCGATCGAGGCCGTGGAGCCGACCACGGTCTGGATCAGGGTGGTATCCGCCGTCAGCCGTGACAGTACCTCGCCGGTGCGCATGGTCTCGAAAAACGAGGGGCTCAAACCGATGACATGGCCATACACCGCACCGCGGATATCGGCGACGATGCGCTCGCCCAGCCAGGTAACCAGGTAGTAGCGGGCAAATGTCGCCGCCGCCAGCACGGCGACGACGCCGAGTAGGGCCAGAAAATACTGATCGATCAGGGCCTGTTCGCTGCCAAAGCCATGGTCGATAACCCGGCGGATCGCCTGGCCAATGGCCAGCACCGAGCTGGCCGATACCACCAACGCCACACCGGCGCCCAGCGCCGTCCATTTATAGGGTGCGATGAAGGGTAGGATGCGGCGCAGATTGCCAACGCTACGCCGTTCTTCCCGTTCGTTTTCGGGGCCCATGTTTCGCAATCCGTAAAGTCCTTTGAAAGTAAGGTAAGCCGCGACAGACTCTTGCGGCAGGGGTATAGCAATTGTGCCGAGCCTGCACAATGATGGGCCTGTCTGGAAACAGATTAAGCGATTGCCTCAGCTTTGACTTGCGTCGGCTCTCTGGTTTGGTTATACACCCCCGGCAATTCACGGAGCAGTGTAATGAAAAAAGATATCCACCCAGACTACCACGATATTACCGTGGTCCTGACCGATGGCACGGAATTCACCACCCGTTCGACTTATGGCGAGCCCGGTGCGGTTTTGAAGCTGGATATCGACCCAAGCACCCATCCTGCCTGGACCGGTGGTCCGCAGCGTGTGCTGGATACCGGCCGCGTGGCCAAATTCCGCAACAAGTTCAAAGGTTTCGGCCTGGACTAGGGCCTGGGGCAACGTCGCTCGTCGGCGAATTTGCTTGGCATCTCCTTCCTCCTCGCCATGGGCCCATTTTTCTTGAGCCACGGCGGGCGATAATTGCCCACATGCTCTAGCAAGCCCCTGAAGAACTCAGCGGCGTTTTGATTCTCGGAAAGTGTCGGCGTCGGGACAAGGCCATTTTGGCTTCGAAGCTGCGCTTCTCGCCGTTTTCGGTTGAGTTTTGGCGGTTGTTCTAATGCACAGCCCTGAACGGTGTCAGATGGCGGTTGATATTGGTTGTCATGACGCGGTTGAAATCGCCGGCCGCGCCCTCGATAAAGCGGTAGAGGGCATCGTCACGGGCATTCATGCTGACCGCCTCGGGCATGGTGCGATGCCGGCTCGCCGTCGCCGTTGCGAAACCCTTGCCCAGACCGGCGGCGGTTTCAACCTCCAACCGGGCCTCCAGCCGCGCGTCATAGCGGGCTGCCTGATCCAGAGTGAAGGCGGCTTTTAGACCTTTCTTCTTGGCCAGGGCCTCTGCCTTCACCGAAGCCTCGACAATGACGAAGGTCGCCCGGCCGCTGCTGCCCACGGCGCGCAGGCGGTCATTGGCCCAATTGCGCATGGCCTTGGCCGGGGCCAGGGGGATCTCGTGCTCAACATGGGGCCGCTTCAGGGGCGAGCGGTATTTCTCGACAATGTCGATTTGTGCCACGTTCAGCTCTATCACCGGCAGATGATTGAAACGAAGTTCGGGATAGCTGACTTCGGGCAGCGGGCTCTCACATGCCACCAACAACAGGCACAACCCGGGCAGGGCGAAAAAAAACCGCGGCAATCTCATCTCTTGGGGCCCTTAGTTCGAGGCAACGAATTGTTCCAGTGCAAATGTGTAGGAAGCATTGCAGAATTCACAGGTGACGATCAATTGATTATCCACCGCCAGATCCGGCAATTCGGTTTCGGGCAGTTGCCGCAGGATTCTTTCCGCCCGCTCGGATGAGCAGCGGCAGCCGGGTTGCAGGGTGGTGGTTTCAAAAATGCGGACGCCGTCCTCGTGAAACAGACGGTAGAGAAGATCGTCGCCGGGCAGGTTCGGATCGGTCAATTCGCTATCCCTGGCGCTGGCCAGCATGGTCACAACCCGGCGCCAATCGTCTTCCGATACCTCGTCCCGTTCCACCTCGACGCCGCGGGCCAGGAGGCTGGGATCGCCCTCGGGCAGACGCTGCAGCATAATGGCGCCGCCGCGCCAGGGCCCGTCCTCCGACACCCTGGCACAGGCCAGGGCGATCGCGGTTTCGATCTGTTCGGATTCGCGGAAATAATTATGGGCGCAGTCGGCCAGGCTATGGCCTTCCAACGCCACGATGCCCTGATAACGGTCGGTATCGGCGCCCTGATCGACGGTGAAGGCGATATGGCCCGCGCCTTGCAGGCGCGGTATCGATGGCGCCGTGCTGGTATCTATATCCCCCACCGCGTCCGCGTCGAATTGTGCATAGCCGCGCAGATCACCTGGCGATTTGAAGTCCGCGACCAGGGTGGATATGGGGCCGTCGCCCTTGGTTTGCAGGGTGAAGATGCCATCGAATTTCAAGGCGCCGGCCAGGACACAGGACAGCGCCACTGCCTCGCCCAACAGATTTGCCACCAAATCGGGATAGTCGTGACGGTGCAATATCTGGTCCAGAGCCGGGCCCAGCCGAACCAGGCGGCCGCGCACGCCGACGCCTTCAATTTGGAAGGGTCGGATCAGGTCGTCCGGCGCGGCGCTCAACACTTTATCCCAGGCACCAGGTCAAGATGCCCTTTTGGGCGTGTAGGCGGTTTTCCGCTTCATCCCAGACCAGGGAGCGGGGGCCGTCGATGACCTCCGCCGTGACTTCCTCGCCGCGATGGGCCGGCAGGCAGTGCATGAAGACCGCATCCGCCTTGGCCTGGGCCATCAACCTCTCATTCACCTGATAGGGCGCCAGCATATTGTGGCGGTCCGATTTCTGGTCGTCGTGCATGGAAACCCAGGCATCGGAGACGATGCAGTCGGCGCCGTTAACCGCGTCTTCCGCCGACTCGGTCACGGTGATGGTGGCGCCATTGTTCCGGGCCCAATTGACAGCGCTTTCCGATGGGCTAAGCGCTTGCGGGCAGGCCAGGCGCATCTCGTAACCAAACCGTGCGGCGCCGTGGATCCACGAGGTGGCGACGTTGTTGCCGTCGCCGGCCCAGGTCACGATCTGCCCCTTGGCGCCACCGCGATGCTCTTCCAGGGTCATAACATCGGCCATCAGCTGGCAGGGGTGGGAGGCGTCGGTCAGGCCGTTAATGACCGGCACCGTGGCGTATTCCACCAATTCATCCAGCATTTCGTGGGATTTGGTGCGCAGCATGATGGCGTCCACGTAACGGGACAATACCCGTGCCGTATCGGCCATGGTTTCGCCACGGTCCAATTGCAGATCGTCGGAATTGAGGACGATGGTTTCTCCGCCCAGTTGCCGCATGCCCACATCAAAGGATACCCGGGTCCGGGTCGACGGCTGAATGAAAACCATGGCCAGCACCTTGCCGGCCAAGGGTTGATCGCTGTCGATATTGCCTTTTGGCTGGCCGGCACGGGCATCCTTGCGCGCCTTGGCGCTGTCAAGAATGCCACGCAGTTCGGCACTGTCAATCTGGTTGATGTCCAGAAAGTGACGTGGTGTGTTCCCAGATTGCGTCACTGACCTAGTTCCCGGCAAACGTCTTCCAGGGCGGCGATGGCCTCGTCGATATGGCTTTCCTCGATATTCAGGGGCGGCAGCATGCGCAGCACATTGTCGCCGGCGGGCGGCACCAGAACGCCCTTGCCCCGCATCGCCGTGACCAGATCCATGTTGGGGAACTTGCATTTGATGCCCAGCAACAGGCCGCGGCCGCGGACATCCTCGATCACCGCATCGTTGCGCTGGCAGACATCTTCCAGGCGCGAGCGCAACAGATCGCCCAGGCGCTCCACATTCTCCATGAAGCCATCGGCCAGGATCACATCGAGCACCGCGTTGCCGGCGGCGGCGGCTAGCGGATTGCCGCCATAAGTAGAGCCATGGGTGCCGGCGACCATGCCCTTGGCGGCGTCCGCCGTGGCCATGCAGGCGCCGATGGGGAAACCGCCACCGATGCCCTTGCCCAGAGTAACCACATCGGCGCTGACGCCCGACCATTCGTGGGCCAACAGCTTGCCGGTCCGGCCCATGCCTGTTTGTACTTCATCGACGATCAGCAATAGGCCGTTGTCGTCACAGATCTGGCGCAGTTTTTGCATTACCGCGTCCTCGACCACCATCACACCGCCTTCGGCCTGGACCGGTTCGATCATGATTGCCGCCGTTTGCGGGCCAATCGCGGCCTGCAAGGCGTCAAAATCGCCGACCGCCACGTGATCGAAGCCGTCAACCTTGGGGCCGAAGCCGTCGAGGATCTTTTCCGTACCGGTCGCGGCGATGGTCGCCAGGGTGCGGCCATGGAAACAATCATCAAAGGTGATGATGCGATAGCGTTCCGGGTTGCCGTTTACATGATGATAACGGCGCGCCATCTTGATGGCGCATTCATTTGCTTCGGCGCCGGAATTGCAGAAAAACACCGTGTCGGCAAAGCTGTTGGCGACCAGACGCTCGGCCAGACGCTCCTGTCCCGGGATATTGTACAGGTTTGATGTATGCATCAATGTGGCGGCCTGTTTCTGGATCGCCTCCACGATGTGGGGGTGGCTGTGGCCCAGGCACAACACCGCCAGACCGGTGGCGAAGTCGAGATACTTGCCTCCTTTGGTGTCGTACATATAGGCGCCTTCGCCCCGTTCGAATGCGATATCAATTCTGCCATAGGTCGGCATCACGGCTGCGGTCATGGCGGCGCCCTCCTGCAATATACTGCGGCGGCCGATGCCGCCTGGGAAAGGGGCCGGATTATCTATGCTATCGCTCAGGTGTCAATGCACCATTATGGCAATCTTCGCGATTGCCTTGCATTAGCCCTGTTCGGATTCCGGCGGAATTCCGAAATGGGCCCAGCGCTGGCGCCCGCCTTCGATGTCGAGATAGTTCAGCAGCGCCGATACCGGCCGGCTATCGAACGCCGTGCCGGTGCCCGACATCAGGGCCTTGGCGGCCTCGTCAAACGTCATGCCGGGACGATAGGCCCGTGCGCTGACCATGCCGACGAAGGCGTTGGCCACAGCGACAATACGGGCGGTGGGCAGAATATCTTCGGCCTCTAGATTGGCGGGCTGACCGGTGCCGTCCCAGCGTTCCTGGAGCTGCCTGATGGTATCGGCCACCGGTCCATCGAATTCCACGCCCTCAATCAAATCCGCGCTGGTCAGGATCGACTCGCGGACCATGTTCAATTCCGTATCGGTTAGTTTATCGGTCTTGACCAAAACTTCACGCGGCACCGTGACCTTGCCCAGGTTCATCAAGGCGCCGGCGATGTCGCAGGTTTCCACCGCCGCCTCGTCCAGATGCATGGCCTCGGCGATGGCCGAGGCGACCTCGGCCACGCGCGCGGAATGATGGGCCGAGAACGGATCGCGGCGATCCACCACGGCGACACAGGTCTGCACCAATTCACGCAGGATGCGGGACCGGCGTTCCCGCTCGTCGACCAGGTCGGTCATGTCTTCTTGAATCATCAATACGCCGGAGATATCGGCACCGTCGGCGCGCAGGGGAATATGGTCGGATTTTACCACGCGCCGTCCCTCGGCGCGGTTTTCCACCCGCCATTCGGTTAACGGCTGACCTTTCTCGGCGACCTGCTCGTTGGCGCGTTGCAATTGTTTCGCCTTGTCCACGCCCATGGCGCTTGGCAATGTCTTGCCGACCAATTCATTCGCAACCACGCCGGTTTCTTCGCTAGCCTTGGAATTGGCGAACATGATCTGGCCCTTGCCGTCGACCGCGGCGATGGCGGTGGGCTGGCTGTCGGTGACAACGCGCAGGAAGTCGCTGACGTTTTGCAATTGCGCGTTCGATTGCCGCAGCCCTTCCGCCGCCGCCGCCACGCGCACGGACGAGCCATGGCGCCAGACCGCTAATATGACCGCCGTCACCGCGGCAATGACCAGCCACAGGCCAATCAGCAATATTGTTTGCCGGCGGTCCGATGCGGCCAGGGCCTCCTGCCGTTCAACGCTGCGGATCAGGACCCAGGGCAGGCCCTGGATGCCCCTGCTGGTCGCCAGGACCTCGATGCCCTGGTAATTGCTGAAGATGCCGAAGCCGCCGGTCCGCGCAAGCAGACTGGCCGCCGCCAAACGGCTGGTATCGAGCGCCAGCGCACGTTTCAGCGGCGGCGTGCCGTCCGCCAGTGGCGATAGATATTCCACCGTGGCGCCGTTTTTCCGCACCAGATAAGTTTGTCCGCTGTTCAAGGTTTCGCCCGGCTGCGCCAGGTGTTGGAACAAATCCTCATCAACCAGGCGGATGCCCAGAACGGCGCCGACCTGGTCCGCCGCGCTGTTGTCACCCTGCACGGCGAAAATCGGTTGCAGGAATGCCATGGTCGCCTGGCCCGAGGCGCCCGTATACAAATCAAGCACGCCGCGCCCGCCCTGTTTCGTGCCGCTCACGAAATCCCGCAGACGGCTATCCAGGGCGGGCGTGCCAGGCGTGGTCACCAGGATCTCGCCTTGCTTGTTCAGCAATGCCAGACCCGCGACCCCGATCCTGCTGACATTGGCCTGTACATCGGCGCCCTGAACCGGCGCGCTGAAGCCGGAGCGGTCAGCGGTAAGTATCAACAGGTTGGCAAGGTATTCCGCCTGTGCGGATTGATCCGTCACCGCCGCCGGCTGGCCGCCGGCAAGGGATAATTCCGTCAGGTAAAGCTGCAGGGACAAATTGTCGGCCAGTCCCGATAAAGTGGCGAACTGGCGGTCGTGCCATTCGCGCACCGCCTGGGCCCGGGAGGCGGCAACAATGCCAAGGCGAACCTGCCACTGTTGCAGATCACGCTCGCCCTCGGCCGCGACGAACCGGTGCACGGCCACCATGCCCAAGACCGCGGCCAACAGTAACGCGGCGCCGGCCAAGACGACGTTGCGATTAACCTTGCCCACTATTCCGCCTCTATCTCTATCAATACTGCTCATCCAAAGGCCCCAACCATTTGTCGCTGCAATGGCACCCGAAAATGGTAAATAAATCAGTATACTTTCGGGCGAAAATCTATTCTTACTGCGCTTTCAGCGCCCGCACTACGGCGGCATTCCCGTTCCTTCGTTTCTGATCAGGAAAATACCACGATGCAAATTCCGCTGATGGCAATCGCCTCGGCGCTCGTCATTCATATCCTTTGGGGCGGCAATCCGGTTGCCGTGAAGCTTTGTCTGGTTGCTTTCCCGCCGTTGTGGAGCGCCTTCATCCGCTTCGCCATCGGGGCATTATGTATAGCTGGCTGGGCCTACATCAACAAAATTCGTATCTGGCCGGAGCGGCGGGAATGGTGGGGCCTTTTCACGGTATCGCTGATTTTCACCCTGCAAATTTCCATGATGAATCTGGGCATCAACCTGACCAGCGGCGCCTCGGCCGCCGTGATGACGGCTACTTTTCCGCTGTTCGCGGGAATCTTCGCGCATTTCATGATCGCGGGAGACCGTTTGACGGTTGGCAAGGTAGCGGGCCTGTTGACCGCGTTCCTCGGCGTTGGCGTGGTGCTGACGGGGGGCGAAATTCCGCGGGAGATTTCCAGCGCCGATATAGGTGATCTGATTATCCTGGCCAGCACGGTCCTGTTGGGCGGACGCATGATCTGGACGGCGCGCCTGGTCAGTAATGTGGACCCGACGCGGCTGGTTTTTTGGATGATGCTGCTGTCCTTGGGGTGTTCGCCGCCGGCGCGGTTATGTGGGAAGAGATTCGTTGGGAGGAGGTGGGCTGGCTGCCGATTGGCGCCTTGGCCTATCAGGGCGTGGTGATCGCCGGCCTTGGCTTCATGGTCAATACCTGGTTGATGAAACGTTATAGCCCGTCGGTGATCGTCAGCTTTGGCTTCATCTCGCCAATATCCGGGGTTCTCTTAAGTGCGCTGTTGCTGGGCGATGTCTTGACCTGGGATCTTGCCGCCGGCACCACCCTCGTGGGCATCGGCCTGATTATTCTGGCGCGCAGGGCCCGCGCGCGTCCGGAAAACTAGCGCCTTGGCGACACTCGCGGCATAATCGGCGTAAGGAGAAATCGAGTATGAATGCCAAGCCGGAAATTTGTTACAGCGCCTGTCCCCATGACTGCCCCTCGACCTGTGCGCTGGAGGTCGAGAAACTGGATGCCCGGACCATTGGCCGGGTGCGCGGTTCCGGGGACAACGGCTATACCGCCGGTGTGGTCTGCGGCAAGGTCGCGCGCTATGCCGAGCGTATCCATCATCCCGACCGCCTGATGCAGCCGTTGCGCCGCATTGGTCCGAAGGGCTCCGGTGAATTCGCCCCCATCGCATGGGACGAGGCCCTGGACGAGGTGGCGGAAGCGCTGCTTTTGGCGGAACAAAAGCATGGCTCCGAAACGGTCTGGCCGTATTTCTATGCCGGCACCATGGGCATGGTAATGCGCGACGGCATTCATCGTCTGCGGCACGCCAAGAAATATTCCGGCATGTACGCCACCATTTGCGTAATCTCGGCCTGGAATGGCTTCATCGCTGGCACCGGGCGTCTGGCGGGCGCCGATCCGCGCGAGATGGCCAAGGCTGATTGCCTGGTGATCTGGGGCACCAACCCGGTCAACACCCAGATCAATGTGATGACCCACGCCACCAGGGCCCGCAGATCCGGGGCGAAAATCGTTCATATCGATACCTACCGCAACGGTACGGCGGAACAGGCGGACCTGTTCCTTTGCGTCCGTCCCGGCACCGATGGCGCTCTGGCCTGCGCCGTGATGCATGTGCTGTTCCGCGATGGCCTGGCGAACCGCGAATATCTGGAGAAATACACCGATTGCCCAGCCGCGCTGGAGGCGCATTTGCGCGACAAGACGCCGGCCTGGGCCGAGGCCATTACCGGCGTTCCCGTGGCCGATATCGAGGCCTTCGCCAAACTGGTGGGCGAAACGCCAAAGACCTTCTTTCGTCTTGGCTATGGCTTTTCCCGGCAGCGCAACGGCGTCGTCAACATGCACGCGGCATCCTGCATCGCCGCCGTCACCGGGGCGTGGTTGGAAGAAGGCGGCGGCGCCTTTCACAACAATGGCGCCATCTATCATTGGGACAAGACCCTGATCGAGGGCCTGGATGTTCTCGATCCCGCCATCCGCATATTGGATCAATCGCGCATCGGCCCGGTGCTGGTGGGTGATCGGGATGCCCTGGGCGACGGCCCGCCCGTGACCGCATTGTTCATCCAGAACACCAACCCCATGCGTGTCGCTCCGGAGCATAATCTGGTCCGCCAAGGCTTCGCCCGCGATGATCTGTTCACCTGCGTGCACGAACAGTTCATGACGGAAACCGCGCAGGTAGCGGATATCGTGCTGCCCGCCACCATGTTTCTTGAACATGACGATGTCTATCAGGGCGGCGGCCACCAATATATCACCCTGGGCCCAAAGGTGGTCGAGGCGCCTGGCGAATGCCGCTCCAACCACGACGTCATCAATGGCCTGGCCAAGCGCCTGGGGGCCGAGCACCCCGGTTTCGAGATGACACCCATGGAACTGATTGATGCGACCCTAGAGGCATCGGGCTGGGGCGGTGCGGAGAGTTTGCGACAAAATCGCTGGATCGATTGCCAGCCGGAATTCAACGACGCGCACTACATTGATGGTTTCGCGCACCCTGACGGTAAGTTTCGCTTTGCGCCAAAATGGCGGGAGGTTCTGCCCCATGGCTTTGCCTCCGAGGATTTGATCGAGCGGATGCCGGAACTGCCCGACCATTGGCCGGTGATCGAGGATGCGACCGAGGCCATGCCTTATCGCTTGGTGACGGCGCCGGCGCGAAGCTATCTGAATTCGTCCTTCACCGAGACACCGACTTCGATCGCGCGGGAGGGCAAGCCGACGGTGATGATCCACCCCGATGACGCGGCGGAGCTTGGCGTTGGCAACGATGATGTGGTGCAACTGGGCAATGATCGCGGTGAGCTGCCTATTGCCGTTGAAGTTTTTGACGGCGTACAGCGCGGCGTGGTTATCGTCGAAAGCATCTGGCCCAACGGGGCATTCGCGGGCGGCAAGGGCATCAACGTGCTAACCGGCGCCGACCCGGTGGCCCCCGTCGGCGGCGCCGCCTTTCACGACAACCGTATATGGATCAGGAGGATGTGATGAGCCAGGCCGAAACCGTATCGAATGCCGACAATCCATTCGCTGATGGTGCCGCCTTTATTGCCGGCGACTATGTGCCCATCGACGAGGCGCGGATACCCATAACCGATTGGGGCTTTCTGCATTCCGATGTGACTTATGATGTGGTCGCTGTCTGGGGCGGCGGTTTCTTTCGTTTGCAGGACCATCTGGACCGTTTTTTTCGTGGTATCGAAAAACTGCATATGCAATCGCCCTATGACCGCGAGGAAATGGCGGCGATTTTGGCGGAATGCGTCAGCCGCTCCGGCATCCGGGATGCTTATGTGAAAATGATCCTGACACGTGGTTCACCGCCAAAGGGCCAGCGCGATCCGCGCACCTGTGAGAATCAATTCTATGCCTTCGCCATACCCTATATCTGGATCACGCCGCCGGAAAAACAGGAACTGGGTATGCACCTGACCGTCAGCAGCGTACCGCGCATCTCGCCGGATTCAGTGGACCCGACGGTGAAAAATTTTCACTGGGGCGATATGGTTCAGGGCCTGTTCGAAGCCTATGACCGCGGCGCCGAAACGCCTGTGCTGACCGATGGTCAGGGCAATATCACGGAAGGCCCTGGCTTCAATATATTTGCCTCCATCGGCGGCCGCGTGGTGACGCCGGCCAGCGGCGTGCTGTTGGGCATTACGCGCAAGACGGTAATCGAGCTGGCGGAAAGCCTGAACGTCAAGGTTGATGTGGGCGTCCTGACGGAAGGCGAATTACGCGCCGCGGACGAGATCTTTATTTCTTCCACCGCCGGTGGCGTCATCCCCGTAAGCAAGCTGGATGGCAAGCCCATCGGCGACGGCAGTCCGGGCCCGCTGGCCATGCGGTTGCGCCAGATGTACTGGGATGCCCATGATGACGGGAAGTATGTTACGCGGATCGACTATCGTTAACCGCTGCCAGCGGGCCTGTTAGCGCCAGGGCCAGGGGGACGGTAGTAAGGGCGAAGATCCCGACGATGGCCAGGGTATACGGCACGCCGTTCAGGTCGCTCAGAATGCCGAAGACGGTGGGCGAGATGGCCCAGGCACTGGTGCTCAGAGTCATGAACAGACCGAAGCCGCGGCCATGGCGCTCTGGCGCGACGAACTCCGCCACGCTGGCATACAGTACGGACGAAGTGCCGTTCAGGGCCAGGCCGACGAGCGGCAACAGGATAAGGTCCGCCATCAGGGGCAGGGGCAGCAGTAACAAAATGCCGGCTCCCGTGGCCATCTCGGTCAACACCGCCGTCCGTACGATACCGAGGCGTTCGGCGATCAGGCCGCAGACCAGCTTGCCGGCGGCACCACCGGCGAAGACCAGAACCAGGGCAAAGCCAACCGTCTCGATACTCGCGCCCTTGGAAATCAGCAGAAACGGCAGGAATGTCATGAATGCGGCACGGCAGGCGCCGTCGATCATTGATGTTGCGGATAACAGAGCGAACCCGCGGTGCTGCCGGATGCCCCAGTCCCCCCGTTTGAACGAAACTGCCGCGGTTCTGTCCGGCGCGGTGCTGGGCCGGCCGCCAACCTTGAGCATTGCCAAGAAAACCAAGATGCCGATTGCCGCGACTATTCCGAAGCTGCCATACCCGGTGCTGACGAAACGCCAATCCATGGTGGCCAGAACCAGCGCCGCCAGGCCGGGCACCGCCATTTTGCCCAAATCGCCGGAAAAATTGTAGATCCCCAAAGCGGCCCGGCGCGGTCTCTCC
This sequence comes from uncultured Rhodospirillaceae bacterium, assembly GCA_964590195.1. GTDB lineage: Bacteria > Pseudomonadota > Alphaproteobacteria. The sequence goes on along the minus strand of CAZPWJ010000027.1, from coordinate 10,672 downwards.
TCGTAGGCGCGGGCGACAATGGTGGAACTCAAGGGATGTTGCGTGCTGGTGCCAATGCCGGCCAGGGCCAACGCCAAAGCCAGGCCAAAGGCACCGCCCGCGACGCCCAATAGGCAGAACCCCAGCCCGACCAGCGCCGTGCCGGCAACCAGTATGCGCCTTTCGCCCCAGCGCTCGGATGCCAGGCCGGCGGGCAGTTGCCCTATGGTCATGGCACCATGGTATGTGGAGGATATGGCCCCAACCTGGCTGAGGCTGAGCGCGAATTCCGCCTGCCAAATGGGCAGCAGCAAAATAATTAGATCGGAAAACCCGTCATGGACAAAATGGGTGCCGCAGGATGCGCCAAGAACGCGACGTTGCCGCCGGGTTGCGGGCGCTGTTACCATTTTGATCCGGGCGGCCGTTTTATGGTTTGCAAAAAGCTCAGGATATGGGCGTGCAAGGCCGGCCCAGCGCCGATCACCGATTTATGTAGCGTATCGGACTGATTATATCTGAAGCCTTCGCCCTGGGAGTTGGAGTTGACGCCGCCGGCCTCCGCCAGGATCAACTCGGCCGCCGCGATGTCCCAATCGCACTTACCCGATAGCGAGATACAGGCATCATATCGGCCATCGGCCACCAGGCACATCCGGTAGGCGATCGAATTGACCATATGTAGGGTTACGTCGCGCGGTTTATCCTTGGCAGAGGACTGTGTGAACATATACCTGCCGGTCAACAGGCGCGAACCCTCGAAATCAGGCGTCGCGGTGACCTTGATGGGCTTGCCGTTCAGGCGGGCGCCGCCGCCCAGGATCGCCTCGTAAAATTCCTCCGTCGCGGGATTGTAGACCGCGCCCGCAACAGGCCGTCCGTCGCGCACCAGGGCGGCGCAGACGGTGAATTCCTCGCGCTGTTCGATAAAGGCGCGGGTGCCGTCGATGGGGTCCACGACCCAGACGCTGCTGCATTCCAGCCGCTGGGGGTCGTCGTCGGTCTCTTCGGACAGCCAGCCGTATGATGGCTGGGCGGCGCGGAGTTTTTCGCGCAATAGATCATCGACCGCATGATCAGCCTCGGACACCGGATCGTCGGGGCCCTTTTTCCAATGTTTCACACCGTTATGAAAATAGCTAAGCGCCAGGGCGCCGCCCTCGCGAACCGTTTCCAACAGCAACGCATGATCCTGCTCCAACTGGTTCACGTTCCCGCCACCATCAAGCCGTCAATACGCAGGGTCGGGGCATTGCTGCCGTAGCGGAAGGTCAGATCATCAGCCGGGGTAATATTCAAGAACATATCCTTCAGGTTGCCGGCGATCGTCAGTTCCGATACCGGGTGGGCCAATTCGCCCTTGTCGATCCAGAAACCGGCGGCGCCACGGCTGTAATCGCCAGTCACGCCATTGACGCCAAAGCCGATCAATTCGGTGATGTACAGCCCCGATGTAATATCCGCCAACAGCTCATCGCGGCTACAGGCGCCGGGCTGCATATACAGGTTTGTCGTGCTTGGCGACGGTGGTCCGGACGTGCCGCGGCTGGCATGCCCGGTGCTTTCCAGGCCCAATTGCCGGGCCGATGCTGAATCCATGATCCAGGTTGCCAGTTCGCCGTTCTCCGCCAGCAGCCATTGCCGGTTGGCCACGCCCTCACCGTCAAACGGCTTGGATGCCAGGCCCCGTGGCCGGTGCGGATCGTCGACAATTGTGATGCCGGGCGCGAATACGCTTTTGCCCAGACTATCCTTTAGAAACGATGTGCCGCGCGCGACAGAGCTGCCGGTAATGGCGCCGACAAAATGGCCAAGCATGGAGTTCGACACACGGGGATCGAAAACCACCGGGATCTGCTGGCTTTCAACCTTGCGCGGGTTCAGGCGCCGCACTGCCCGCTCGCCGGCGGAGGTGCCGATGGCCGCCGGCGCGTCCAGATCGCCGCCATGCCGGGCCGAGGTGAAGTCATAATCGCGCTCCATCCCCGTACCCTCGCCGGCGATGACGGAGGCGAACAGTGAATGGGATGACGTGGCATAGCCGCCCGAAAAACCGTTCGAGGTGACCAGGGCAATGCGGTTGCGGCCCCAACCGGCGCCCGCGCTTTCGGAATTGGAGACGCCTTTCACGGCCAGAGCCGCCGTTTCAGCCTCCGCCGCCATTTCGTACAGCGCCTCGGGCGTTGGCTCTCCTGGGTCATTCAGGTCCAGGTCCGGAATGTCGGTGCATAACCGATCCGCATCCGCCAGGCCGCAATAGGGGTCTTCGGGCATGGCCGCCGCCATCGCCAGGCCTCTTTCAAGCAATTCATCCAGGCTGTCCGGGGTCATGTCTGTGGACGAGACGATGGCCTGCTTCTTGCCGAAAAATATCCGCAGGCCCAGGTCCTTGCTTTCCGAACGCTCCAAATCCTCGCGGGCGCCCAGACGGTAGCTGACTTCAAGCGAAACGGATTCGAACAAAACCGCATCGGCGGCATCGGCACCGGCGCGCTTCGCCTTGGCGACAAGCTCGGACAGCAGGTTCAGATCGTTGGCCGTATCGGCTGAATTTTGGCTCATGGGGTCTCTCCACCGTTGGAAGACGGCTCTATTGCCCTGTATAGGACGTCCGTGTCGGCAATGCGACTGTCGTACCCAAAAAATGGCGAAAAATAGCTAACGAAGATGTAATAGCGCCGGAATTACCGGCAACTGCCCTAAAAATCCGAAACGATGCCCTTGCGCTCCCAATCGCCATAGCGGGTGGGTTCCAACCCTTTCGGGCCGCCGACTTCCTTCACCGGTTTCTGCTTGTCCCGGTCTTTGTTCAGGTCTGATGGCTGCCCGGCCCTATTTTGCTCGGGGCTTTGCTCGGGCTGATTCGGGTCGGGTTTATTCGTCGGCATCAATTCTGTTTCCTGCGTGCTGCGTCTGACTATGTTACACACCATTTTAGTCGTAGTTGGGATGAAAATGAATGACTGATCATGAGTGATACGGGGCATCGGTCGCGCTCCGCCGCGATGCGGCTTCTGGGCCGGATTCTGGATCGCGGGCAAATGCTGGACGAAGCCTTGCTTGACGAGCAGGAGGGCGGCGGACGCATGGCCAAACTGGCGCCAAGGGACCGCGCCTTTGCACGTTTGCTCACGGTGACTGTTTTGCGCCGGCTAGGACAGATCGATGACGCAATCGACCGCTGCCTGGATAAGCCATTGAACCGGGCCGCGAAACCAGCCCGCAACGCGCTCCGACTCGCTGCCGCGCAGAGTATGTTTCTTGGCACACCGGCGCATGCTGTTGCCGATGGTGCCGTCCGACTTATGGGCTCGCGCCAGAGGCATCTGAGCGGGCTGGTCAATGCGGTATCCCGGCGCTTGACCCGCGAATCGGAGGCGATTTTGGCCGAACAGGACGAATTGCGCCTGAATTGTCCCGATTGGCTGTGGCGGGTTTGGGCCTCGGCTTATGGTGAAGAGACAACGCAAAAAATGGTCGCGGCCATGTTGCTGGAACCACCGCTGGATCTGACGTTCAAGACAAAGGCTGAAGATTGGGCCGAGAAACTGCAGGGAGAGGTTCTGCCGACTGGCAGCCTGCGCCGCGAGGGAGGCGGTATAATCCAGGCCTTGCCTGGTTTTAATGAGGGGGAATGGTGGGTCCAGGATGCCGCCGCCGCGCTGCCGGTGGCCCTGTTGGGCCAGGTAGAGGGGCGGGAGGTGTTGGATCTTTGTGCCGCACCAGGGGGCAAGACCGCGCAATTGGCGGCCCTGGGTGCGCGGGTAACGGCGATCGACAGTGCGCCAAAAAGAATGGAATTGCTGCAAGCCAACCTGGATCGCCTGGGCTTACAGGCGGAGACCATTGTCGCCGATGCCTTGCAATGGCGGCCGGCGAAACCTTTCGATTTCATATTGCTTGATGCGCCTTGCAGCGCGACGGGAACCATACGCCGGCACCCTGATATCTGGCATCTGCGCAAGCCCGGGGATGTGGCGGCGGTGGCGGAACTGCAGGATCAGATGTTGCGGGCGGCGATAGAGATGCTGGCGCCTGGCGGGACCCTTGTTTTCTGCACCTGTTCATTACAACCCGAAGAGGGTGAAGGGCGGATCGAAGCCTTGCTGGCATCTGGCGCACCGGTCAGCCGGCGGCCGATCGAAGCGGCGGAACTGTACGGCCTCGATTCGCTGGTTACACCGCTGGGCGATATGCGCACGCTGCCCCATTATGAGGGCGGAATGGATGGATTTTATGCCTGCCGCCTGCTGAAAAACGGCTAAATCCAACCGCGCCTTTCATTAGCTTGTCATTAGCTTGCGAGCAACATAGCAACCTGCTAACTCTCCCTCATGCAACATAAAACACTTATCGCGCCTTCAATTCTCTCCGCTGATTTCGCAGCCTTGGGCGAGGAAGTGCGGGCGGTCACGGCGGCCGGCGCCGATTATATCCACATCGATGTCATGGATGGCCATTTCGTGCCGAATTTGACCATTGGCCCGGCGGTGGTCGGCGCCCTGCGCCCGCACAGCGACCTGCCCTTCGATGTGCATCTCATGATCAGCCCGGTTGATCCCTATATCCCGGATTTTGTCGCCGCCGGCGGCGATATCATCACCATTCATGCCGAAGCCGGAGCGCATTTGCACCGGACCATTCAGCTGATAAAGGATCAAGGCGCCCGCGCTGGCCTGGCCCTGAACCCCGGCACGCCCATCGCGGCGGTGGAGCCGTTGCTGGAAGACCTGGATCTTGTCTTGGTCATGAGCGTCAATCCAGGCTTTGGCGGTCAGTCCTTTATTTCGGGGCAGTTGGAGAAAGTGCGCCAATTGCGGGCGCTCATCGATGCGACCGGGCGGACCATTGACTTGCAGGTGGATGGTGGCGTCAATGCCGCGAATGCGGCCACCGTCGTCGCCGCTGGTGCCGATGTGTTGGTAGCGGGCTCAGCGACTTTCACGGGTGGCGTTGAAAAGTATGCGGCCAATATAAAGGCGCTGCGAGCGACGCCTGAATAGCGCGATGCCATGAATGATAGTTGGGCGAGACTGAAAAACGCAGGTTACCGAACCCGCCTATATCGCCGAACGCTGGAACGGCGGCAGATCGAACAGCTGGCTTTCCTGCCCCGCGACCCATGGCCGGGGGACGCGAAAGTAGCGGATGAATTATTCCAGGGGCGCTATCGTTTCGTCGGCCGCGAGGCCAGCGCGCCCAATCAGCCGCCATGGCGCCTGCGGCCCGATGATGCCGAGTGGCTGGCCGAGTTGCATGGTTTCTCATGGCTCCGCCATTTCGAGGCGTCGGGTGGAGAAACCGCGCTGGCTTATGCGCGGCGGCTGGTCCGCTCGTGGATAGACCTATGCGGTGACATTGACCCCCTGACCTGGTCTCCGGGCGTACTCGGGCAACGTTTGGTGGCGTGGCTGGCTCATGGGAATTTTCTGCTGCAAGGCGCGGACGAGGAATTTACAACGGCTTATATGGCCTCGCTTGCGGCGCAATGGCAGCATTTGCAGCGCACCTGTGGCGATGCGCCAAGCGGTGCCGAAGAATTGCTGGCGTTACTGGGCCTGGTATATGGCGCCCTTGCGCTGCCTGATGAAGACAACGCCGTAAGAAAGGGTTTGCAGCAGCTTGATGGCCTGCTCGCACGCCAGACGATGGCGGATGGTGGCTATAACAGCCGCGCGCCGTCGGATCTCATGGCCGTGTTGAGGCATTTGATCGGCCTGCGCGAAGCGCTTGGCGATTCTGGCCGTACGGTTCCCGACTGGTTGCAAGTGAAAATCAGCCGCATGGCGTTGATGCTGCGCGGCATGCGTCACGGCGATGGCGGCTTGGTGTTGTTCAATGGCGGTATCGAGGAAAGCCGTGATGTGGTGGATATCACCTTGTCGCGGGCCGGGGTCAAGGGCAAGGCCGTGCTCAACGCAATGCAATCGGGGTTTCAGCGCCTGACCGCGGGCAGTGTCGTCTTGCTGGCCGACACCGGTGCGCCGCCGGCTGGCGAATGGGGCCGCCATGCCCATGCGGGCGGTACCGCGTTCGAACTGTCCGTCGGCAGGCAGCGCCTGGTGGTCAACTGCGGCAGCGGACGCCGGCGCAGCGCCGAATGGCGCGAGGCCGCCCGGTCGACGGCGGCGCATTCCACATTGCATTTGGATAATGCCAACGCCTGGCCGATTACGGATACAGGGGATTTTGGGCCTGAACCCGCGCGCCTGCAATGCCGCCGGCACGAGGACGATCAGGGCAATGCCTGGCTGGAGCTGAACCATAATGCCTACCGCCGGCGCTTTGGCGTTACCCACCGCCGGCGCCTGTATCTGGATGCGTCCGGAGAGGATATTCGCGGCGAAGACCGGTTGGATGTGGGCGGCCTGACGGGCGCCTCAAGCGAGGTCGCGGGCCGAGCCGTCGCCGTGCGGTTCCATCTGCACCCGGATGTAAGGGCCTCTGCCGTTCAGGGCGGCTCGGCCATTCTGTTGCGTCTGAAGGGAGGCAAAGGTTGGCGCTTCCGCGCCAGCGGCGCCGAAATCGCCATGGAAGATACCGTCTATCTGGGGCAGGACGGCCCCATCCGCCGCAGTCAGCAGATCGTTCTTTCCACAACCACCAGTGCCGATGGCAATGTCATCAAATGGGCCTTCCGGCAAGCCTAGCACGAAGCGGTTCTAGACCGTTGTTTTGGCCTTGTAGCTGCAAACATCCCTGACGATACAGGCTGGACAATCGGGCTTGCGTGCCTTGCAGATATAGCGGCCATGTAGGATCAGCCAGTGGTGGGCGTGTTGCAGGTATGCTTTCGGCACACGTTTTTCCAGCTTGCGCTCGACCTCCAGGGGCGTTTTGCCAGGCGCCAGGCCGGTGCGGTTGCCCAGGCGGAAGAGGTGCGTATCCACCGCGATGGTGGGTTGGCCAAAGGCGATGTTGCAGACCACGTTGGCGGTCTTGCGTCCCACGCCGGGCAGGCTTTCCAGCTCTTCCCGGCTTTCCGGCACCTGGCCGTCAAAGGCGTCCAATAGACGCCGGCTGAGGGCGATGACGTTCTTGGCCTTGGTGTTGAACAGTCCGATGGTTCGGATGTGCTGTTTCAGCTTGGCTTCGCCCAGGGCCAGCATGGCGGCGGGATTGTCGACTTCTTCGAACAATGCCTTGGTGGCTTTGTTGACGCCCACGTCCGTGGCCTGGGCCGACAGCACCACGGCGACCAGCAGGGTATAGGTGTTGGAATAGTTCAATTCGCCCTTGGGCTCCGGGTCGGCGGCCTGCAACCGGGCAAAGAAAGTCTCGATATCTACCTTTTTCATGTTCTAAACTGTTTCTTATGGGGACTGAGAGACTGCATGGGGAGCCTGCGCTGCTGTTCAATGCCGAACTGCGGCCAAACCGAAGCTTGAGCCCGAGGGGCTTTCGCATACTTATGGCGGCGGTGAGCCTTGTTTGCCTGGCCATGGGGTTGGCGTTTTTCTTCGCCAATGCCTGGCCGGTGATCGGCTTTCTGGGCCTGGACGTGGCCGCCATCTATCTGGCATTTCGGCTCAGTTACCGGGCCGGCCGTTTGCGCGAAAGGGTGCGCTTGTCGGAGGCTGAATTGTCCATCGACCGCATCCAGCCAAGCGGCCGGCGCAAACATTGGTCGTTTCAACCCTATTGGGCCCGTGTACGCCTGGAAGTCGACGAGCCTGATCCCGTCAATCTCGTCGATGACCCTTCGATCATGGAAGGGCAGGGCAGCGTTGTCGTCTCCTCGCACGGCGAACATGTCCGTTTGGGACGGTTTCTGGCACCGGGGGAGCGGCGCTCTTTCGCCGATGCCCTCAGCCTCGCCCTGCGCCGTCTGACGGGCAGCTAGCTCAAAGCCCCAGAACATCGGCCATGCCATAGAGACCGCTTTCCTTGTCGGCCAGCCAGCGGGCGGCACGAATGCCGCCACGGGCAAAGATCGCCCGGTCCGTCGCCTTGTGGCTCAGTTCGACCCGTTCATCATCCGCCGCGAAGATCACCGAATGCTCGCCGGCCACGTTGCCGCCCCGCAGGGCGGCATAGCCGATGGCGCCCCGGTTGCGCTCGCCGGTGATGCCGTGACGGCCGCCGGTGGCGACCGCGTCGTGGTCCACGCCCCGGCCCGCCGCCGCCGCCTTGCCCAAAAGCAGCGCCGTGCCCGAAGGCGCGTCAACTTTGTAGCGGTGGTGCATCTCGACCACCTCGATGTCGAAATCTTCATCCAGCAGGCTGGCCACCTGCTTGGCGACCAGCGCCAGCACGTTGACGCCCAGGCTCATATTGCCTTCCCGCATGATGGCGATTGTTTCCGCCGCCTTGTTGATCGCCGCGTCATCCTCCGCCGTCATGCCGGTGGTGCCAATCACAAGATTGGTCTTGGTCTCCACGGCCAGGGCGGCATGCGCCACGGTCGCCGCCGGCGTCGTGAAATCCAGCACCACCGCCGCCCGTTCGAACATGGCCCGAGGGTCATCCTCCACTGCCAGGCCCAGACTATCCAGACCGGCCAGCTCGCCCAGATCCCGGCCCAGAGCATCATGCCCCGGCCGCTCGGAGCCGCCGGCGATGGCGCAGCCCTCGGCCGCCGCGATTTGCCGCAACAGATTGATACCCATGCGCCCGGCACAGCCAACCACGCCAAATTGTAAATCCGTCATATTGCCTCTCCCCGTTTTGCCCGGATTGTGGCGATTTTATACCATTACGCCCGCCGATGGGCTGGATATCTCATATTCAGGCCCTATAAGGTAGAGAACATCTTTTCGAACAGACCATTGCCATGCTGATTACCTTAAACGTCACACAGCGAATTTGGGCCGTCCCGGCTATTCTGGGGCAGGCGGCCGCGTTGCGAGACCTGCACGGCAAATTGCAGGCCCGGCTGCAGCCCGGCGATTGTCTGGTCTATCTGGGCAATTATATGGGCCATGGCGAGGCCGTGGCCGAGACCATGGATGAATTGCTGCGCTTTAGAGGTGAGTTGGGGGGCGAACTGGACGGCATACAGGTGGCCCATTTGCGCGGCGCGCAGGAGGAAATGTGGGTCAAGCTGTTGGAGATCCAGTGGGCCATGCGGCCGATGGAGACATTTCAATGGATGATGTCTCATGGCGCCGAGGCAACCTTGCGCGATTACGGCGGCGATCCGGCCGAGGCGTCGGCGAAGTTCCGATCCGGCGTTGTTGTCACGACCCGGTGGACCACGGAATTGCGGGAGAATTTTCAAAGCCATGCCGGCCACTACGAATTTCTCCATGGCCTGGCTTCCGCCGCGCCGACCTCGGATGGCAGGCTGCTGTTCGTCAGTGCCGGTATCGATCCGAACAAACCGCTGGAAAAGCAGAACGACGCTTTTTGGTGGAACGCCGCCGGCTTTGAAGGCATGCGCGCGCCGTTCGAAGGTTTCAACTTTGTCATCCGTGGCTTCGATGCGGAGCATAAGGGGCCATGGACCGGGGCATATGGTATAAGTATCGATGCCGCCAGAAATGCCGACGGGCCTCTGCAGGCGACCTGTTTTGCTCCCGATGGCGCCGTGTTGGAAAACCTTGCGGCATAGCAGGCGGCGGCAAGAACGGCGAAAGAGGATTTGAAAATATGCCGATCAAGGTACCGGACAATTTGCCGGCGCAAAGGACTCTGGAAAATGAAGGTGTTCTGCTGATCACCGAGCATGCCGCCGTGCGCCAGGACGTCCGTCCGTTAGAGATCGCGCTACTGAACCTGATGCCGGAAAAAATCAAGACCGAGACCCAGATCGCCCGTCTGCTCGGCGCGACGCCATTGCAGATCGAACTGACCCTGGTAACCACCTCCAGCTATGCGCCCAAGAACACCTCCGCCGAACATATGCTGGCCTTTTACCGCCCCTGGGAAGAGGTTCGCGAGCGTAAGTTTGACGGCCTGATCATTACCGGTGCGCCGATCGAGACATTGCCGTTTCATGATGTCGCCTACTGGCCTGAGCTGACACAGATTTTTGAGTGGTCACAGACCAACGTTCAGGAGACCTACAATATCTGCTGGGGCGGGCAGGCGGCGTTGCAGCATTTCCATGGCGTGCCGAAATATGAACTGCCGCAAAAACTGTTTGGCGTTTTCCCCCACCATGTGCGCGGCGGCCATGACAGTCTGCTGCGCGGCTTCAATGACGAGATCCCGGTGCCGGTCAGCCGGCATACGGAGGTGCGGCGCGAGGATTTGCCAAAGGATGCGGGGCTGACAGTCCTGTTGGAGTCGGACGAGGCCGGCCTATGCCTGATCCGGGACGAGGCGCGGCGGCAGATCTATATGTTCAACCACCTGGAATACGACACCCATACCTTGGCGGATGAATATCACCGTGACGCCGCCGCCGGCGAGGATATCCAACTGCCGGCCCATTATTTCCCCGGCGATGATCCGGCCCAGGCGCCCATCAACCATTGGCGGGCCCATGCCAACGTGTTCATCGGCAACTGGATCAATGACCTCTATCAGTCGACTTCGTTCGAGCTGGCCGGTATTCCCAAGCCCCGGGAATAGCCCTCTACTTTTCGATATTCATCGAAACGCCATGCCACCCGCTCCCCCTGCCCCCCAGACTCTTATGCCACCCACAGGGTACCATTGATAGGTGGCCGGGCAGGGGGAGCGGGTGGGTTGGGTCCTTACTCAGGACATAGGTAACACATTTACGTCACGACATGGGTAACAGTCC
>CAZPWJ010000026.1:0-56977 GCA_964590195.1 uncultured Rhodospirillaceae bacterium | reverse complement strand
TCGTCGTCTTGTTCCGTGGCGTCGGTCATGGGGCGCGGCCCTTGAAGGATTAGCGATTCACCCACATGTTAAAATAAGTGGGCGCAAAAGGCTATTACTGCGAATTCCAATACTTGGACGCAGTTGTTAAGGTGTTATGATGAAAAAAACCTTAATCTTGCACTGTCTTCCAGCCCCACCATTTATTGCGCACCTTTTGATAATGCTGGTTGGGGTCATAAACTTGTACGGGCAAACCAATATGTACCGCCGTTAAACGGCCAATTGCCGCCAACAGGAAATAGCCCGCGACATATTCGTCACGCTCCGCGATCACCAAGGCGACGCGGGAATTCAGCAACTCCTGTTCGGCATCCAGCACATCCAAGGTCGTGCGAGAGCCAACCTCCGCCTCTTGGCGGACGCCTTCCAAAGCAATCTCATTAGCCCTGATTTCCTCGGCCCTGGCCGATATCTGCGACTGTGTGGTGGTTAACCGCTCCCAAGCCTGGGAGGCAGCCTCTACGATGTCGCGGCGGCTTTGCTCCACCTCGATACGCCGCTGATTGAGTAATTCCTTGGTCTGACGAATTTCCGCATGCACGGCACCGGCCTGATAGAGGGGAATTGACACGGTGGCACTCAGCAAACCGGAATTGGTGCTGCTGTCCTCCAGCGAGGTCTCGTCCGTGCGTCGAATGCGCCCATCAAGGTCGACGCTGGGCAGCAACTGACCCTTGGCCTCTTCAACCGCGTGGCGGGCGGTTTCCTCGTTGTGCAGGGCCACCGCAATGCTTGGGTTTTCGGCCTCGGCAATGGCCAGTGCCTCACCCTCGTTGGCGGGGAAAGCCGGCAACGGCGGGGCTGGCTGCAAGGTGACCGGCATGACGCCAAAGACCTGGCGATAGCTGGCCCGGGATTCAGCCAAATCGCCTTCCGCGCCGACGCGGTCGGAAACCGTACCCGAAAGCCGGGCTTCCGCCTGGGCGACATCCGTGCGGGTTACCTCGCCCACTTCAAAGCGGTCCCTGGTGGCTTCCAGTTGGCGGCGTAGAACGACCTCGTTGTTTTTTGTCAGCTGCACCCTGGCCTGATCCCGCAATACGTCCAGAAACGCCGTCACGCCGTCAAGCAGCACGCGTTGTTCGGTGACCATCAATTGCGCCCTGGCAACTTGCACATCGCTTTCCGCCTGCTTCACGCTGGCGACCGTTTGGCCACCGGCATAGAGCGATTGGCTGACATCGGCGGAATAGGTCTGCGGTACCAGATCCTGCTCCCTCGAGCCGGTGGTCTTGGAGCGTTGCAGCCCGGCGCTGCCGCTCAGGGATACCGTGGGGCGCCAGCCGCTCAGCGCCTGCGGGACACCTTCATCGGTGGTCCGGACAGAGGCGCGGGCGGCTTGCAGGGTCGGGTTCGAGGCATAGGCATTGGCCAATGCCTCGAACAATGTTTCCGCCTTGGCCGGCGCGGCGGCAACCGAAATGCTCAGCACCATGACCGACCGCATAGCGGCCTTGCGCAAAATGGCCAATACGGACTGTTGTCCCGACCGGATGGAGTTCCTCATCATTAAACTTTTCGACCGCATCCGCGGCCGCCTTCAATTGTGCCTATGGCAATTGGCAACTAAAACTGGTGGAATCAAAATTGGAATTCTTCCGCCATTTGAAAACCGGGCAGCACCGGGATCATGACATCAAACAATTCCCGGCGCGATAGTAAACCGTCCCGGTTGCAATACAGCATGGCCCGGCTGACCGGACCCTGGCGCTCCACCACGACGATACGCCCGCCTTCCGCCAACTGGCCGGCAAAGGCCTCCGGCACCTCGGCCACCGCGCCATTCACGAAAATCACATCATACGGCCCCTGATCGGCACAACCTTCCTTAAGCTCGCCCGCGACGACGGCAGCATTGTCTACATTCAAGGCCGCCAGCTGCGCCTCGGCCGCCGCCACGGCAGCGTCATCGACTTCCAAGCCTACGACCGTACCGGCCAACTGCGCCAGCACCGCCGTCGAATAGCCGCCTGCACAGGCCACATCCAGAATAACATCGCTGGCGGCGATTTCCGCCGCCTGCAACATGCGGGCAAACGCCATGGGCTCCATCAAATAACGGCCATCGCCCAGCGCGATATCCTCGTCCAGATAGGCGACGCCGCGCAGCGCCTTGGGAACGAAGTTCTCGCGCGGGACCGCCAACAGCGCCTGGGTGATACGGTCGTCGGTCAGCTTGTTGGTCAGCAATTGGCTATTGACCATATTCAGCCGGGCATTCGCATTGTCCTGCATGACACATCCATTACTTTAAGCAGCACCAGTTTGGCCGGCGCGGTTGCTTTACCGCCGTTAGCCGGCAAACTCTCTAATGTCCTGTTATAAGCGGACCGGTCCGGCAAGACAATGATAGCCTGATGCCATATTGCCACGTTGACCAGGGAAACAAGGCGCATTATGAAGCGGGTGGCTCAGCGAACATATCGTGATTGATTTGCCTCGGATTTGGGGCGAATTCATTGTTGAGCCGGCTGGCGCGGTGGCGGAGTGGCTACGCAGCGGCCTGCAAAGCCGTGTACACCGGTTCGATTCCGGTCCGCGCCTCCAGCCCCCTTCCACCGTTGCTTCAACTTCCTTTACGGCCCCGCCAGCGCCGCAACCAGCCAACCTCCAGCCGCCGGCGCCATCGGCGCACGATGGGCAAATCATAGGACAGCACCAGCAAACCCAGGGGAAACATCCAAAAACCAAGGATGGGAAGAAAGCCAAGGATGCCGCCAGCTAGCAAAAGCACGCCAACGCCAAGACGCAGCCAGCGCGGAAAGCGGCGCACGGAATGCTGAATCCGGTGGTAATAATCGTTGGCCATGGCTCTGCCTATCACGAATCGTGCGGGGTGGAGCGGCAAATATGACCACTTTTCTGATGGTCGTGGTCCTGGCCACGGCATTAATGCATGCCAGTTGGAACGCCATTGTCAAAGTGGTCTCGGACCGGCTGGTCTCGCTGGCCCTGGTCAATCTCACCCACACCTTGCTGGCCCTGGCCCTTCTGCCCTTCGTCGGCTTGCCGGCGCCTGAAAGCTGGCCCTATCTGATCGCCTCCGTGGTGATCCATCAGGCCTACTACGCCGGTTTGGTGATGCAGTACCGTTTCGGCGACCTGAGCCAGGTTTACCCCCTCGCCAGGGGTGCTTCGCCCTTGATGGTGGCGGCAGTAGCCTGGATCTGGGCCGGCGAAGCCCTTGGCCCCGGCGCCCTGTTGGCGGTCTTGTTGATAACGGGGGGCATATTGTCGCTGGCGCTGTCCGGACGGGGCCAGGGTAAGGGCCACGAAACGGACCACGAAACGGATGGGGGTAACAACCGCCTGGCCGTGGCATGGGCTTTATTCACCGCCCTGACCATTGCCGGCTATTCCATTGCCGACGGCCTGGGCGGGCGGCTGTCGGGCGACGCCGTGGCCTATATCGTCTGGCTGTTCCTGCTCGACGGCCTGCCCATGCCCCTGGCCCTGCCGCTGTTGCGCCGACGAGAGGAACTACTGGCCTCGCTGCGCCGTTACTGGCTGCCGGGCCTGTTTGGCGGGGTTTTGTCCTCGTCCGCCTATGGCGTGGTAATTTGGGTAATGTCTCAGGCGCCCCTGGCCATGGTCACGGCGTTGCGTGAAACCTCGGTGATCGCCGCCGCCTTGATCGGCACGCTTTTCCTATCCGAGCCTTTTGGCCGCCGGCGCATCCTGGCCACCTGCCTGGTCGCCGCGGGCATCGCGGTGCTTCAATTCAGCTAATTAAACCGCCCGCTTTAAACCGCATTAAGGGGCATTTTCAGGTAGGAGATGCCATTTTCCTCGGACGGCGGGAACTGTCCACCGCGAATATTGACCTGTACCGAAGGCAGCAACAGCGCCGGCATATCCAATTCATTGTCCCGCGCGGTACGCATGGCGACGAATTCTTCCTCGCCCACACCGTCCTTCATATGTTTGTTATCGGCACGCTGCTCGGCCACCGTGGTCAGCCAGCGCAATTCCCGCCCGCCGGGTCCATAGTCGTGACACATGAACAGGCGGGTGTCGGGCGGCAGGGACAACAGACGCTTGACCGACTGAAACAACGTGCGGGCATCGCCGTCGGGGAAATCGCAACGGGCCGAACCGAAATCCGGCATGAAGATCGTATCGCCGACAAAAACCGCATCCTCGATCAAATAACAAACACAGGCAGGCGTATGACCCGGCGTTGACCAGACCTCGCCCGAGGCGGCGCCAAAGGAAAAGCGCTCCCCCTCCGCGAACAGATGATCGAACTGACTGCCGTCGGTGGCGAATTCATCGCCCAGATTGAAGACCGCCTTGAAGTTTTTCTGTACCTGACGAACACCCTGGCCAATACCGATCCTGCCGCCCAGTCGCTCCTTCAGATAAGGCGCCGCGGTGATGTGGTCGGCGTGGGGGTGGGTTTCCAGAATCCAGTCCACCACCAGATTGTTGGCGCGGACATGGGCCACGATCTCGTCGGCGGCGACGGTCGCGGTGCGGCCCGACTTGGGATCGTAGTCCAGGGCACTGTCGATGATCACGCAATGATCCCCGTCGGCTTCCGCCACGACATATGTGTACGTAAATGAGTCGGGATGAAAAAAATGATCTATCCGCACGTTCGCCATGTACTGCTCCCCTACAGGCCCGATGTCAGGTGCATATGATTAGCAATTATTTTTTCCATGCAAGTGTAAATGCGGCGGCATCCAGGCCCAGGTTGACCCATCCTCCAGGGTCTGATCTAACGCTGGCATGACATCCTCCACACAATCCATGCCTTCCCTGGGCCGGGACATCAGAGTTATGGGCCTGGTTGGCGCTGCTCATTGGGCTAGCCATTTCTATCATCTGGTCCTGCCGGCCGTGTTTCTGCTGCTGCATGACGAATTCCAGGTCTCGTTCGCGGCGCTCGGCTTGTTGACCACGCTGCTGTACGGCGCCTCGGGGCTGGCGCAGACGCCGGCGGGGTTCATGGTTGACCGCTATGGCGCGCGCCGCGTCTTGCTGGCCGGCTTGGCGCTACTGTCCGCCGCTACCCTGGCCTGCGGTCTGGTCGATTCTTATTGGATGCTGTTGCCGCTCGCCATCCTGGCCGGAATCGGCAACAGCGTCTTTCATCCAGCCGATCTATCGATCCTGACGGCGAAAGTCAGTCCCCACCGCCTGGGCCGCGGTTATGCCACCCATGCCCTGTGCGGCAATCTGGGCTGGGCCGCGGCGCCGACCTTCATGATCACCGTCTCGCAGATCTGGGATTGGCGCGTCGCCATCATCTGCGCCGGCCTGATCGGCCTGGCCATCGTCGCCGCCTTTCTGATCTGGGGCGCCGACCTGGAGGATACGCCGGACGCCGCCGCCACGGCGGAGCATATTCCAATCGGCCGGATGATGGACAATGTGCGGCTGCTGTTTTCCGCCACCATCATTTCGTGTTTTCTGTATTTCGCATTTCTGGCGGCGGCCCTGATCGGCATTCAAAGCTTTGGCATGCCGGCGATGATCGAAATCTACGGCCTGAGCCTGGCCGAGGCTAGCCGTGGCATCACCGGCTTTCTGCTGGGCACGGCGGCGGGCATTGTCATCGGCGGCATTCTGGCCGACCGTACGGACCGCCATGACCGAATTGCTATCATCGGCATGGTCGTCTCGTCGCTGTTCGTCGTCTATATCGCAATGACATCGGGCATGGGGCCGACAATGCTGCTGGGCCTTCTGGTCGCGGCGGGGATTGCCTCGGGCATGACCACGCCGTCGCGGGACATGCTGGTCCGCGCCGCCGCCCCCAAGGGCGCCTCGGGCCGGGTATTCGGTTTTGTCTATTCCGGCCTCGACCTCGGCTCCGCCATAATCCCCCTGCTGTTGGGCTTGGCCATGGACCAGAACTATCCCGAGGCCGTGTTCTATGCCACCGCCGGCTTCCTTGCCGTCACCGCCCTGACCGTGGTGCAGGTCCGCCGTCAGGTCGTCACGGTGGAGGACACAGCCTAGTCGTTCATATCGCTGCGCGTGATATGGCAATTGGCCCGCTTGAAGACATCCGGTTGCAGCCTGGTGCCCAGACCGGGACCCTCGGGCGCGCGGATCATGCCGTTTTCCACGGGCGGCAATTCGGTCACCAGGTCCTGATACCAGCCGTAATAAAACGCCCGCACCATCTCCTGGATCAGGGCATTGGTGGCATTCAGCGAATGATGCACCGAGGCGGTCAGCAAGACGGGCCCGGTGCAATCGTGGGGTGCGACGGGGCGGTGCCAGGCCTCGGCCATTGCCGCGATCTTGCGCGCCTCGGACAGACCGCCGCACCAGCTTAGATCATACATCACGTAGTCGCAGGCCTGCAGTTCCAACAATTCGCGGAATTCACCACGCATGCCGATGGTTTCCGAGGCGGTGGTGGCGACACGGGTGGAATCGGCGAATTCCTTTAGGCTGCGCAGATTGCTCATCTTGATTGGATCCTCGAACCAGAACGGCTCGAACGGCTCCAGCGCCTGGGCGATCTTCTTGGCTTGCGGCAGATCCCAAAAGGCGTGCAACTCGACCATGATGTCCATTTTCGAACCGACCGCGTCGCGGATCTTGCGGAACGGCTCCAACGCGGTATCCATATCCGCCGGGGATATGTAATGCCCGCCGGACGCCTCGGCCGCATAGTCGAACGGCCAGATCTTCATGCCGGTGATACCCATGTCCAGCAGGCTGACCGCCAATTCATCCGCATTGTGCAAAAAGCCCTGCAAATCCTCATACGGCCCCTCGGCGTTCTCTCCGGGTAGATTGAAGCTGGCCGTGCTCTGCTTGACCTGATTGCGGACGTATTGATAGCCGGCGCAGGTATTGTAGACACGGATCTGATCCCGGCTGGCACCGCCCAGCAATTGATAGATCGGCTGATTGGTGGCCTGACCCCAGATATCCCACAGGGCGATATCGACACCGGAATTGCCCCGGATCTCGGCGCCCGAGCCGGTGAAGCCCACATAACCCGTCAATGCCTTGGAATGATAATCGATGCGCAGCGGGTCCTGGCCCAACAGATGCTTGGCGGCAAAGCCGTGGATGTGAGCCTCGGCCGAGGGCACGCCATAGAAGATTTCACCCAAACCCGTCAGGCCCTCGTCGGTATGCACCTGAACCCACAACAAATTGGGAAATTCCTCCAACCGGACGGTCTCGATCGCGGTGATTTTCATCTCTAACTGATCCTTCTACTATGCAGCCAGCGTACTGTTGCGTGCTTTGGCTTCTAGGAAAACATGAAACATATTTTGGACGGCATTGTCGTCATAGATTTTACCCAAGTCGTTGCCGGCCCGGCCTGCACCCGCCTGATGGCGGAACTGGGCGCCGAGGTAATCAAGGTCGAATTGGCCCCCGACGGCGATCCTTCGCGCCGGTTACCGATGGTGCGCAACGGCCAAAGCGCCTATTTCGTGCAGCATAACCAGGGCAAAATGGGCATCTGCGTCGACCCCCACCAGGCCGACGGCCTGACGCTTTTGAAGGATCTGATCGCCAAGGCGGACCTGTTGGTGGAGAACTTCTCGCCTGGCGCCATTGGCCGCCTTGGCCTGGGCTGGGATGTGGTTTCGGCCCTGAACCCAAGCCTGATCATGTGTTCCATATCGGCCTTCGGTCAGGAAGGCCCGCTGCGCGCCCTGCCCGGTTATGATTACATCGCGCAGGCCTATGCGGGCGTCTCCTCGATGATCGGCGAGCCCGACGCACCGCCCGCCCTGCCCGGCCTGGCGCTGGGCGATATCGGCACTTCCATGACGGCATTGGCCGCCATCAACGGCGCCCTGTTCTGGCGCGAGCGAAATAGTGGCGCCATGAATCGTGGGGGTCAATTCATCGACATCTCGCTGCTGGATTATTATTTCTACTGCCACGAAATGAACGTGGAACTTGCCTCCCTGGGCGAGAGCCCCATGCGCCACGGCTCCTATCACGGGGCCCTTTCACCCATGGGCGTGTACCGGGCCAAGCAGGGTTTCATCATGATCATTACGCTGGAGCATCAATGGCCCAAGGTTTGCGAAGCCATGGAGCGGCCCGATCTGCCCAACGATCCCCGCTTTATCGACAATCAGGCCCGCCTCGATCATCGGGAGGAGCTGACCGGAATTATCGAGGCTTGGCTGCAATCACTGCCCGATACCGAAACCGCCCTGGCCGCGCTGGAGGCAGCACGGGTGCCCGTGGCGCCAATCCTGACCGTGGCGGAAGCCATGCAACATCCGCATATGCTGGCGCGGGGCACGGTGCGCGACTTTGAGCATCCGGTCCTTGGGCAATTCAAGGTACCCGGCAATCCACTGCGCTATTCCCGGGGCCTGCCGCCGGTGCCCAGCAAGGCGCCATTGCTGGGCGAAGACAATGCCGCCGTATTGCGGCGTTATCTTGGCCTATCCGACGACGAGCTGGCTGATTTGGAAGATGCCGGCATCCTGGTAAAGGGATAAATGATTTTATCCGGCCGCGAGGACATTCTTCACCTGATTGATAAGTACGCGGCCTTGGAACGGCTTCTTTACCAGTGGGGCATCCGCCATCATCCGACCGTCTCTTACAAAGGCATCACGGGGATAGCCGGACATAAACAACAGCCGCATGGCGGGGTCGGTCCGGCCCGCCTGGATCGCCAATTCGGCCCCGTCAATACCGCCGGGCAGTAGTACGTCGGTCAATAGCAGATCAAACCGCTGTCCTTTTGATAGACAGTCGAGCGCTTCTTCCGCCTGACTGAACGTGGTGACTTGATAGCCGTATGTGAGCAGTATCCGCTCGGCGATATCGCGTACATCGGCATCGTCCTCGACCAGCAGGATGTTTTCGCCATTGCCATCGGCCACGGCCTCTTCATCGTCAACGCCCGGGAAATGTTCCTTTTCCACCGAACGCGGGAAATACATGCCAAAGACGGTTCCCTCGCCAAGGGTTGATGCAACGGTAATATCGCCGCCGGACTGTTTGACGAAACCATAAACCATGCTCAGACCCAGGCCGGTACCCTGGCCAATTTTCTTGGTGGTAAAGAATGGATCAAAAATTTTCGTGGCGGTCTCCGGCGTCATGCCCGTGCCATTGTCGGACACGGTTAGCACGACATAGTCACCTGGGGGCAGATCTGGCTGACTACCCCAGCCCGCATTGGGATCGGCATCGGGCAATACGGCGTTGGCCGTCTTGATGGTTAAACATCCCGTCCCTGCTTTTGCCTCAAGCCCCGACATGGCATCACGCGCATTAATGGCTAGATTCAAGAGCGCCTGTTCCAATTGCGATGGATCGGCCTGGCAGAGCCAAAGATCGGCCGCCTGCGATATTTCCATGCCAACGGCACCGGCCAAGCTGCGCTGCAACAGCTCGCGTGCGCCCATCACCGTCTGATTGGCATCCATGGCCCGAAGGTCAAGACTTTGCTGCCGTGAATAGGCCAGCATGCGGTGGGTCAGGTCGGCGCCGCGGCGCACGGCGCGCAGTGCCGGGGCAACCAAGTCCAATGCCTCATGGCCGCTATCCAGTTCCAGCTCCAAAAGCCCCAGATTGCCTTCGATGATCGCCAGCATGTTATTGAAGTCATGGGCCACGCCCGCTGTCAGCTGACCTATGGTTTCCATCTTTTGCGATTGGCGAAGCTGCTCTTCCATCGCCCTCCGAGCGGTAACATCTACACCAAGAATGTAGAAACCGCGCACCCCACCGGCACTATTGAAATGGGGACGGTAGTCAGTCTGAAAGTGGCGCGATACGCCGTCGGGGCAATCAATAATGACTTCGAACGACACCATATCACCCTGCAGGGCCTTGTGCATCCGATGCTTCAGTTTGTTGAATTCCCGCTCACCCAGGACCTCCCCAACCGAATGGCCAATGATCTTCTCCATTGGCTTGTCTACGAATTCGGTGAACAGGCGGTTGGCGAACTGGTAGTGCAAATCGGCACCGATGTAGGTGATGACAACAGGCAGGGCGTTGGTAATCAGCCGCAGTTGCGCGGCCCCTTGTTGCAGGGCGGCCTCTTTCTGCTTTAGTTCCGTGATGTCCACGCTGGCGCCACGATAACCCGCAAAGTCGCCATTGTCGGCGAAGACAGGCTCGCCACTGACGCGCAGCCATTGCCCCGGCATGATGTCCGATTGGCGCTCGACGTTGCGGTAGGGTTGGCGCGCCCACATGGCGGCCAGTTCGCCGTCAGGATGGTTCCGGTCAAAACGTTCGCCTAGCAATTCCTGGCGTGTCCAGCCCAAAAACTGCTCCGGCGAGAGACCGCGGTCTGCACCGGTTTTTGACAAATAGGTGTAACGCAGATCAGCATCGAATTCGAAAAACCAATCCGCCGAAATGCGGGCAAAATCATTGAACCGCCGCTCGGCGCCGCGTTGTTCAATTACATCACGCGCTTGACTACTCTGCAGCCGTTGAACCTGCTGCCGTAGCCGCAGCACTTCAGCCTTCAGATGTTCGACGCTGTGTTCGTCGCCTCCAGCGCCATCATCCAGCGGTACAAACGCCTTACTCTTCACTTCATCTCTCATGGAATTCCCATATTCCCCAAGATAAAGTCTATTCGAATTTGGCGGTTTTTGCAAATTAGAAGCAATACAATTATGACAAACAATGGCGCATTGCCCATCCCCATCCTAATGTAGTCTCCGAATCTTGATCGTGCATTTTCCGCAGGCACATAAGCCACGCATTTATCGGAGAGAAATGTGAGCAATTCCGAATCCCCAAACAGCAAACTGATTGGCCAACCCGGCTCCCGCTGGAAATTACTAACGCCGGCATTAATCCTGGATCTGGACGTCCTGGAAGCAAATATCGCCGCCATGGCGGACTGGGCAAAAGCTGGCGGCTTCACCCTGCGGCCCCACGGCAAGTCCCACAAATCGCCCGATATAGCGCGCCGCCAGGCCGCCGCCGGCGCCGTGGGTCTGTGTTGCGCCTCGTTGCGAGAGGCGCAGGTAATGGCGGCACACGATATTAAAGGCCTTTTGATCACGACGCCCCTAGCGCCCGTCAAGGTGCCCCTGGTCATTGAGCTGATCAAGAATGGCGGCGATGTGTCCGTGGTGGCCGATCATGCGGATCTGGTGGCAGCCTATGGCGCGGCGGCCGAGGCGGCGGACGTCACCCTGGATGTCTTTGTTGATCTGGACGTGGGCCTGGGCCGCACCGGTACGCCGTCGGCGGACGTCGCAATCGAACTAGCGGGCCGGATATCGGCCCATCCGGCGCTCAACTATGCCGGCGTGCAGGGTTACATGGGGCATCTGCAACATGTCGACGATCATGGCGAGCGGCGCCGGCGGCTGGATACCGACACAGCTGATTTACAGGGCAAGGTCGATGCTCTGATCAAGGCTAATCTTCCGCCACCCGTGGTTTCAGGCGGCGGGACGGGCACCCATCGACTGGATGCGGAATATGGCACCTTGGGTGAATTCCAGGTCGGTTCATACCTGTTCATGGATGTGCAATATCTAACCGTGCAGCAATCGGCGGACGACGATAAACCCTACGGCGCATCGTTGTACGTACAAACCAGCGTGGTCAATATCAATCATCCGGACTACGCGGTAACCGATGCCGGCCTGAAATCCTTCGCCACCGACGGCCCCTTCCCCATCATTTCCCGTGGCGCGCCGGCGGGCGCCGCCTACCGCTATAAAGGCGATGAACATGGCGCCATAGAATACGCCAACGGCTTCGAAAAACTGGCACTCGGCGACAGGGTCGAGTGCATCGCGCCGCATTGCGATCCCAACGTCAATCTGTTTGACGACTATCACGTAGTGCGGGGCGATACCCTGGTCGAGATCTGGCCCGTGGCGGCGCGCGGCAACAGCTAGAACACCCGGCCCGGCGCCATGTTCGTCCTGTTGCTCACGGTTTTTGTCGACCTGGTCGGCTTTGGCATAATTCTGCCGATCCTGCCGTTCTATGCCTTGGCCTACGATGCCACACCGGTGGAAATCACCCTGTTGGTATCAGTGCATTCAGGTTGCCAGGTTATTGCCTCACCAATTTGGGGCCGGTTGAGCGACCGCTATGGCCGCAAGATCATCCTGTTGCTGACTCTTGCCGGCGGTGGCGTGGCGTTTCTCTGGTTCGGCTATGCCGGCTCTCTTTTGGGCCTGTTTCTGGCCCGTGGCTTGTCCGGCGCCATGGCCGGCAACATCGCCGTCGCCCAAGCCTATCTCGCGGACATATCAACCACGGAACAGCGCCCCGGCGCCATGGGCCGCCTGGGCGCGGCTTTCGGTTTGGGCTTCGTGGTTGGCCCCATACTGGGCGGCTTGTTGATCGGCGAGAACCCCGGCAGGGACGATTTCGCCCTGCCCTGCCTGGTCGCCGCCGGCTTTACTCTCGCCGCGATCCTGCTGGGCCTGTTTATGCTGCACGAGCCGGCCAATCGCCAGCTTAAGGAACGCCAGCGCGCCAGCTTCCAGCAGTTACGCGGCGCCGTCATGGCCAATGGCATACCGGGAATCATCGGTCTGATGTTCCTGGTCACCTTCGCCTTCACCGCCCTGATGGCCCTGTTTCCCTTGTGGTGCCAGGCCCGGCTGGGTTGGGGCGCGGCCGAGGTCAGTTATGGCTATGCCTATATCGGCCTGCTGGTGGCCGGCATGCAGGGCACCATGGTCGGTCCCATGACCAAGGCACTGGGCCCGCCACGGGTGCTGTTGCTGGGCGCCACGGCGCTGAGCACCGGCCTGCTGCTGATCCCGTGGGTAAGCGGCGTCGCGACATTCGCCGGCGATGTCCTGTTGCTCTGTATGGGGACGTCGTTTTGCCATCCCGTCCTGACCGCGATGATTTCCCAACGCGCCGATGGCGATCACCAAGGCACCGTGATGGGCAGCGCCAGCTCTATCGCCGCCCTGGGCCGTATCTCCTCGCCCCCCTTGGCCGGCCTGTTGTTCTCCCAACTGGGACCGGACTGGCCCATGCTGATGGGCGGCATTATCATACTACCCGTGGCGGCGGCGGCGGCCTGGATGTCCCTGACCTTTCAACGGCAGCAAGAATGATCAAGCTATTCATATTATTGATTCCCTTCCTGACTCTGACTGGCACTTGGGTAAAGGCCGCACCGGCCATCGCCATGCACGGCACACCAAAATACGGTGCGGAGGAAAGCCATTTCGCCTATGCCAACCCGGACGCGCCCAAGGGCGGGCGTCTGGTCCTGGGCCGGGTCGGCAGTTTTGATAGTTTGCAGCATTTCATCGTGCGCGGGGCCAGGGCCGATGGCCGGCGCCTAAGCCATCAAAGCCTCCTCGCCCGCGCCTATGACGAACCATTCTCGCTGTACGGCCTGATCGCCGACGATGTCTCGACCCCGCCCGACAGATCTTCCGTCACATTTCATCTACGCCCCGGCGCGCGCTTTCACGACGGCAGCGAGATCACGGTCGACGATGTGATCTTCTCTCTTGAAATTCTGCGCACCAAGGGCCGGCCTAATCATCGCTTCTACTATGGCCAGGTCGCCGCTGTCGAACAGCCCGGACCGCGCACGGTCAGCTTCCGTTTCAAGGACAGCAGCAACCGGGAACTGCCCCTGATCATGGGCTTGATGCCGATTTTGTCGCGGGCCTGGTTTCAGGACCGCGAATTCGACCGAGTCTCGCTAACCCCGATGATGAGTAGCGGGCCGTATGTGGTGGACAAGGTCGATCCGGGCCGCTCCGTGCACTATCGGCGGATCAGGAACCATTGGATGGAGAACCTGCCCGCCGGCAAGGGGCAGAATAATTTCGATATAATCCGCTACGACTATTACCGCGACGACAGCGCCATGCTGGAAGCCTTCAAGGCCGGCAAGGTTGATCTGCGTGCGGAATCCGACCCCAAGCTGTGGGCACAATCCTATGATTTTCCGGCCCGCCGACAGGGCAAGGTCCGCCTGCGGGAATTCGCCAATGGACGCCCGGCGGGCATGTATGCTTTCGCCCTGAACAGCCGCCGTGCGGTGTTCCATGACTCACGGGTACGCGCGGCGATGGCCTATGGGATCGATTTCAAGTGGCTGAACAAGACGCTGTTTCATGGCGCCTATCACCGCACGCGAAGCTATTTTGAAAACTCCGAACTGGCCGCCACCGGTTTGCCGTCCCCCGCCGAGTTGACCTTGCTTGCGCCGTTCCAGGAAAACCTGCCCAGCGAAATCTTCACCAAGGCCTACGCCCCGCCCAGCGCGGACGGCAGTGGCCGGCTGCGACGTAATCTGCGCACGGCACGCAAACTGCTAGGCGAGGCCGGCTGGCGCATCAAGGATCTGAAGCTGATGCATGAAAGCGGCGCGGGACCGTTTACCTTCGAAATCATGCTGATTCGCAGGAGCAACGAGAAGCTGGCCCTGCATCTGGCCCGAAATCTCAAGAAACTCGGCATCGAGGTGTTGGTGCGCACGGTAGATACCGCACAATACCAACAGCGCACCAACACCTATGATTTCGACGCCATGATCTACCTGTGGGATCCTTCGCTGTCACCGGGCAACGAGCAGGCCTTCTATTGGGGCACCGAAGCAGCCAAGCGCGAGGGCACGCGCAACTATCCCGGCATCCAGGTTCCTGCCATCGATGCGCTAGTGCGAAAAATTTCCGATGCCCAGGACCGCGCCGATCTGGTGGCCGCCGTGCGCGCCATGGACCGGGTGCTGCAATGGGGCCACTATGTCATTCCGCTGTTCCATTTGAAGGCCGACCGGATTGCCCTGTGGGACCGTTTTGGCATGCCTAAAGCCACGCCGGTCTACGGCTACCGCCTGGAAACCTGGTGGGAAGATCCCGTCAAGGCGGCTAAGATCGGGCAAAATCGAAATTAGTAACTGGAGGACGTGATGCAGACCGGAACATTTATTGGCTTCGACGTAACGCTGGAAAAACCGGGCATTGCCTGGATTACCTTTAATCAGCCCGAACGTCTGAACGGCATGACGCCGGCCATAAAGCGTGACCTGATCGAAACCCTGCACCAGGCACAGATGGACAATGCCGTGCGCATCATCGTCATAACCGGCACGGGCCGGGGTTTTTGCGCCGGTGATGACCTGAAGTCCTATTCCAAGGGCTTGCAGGCGGAACAAGGCCTGGTACCGCCCATTCCGCCCGGCCATGACACCCCCATCGGCACTTATGCGGGCCTGCGCACGGTCAGCCAGGAACTGAACCGGGTGATCCGCGCCATCGACAAGCCGACAATCGCGGCCCTGAACGGCGTCGCCATCCAGACCGGGTTTTCCCTGGCCCTGGCCTGCGACTTCCGCATCGCCGCGGAAGAGGCCAAAATGGGCAGCGCCACGTTGCGCTTTGCCCTGCTGCCCGATGAAGGCGGCCAGCATCTGCTTGTCCAGCATATGGGCTTGGCCAAGACCCTGGATTTCCTCATGCGCAAGCGGATCGTTTCCGCCGCCGAGGCGCTGGACCTGGGCCTGGTGCACGAAGTGGTGCCCGGCGACCAACTGGCCCAGGCGGCGGGCGATCTGGCGCGCGAATTGGCGGACGGCCCACAGGTCGCCATGCGCTTGCTGAAACGTTCAATTTACAACGCCGCCGAGATGACGTTCGGGCAATCCTGCGACGAGATCGCGGCCCGGACCGCCGTGGTCGATTATCACCCCGATGCCCGCGACGGTGTTGCCTCGTTCGTAGAGAAGCGCGCGCCAAAGTTTAACGCCTGGTTGGAGGAGGATTAGCTCAACGTTCGGCCAGGGCCAGCTTCAGACCCAGGGCGATAAAGGCGCCGGCGAAGGCGCGGCGAAACCAGGCCATGACCGTTGGCCGGGAGATGATGCTGTCGCGCACGGCTGCCGCGAACAGGCCATAAAGGATAAAGACCGCGAAGGTCATGGCCATGAAAACGGCGCCCAGGCCCAGCATGCGCCAGGCGGCGCCTTCGGCGCCGGTCGAAACAAACTGCGGCAGAAAGGCCAGGAAAAACATCGAAAGTTTCGGATTTAAGATGTTGATCAGGATGCCCTTGATTATGACGCCCATCATGGACCGGCTGTCCACTTCCGCCTCGACCGCCAGCGCGCCCTTTTCCTGCAAAACACCCCAGGCCATGTACAAAAGGTAAGCCACGCCAAGATATTTGACGATCTCGAATGCCAGGGCGGAGGCGTGTAGCAGCGCCGCCAGGCCAAGTACCGTCGCCGCGATGTGAGGCAGAATGCCCAGGGTGCAGCCAAAAGCCGCGACCACGCTGACCGCCGCGCCGCGCGAGAGGCCATGCGCCAGGGTATAGAGGACGCCTGTGCCGGGCACGATGACAACGATGAACGAGGTGATCAGGAATTCACTGCTCATGACGACGGGTAGAGCGCAATTTCCAGCCAGAAGCTATCGGCGAACAGATCATCTGCCTCGGCAACGGTCACACCGGTATCGCTCTGCGATGCCTCGATCATGACCAAAAATCTCTGCTGTCCAGGCCCGCCGCCATAGATCTGTCGCTCGGACGTCATGATGCCCGAGATCTCCTCATCCACGGCATAGAGGCGGGCGCGGTGAACGCCATCCATCTCGCCCAGGGATGGCAGCCATTGTGTTGTAAGCTGCTCCACTAAGGCATCAGGGATATTAAAGCGAAGGGTATGGATATACGGCGCCTCCATGGGCGCGGCCTGCCCCGTCTCGGCCAGCAGACTGAAAATATTGCGCGATGGATTGCGGAAATAGGTCAGGGCCTTCTGGGTCCATGGGGTGGGATCGTTCAGACGTGCCATATAGGCATCGGAGGCGAATACGGATGCCGTATCGGTCTCGTAAAACATCAGAAAGCTTGGCGCCTCGCCCATGCCCCGATAACGGCGGCCAACGTTAAAGCCCGGAATGGAGATACGCTCCGGGATATGTTCGCAATTATGCCATTCCTGAAAACCCAGCATATTGTCCGCATCAATATCGGCCCAAAATGCCATCAAACCCTGGGAACTATTACGTTTCACGGTCTACTCCCTTGCCAGAAACCTACCGGTGATAATCCAGACCCATCTCGCGATAGCGTTCCGGGTCGTCCTGCCAATTATCACGCACCTTGACGAACAGGAAAAGATGCACGGTGCAACCGAATATTTCCGCCATCTCTTCCCGAGCCTCAGCCCCAATTTGTTTGATCTGCTGCCCGCCCTTGCCCAGCACGATGGCCTTTTGCGTGTCCCGGCGCACATAGATCACTTGTTCAATGCGCAGGGCGCCGCCCTTGACCTCTTTCCAGGATTCCGTCTCCACGGTGGAGGCATAGGGCAGTTCCTGATGCAAGCGCAGGAACAGCTTTTCCCGGGTGATTTCAGCGGCCAGCAAACGTTCGGAAATATCCGCCAGTTGATCCTCCGGGTAATGCCATGGCCCGAGGGGCAGCTTGGCCGCCAAGGCCGCCAGTAAATCGGCCACGCCATCGCCCTTCAGGGCCGAAATCATGAAGACCTCGGAAAAGACACCTTCGTCGTGAAGTTTTTCCGCCAGGGACAGCAAATTTTCCCGGCGCACCAGATCGATCTTGTTGATCACCAGGATCGCCGTCATGCCTTCCTTCTTCAGGCCGGCGATAATGGCCCTGGTATTGCCGTCCATGCCACGGTCCGCGTCCACCAGTACGGCCCGGATATCGGCATCCGCGGCACCGCTCCAGGCGGCGGCGACCATGGCCTTTTCCAGACGCTGCTTGGTCTTGGCAAAGATGCCCGGCGTATCGACAAAAACAATTTGGGCGTTGTCGTGAATGGCAATCGCTGTTATCCGGGCCCGGGTGGTCTGCACCTTTGGCGTGACGATGGATACCTTGCTGCCGACCAAAGCATTCGTCAGGGTCGACTTTCCGGCGTTGGGCGCACCAAGCAGAGCGACAAAGCCACAGCGTTCGGGTCCATCGTCGTGGTCTATATCGGCCATGTCATTTCACTTTCCTGCCCGCATCCCTGCCTTGGCCCGGCAATTTATCGATAGTTTCCAACATTGCGCGCGCCGCCGCTTTCTCCGCTTCCTGGCGGGAACCGCCCTGGCCTTGCACGGCTTCCAGGCCGTCGGCACGCACCTCCACTGTAAAGCAAGGTTCATGATCGGGGCCCTCTCGGGAGACGATCTGATAGTTCGGCGGTTTGCCGCCGCGGCCCTGGATCAACTCCTGCAACTCGGTCTTGGGGTCCTTGACGGCGGCACCGCTGTTGGCCATGAAGCCGGCCCAATAGCGCAGGACGAAGGCTTCCGCCACGGCGAAACCGCCATCGAGATAGAGCGCGCCAATCACCGCCTCGCAAACATCCGCCAGGATCGCCGGCTTGTCCCGCCCGCCCTGACGCGCCTCGCTCTTACCCATCAGAATATATGGCCCCAGGCCGATCAGACGGGCCGCATCGGCAACCGTGCCACGGCGCACCAGAGTGTTGAAGCGCACCGCCAGGCCGCCCTCGTCGGCACCCGGATCATCGCGATACAGGGCGGTCGATATCACCAAGCCTAGCACCCGGTCACCCAGAAATTCCAACCGTTGATAATCCCGCCCGCCCTGACGACGGCGGTCCAGGGAGGGATGGCTCAAGGCCTCGGCCAGCAGTTCCGGTTGCGCGAATTGATGTCCCAGCAGGGGATAAAGCGGCGATAAATCCTGCTCACTCACGGTTTAACCAAAGCCGTCAAAGAAGCGGTCAAAACGGATAGCCGAAGGCCATTTCCAGATTTCCCAGATGCGGGCGCTGCCATCGACGGAAAAGAAAATTATATCGGCGCGGCCAACCAGGTTTTCCGCCGGCACGAAACCCACGTGCTCGAGGAAACGGCTGTCCGTGGAATCATCCCGGTTATCGCCCATGGCGAAATAGTGATCGGGGGGCACGACATAGACATTGGTGTTATCGGCCATGCCGCGGGGCTGTAGATCCAGGGTCAGATAGCTCCGCCCATTAGGCAATGTCTCGCGGTATTGCCGCACCCGGCCATAGCGGACCCCGGGATGTTTCTGCACGAAATCCTCCACGCGCTCCCGCTTTACCGCCTTGCCGTTGATATACAGCACGCCATTGCGGACCTGGATGTGATCGCCCGGCAGGCCGATGATCCGTTTGATATAGTCCGTTGCATTATCGGTCGGCAGCTTGAACACTGCGATGTCGCCGCGCGCCACCGGCGCCTCGTTGATCCGGCCGCTGAACAGCGGCGGGCTTAGCGGCATGGAATGCTTGCTATAGCCGTAGGGGAATTTCGAGACAAAGACGTAATCACCGATCAACAGGGTCGGCAGCATTGAACCCGAAGGGATATTGAACGGCTCATAGGCCAAGGTCCGGATCACCATGGCGATCAAAACGGCATAGACAATGGTCTTGACGGTCTCCCGCCAACCTTCGTGTTTTTCGGCCTTACCGTCCGAAATCTGTTCTGAATTCATCTCTTACCAAGCTGTATCGCATTGAAAAACATCTCATCCCGCCTCTTCGCCGCCGGATCCGGAACCGGCGGGAATAACCGAGATAATGACCACGGCCTGACCCAAGGGCGGTTCGTCGGTCAAGGTCAGGTCGATTTGCGCCTTCATGCCCGCTGGCGTCAGTTCTTGCAAGCGTTTCAAGGCACCACCCGTCAGTTCCATGCTGGGCTTGCCGCCCGGCAAATTGACCACGCCCAGATCGCGCCAATAGACGCCGCGGCGAAAGCCCGTGCCCAGCGCCTTGGAGCAGGCCTCCTTGGCGGCGAAACGTTTAGCATATGTTTCCACCCGGTTGCGCCGGCGCTCCGCTTTCTGCCTCTCCAATGGCGTGAAGATGCGTTCGATAAAGCGGTCGCCAAAGCGCTCCAAGGTGCGTTCGATACGGCGGATATCGATCAGATCATTGCCAATGCCGATGATCATGCCAAATACCTAATCCCAGGCCATCAGGCGGAGCGGCTGCCGGTGGCCTCGGCGCGGGCCTGATCCATCAGGGCGCGCATGCGTTTGATCGCCGAGTCCAGGCCACCGAAAATCGCCTCGCCCACAAGGAAATGGCCGATATTCAGTTCCCGCACATTGGTAATCGCGGCCACGGGTCCAACATTGTCATAGCTCAAACCATGGCCGGCATGACACTCCAGCCCCAGATCCTCGGCCACGGCCGCGGCTGACACCAGGCGCTGCAACTCCGCCTCCCAGTTTTCAGGCCCGGCCTCGGCATAGCAGCCCGTGTGCAGTTCCACCACCGGCGCACCCAGACGGGTGGCGGCGCGCAATTGGCTCTCTTCGGGGTCGATGAACAATGAGACCCGAATGCCGGCCTGCACCATTTCGTCCACATAGCGGCGCAAATGGTTCTCGCCGCCATGAGCATCCAGACCACCCTCTGTGGTCAGTTCCTCGCGCTTTTCGGGCACGATACAGGCGGCATGGGGGCGATGGCGCAGGGCGATAGCCAACATCTCGTCAGTCGCCGCCATCTCCAAATTCAAGGGTAGCTCGATCTGATCGCTCAGCCGTTCGATATCCTCGTCCGAGATATGCCGGCGGTCCTCGCGCAGATGCGCCGTAATACCATCGGCGCCCGCCTCCGCCGCCATGCGGGCGGCACGGATGGGATCGGGATGGGCAATGCCACGGGCATTACGGATGGTCGCGACGTGATCAATATTGACGCCAAGGCGTAATAAATTGCTCATATCAAGCTCCTCGGGACGAATTCCCACCACTATCTGCCATGATCCGGGCCCCTAACGCAAACCTAGCCCAATCCTAGCTCAGTCCGCGGCTGCCGGGTTTGACGGCGGGAATGGCCGCCAGTTCGGGCGGCAGGTCGTCGGCCTCGTAGGCAGGAACCTCTAGGCCAACCAGGGCGAACAGGGGCACGCCGACATCCACCTTACCGTCCGAGCGGTCGATCAGGCACGAGGCCGCGACAACATCGCCGCCCAGTTCCTGGATACAGGTAATACATTCCCGCGATGACAGGCCGGTGGTGACAATATCCTCGGCCATCAAAACCCGGGCACCGGCGGGAATTTCAAAGCCACGGCGCAGGACGAATTCGCCATCCACCCGCTCGGTGAAAATCGCGGGACATCCCAGCTGCCGCCCCATCTCGTAACCGACGATGACCCCGCCCATGGCCGGTGAGACCACCAGATCGATCGCCCCCTGGCCCAATTCGGCGGTTATGCGGCCAGCCAATTCACCGCACAGAATGGCGGCCCTGTCGGGGTGCATCAAAACCTTGGCGCATTGCAGATAGGTCGGGCTGCGCAGACCTGACGTCAGAATGAAATGTCCCTCCAGCAAGGCGCCGGCGTCGCGGTAGTGTTGTAGTACGTCCTGATCATTCATTCTTGCGGTCACTCTCTTTGTCTTTCGGCGGAACTAATATCGGGCGTTGCGCGCAGGGCGGCGATAATGTTGGTCAAATGCTTCAGATCGGCGACCTCCACATCGACCTGCATTTCAAAGAAATCGGCGCTTCGGTCGACCACCTTGAGGTTTGAAATATTGCCCATGTTCTTGGCGATGACGCTGGACAAGCTTGACAGGCTGCCCGGCTGATTGGAAACGACCGTGTCAATCCTGCCCACGAACAGGGCCGGGTCGTCGGGATCAAGATCCCAGCGCACGTCGATCCAATCGTCGCGTTCTTCCGGCAACTCGGCCAAGCGGGCACAATCGATGACGTGAATATCGACGCCCTTGCCGGGGCTGACAATGCCGACAATACGGTCGCCGGGCAAGGGGTGGCAGCATTCACCGTAATGCACCGCCAGCCCCGGCGTCAGCCCCTGTATGGGAATGGCGTTCTCGGCCGCACCGCCGTTCACGGTATCGCCTCCGCCACCTCCACCGCCCCGGCGCAACCGGGCCGGCAACATGCGGTTGATGGCGCCGAACGCCGTGGCCGCGCGCCAGCGTCTCTCGCCCGGAAAAACCTTGGCCAGCAGTTGCCTCGATGTCAGGTGGCCCTGACCCAGTTCGATGTAAATATCATCCACACTGGCGGCATCGAAGATCAGCAGGACATTTTCCATGGCCCGGTCCGAGAATTCATGGCCAGATTCGCGAAATGCCTTTTCCGTGATGGCCCGGCCCAACTTGCGGTATTCCTCCCGCTGTTCAGCCCGAATAAAGCGGCGGATCGCGGCCCGCGCCTTGCCCGTCACCACGAAGCTTTCCCATGTGGGCTCGGGCGCTATTTTGGTAGAGCGCAGAATTTCCACCTGGTCGCCATTTTTTAACTGTGTGCGCAGCGGCGCGACACGGCCATTTACCTTGCAGCCGACACAGGTATTGCCGATGTCGGTATGCAGGGCATAGGCAAAATCCACCGCCGAGCCGCCACGGGGCAAGACGATGACCGCGCCACGGGGGGTGAAACAAAAAACCTGGTCGGAATACATCTCCAGCTTGGTGTGTTCCAGGAATTCCTCGGGATTCTGCGCGTGCTCCAATATCTCCAAAAGGCCCTGCAACCAACGAAACTGACTGCCGTCGCCCGGACCGATACTTTGTTTGTATTGCCAGTGCGCCGCCACGCCCAGTTCGGCGATGCGGTGCATCATGGAAGTGCGGATCTGGATTTCAATGCGGCGGTTCTCCGGCCCGATCACCGTCGTATGCAGGGATTGATAGTTATTCGCCTTGGGTGTGGAAATGTAATCCTTGAAACGGCCCGGCACCATTTTGTACTTGGCATGAACCACGCCCAGCACCTGATAGCAATCGGCCACCGTATCGACAATCAGGCGGAAGGCCACCGTATCGGACAATTGTTCAAAGGCAACGTGATTGCGCTGCATCTTGGCCCAGATTGAATATGGCGTCTTGATGCGGCTGCTGACCTCCACCGGAATGCCGGCCGCCTCGCAGGTCTGTTCCAGCTCCGCCGTGATCCGCTCTTGCGGGTCTTCGCCGTCATCGTGCAGGAACTGCAAACGGCGCAGCACGGATTCCCGTGCATCCGGGTTCTGCACCGCAAAGGCCAGGTCTTCCAATTCCTGCTTCAGCCGCTGCATGCCCAGGCGCTCGGCCAGGGGGGCGTAGATTTCCATGGTTTCCGTGGCGATACGCAAACGCTTCTCGGGCGAGCGTAGATGGTGCAACGTCCGCATGTTGTGCAGGCGGTCAGCCAGCTTGACCAGCAGGACACGAATATCGTTGGACATGGCCAGCACCAGCTTGCGGAAATTTTCCGCCTGCTGATTGGCTTCCGGTTGCAGCTCCAACTTGGCAAGTTTCGTGACGCCATCCACAAGCTGGCCGATATCATCGCCAAATGCCTGCTTGATTTCCTCGACCGTGGCCAGGGTGTCTTCCACAGTGTCATGCAAAAGAGCGGTGACGATGGTGGCGCAATCCAGCTTGTAGTCGGCCAGAATAGCGGCGACCTCGACCGGATGGGAGAAATACGGATCGCCCGAGGCCCGCAACTGAGAGCCATGCGCTTTCATGGAGAAAACGTAGGCGCGGTTCAGCAGATCTTCATCCACATGACTGTCGTAATCGGCGACCCGTTCGACCAGTTCAAATTGACGGATCATGGCGCGACCACGGCTAACGGGAGTCTATACAACAACGGCGCCGCACAAGGCGGCGCCGGCTGTTTGCCCAACCGCTTCGCGGCGTTATTCGCGGCACCTGCCGCCTTAGGCCGCATCCCCGTCATCGGCGGCTTCACCTGGCATATCGCCAAGGGGCGCGGGGTCGGCGACCAGAACTTCTGATTCATCGATATTATCGGCGAACTGGTGGCTCAACATCTGCGCCTCCATATCGTCCTCTTCCGGCTCGTCAACTTCCACATGGCGCTGCATGGTCTGGATGACGTTGTCGCGCAGGGTATCGGCGGCAATGGTTTCCTCGGCGATTTCCCGCAAGGCGATGACGGAATTCTTATCCCGGTCCTCGGGCACGGTCAATTCGGCACCGGCGGAAATCTGCCGGGCGCGCCCCGCCGCGATCAATACCAGATCGAACCGGTTCTGAACCTTATCAATGCAATCTTCTACGGTAACACGAGCCATGGTCGCTATATCTCCACTGCGCCGCACACGAAATGTTCACGGCACCCATCATAGGGGGCGCTATAAATAAGTCGGCGGCATCGGTATTTCAAGCTCCATGTAAAGCACATTCGCCAATAGTGCAAATGGCTTAGCGCCGATTAATCGAGTATTTCGCTCAATTCCTGCCCAGGTTCCAGAAGCGCCAGCATTTCTGCCGCGGTTTGGCCCGAAACCGGGTGCCGCCATCCAGGCGCCAACGCCGCCAGCGGCGCCAAGACGAAGGCCCGCTCGCCGAGTCGAGGGTGAGGCAGGCGCAAGGCCTCGTCAGCGCCTGTCACATGGTCGCCATACGCCAATAAATCCAGATCGACGATGCGGGCGGCCCAGCGCGCATCGTCGGCGCGGCGCCAGCGGCCCAGGCGGGCCTCGGTGCGGTGCAATAATGCCAGCAAGGCCGGCGGCGCCAGGGCCGTTTCAATGCGGGCGACGCCATTGACAAACCAGGGCTGATCCGAGGCCGGTATGGGAGCAGACTGATACCAGGGTGAGCGGCCCACCAGCCGCACGCCGGCCTGTTGTAGATGCACCAAGGCAGCGGCAAGAACCTGGATGGGCGGGCCGAATTCAGGTGAGGTCAGATTGCCGCCGAGCCCGATCAGGATCATGGCTCCAGCACCGGCACTGGCACTGGCACTGGCACTGGCACTGGCACCACAAATAGCCGCCGGGGCGGCATTCGCGTCCGGCATATCTTCATCATAGGTGTTCCTTGTCCCTTTTTCCGTGTAGAGTTAGTGGGCGCATGGTATCCGCATTGAGGCCATTGCGCGGCTAAAGATAACGTCATATTTTTCATTTTTTTCATTCAATCAATTTTTAAAGAAGGAATAATCATGGATCAGCCATATGAGCGGATTGCCCTTTTCATCGACGGATCAAACCTGTACGCGGCCGCGCGGGCCCTGGGATTCGATGTTGATTACAAGAAGTTATTGGAATTCTTTTCAGGCCGCGGCTACATGGTCAGGGCGCTTTACTACACCGCCCTGATTGAGGATCAGGAATATTCCCCGATCCGCCCCCTGGTCGATTGGCTGGACTACAACGGCTATACCATGGTGACCAAGCCGACCAAGGAATTCACCGATGCCACGGGCCGGCGCAAGATCAAGGGCAACATGGATATCGAACTCGCCGTCGATATGCTGGAAATGGCGAAAACCCTCGACCACCTGTATGTATTTTCCGGCGACGGCGATTTCCGCCGCCTGGTGGAGGCGGTACAGCGCAAGGGCAAGCGGGTCACGGTTGTCTCGACGGTACGCTCCTCCCCGCCCATGGCGGCGGACGAGTTGCGGCGGCAGGCGGATGTGTTTTTGGAACTGGAAAAACTGATCCCGCATATCTCCCGCGCCGGCAACCGCCAACCCATTCCCGCCGACAAGGCGTCCGATGGCAAATCGTCGCCCGAGGCCGGCGCCGATGATCACTATTCCGACGATGCCTATGGTGACTATGACGACGACGACTACGCCGACTACGATGATGGCCAGAGCCAAAGCGCCTGATGGCGGTAAAGCAACCGGCCGATCCGCCCGCTGACTGTGGTCTTTGCCCGCGTCTGGTCGCCTTTCGCAAGGAATCCCAGGCGAAACAACCCGATTGGTTTAACGGCGCCGTTGCCTCCTTTGGCGACCCGAAGGCGCGCCTGTTGATCGTTGGCCTGGCGCCGGGCTTGTCGGGGGCCAACCGCACGGCACGGCCCTTTACCGGTGATTACGCCGGCGATCTTTTATACGAAACCCTGGCGGCGCATGGCTTTTCCGCCGGCACCTATGACAAGCGCGCCGATGACGGCCTGACCCTGCTGAATTGCCGCATAACCAACGCCGTGCGCTGCGTACCGCCGCAAAACAAGCCCGTCGGGGCCGAGATCAAGACCTGCCGGCAATTCCTGATCGCGCAGCTGGCGCAAGCACCGCAACCAAAAGCCATCCTGGCCCTGGGGCGAATTGCCCACGACAGCCTGCTGACGACCCTGGAGTTGCGCCGGGCGGCCCATCCCTTTGGCCATGGCGCCCGCCATGATCTGGGCGATGGCCGGGCCCTCTACGACAGCTATCACTGCTCCCGCTACAACACCAACACCCGGCGCCTGACGCCGGAAATGTTCCACGCGGTCTTCGCCGCCATTCGCGCCGAGCTGGCGCAGGGTTAGGACCGGGTTTCTAGCGCCAGGCCCAGACTGGCTCGCCCAGATGCGCGACGCGGGTTTGCCGGCCATGCAGGCCGACCTCGCGGAATTGATAGACCATTGCCGCCGAGGGCGCATGCAGGGCGTCGTCATCGCCCATCAACAGGCGGATTACCGGACGTTCGCTTTCAGGAATATCGACGAATTCCGGCGAACCTGGACGGTTCAATTCGCGAAAAGTGATGCGGTGAATGCGCGCGACCTCGTGCGGGTTGGCCTCCATTCTGGCGTCGATCCCGCCCCAGACCACGATCGGCGTGATCAGATAGCCTGACTGGGTTTGATAGTCATCCAGGACACCCATGACGGAGTCTTCGCCGAGGTGTAGGTTCACTTCCTCCCGCAGTTCCCGCAACGCGCCTTGGATGGGCGTTTCGCCCTCGTCAATGCGGCCGCCGGGCAGAGCAAACTGACCCGCGTGGCTGTTCAGGCGCGGGGTGCGCCGGGTCAATACATAGGCGCCCTCGCCCTGGTCGTCGCAAACCAGGGTAATCGCCACGGCGGCATGTTTCAGCCCATCGGCCGAGGCCGGGGCCCGCTGGAAACCGCCAAGATTGGCGCTGATCCGGGCCCGCATGGCATCATCGAAACGGTAGTGTGATTCTTCCATCGTTCTTCAGATAGCCGCAAAATCCGTGGCCGGCAAGTATGCAGCGAAGCATCTTGCCGCGAACCACCCTGCCGGCCGTGGGGAGAAAACCGTTCTAACGGTCATGTAATTTGTATAGGATCGGCGGCAACCTGAAACGCTCCATGGCGCGGCTGATAGCGCGATACGATCGGAAATTCATGACATCTGGCGACGTAGGCGGCACGGCGACACAAACCTTGGATCAGGCCGTCGCGCATTTGAATGAAGGCCGCGCCCGGCAGGCCGAAGTCCTGGTCCGCCAGGTTCTGCAAGCCGAGCCCGACAACCACGCGGCCGTCAACCTGTTGGGCATGATCGCCCTGAACACTGGGCATGCGTCGGAGGCGGTGGAGATTCTGTCACACGCGGTCCAACTGCAACGCCGGGAAGCGGAATACCATAGCAACCTTGCCGTGGCACTACTTAGCACGAACAGAGCGGTCGAGGGCGAAGCCGCCCTGCTGGCGGCATTGCAGTTGAAGCCAGCGCACGCCATGGCGAATTTCAACCTGGGCCTGCTCAGCCTACAGAACGGCAGGTTCGAGGATGCCCGCCGTAGCCTGGAAAAGGCGGTGCGCCGCATGCCGCATAATCCAGCCGCCCTGAATGCCCTGGGCGTGGCCCATTCGAAATGCGGCAAACCGGCGAAAGCGGTGCCGCTGTTCCGCTCGGTCCTGGAAATGCAGCCAGGCGATCTGGATACTCAATTGAACCTGGCCGGTGCCTTGACGGAAATGGGCAAAGCGGCAGAGGCCATCACCCAATGCGAGGCCTTGATCGAGGCACATCCGGGCCAGGGCCGCCTGTATTTCATCCTGGCTGTCGCCTTGAGCGCTGCAAAGCGCGGCCTGGACGCCGCCGAGGCTTACGAACAAGCGATCGCCCTGGAACCCGAATTTATCGATGCCCATGTTAATCTATCCGCCCTGTACGCCGAGCGGGGCGACCAGGACGCCGCCCTGGAACATGCGGGGATCGCATGCGCCCTTAGACCCGGCGACGTGCACCTCATGATCAATGAAGCGCGCTTCCTGCGCGATGGGGGCCTTGGCGGCGATGCCTTGGCGGCCTGCGACCGTATCCTGGCGCTGGAACCGGGCAATGCCGAGGCCCTGGGCATTCGGATCACGGTGCTGCAAAACGACGGTCGCTTCGATGAGGCACGGGACCTTGGCGCCGAAATCGATGCGCTGCCGCTGCTGTTGGCGCTGTCACAGGATGCGGACTTCACATTCAGCGATCAAAATATCCGGCGACTGAAGGATGCTGCCACCGATAATGCCACGGACAGCGGGGCGGCGGCGCGGGCGTGGTTCGCGTTGGGCAAGATCCACCACAATCGCGGGGAATACGATACGGCATTCGACTATTTCGCCCGGGGCAACAGGCTTCGCAACAGCGCGTATGATTGGTCCCAAGCCGACGAAGATGCGCTGCTGGCCACCTGGAAGGATACGTTCACGGCGGATTCCCTAAAGGCAAACGAGGGTATGGGCCGGGATAGCGAGCGCCCCGTTTTTATCGTCGGCATGCTGCGTTCGGGCACCACGCTGGTGGAACAAATCATCGCATCACACAAGGACGCTGCCGGCGCGGGCGAATTGTCCGACATTCAGATCATGGCCGACAAGCTGGCGCGCGGTTCGTCCAGCGGCACGCCCTATCCCGCCTGTCTGAAAGAACTCGACAGCGCGACCGCCGACGCATTGGCGGCGCAATATCTCGAACGTCTGGACCGTGTTTCCAGCACGGTGGCGCGGGTCACCGACAAGATGCCCGGCAATGCCTGGCACCTGGGGCTAATCTCCCGGCTGTTTCCCAAGGCGCGCGTCATCCATTGCCACCGCGACCCGATGGCGACCTGCTTTTCCATCTATCAACAGATCTTTCCGGGCTACCACCCCTATGCCTACGACCTGGCGAAGCTGGGACGGCGGCAACGCAATCACGCGCGCCTGATGGATCATTGGCGTAAGATCCTGCCGCTGCCGATCTTGGAGGTCGGCTATGAAGACCTCGTGGCAGATCAGGAAGGGCAAAGCCGCCGCATTCTGGAATTTTGCGGACTGGACTGGGACGCCCGTGTCCTCGACTTTCATCAGACCCCGCGCAACGTGCAGACCGCCAGCCTTTGGCAGGTGCGCCAGCCAATTTATACCGCCGCCGTGGAAGGTTGGCGCGCCTACGAGAAATTCCTTGGACCACTGCAAGAAGCGCTAAGTGCGGATTGAACTCAACCCCGGTCGCGCATCAGGCGGGCCTGGTCGCGCTTCCAGTCCCGGTCTTTTTCGGTGGCCCGTTTGTCGTGCTGCTTCTTACCCTTGGCAATACCCAACAGCACCTTGGCGATGCCGCGCTCGTTGAAATACAGCTTCAACGGCACGATCGTAATGCCGGCGCGGGCGACGGAGCTGCTTAATTTATCGATCTCGCGCTTGTGCAACAGCAATTGCCGGGGCCGCAAGGGTTCGTGGTTGTTGCGGTTGCCCGCCTTGTATTCCGGTATATGGGAATTGATCAAGAACAGCCCGTCATCGCGCTCCACCGCATAGGCTTCGGCAATACTGGCCTGCCCGGCGCGCAGGGATTTCACCTCCGTCCCGGTCAGGATAAGGCCCGCCTCCAGCGTATCGGTAATGAAATAGCTGTGACGGGCCTTTCTATTTTCGGCGACCGACCTAGTCATGAATAGATCATTTTATCAATTCAGCAGACCCACATGACGGAGGGCGACGTCGATTTTCTCTTGCGTATCCTCGGTCAAGGGCACCACCGGCAGGCGGGCTTCCGCCTCGCACAGGCCAAGGCGCCAAGCAGCGAATTTCGCGCCCGCCGGGCTGGGCTCCAAAAACAGCGCCACATGCAGGGGCATCAGACGGTCGTGCAATTGCAAGGCCAAAGCGTAATCGCCGTCCGTACAGGCGGCCTGAAACTCCGCGCATAATTTCGGCGCCACATTGGCGCTGACGGAAATGCAGCCATGGCCGCCTTGGGAATTATAGGCCAGGGCCGTCCCGTCCTCGCCCGACAGGTGGCAGAAATCAGAGCCAAGCAACAGGCGTTCCCGGCTGACCCGGGCCACATCG
This sequence comes from uncultured Rhodospirillaceae bacterium, assembly GCA_964590195.1. Taxonomy (GTDB): domain Bacteria; phylum Pseudomonadota; class Alphaproteobacteria. The sequence continues at coordinate 27,013 of CAZPWJ010000026.1, read as the reverse complement.
CCGGTGGCATCCTTGACGCCTACGATACGCGGCAACTCCGACAGGCGCTGCATGGTGGAGGGCAGAATATCGACAATGGCCCGTGGCGGTATGTTGTAGACAATGATCGGGATATCGGAGGCGTCGTGCAGCGCCTTGAAATGCTGATACAGCCCCTCCTGATTCGGGCGGTTATAGTAACCCGCCACATGCAATACCGCATCCGCGCCGGCGGCCTGGGCATGCTGGGTCAAGGCCACCGCCTCGGCCGTATTGTTCGATCCCGCACCAGCGATAACAGGGATGCGGCCCGCCGTCTGCTTGACGACGATTTCGACCACCCGGCCATGCTCTTCATGAGACAGCGTGGGACTTTCCCCCGTGGTGCCGCACGGGACGATACCGTTGGTGCCTTGCTCAACATGCCAATCGACAAGTTTGCGCAGCGCCTCTTCGTCCACCTGACCACCGCTAAATGGCGTAATAAGCGCAACAATCGACCCCTTGAACATGGTTCTCTCCTAGGGAAATGCTATTCTGTTATAAGTTTGGCGAACTTAACCCTTTCCCCGGCAAGGGGGCAAGCAGCGAGAATGCATAATCCGCGCCTTAATCGCAATTCCGGACAATAATCTGACGGCGGCGGGACCCGGTCCCAGTGCCCCGTGCGGCGCTGCCGTGGCCATATTGCTTGCCCCGGTATTACTTGTTCTGGGCCTGGCATTGCCGGCAAATGGCGGTGCGAGGGCGCAAATCGCCAACAATCTGCTGTCCCATGAAGACCGGGCCCATTACCGCAAAGCCTATAAGGCAGCCGAGAAAAGGAATTGGCCTGGCGCCCACCGTCTGGCGCGGCGGGCGAAAGACCCCCTGCCCGCCAAGGCCTTGCGTTGGCTGAATTACCGGGAAAGAGGCAACCGGGCCAGCTTTGCCGAAATTTCCGGTTTTCTCGACGCCAACCCGGACTGGCCCTCGCGTCGGCGTTTAATCCGGCGGGCGGAAGAGGCGATGGAGAAAAGCCGGGTCAGCGACCGCGCCGCCCTGGACTGGTTTACCTTGCACCGCCCGCTTTCAGGTCCCGGTCAGATCCGTCTGGCCGAGGCCATGCTGGCCAACGGCATGAAGGAAGACGGCCTGCAATGGCTGCGCTATGCCTGGATCAACAATGTCTTTGCCCGGCGGCAGTCAAAAAAACTTTACCGCCGCTACCGCAAGACCTTCACCATGGCGGATCATATTGCCCGCCTGGATCATCTGCTATGGCAGGGTCACCGCTATTCCGCCCGGCGGCTGTATACGGTGGTGCCCAAGAACTACCGCAAACTGGCCGAAGCACGTGAAAGCCTGATGGTCCGGGGACCGGGCGTGGACAGCAAGATCCGCGCGGTACCGGCCAAACTATTGAACGACGGCGGCCTAAATTACGAGCGGGTGCGCTGGCGGCGGCGCAATAACCTGGATAAAACCGCCCGCGAGATTCTACTGAAACCCTGGCCTAATCTTGGCCCCCGGCCGGAAAAATGGTGGTTGGAACGCCATATCCAGGCCCGTGGCGCGCTGCGCGAGGGCGATGCCGCGCTGGCCTACCGCCTGGCCGCCAACCACGGCCAGGTGCCGGGGCGTTTCAGCTTCGCCCAGGCGGAATGGCTGTCTGGCTGGATCGCCTTGCGGTTCTTGAACAATGGCGCCCAGGCCCTGCGCCATTTCGCGGCGCTATATAACAACGTCCGCTATCCCGTCAGCCTGGCCCGCGCCGCCTATTGGGCCGGCCGAGCCAATAAGGCCCTGGGCCGCTCCATTGACGCGACAAAATGGTACCAGGCGGCCGGGCGCTACCCCTCCACCTATTACGGCCAGCTTGCCATTCAGGCGTTGGGGCCAAAGGTGATCTGGCGCATGCCCCGTGAGCCGTCCCCCCGCGATAGCGTCATGCGGAAATTCAACAACCGTGAAATCGTACGCTTGAGCCGCATATTCATGGAGCTGAAGCAGGAAGACCATCTACGGCCCTTTATTCTGCATCTGACACGAAGTGCCACGGATGCCGATGGCCGCCTGTTGGCGGCCCGCCTGGGTCAGGCGCTGGGTCAGCCGGCCCTGGCGGTGCGGGCGTCCAAATTGTCCCTGCGCGCCGGCACCTTGTTGCCGCGCACGGGCTATCCGATCTTGTCGAACCTGCCGCCCATGCCGGTGGAGGCCGCCCTGGCCCATGCGGTGGCGCGCCAGGAAAGCGAATTCAATCCCCGCGCCGTGTCCTCCGCCTCGGCCCGGGGCCTGATGCAATTGCTACCGCGCACGGCGCGCAAGGTCGCCAAGAAACTGCGCCTGCGCTATCGCCAGGACCGCCTGTTCGACGGCCGTTACAACATGCGCCTGGGCGCCGACTATCTTGGCCAATTGGTCAAGGCCTATCGCGGCTCTTACATCATGGCGTTGGCGGCCTATAACGCCGGTCCGAAGCGGGTGAGCCGCTGGCGGCGAAAGAATGGCGATCCGCGCAAGGATACCGTCGATCCCATTGACTGGGTCGAGGCCATTCCCATTTCAGAGACGCGCAACTATGTGCAGCGGGTGCTAGAAAATCTACAGGTCTACCGCTGGCGCTTGAAACCGAAAGGGGCGAAGTTGGAGCTGCTCCAGGATCTGCACCGAAATGGTCTGCCCACGCAATAGTGACGCTTTGTAGACGCTCTAATGAGTGACGTCGCGCAGCCGGGCGATCAGGTGATTGACGACGGATTTCATGATCGGATCAGCGGCATCCAGTCGGCGTAGAAATTCCTCACGCGGAACTTCCAATACGACCGATTTCTCGGAAGCAATGGCCGCCGCCCGGTGCGAACGGTTTTCCAACAAGGCGACTTCGCCGAATACTTCCCCGACATTGACGTCCGCAAGGGTTTTGGATTTTCCATCCGCTTCGACAACGCGAATTCTCACCATGCCGCTACGCAGGACGTAGACCGACTCGGCGGCGTCACCTTTTTCAAAAATCGTCTGGCTGGTTTCAAATGTCTTGCGTGTGAAAGTAACCATAATCCGATGTACTCCATACTAAAAGATTGATCGGCACCGAATAGAAACTATTGTCCGAAACCACGAAAACATGAAAACCACGAAATCATTTAAATTTCATGTACTGGAATTGAGTAACGCATTTTCCGAGGAGACGTAACATGGGCATGCTCGACGGCGTCAAGATCGTCAGCTTCAATCACTTCATGCTTGGTCCGCTGGCGGCACAAAATCTCGGCGATCTGGGCGCCGACGTCATCATGATCGAACCCATCGGCGGCGCCTTCCAGCGCCAATGGGGCGGCGGCAACACGTACGTCGGGGGTGAAAGCGTTGCATTTCTGGTCGCCAACCGCAACAAGCGCAGCATCGCCCTAGACCTGAAATCGGACGCCGGGCGCGATATTGCTCTGGCTCTGATGAAAGACGCGGACGTGGTGATGGAGAACTTTCGCCCCGATATCATGGACCGCCTTGGCCTTGGCTGGGAGACGGCCCGCGCCGCCAACCCACGGCTGATCTTCGCCTCCGCTTCCGGCTGGGGCTCCAGCGGCCCTTATGTTTCCCGCCCAGGTCAGGATCTGCTTATCCAGGCCCGTTCCGGTCTGGCGATGATAACGGGCAGCCAGTCAGCACCGCCGACACCCATCGGCGTCTCGGCCACGGACCATCACGGCGGCGTGGTCTTTGCCTCCGCCATTCTTGCCGCTCTGGTGCGCCAGGGCCGCACTGGCGAAGGCGCGCGGGTCGAGGTCGACCTGATGTCGGCGGCGCTTGATCTGCAGCAGGAATCCATCGTCGCCCATCTGAACGGCTCCCGTGAGCGCAGTATCCGCTCGCCTGAACATATCGCCGGCTGGCTCTATCAGGCGCCCTATGGCTTTTACCGCACGACGAACGGCCATATCGCGATCTCGATCTGCACTCTGGAACTGCTGGGCACGGTGCTTGAGTGTCCCGAACTGGCCGCCATGACCGAGGCCGACGGCTGGCAGCGGCGCGAGGAAGCAACGGCCTTGATCCAGGGCGTCATCGAGGGCGACAGTACCGAGGCATGGTGCGAGAAGTTCGAGGCGCACGCGATCTGGCACGCGCCGGTCATGGGTTATGATGGGGTGGTGGCCGATCCACAGATCCGCCACAACGGCAATCTGGTGGAGAGCCAGTTGCCAAATGGCGAGACGGTGACCCTGGTGGCGCACGCCGCCTGTTATGATGGCGAGCGTCCGGGCGTGCGTCTAGCACCGCAACCCATCGGAGCGCAAAGCCGGGAAATCCTGGCGGAGCTTGGCTATGACGGCGCGCGGATCACGCAGTTGGAAAAAGACGGCACGATTTCAACGGCGGAATAGGAACAATTTATTGGGGGATTGATCATGAACACCAAGCGGCTGGAAAATATCGGCGCCTGCGTCTTTGACGCCTATGGCACCCTGTTCGACGTGAATGCCGCCGCACAGCATTGCGCCGCCGATCTGGGCGATAAATGGCTGCCACTGGCGGAACTGTGGCGGGGCCGGCAGTTGCAGTACACCTGGCTGCGCAGCCTGATGGAAAATTACGCCGACTTCTGGCAGGTCACGGGCGAGGCCCTGGACTTCGCCATGGAAGCCCTGGAAATCGACGATGCCGCGCTGCGGGAACGTTTGATGGAGCTGTATCTGCAATTGGATGCCTATCCGGAGGTCGGCAATGTGCTGCGCCAACTGCGCGACGGCGGCATGAAGACGGCCATACTTTCCAATGGCTCGCCCAAGATGTTGCAGGCCGCGGTCGACAACGCCGGCATTGGTGGCGCGCTGGATGCGGTGATCTCGGTGGACCAGATCAAGGTCTACAAAACCGCGCCGGCGGTCTATCAATTGGCCGTCGATCGGTTGGGCGTGGAGGCATCCGCCATCTGCTTCCAATCCTCGAATGCCTGGGATGCGCACGCGGCCTTGAACTTCGGCTTTCGCGTCGTTTGGGTGAACCGTTTTTCGCAGGCGCGGGAACGCCTGCCCGGCAACCCGGATATCATGTTGGACAATTTGAACCCCTTGCCTGAAATCGTCGGCCTGTCTGGAGAATGACGATGGGCTATCAGGAACGGCGCTTCCGGGCCCAGGACGATCTGGAGCTGTATTACCGCGACTATGGCGACAGCCTTGCGCAAACAACTCCGGTCCTGTGCCTTGCCGGCCTGACCCGTAGCACCCCGGATTTTCATGAGTTGGCCCTGCATCTCGGCGCTAAGCGGCGGGTGCTGTGCCTGGATCTGCGCGGACGGGGACAATCCGCCTATGATCCCAATCCCGGCAATTATAATCCGGCGACGTATCTTTCCGACATTGGCCATCTACTGAATGTCACTTCATGCCACCGGATTATCGTCATCGGCACCTCATTGGGCGGCATTCTGACCATGGCCATGGGCGCGGCGCGGCCCACCGCCCTGGCGGGCGTCATTCTGAATGACATCGGACCGGAGATCGACCCATCGGGCGTTGCCCGCATCAGCGGCTATGCGGGTAAGACCCCGGCGGCCATGGATCTGGAGCAGGCGGCCAAGCATCTGGAACAATTGTTCAGCGCCGCCTATCCCGACTGGGGCGATGAACAATGGCGGGAAGAGGCCCTGCGCACATTCCGCCGGCGTGAGGACGGCATGTTGGTGCAAGACTATGATCCCGCCGTCGCCAATGTCGCCATGGTACACAGCGACAGCCCGGTTGATTTCTGGCCCTATTTCAAATCCCTGGCGCATATCCCCGCGCTGGCCATCCGTGGCGCCCTGTCCGACATTCTCAGCGTCGAGACCTTTGCCCGCATGGCAGAGGTGAAACCGGACCTGATCCAACTGAGCCTGCCCAACCGCGGCCATGTACCGCAATTGACCGAACCGGCCTGCATCGCGGCCATAGATGATTTTCTGGAGACCCATGGATAACTCGAACACTGACAGGCCAAACACTGATCTGCCCGTAAGTTATGACGACGTCGCGGCGGCGGCGCAAATCCTGAAAGATGTTGCCGTGCGCACACCACTACTGGAGAACAGGGCGTTGAACGAGCGCGCGGGCGGGCGCCTGTTCTTTAAGCCGGAACCATTGCAGGTTACCGGATCATTCAAATTTCGCGGCGCCTACAACCATATCAGCCGCCTGGATGCGGCCACCCGAAAAGCCGGCGTAATTGCTTATTCCTCCGGCAATCATGCCCAGGGCGTGGCAGCGGCGGCGCATTATTGCGATACCCCCGCCCTGATTGTCATGCCCGAAGATGCGCCGGCGGTTAAGAAACAAGGTACCGCCGCCTGGGGGGCCGAGATCGTAACCTATGACCGCTGGGGCGAAGAACCGCGCGAAGCCATCGCCGCCCGCCTGTCAGAAGAACGCGGCCTGGCCATGGTCCGCCCCTACGACGACCGCCTGATCATGGCCGGCCAAGGCACCCTGGGTCTGGAAGTGATCGAACAGCTGGCCGAGCATGACCTAGCGCCCGACCGCATTCTGGTGCCCTGTGGCGGCGGCGGTCTGACGGCGGGCGTGGCCACGGCGGTCAAGCATCATTGTCCCGGTGCCGAAATCTATACCGCCGAGCCCGAGGGTTTTGACGACACCGCGCGTTCCATTGCCAGCCAGTCCCGGCAGGGCAATGCACCGGGCGGCAACAGTTTCTGCGATGCCTTATTGGCGCCGGAACCGGGAGAGTTGACGTTTCAGGTCAATCAGCAGCTATGCAGCGGCGGCCTGGCGGTCAGCGATGACGAAGTCGCCGTCGCCATGGCCGCCGCCTTTGCGCAACTGAAACTGGCGGTCGAACCAGGCGGCGCCGTCGCCCTGGCCGCGGCTCTTGCCGGCAAGCTGGACTTGAGCGAAGGCAACACGGTCATCGTGCTATCGGGTGGCAATGTTGATCCGGCACAGTTCGCCAAGGTTCTGGTCTGAAAGTCAGGCTGGGCGTAGCACCAGATCGCAGATGTTGACGTGGGCCGGTGTGTCGAGGGCATAAAGCACCGCGTCCGATATATCCTCTGGCGATAGCGCGGCATCGAAACGGTTGTAAAAATCCTGCGCCCGCGCCTCGTCGCCCAGCCAGCGGGCGGCGGCGAATTCGGTCCGCACCAGGCCCGGCATCACTTCCGTCAGGCGCACACCGGTGCCCTGCAATTCCTGGCGCAGGCTGTTGGTGAAGCCATGCACGGCGAATTTGGAGCCAACATAGACACTGTGGTTGGCGGTCCATTCCACGCCGTTGACCGAGCCGATGGTGACGATGTGCCCCCTGCCCCGCTCCCGCATGCCCGGCACGATGGCCAGGGTGGTGCGTATCATGCCGGTGACATTGGTCTCGATCACCGCCGCCACATCGGATGGGTCACGCTGATGGAAGGGTTGCCGCCCGCCCAGATCATGGCCGGCGTTGTTGATCAGAATATCGATCTGGCGCCAATCCTCGGGCAGGCGTTGCAGCAAGCTATCGACGGCTTCGCCATCTGCGATATCCAGCTCAAACGCCAAGGCGGGGCCGGGCAGCCCCGCAACCAGCTCCTCCAGTCTGTCCAGCCGCCGGGCCGCGCAAATGACGCGGGCGCCCCGCGCGCTCAACGCCGCCGCCACGGCCCGCCCAATGCCCGCGCTGGCACCGGTTACCAGCGCCACGCTGTCTTTCGCCAGGATCACATCGTCCGCCATCGCCCGCCTCCATTTCGATTACAGCCCGCGATAATACCCTTACGCCGGCAATGGCGGAAACAAGGAAAGGGCCTTTCACCCGAACAGGATGAAAGGCCCCAAAGGGAATTTATGTGATCGAAACTAGCCGGCCCGCACCTTGGCGAGAAAATCATCGACGGTGCGGCGCAGTGTATCAGACTGATCCGACACGCCGCCGGCGGCAGTCTCGACGGTGCCGGCGGAACCGCCGACCCGCGTCATGCTTTCGGTCACGGCGGTGATATTTCGCGAAACGTCTTCCGCCGCCGACGAGGTCTCCTGCACATTGCGGCTGATCTCGACCGTTACCGAATTCTGCTCCTCGACGGCAGCCGCGATCGAAGAGGCGATTTCGTTAACCCGGTCAATGGTCTTGGTCACGGCTTCAATCGCCGTCACGAAATTGCCGGTCGCCGTTTGCACGCCGGCGATCTGGCCGGAGATTTCCTCGGTCGCATTGGCGGTTTGCGAAGCCAGGTTCTTAACTTCCGATGCCACGACGGCGAATCCCTTGCCGGCGTCGCCTGCCCGCGCCGCCTCGATCGTGGCGTTCAGGGCCAGGAGATTGGTTTGCGATGCAATATCATTGATCAGGGAGATTACGTCGCCAATCTTCTCCGCCGATTGGGACAAGCCATCAATTTCCTCGTTCGTCCGATTGGTTTCCGCCGCCGCCTGTTGGGCGACTTCGGTACACTCAATGACCTGACGGCTGACTTCCTGTAATGATGCCGACAGCTCCTCGGTCGCCGAAGCCACCGTCTGAACATTGGCGCTGGCCTGCTCCGCCGCCGCCGCGACGGCGCTGCTCTGCCGCATGCTCTCCTGCACCGATGCCGACATCTCGTGGGCCGAGGATTGCATATCGCCCGCGGCCGATGACACGTTGCCGATCACACCGCCGACTTCGGCATCGAAAGCCTTCGCCAGGGCCGTCGCGGCCTGACGCTTCTCCTCTTCCGCCTTGGCTTGCTGCGCAATGCCTTCCTCGCGCAGCTGTTCCATTTCCACGCTGTTCTGCTTGAAAACCTCAACTGCCTGCGCCATCTGGCCGATCTCGTCGCGGCGTTCAATGGCGGGGACCTCGACATCGTGGTCACCATCGGAAAGGCGTTTCATAACATCTGTCATACGCTTGACCGGACCAGCTACCGCACGGGCCGCCAACAGCGATAAAAAGGCGACCACAATGGCCGCGACGGCGGCGAAAAAAGAAATCTTATCGGCAAGATCCCGCCCCGCCATCAGCTGATCATCAATTTTCATGGCAACTTCCAGCACGCCGCGAACATCATCCAGCTTCCAGTCAGCCTTTGGCGTATCGGGGTGGCTGTTGTGACAGTTGACGCAGCCTTGAGCCGCCATTTTGTCCGCCATGGCGACCCGAACCACGGTCGATCCGTCCACCGTGACCCGGCGGCTGTAAATGGCATCCGGATTGGCGTTTAAGGCATCCCATGCTTCCGTCTGAAAATCATCCAGGTTTCGCGCTGCCCGATTGGGAAATGGATAGGCGCTGTATAGACGCACCTTTGTGTCGTGCTTTTCCAACAGCTTGGAGACATCATGCACGAAGGTGGCCGGCAGAGGCACCGTATTCGGCACGCCCTTATGCTTAATAGCCGGTTTGACGGTACCGTTGGCCTTTACCTTGGCAATGATATTTTTGGTGTAGTAGCCGCGGATTGTTTTGAATTGGCCCACTGTTTCCGCCGCCGAGGCAATTGCCGCGTCAACCGTATTGGTAGCCGTCCATTGAGATATGAAATACCAGCCAAGCGCTATGACTACGGCCAATGCGACTGGAACCGGCAGTACCAGTTTCCAAACCATACTTTTCATATTTTTTGTCATGTCGTCCCCAGATAAACAAAATTACCGAACTACCGGCTCGCCGTTTGAGCCGTCCTCCTAATTGCGATAATAATTATCATCCGGAATTATTGCTAAATGATTACCTCTATTACTTTTCTTATTACTTATTAGTTACCCCTAAACCAGCCCAGTCATGTTTCGGCGGTCATCATCAGGCGAACAGACAGCCGGCGTACTCAAGCCGCCATGCCAAATCCATGACAGATAACAGCACCCAGCGAAAAAACCTTAATCCTTGAAGCCTGTGATCCGCGTCAAGGTTCCTGGTATGAATTCGGTTGCGGTCACATCCCTAAAGCCCGCATCGGACAGATAGCCAATCACATCGGCCTCCGAATGGGCCAGGCCGGTAGAATTACTGACCGCCTCGGACAGACCCCACAGCGCGGGCGCGATGGGGCCGCGGCGGTCATCATCGAGAATCTCACCGATAAGATGGAATTCACCGCCCGGCAGCAAGGCATCATGAACCCGCTGCACCACGCCGGCAATAATTTCGCGGCTGTATTGCGGCAGGTTGGAGGCCATGATCGCCACATCCGCATCCTCCGGCAGGGCATCGGCGGTGAAGTCACAGGCCTCCGCCGTGATCCGGTCCGTAAAGCCGTTCTCTGCGATGAATTCACGGGTCACCACCACGACCGAAGGCAGGTCCAGAACCACGCCGGTGATTTCCGGGAATTTCATGGCCGCATTAATGCAGTAGCAGCCCGAACCGCCGCCCAGATCCATGATCCGCTTGCGCCCCGTCAAATCCACCTGCTTGTGAAACCAGCGCGCGGCTCCCATACCAATGGAATAGGTCGCCTCGTGATAGGCGCGGGCCTTTTCAACGGTGAAGCTGTCATCGTACATGCCCAGAACCCGTTGGCTCTCCTTGGGCAGTCGCAAACGTTCGGTCAGTTCGCCCCAATCATTCCATTTTGGCTTGCCAAACAGCATCCACGGCCCGGCATAGCTGGATTTTCCCTCTACCAGAAAGCGCTCCACATCCGGCGCGTTGGAGAAACTGTCACCCTCGCGCCGCAACATGGTCATGGCAGTCAGGGCGGTCATTAGACGCTCGGCGTTTTCCGCCTCGATTCCCATGGCGGCGGCGGCGGCGGCAACCGTATCGTGGCCCTCTGAAATCGCCGTGAACAATCCCAATTCAACGCCGCTCATCAGGGCCGCGGATTCCCAAAATCCCTTGACCACGGTTTGCAGTCTAACCGTATCCACGCGCGCCTCACTCATTACCGGACTCCTCCAAAAGCAAAATATGCAGGCTTAACCGCGGCGATCAGGTTGCTTCCATTCGCCGCTGCCCAAAATTAGATTTCTGCGTTAGGTTGGCCGCATGCGCCCCGCCTGTCAAATCGTCACGGCAGGGGCCCAAGATAAATAGCATTGGAAGATCTCATGCCCCGTGACGCGGAAATCCCCTATGGCGCCTATTGGTCCACGCCCTTTGCCCGCTGGCAAGGCAGCCTGTCCCATCTTCATAGTCTGGAATTCGCCGCCCATGTCGCGAAGAGCGAACTGGCCCGCCGCGAAATATCCCTGTCCGAAATCGACCACGGTATTCTTGGCATGACAGTGCCCCAAAAGCAGTCGTTCTATGGCTTACCCTGGGTTACCGGCATGATGGGCGCCGAAGATGTTGCCGGCCCCACCATCAGCCAGGCTTGCGCCACGGGGGCCCGCACCCTGGCCGCGGCCACCCACGAGGTCCGCGCGGGTTTGTCGGACAACGCCTTGATCCTGACCACCGACCGCACCTCCAACGGACCGCATGTCTATTATCCGGCGCCGTCGGGACCGGGCGGCACGGGCGGCCATGAAGATGTCGTGATGGATAATTTCAACCATGACCCGCACGCCGGAAACGCGATGATCGATACAGCGGAAAATGTCGCCGCCAAGTACCAGATCAGCACCGAGGAACAACACGACGTTGTGCTACGCCGTCACGAGCAGTATCGGGAGGCGCTGGCCAATGATCACGCGTTTCAAAAGCGCTATATGACCCTGCCGTTCGAGGTTCCCGACGGCCGCTACCGTAAAGCCGTGGCCACCTTGAACAGCGACGAAGGCGTGGCCGCGGCCAGTGCCGAGGGGTTGGCGAAACTGAAACCGGTCAAGGCGGGCGGCAGCATTACATTTGGCGGCCAGACACATCCAGCCGACGGCACGGTCGGTCTGCTGGTAACAACGGAAGACGGCGCCCGCCGGCACGCCACCGATCCCTCAATCAGCGTCCGCTTGCTGGGCTTTGGTCAATCGCGCACGGAGAAAGGCTTCATGCCCCAAGCACCCGTAGAGGCGGCGCAACGGGCCCTGGATGACGCGGAACTGAGCATCGCGGGCATTGATGCGGTGAAATCCCATAATCCCTTTGCCGTCAATGATATCGTCTTCAGCCGCGAAACCGGATTTGCTCTCGACGCCATGAATAATTACGGCTGCTCCCTGATATGGGGGCATCCGCAGGGGCCCACCGGCCTGCGGACAATCGTCGAACTAATCGAGGAATTGGCCTTGAAAGGCGGCGGACGTGGCCTTTTTCAAGGTTGCGCGGCGGGCGACTCCGCCATGGCCGTAATTTTGGAAGTCGGCAATCGAAAGTAGCGGATTGGGCAGATACATTCTAATTTCATATGGCGCATAATGAGTGTTACATACCTTTTGTTGTAGTAGGCCACTGAAAGATTAGCTTCATGCCCAATCGGCCCCGGCCCCCATCGCGGCATGCCGGAAAAACCAAGGCACAATTGATCGAGGAACTGAACCACCTTGAAGAAGCCCTGGACGCCATGCCGGAGGCGTTCGCCGCCTTTGATGCCGATGACAATCTCGCGCATTACAATACAGCCTATCAGGAGCTGTTTCCCTCCCTCGCCGGATCTTTGAAACCCGGATTGCCCTATCGCGAGATGCTGCGTATTCAGCTAAACGCGATCACCTTGCAGGCGGCCGTGGGGCGGGAAGAGGAGTGGATCGAAGAAAGAATTAAGCGGCGTAGAAATCCGGGCGCGCCCAGCGAGCAGCTTTTCAGCGATGGCCGGGTCATGCAGCTTGAACAGTTCAACACCGCCTCGGGCGGCAGCGTCGATATCCGCCGCGATGTAACCGAGTTGCGCCGGACACAGTCCAATGAACGAAAGCAGCAAAACGAACTACAGGCGTTGATGAACGCGGTGCCCATGCCCATGTTCGTCAAGGACCGTGACGGCAAATATCTGAGCTGCAATCCCTCATATGAACGCTTCATGGGCATGTCCGAGGCTGAACTGGTCGGCAAGCGGCTAAGCGAGATTATCGATGATGACCGCGCGTCCGTTCATGAAAACGCGGATGCGGCCCTGTTTGCCAGCAATGGTTCGGATGTTTATGAACTGACCGCGGTTACCGGCCGTGGCATTCCCCGAGAGGTCATTTTCTACAAAACGGTATTTGGTGGCGGCGGCGAAGATGTACCGCCGCGCATGGTCTGTGTCCTGATCGATATCACCGAGATCCGGGTGGCCGAGAAAACCCTGCGCCAGTCGGAAGAACGCTGGTCGGCTATTTTTCAAAAAAGCCCGAACGCCATGTCAATATCCGATCCGCATACTCAGAAAATTCTCGCCGTAAATGATGCCTGGTGCGCGGCCTGGGGCCATGCACGGGAGGAAGCCGTTGGCAAACGGACATCCGACCTGGGTCTGCTGAAGGACGGCGAGGCACGCCGCCCATTTTACGCATCCATGACCGAACAAGGTTCCGTCGACAGCTTTGAAATCACCTTCGTAACCAAGGATGGTAGGGAAAGAATCACACAGATTTCGGCACAAACCGTCATGCTTGACGGCGTTGAGCGGATTCTCAGCGTTGTTGAAGACGTCACCGACCGCAAATTGGCGGAGCAGGCCTTAGGCCAATCCGAGGAACGTTGGTCTAGCCTTTTCGAAAAGGGCCCCAACGGCATGGTGCTCTATGATTTGAACAGCAGGAAAATTCTTGCAGTGAACGATGCCTGGTGTAGCGATTGGGGATTTGAACGAGACCAGGTTGTCGGCAAGGAAACATCGGAGTTGAATGTCCTCCAGGACGACGGCGTGCGTGACGAACTGTACCGATTGCTTAACAAACAAGGTTTTGTTGAAAAATACGAAGCCAATTATCTTGTCAGGGACGGCAAAGCCAGAATTGCCCAGATCACGGGCCGAAAGATCATCCTTGATGGCGCAGATTGCATTCTCTCCATGGTGGTGGATATTACCGAGCCTAGGCTTGCCGAACAGGCGCTGGCGAACAGCGAGGCGCAGTTCCGCGATCTGATCGAAGGTTCCATCCAGGGCATCATCGTCCATATTGATTTTCGCTTGGCCTTTGCCAATGATACGGCCGCATCGATGTTCGGCTATGATGATCCGAATGATTTGCTCCGTGTAAGTACCTACGAAAATCTTATTGCTCAATCGGATAGGCAGCGGCTTCGTAAATATAACGACGAGCGCCTTAAGGGCCGCTATCCACCGGACACTTATGAATTCCAAGGCTTGCGCAAGGATGGCAGCACAATTTGGGTGGAAAACCGTGCCACGCTTATAGATTGGCAAGGCCAAAGGGCCGTGCAGTCCGTTACCGTTGATATCACCGAGCGCAAGTTGGCACAGCAGGCCTTGGCCGAGAGTGAACGGCAATTCCGCAATCTGATCGAGGGGTCCGCCCAAGGTATTACGGTGATTATCGGTAGCCGCATTGCATTTGCCAATAACATGGCGGCCGAGATATTCGGCTATGGCAGCCCGAACGAGCTAATGACAAGCGCAAGCAATATGGACCTTGTCGCGCCGCGCGACCGGGATCGCATCAAGAATTACGCCGAAAAACGCAAAGCCGGCGGGAATCCGCCCCGGCTCTATGATTTCGCTGGAATGCGAAAAGACGGCACCACGGTTTGGCTGGAAAATCGCACTACGCTCATCACCTGGCGCGGCGAAAAAGCTATCCTGATATTCACCATCGACATTACCGCGCGCAAGCTGGCACAGCAGGCCTTGGCCGAGAGTGAGCAGCAATTCCGTAATCTGATCGAAGGCTCGCTGCAGGGCATAGCGGTCTATATCAACCAGCGCATCGCATTCGCCAATCAATCCGCCGCCGAGATTTTTGGCTACGACGGTGCGGACGATTCCATGACCGGCATTTCATACCTTGATCTAATCGTCCCTGAGGAGCGGGCGCGCATTCAAAATATTAGCGAGATGCGCCGGGCGGGCAAATCGCCGGCCAACGTTTACGAATATAAGGGCCTGCGCAAGGACGGCACCATTGTTTGGCTGGAAAACCGGGCCACGACGATCAACTGGCAAGGCGAAAGCGCGACCCTTATTTTCACGGCGGATATTACCGAGCGCAAATCGGCGGCAGCCGCCATTGAGCGCTTTGTCGAAGCCCTTGAATTCGCGCCTCAGGCGATTGCCCTGTGGGATGATGAGCGGCGCTTGATCCACGCCAATGAACAATATCGAAAGGTTTTGGGCCCCACCGGCAAGATCCTCGTTCCAGGTGTCGGGCAAACCGAAATTCTTCATGAAATGGCCTACAATGGCGTAATAGATGGCAGCAAGGGACGAGAGAAGGAATGGTTCGATGAACGGCTGGCGGAATTGGAGCAACCGTACAGCAGTGGACGCTTTCTAGGCCTTGGCCGATGGCACCAGCGCACGACGCAGCACCTGCCCGATGGCGGAATGATCATCCAGATCGAGGATATTCACGACCTGATTACGGCCGAGGAGCAACTGCGCCAATCGCAAAAAATGGAAGCGGTTGGCCAATTAACAGGCGGCATCGCCCACGATTTCAACAATCTTCTCGCGGTCACCCTTGGCCATTTGGAATTGGTCGCGGATGGTCTGCCCCGGAATGCCGATAGCCAGCCATTGCTGGAAAAAGCCATAGCCGCCACCAACCGGGGCGCCGAACTGGTGCATCGGCTGCTGGCGTTTTCATCGATCCAGGCATTAAGCCCGGAAACCCTCGATCTGAACCAAAGGCTGCGGCATACGGTGGAAATGTTACACCGGGTTCTCGATGAATCGATTGAGATCAAGATAGTGGAGGCACCTGATCCCTGTTTTTGCCAGATCGACCCAGGGCAATTGGAAACCGCCTTGCTGAACCTCGCCATCAATGCCCGTGACGCCATGGCATCGGGAGGTGTTTTGACGATCGCGGTCAGCAGAACCGAGTTGGAACAGGATGAAGGTGAAATTCTGGCCGGCAATTATGTCACCTTGACGATTACGGACACCGGCAGCGGTATGAGCAAGTCTGTTCTGGAGCATGTTTTCGAACCGTTTTACACCACCAAGGAACAGGGCAAGGGCACGGGCCTTGGCTTATCCATGGTCTATGGTTTCGTGAAACAATCGTCCGGCCATATTACGCTGCAAAGCGAACCCGGCGTCGGCACTACCTTCACCATTTATTTGCCCCGATTTGATGATCCGGGAAAAGTACGGAATTCCGACGCCGCTCCGCAGGCGGTCGTCAAAACCAACGAATGCATTCTGGTTGTGGAGGACGAGCTTGACCTGCTGGAGATGGCATCGCAGTTGCTGCAATCACTGGGTTACCGGGTTCTTCAGGCCAACGATGGCGCGACGGCATTGACGATCCTGGCATCGGAAGAGAAAGTTGATCTGCTGTTAAGCGATGTTGTTTTGCCAAAGGGCACCAGCGGTCCGGATATCGCGGCCCGCGCCCTGGATCTGCAGCCCCATATCAAGGTGCTATTTATGTCTGGTTACAACGATCATCCGGCATTGAATAGCAATACCACAAATCCACAGCCGTCGTTGATCGCCAAACCGTTCCGCAAGGCGCAACTCGCGGCCGAGGTCAGAGCGATCCTCGATCACGCAAACTGAAGGCTCAGATCGCCCCCTGATCCTTCAGGGCCGCGATCTTATCCGCGCTGAAACCAAGCAGATCGCCCAGGACGTCTTCCGTATGTTCGCCCAACCGCGGCGGCGCGACGGGTGCGGCGAACGGCGTCCCGGTCAGCTCGATGGGATTGGCGATGTTCTTGACCTCACCGGCGCTCGGATGCTGCATCTTCCAGATCATGCCGCGTTCCTGCAAGGTCTCGCTTTCGCAGGCTTCGCCCACCGTACGGATCGCACCGCAGGGGATGCCGACGCCGCTTAGAATGCCAAGCCATTCATCCCGGCTCTTAGTCTGCAACAGCTCGGTGACAATGGGGATCAATTGATCCCGGTTGCTGACCCGGTCGGGCGCCTTGGCATAAAGTTCATGCTCCAGCAGGTCCAGGCGGTCGACCGCCTTGCAGAAGGTAGCCCACTGGGCATCGTTGCCAACCGCGATGTTCAACCAGC
The DNA here is from genome assembly GCA_964590195.1 of uncultured Rhodospirillaceae bacterium. Lineage (GTDB taxonomy): Bacteria > Pseudomonadota > Alphaproteobacteria. The sequence continues at coordinate 10,077 of CAZPWJ010000026.1, read as the reverse complement.
CATCGGCGGCCTGGAAGGTCTCGTAAGGCACGATTGACGGATGCGCGTTGCCCCGGCGTTCCGAGGAGACGCCGGTCGCGAAATAATTGCCCGCGTGATAGGTCAGCAGCGATGACAGCGCCTCCAGCATGGAGACCTTGACGTGCTGGCCCTTGCCCGTGTCGCGGCGGGCATAAAGGGCTACCAAAATGCCCTGCACCAGGGTCATGCCCGAAACCAGATCCGCAATCGAAGTACCCATTTTAAACGGCGGCGTCTCGGTATCACCGGTGATATTCATCATGCCGCTTTCACCTTGGATAATCAGGTCATATCCAGGCCTCGTGGCATCGGGGCCTCGATCGCCGAAACCGGAGATCGAGGCGTAGATCATTTCGGGCCGGCGGGCGGCAACCGCCTCGTAACCAAAGCCGAGACGCGCGGCAGCGCCGGGGCGAAAATTTTCGACAATGACATCAGCCGTATCGATCAATTGCCAAAGGACCTCTTTCGCACTTTCGTCCTTGAGGTTCAGGGTGACGCTTTTTTTGTTGCGGTTCACGGACAGGAAATAGGCTGACTGATCACCCTGATAGGGCGGCGCGAAGGCGCGGGTATCGTCACCTCCCGTTGGATTCTCCACCTTGATGACTTCCGCCCCCATATCGCCCAGGGTCATGGTGCAATGCGGGCCCGCCAGAACACGGGTCAGATCGATCACCCGCAACCCGGCCAAGGGACCGGATTCGGGTGTGGCGTCAGCAGAGGACATCGGCAAGCTCCTTGAAATCTTTCACAATAATGTCTGGTTGATGCGGCGTATGGCCAAAGGGCCGCTTACGCCGGTCAATGAAGGCCGTAGGTATGCCACAGGACTTCGCGCCGATGCAATCAAAGGCGTGATTGGCGACAAACAGAATATTTTCCACTGGCAGATCAAGGATCTCGGCAGCCTTTTTATAGGTCGCATGATGCGGCTTGAAATAACCGGCGGCCTGAACCGAAATGACATGATCAAAGGGAAAACCGATATGCGGCTTGGCCGCCTCCAGCATATCCACATCGCCATTTGAAAGGATGGCCAGCTTGTAGGTCCCCGCCAAACGTTGCAAGGCCGAGATCACCTCGGGAAACGGTTTCAGGCGTTCAATCTCGCTGACCAGCCAGCGTACTTCATCATCACTGTAGCTGAAGCCGCAACGGTCCATGACGTATGAAACGGCCTGCTGGCCGATCTCGCGATAGGGCGTGTGCGGCCCTTCGCTCAAGGCGTCGATCATGGAGTTTTCGAAATGGGTACGCCGCCACCAGGTCACGAAACGGTGCGGCTCCTCCGTAAACCCCTTGGCCTTGAGAAAGTCCGTCACGGCCATGGTCAAACCAGCCTGCATATCAACGATGGTGCCGTATTGATCGAACACCAGTGCCTTCACGTTGGCCTTCAGTTCATTTCTATCCGCCATCTTGCTAGGCGCCCACCAAGCGTTGGATCTCTGCAAACATGGCGGCCTTCGCTTCCATGCCGATACCGATGTGCTCGCCGGGCTCCGCCATGCCGTCGGCGACAACCGTATCGTCGGCGAAGCCGCCGAAGGGTTGGAAAACGCCTGGATAGGATTCCGAGCCGCCAAGCTGCAACCCCGCCGCCATGGCCAGGGCCAGTTGATGGCCGCCATGGGGAATATGCCGCCGCCGGGACCAGCCCATGCCCTCCAGCGCCTCGACAATATCGAGATACTCGGTCAGGCCATAGCAAAGTGCGGGATCAAACTGCATCCAATCCACATCAGGGCGCATACCGCCATGACGGGCCAGATTGCGGGCATCCTGGACCGAGAACAAATTCTCACCCGTGGCGATGGCGCCGGGATAGGCCGCGGCCAATTCTGCATTCAGGGCGTAATCCAGGGGGTCGCCAGGTTCCTCAAACCAGAACAGGCCGTAGTCCTGCATTGCCGCGCCGTACTCAAGCGCCGTTGGCAGATCGAAACGGCCATTGGCATCAACCGCCAGATCGCCACCGCTGCCAATCTCGTCAATCACCGCCTCCATCCGCGCCATATCCTCGGCCAGGGGCGCGGCGCCGATTTTCATCTTCACCGCCTTGTAGCCCTGATCGTGATAGCCGCGCATTTCCTCGCGCAAACGTTCCAGGCCCTTGCCGGGGTAATAATAGCCGCCGCCGGGATAGACCAGGACCTGTTCGTCGTGAGCGCCGCCGTTGTAGCGCTCGGACAAGACCCGCCACAGCGGCTTTTCCTCCAGCTTCGCAACCAGGTCCCAAACCGCCATGTCCACGGCACTCGCCGCCACCGCGCGGTCGCCATGGCCGCCCGGTTTCTCGTTGCTCAGCATGACCTTGCGGATTTGGCGCGGATCGAAATTCCGCCCGCTCCCGTCCAGCAGAACCGAAGCCTCCGCCGCCTGGATACGGGGGATCAGGCGTTCCCGCAGGATACCGCCCTGGGCATAACGGCCATTGGAACAAAATCCATAGCCGGTGACGGGTTTGCCGTTTCGGATCGTGTCGCATTCCACCGCGACGACGGAAATCGTCATCTGCGAGAAATCAATAGCGGCGTTGCTCATTGCCGAGCCGATGGCCGCGGTGGCCTCGCGAATATCTGTTATGCGCATAAATTCAGCTACCAACCCAGGGCATAGCCGGCCCGGCGCGGATCGGCGCCGGATTCCATCAGACCGGATTTCAGGTCATGGCGGATGGTGCACATGGACCCGGCCAGCCAGGACCAATCACCCCACCATTCGATCTTGTGCCCCATGGCCGACAGCTCCGAGGCCACGCCGTCATCGATCCGGCCTTCCAGCTTTAACAGGCCCGGATGATACGAATGGGGCGCGAATGACTGCGGGAACGAGTACGAGGCAAACCGCGGCGCCTCCACCGCCAGCTGCGGGTTCATATCGAAGGCATCGATATTCAACAGTGTCTGGGTCATGGCCTGGCACTGTACATCCGCGCCCGGCGTACCCATGGGCATGGCCCATTCGCCGGGCCGGATGGCAATCGCCGGGTTCGGCGTCAGGCGCGGCCGCTTGCCGGGCTCGATGGAAGATGGATGCTGCGGGTTAGGTCGGGATTGCGAGCCCCGCGATGATGGCACGAAGCCCAGACCGGGAATGACCGGCCCATCGGAAGAGGTATCCGACGGCGTGGCGGAAAAGACATTGCCCCTGGCATCGACGGCGCAGGTGTACGATGTATCCAACGCGGTCAGCGGTGTGGGCGACGGCTCTGTCCGGGGGGCATGGGGATCGCCGGATGGCGGCATTTCTGGCCAGGCCTTGGTGGCGTCGATCATGGCGCGGCGCTGGTCGGAATAGCCTTCCGACAACAGCATATCCATGGGTACATCAACGAAACGGGGATCGCCGTACCAGCGTTCCCGATCAGCCACCGCCAGCTTCACCGCTTCCGTGACATGATGAATATAGGCCGCTGAATTGTGCCCCATGCCATGCAAATTTTGGCCCTTCAGCAATTGCATGATCTGCAACAGCATCGGCCCCTGACACCACGGACCGCAGCTGTAAACCTTGGTTCCGGCGACATCGATACGCAGGGCGTCCTCGACCTCAACTTCGAAGCCGGCCAAATCCTCCATCCGGATCAGGCCGCCATTTTCCTCGTGATAGGTGCTGATCTTGCGGGCAATGTCGCCTTTGTAAAAGGCATCATGAGCCGCCCGAAGGCCGGCCACACGGTCGCCGCCAGATGCCGCCTCGCAATCGGCCATGTATTGCAGGGAACGGCCCATGTCCTGCTGCCGGAAATTCTCGCCCACCAGCGGCGTGCGGCCCCCTGGCAGATAGATCTCGGCATTGGCCTCCCAGCGGGCATATTTTTCCGCCTTCTCCCCCAATAATTCCGCCATCAGGGGGTACATGGCGAAACCATCGCGGGCCAGCTTGATCGAGGCATCGGCCACTTCACCGAAGGTCATGGTGCCATAGAGTTCCAAGGCCTTTATCCAGGCCGCCGGCGCGGCGGGAACGATGCAGCGCAAAATCCCCTCGGGCACGGCATCGGGATATTCCCTGGCAAAGAATTCCGGATCGGTGGCGGCGGGCCAGGTACCAAGGCCCGAAATCGAGACAACCCGGTCTTCTTCCGCTGAATAGATGATGATCGGCGCCACGCCGGCAACGCCAACCAGCTCGCTCTGCACAACGCCCAGGGCCATGCCGGCGGCGACGCCGCCGTCAATGGCATTGCCGCCTGCCTCCATAATCTGGAAGCTGGCCTGCGCCGCCAGATAGTGGCCGGCGGATGTCATATGCCTATGGCCCCGTAACGAAGGACGGTAGGCATCCATGAAAGTGGCAGGCGGTTGCATGGCGATCTCTCCTATCTACCCTTGAAGACCGGCGCGCGCTTTTCGGCGAAGGCCAGCATTGCTTCCTTGGAATCTTCGTAGGAAGACAGATCGTAGGTCATGTTCTGCTCGAAGCGATAGCCGTCCCTCAGGCTCATTTCCTCGATCGTGTTCAGGGCATGCTTGGCAATGCGTGAGGCAACCGGGCTTTTCGCCGCGATGGTGCGGGCTAGATCCATGGCCGCGTCCATCAATTCCTCCGCCGGGACGCAGGCCTCGACAATGCCGCGGCGATACAATTCCTCGCCCGGCACCCGGTAACCGGTCAGCATGACCCGGCGGATCAGGGAATGGCCGAACAGGCGCATGGCATGACGGCCGCCGCCCATCAAGCCCACATCGATCTCCGGCAGGCCCAGGCTGGCCTTTTCCGACGCGATCAGAATGTCGCAACTGGCCGCGACCGCCAGACCGGCACCAAGCGCGGCGCCGTTGAGGGCGCCGATCACCGGCTTGCGGCATTCCATGATGGAATGGAAACATTCCCGCGCCCGCCGGTTATGGGCCCAGGCATCACCGGGGCCCCTCTCCTCGCCGGCCTTGTTCTTGATGTTGGCGCCGGCGGAGAAAATCTTGCCCGCGCCCGTCAGCACCGCGACACGCACATCATCCATGTCCGAGATGGTGTCGAAGACCAGCATCATCTCTTCATGAAACTGCTGGTCCTGGGCATTCACGGGCGGATTGTCCATGGTCACCAGCGCAATATGATCGGCGATCTCGCAGCGAATAATTTCCGTCTTCATACTCATTTCCTCCTACAAAATTCTAACTAAACCGGGCGTCCACTGGGCAGATCGGTGATCAGCATGGAGCCCGGCGTATGGGTAATACATAGCGGCGGTTTGGCGGCCCGCACGGCGGCCTGCGGCGTCACGCCACAAGCCCAGAAAACCGGCACATCGCCGGGCTTGACGACGGGCACATCGCCCCATGCGGGCTGCATCAGATCGGCGATGCCAATCGCCGACGGATCGCCGATATGCACCGGTGTGCCGTGCATCATGGGGAAGCGCGACGTCACCTCGACCGCACGGATCGCCTCGGCCATGGGCATGGGCCGCATGGAGACGACGATGGGGCCGGAGAACGGTCCCGCCGGCGTCGTGGCGATATTGCTGCGGTACATGGGGATCAAATAGCCCTCTTCCAGATGGCGCAGCGGCACGCCATCGGCCAGCAACGCCTCTTCGAACGAAAAAGAACAGCCCAGTACGAAGGTCACCAAATCGTCGCGCCACAGATCGCTGATATCGTTGACGCTGTCTGCGAGTTCGCCATCGCGATAGATATTGTACGACGAGACATCACTGCGAATATCGATATCCGCGCCCAAGGTGGGCAGCATGGGATCGCCGGTTTCCGAAACGCCAACCAGGGGGCAGGGTTTCGGATTGCGCTGGCAATAGCGGGCGAAATCCAGCGCCAGATCCGCTGGCAGTATGGCCAGGTTGCCCTGCATCCTGCCGAGCGCCATGCCGCCGGTTTGCCCGGTAATCTCGCCCTTTCGGATCAGGCCCCGCACATGCGCCGCGCTGGCGTGGGCCAGTTCACCGGCGAAGTCTTCCGCCCGGACCGAATCTTCCACATCACGTAGTGCCATTATCCTCACCTCCTGTTTCCGCTCGAAACGCCCCGACCGGATTGCCAAGGCGCATGGTCGGTTCAGTGTTCCCGCTATTTTCGCCGTCCACCAGCAGAACGCAAACAAAATTGCCGCCGCGCTTATAACCGCCAGAAATCCAGCGGCATTCCAGATTGTTCCCGTTGAAGCCATACCGTGGCTGGTAAAGGCGGCCATTTTAGGGAAGGATGGCGGTGAAATGTAAAAAACGTAGAAGGAAGCCAAGACCATGCCTGAATTTTGCAAGGCTGAACGGGACGGTCATATTCTCACAGTGACCATGAACAGGCCCGAGCGGATGAATGCCCTGCATTCGCCGTCTCATTTCGAAATGGACGAAATTTTCAATGATTTCGAAAGCGACCCCGATCTCTGGGTCGCCATCGTTACCGGCGCCGGGGACAAGGCATTCTCCGCCGGCAATGATTTGAAATGGCAGGCGGAAGGCAAAAAGACCGAGCCGCCCGCATCCGGCTTCGCGGGCCTGGTCAACCGCTTCAACATGAAAAAGCCCATAATCGGCGCCGTCAACGGCCTGGCCATGGGCGGCGGCTTTGAAGTGGCGCTGGCCTGCGACATCATCATTGCCTCCGAGAACGCGTTCTTCGCTCTGCCCGAACCGCGCGTCGGTCTGGCGGCCCTGGCCGGCGGCCTGCACCGTCTGTCGCGGCAGATCCCCATGAAACAGGCCATGGGCATGATCCTGACCGGGCGCCGTGTGATGGCCGAGGAGGGCTACAAGCTGGGCTTTGTCACCGAAGTGGTGCCCGAGGGCGGCGCCCTGGAAGGTGCCAAACGCTGGGCCGAGCAGATCCAGGAATGTTCGCCGGTATCGATCCGCACCTCCAAGGACGTGGTCTTGCGCGGCCAGGATTATCCCTCCGTGGGCGAGGCCATGCTGGCCGAATACCAATCGGTCGAGGATATGAAGAACAGCCTGGACTTCATCGAAGGCCCCCTGGCGTTCTCGGAAAAGCGTCCGCCCGATTGGAAGGGCCGGTAGGGACAACGCCGAACCTTGGACAAACTGCACAAACGGGACTATCGCCCGGATGCACCCGCGCCCCTGGATGGGGTGCGGGTGCTGGACCTTTCACGTCTAGTGGCCGGCAATGCCCTGACCCACGTTCTGGCCGACTATGGCGCCGAGGTCATCAAGGTTGAACGCCCCGGCAAGGGCGATGACCTACGCAACTGGCGCGTGGATGGCATTTCCATTCACTGGAAAGTCTATGCCCGCAACAAGAAAAGCATCAGTCTAAACCCGCGTAGTGCCAAGGGCCGGGAAATCCTGCTGCGCCTGGTCGAGGGCGCCCAGGTATTGGTGGAAAATTTTCTGCCCGGCACCCTGGAAAAATGGCAACTGGGCCCTGACGAATTGCTGGTGCGAAATCCCTCCCTGGTGATGGTACGGGTATCGGGCTGGGGCCAGACCGGCCCGGACCGGGATCAACCCGGTTTCGGCTCCCTGGTCGAGGCGCGCAGCGGCTTCGCGGCCATGAACGGCTTTGAAGACCGGCCACCAGTCTTGCCGCCATTGGCATTGGCCGACATGGTCGCCGGTATGTACGGCGGCATGGCCACCCTGACCGCCCTGCGCCAGGTCGAGGTATGCGGCGGCAAGGGCCAGGTCATCGATCTGCCGCTGTTTGATCCCCTGCTGGCCATTCTCGGCCCCCAGGGGGCGCAGTATCAGTTGACCGGCCAGGGCGGTGCCCGCACGGGCAGCCGCTCCACCACCACGGCGCCGCGCAATACCTACCGCTGCAAGGATGGCCGCTATGTCGCCCTGTCGGCATCCATGCAGTCCATGGCCGAACGCCTGTTCAAGACCATGGAGCGGGAGGATCTGATTGACGACCCACGTTTCAAGACCAATGCGGACCGAGTCCGCAACAACGATATTCTCGATCCCATCGTGGGCGAATTCATGGCCTCGCACGATCAGGCGGAATTGCTGGAGATATTCAAGCAGGCCGGCGTCACGGTCGGCCCGGTGCACGATACCGCCGGCATGCTGGAAGACGAGATGATCCGCGAACGGGAAGTGATGCTGCGCTTTCCCGATGCCGAGATGGGCGAATTGCCCATGCATAACGTGGCCGCGCATCTGTCGGAAACGCCGGGCGAAATCCGCCGTCCGGCACCCGATCTGGGGCAACACAATAGTGAAATTTACGGCGAGCTTGGATTCAGTTCGGATGAGATCGCCGCGTTAGTAAAAGAGGATGTCATCTGATGGCCCACGCCCAACCCCAATCCCTGCCGCAGTCTCTACCATTGTGGCGCAGCATGTTGTTCGTGCCCACCAACGTGGAAAAATTCGTCGCCTCCGCCCCAAGCCGAGGGGCGGATGCCTATATCCTCGATCTGGAAGACAGCATCCCCATGGCGCAAAAGGCCGAGGCCCGGACAATGGTGCGGGCGGCGGCGGCCAAGGTCGGCGCCGGCGGCGCGGATGTCCTGGTCCGCATCAACCGGCCCTGGCGCCTGACCGTGCCCGATATCGAAGCTTCGGTTGATGCCAACGTCTGCGCCCTGATGCTGCCAAAGATCGCCGATGCGGGACACGTCCGCGCCATTGCCGAGATTCTCGATGAGTTGGAGGACGAGCACGGCCTGGAGAACGGCCATACAAAACTGTTCCCCATGATCGAAACCACCGAGGCCTATTTCCATGCCGCCGAGATCGCCACGGCGCACCCGCGCGTGGTGGCGATGAATCTGGGTTCGGAGGATTATGCCCTCTCCGCCGGCATGCTGCCCGAGGAAGAGGGCCTGTTCCAGCCAACCCTGCATGTCATGATGGCAGCCCGCGCCGCCGGCATTCTGCCTCAGGGTTTTGTCGGCACGGTGGCCGAATACCGCGACCGCGACGCTTTCCGTGCCCGCATCCAACAAGCAGTACGCCTGGGCTTTTTGGGCTCCGCCTGCATCCACCCCCTGCAGGTCGATATCCTAAACGAAGAATTTACACCCACGGCGGAGGCCGTGGAACAGGCCAAGGGCGTCATCGCGGCCTATGACGCGGCCAAGGAGGAGGGGCGCGGTTCCGTCGAATACGATGGCAAGATGATTGACGAGCCGATCATTCAACGCGCCGAGCAAACCCTGGCCCGGGCCGAGATGATCGCGGCGCGCGCTGGGTAAAGACGGCCACGGGCGCATTAATATATTGGCAACCATAAAGCCATAATGTCCGGATCAAACAGTATTGCGGTTTGGTTCAGATATGCAAAATGCCATCTATTCATCGCTAAAAGCGTTGCATTATCACGACTCTCTCAACGCCATGCAGGCGGGCGAAGTGCCGCCCCCCGTACATGTCCGCATCAAGCCGACAAATGTCTGCAATCACGCCTGCTATTTCTGTGCCTATCGCACGGACGATGTCTCCCTGGGCGAGGACATGGTGGTGCGCGACCGCATTCCCAAGGACAAGATGATGGAGATCGTCGACGATCTATTGGCCATGGGGGTCAAGGCGGTGACATTTTCGGGCGGCGGCGAGCCGCTGATCTATCCCTATTTCGCCGAGACCGTGGACCGGCTGGCCGAGGGCGGTATCAAGATCGCCTCATTGACCAACGGCTCCCGCCTGCGGGGCAAGGTGGCCGATGCCCTGGCCGCCCATGGCACCTGGCTGCGGGTCTCCATCGATGGCTGGGATGGGCCTTCGTATGCCAAGTACCGTTCGGTGGGCGAGGACGCATTCGAGGAAGTGATCGACAATCTGACAGCATTTTCGGCCCGTGGTTCGGACTGCGTGGTTGGCGGCTCGATCATTGTCGATGACCGCAACGCCCCCCATATCGTGGAGCTGTGCAAGCGCCTGAAAGACGCGGGCGTGGCGCATACTAAAATCTCGCCCTGCATCATCGCCAATACGGGCGAGGAAAATAATCTCTATCACGATGGCTTCAAGGACGTGGTGCGGGCGCAAATCGAGGAAGCGAAATCACTGGACGATGCCAATTTCCACGTGGTCGACCATTACCACAGCATGGAAATCGACTTCTCGAAACCCTACGACAGTTGCCCCTTTGCCCAGATGCTGACTGTGATTGGCGCCGACTG
>CAZPWJ010000025.1:0-57593 GCA_964590195.1 uncultured Rhodospirillaceae bacterium | reverse complement strand
GACAGATACTAGATGTAGCGGGTGTCTGCGTCAACCGGATAGGCACGCAACATTCGTTGAATTGCCGGGGCAGCGGGTGGTTTAGGCAGCATTGAAAATGCCTAGCGCTGCTTGATCCGGACAAACAGCAGGAACGGTGCCGCGCCGAGACAGACCAGGGCGTAAAGCAAAAACGCATTCGAATAGCCGATCATGGTGGACTGCCGGCCCACTTCGGAACCGATCGCGGCCAGGCCGGGAACGGTCTCGGCACTCCACAGCCCCACAATGTTTGGGAATTCCAGTATCTTGTTGGCGGGGCTGATGTTCTCGGCCATTTCGGCGTAATTGACTTTGCTGGTCCGTACCACGGTCATCACGCACAGCGATATGAAGATCGAGGAGCCAAAGTTGCGCAGCAAATGGAACAGCGCCGAACCTTCCGCCAATCTGCTGGCTGGCAACGAGGCAAAGGTGACAATGGACAACGGCACCCACATCACGCCGGTGCCAATGCCCTGAATGACGCCCGCCACGCCAACTGCGATCGGCGGGACGTCAAGATTAAAGCCCGACATTTGCCAGCCGCTCCAACCAATCAGGCCCAGGCCCAGAAACAGACCCACCCTTGGATCGAAACGGCCCATTAGGGCGGCGGCAAAAAAGCCGATCACCATGCCCGCGCCGCGCATCGCCAACAAGGTGCCGATCAAAGAGTCCGGATAGCCTCGTAGATTTTGCAGCATGGTGGGAAACAGTACCGTCGGCGTTACGTTCAACAAGCCGTAGACGAAAACCAGAAAAAGGCCGACGTTGAAGTTTCGATCGGTGAATAGCGCTGGTGAGATAAAGGGCTCGGGATGGCTCATCATCTGCACGAAGAAAAGATAGAACCCCAGCGCCATCAGTGCGGCGACGATGATTATTTCGCTGGATTCGAACCAGCTTTCCCTCTCGCCCCGGTCCATCATCAGTTGCAGACAGGTCACGGCAACGGAAAGGGCCAGAAAACCCGTCCAATCCAGGCGCAGTTTACGTCTGGGTCCCGAATCGTGAATGAACGCCACCAGACCGATCAAGGCCGCCACGCACAGCGGCAGGATCAGGATAAAGATCCAGCGCCAGTTATATTCCTCCGCCAGATAGCCACCGATCATCGGTGCGATGGCCGGCCCAATAACCACGGACATGCCGAAAATGCCCTGCGCCATTGCACGCTGGCTGGGGGGATAGGCGGCAACGATGATGGCTTGCGACAGCGGTACCAGCGGTGCGCCGAAGACACCCTGGCCGATCCGATATAGCAGCAATGGCGCCAGCGTTGTCGCGGTGGCGCACAGCATTGAGGAAATGCCGAAACCGATCACCGCGACGATCATCACGCGGCGTTCGCCAAAGCGGGCGACGATCCAGCCGGTCATTGGCGTGGCAACGGCGGTGGCGACCACATTCAGGGTTATCACCCAGGAAACCTGGTCCGGTGTCGCCGACAGGGCGCCCTGCAATTGCGGCAGGGCGACGTTGACGATGGTCAGCGTCAGGGCATAAAGCATGGTGCAGAGCGACATGGTCAGCAGAATGATCGCCCGCTGATAGGCCGTCCGCGCCACTACCTCCTCGCCCGATGTGGTACTCATACTTGAGGCTATCGATTGTTTATGACCGCTTGGCGAAACTTTTTGCCATTCAACCCAGGCGGCTTGAGACCGCCGCCGGAAGTGGCTGAATGCGCGGGAACCAGTCGTTCCGGTGCCCAGAGTAGCGGTTAGGGTTTGTCATGGCAATTGGGCGCCCTGTGGCGCTGGAATTGCGCTAGCGGTTTATTAGAGGGTGGTTTTTGCCAGCTGATAATAGGGCCGGCCGGCCAAAACGGACTGCACCACCGTCGTGACAATGGAGCTGCCTGTTATGGGCGCGTCCAGCCGATGTTCGGCCCAATGACGGAAGCGGCCCCGTTCCGTTACCACGTATTGGCCAACGGGCAGTTCCTTGGACAGGCTATGGAGCTGTTTCAGGAACGACCGCCGTTCCGGATTTTCGATGGTGAAGGGCAGAGGGCCAAGATCGGTGGCCAGTTCCAGAAAAATTTCCGATTCACGCCCTACGATCTGGCAGAAAATGGCCAAGCCGTGCCAGTCAAAACGAAAAGCTATGGGCAGATTGGCCGACATGTCGCCGATCACCGAGCCGGCCTCGTCCAGCGCATCATTCAGATTGGCATAATTCGCCGCATCGCCCTCGGCATGCATGTCGGGCATGGCGTCCGCCATGTTCCAGTCTTCTGAATAATCTTCCTGGTAGTCCACCGACATAAATTCGCTCCCCTTTACAGCGGCAATTACAGCGCGATCGAGTTAACTTCACGTAAACGAGCCGCTATTTAGCGCCATCGGCTGGCAAGGAAAGGGCCAATAAGCCGGCTGGGGTGGTGCGTGGGTTTCTAATTGCCAGGTTTGATACTACATATCTCTCTAATGGCGCGGTGGCGCGGCGAATTTTACTGGGGATGGTGATTTAACATGAGGGGCAGTTTCGATCCTACGGCGGAGGGGCCAGGCCGCAGCCATTGGCGGACGCTGGCCACCCTGATGCCCTATCTGTGGCCCCAGGGGCGCTGGGATCTGCGGTTTCGGGTCATCGTGGCCATGGCCTTGCTGGCCTCGGCCAAGGTGGCGATCGTCTTTATTCCCTTCGTCTATAAGGAAGTTGTCGACAGCCTGAATATCACCGGCGCGGACGGCAAGATCAGCCCGGCGGTAACCATTCCCGTATTGATGATTCTTGCCTTTGGCGCGGCGCGTCTGGCGGGACAGGCCTTTGGCGAGCTGCGCGACGCGGTCTTTGCCAAGGTCGGGCAAAATGCCCTGCGCACGGTCGCCTTGCAGGTTTTTCGCCATCTGCATCATCTATCCCTGCGCTTCCATTTGGACCGGCGTACCGGCGGGCTGAGCCGCGCCATTGAACGGGGCACCAAGGGTATAGATTTTCTGCTGCGTTTTTCCCTGTTCAATATTCTGCCCACCCTGTTGGAACTGTCCCTGGTCTGCGGCGTCTTGTTGATCAATTACGGCGCCGATTATTCCGGCATCACCCTGTTCGCCGTGGGTGTCTACATCATCTTTACCCTGACGGTCACGGAATGGCGCCTGAAGCACCGGCGTGAGATGAACCGCACTGACAGCGAGGCCAATACCCGGGCCATCGACAGTCTGTTGAACTTCGAAACCGTGAAGTATTTCGGCAACGAGGGCCACGAGGCCGTCCGTTTCGACCAATCCATGGCGCGTTACGAAAGCGCTGCCGTGCGCAGCCAGACATCGCTGGCCATATTGAATATTGGCCAGGGTGTGATCATTGCCTTCGGTATGTGTTCGGTCATGCTGTTGGCCGCCAACGGCATAATCAATGGCGAATTGAGCATCGGCGATTTTGTCCTGATCAACACCTTCATGATGCAATTGTACCAGCCCTTGGGCTTTCTCGGCTTTGTCTATCGCGAGATCAAGCAGAGCCTGGTGGACATGGATAAGATGTTCGAACTGATTGAGGTGCATACGGAAGTCGCCGATGCGCCAGACGCCGTGCCGTTGCAAATTACCGCCGGCGATGTGGCGTTCGAGCATGTTGATTTCGGCTACGAGGAGACACGACGCATCCTGCATGATGTCAGTTTCCGGGTGCCGGCGGGCCATACAGTGGCGATTGTCGGGCCGTCGGGGGCGGGCAAGTCGACCATATCGCGCATTTTGTTCCGTTTTTATGACGTTCAGAGCGGGCGTGTCCTGATCGATGGCCAGGATGTTCGCGGCGTCAGCCAGCAATCCCTCCGCGCCAGCGTCGGCATCGTGCCGCAAGACACAGTGCTGTTTAACGACAGCATTCGCTACAACATCCGCTATGGCCGGGTCGACGCCACGGATGAAGAGATCGAGGCAGCGGCGAAGCTGGCCCAGATCCATGATTTTGTGACCAGCCTGCCCGATGGCTACGACACGGCGGTGGGCGAGCGCGGCCTGAAACTGTCGGGCGGCGAGAAACAGCGCGTGGCGATCGCCCGGACGATCCTGAAGAACCCCTCGATCCTGCTGTTCGACGAGGCCACCTCGGCCCTGGATTCCCAGACCGAAAAGGAAATCCAGGCGGCACTTCGCCTGGTCTCCCGCGACCGCACCACTTTGGTCATCGCGCACCGTCTTTCGACCATCGTCGATGCGGACGAAATCATCGTGCTGGAGGCGGGCCGCATCGTCGAGCGGGGCCGTCACGAGGCCTTGCTGGAGGCAAACAATACCTATGCCGCCATGTGGCAACGGCAGCAGGAGCAGGCAGAGGCCTTGCAACGGCTGGAAAGGCTGGATAAGGATGAGCCGCGAATGGAAAAGGAACCGGTGGTTTAGGGTTTTGCCCACCGCTATTATGGCTATGGCTATGGTTTTTCGGGATATGACGACGCAATGGATGCACTGAAGGCGGTGATGGTGCCGATCAACCGCGAAGGCTATCGCTTTATCGCGATCTTCGCGCTGGCGACGATCATTCTTTTCTGGATCGCCGATCCCCTGGGCTGGTTGGGCGCGATCCTGACCGGTTGGTGCGTGTATTTCTTTCGTGACCCCGAGCGCACGACGCCAAGCCGCGATGGCCTGATCATCTCGCCGGCCGATGGCGTGGTGCAATCGATCGAAATGGCGGTGCCCCCCGCCGAACTTGGCATGGGCGAGGAACCGCGCCAGCGCATCGCCGTCTTCATGAACGTCTTCAATGTGCATGTGAACCGCGTCCCCATCGATGGCGAGATCACGGCGGTGTCCTATCGTCCGGGCAAGTTTCTCAATGCTTCTTTGGACAAGGCCTCGGTCGACAATGAACGCCATGCCATCCGAATGACCACCTCGTTGGGCCAGGATATCGCCTTTGTGCAGATCGCCGGCCTTGTGGCGCGGCGCATCGTCTGCGGCCTGTACGAAGGACAGCGGGTGCGCGCGGGGGAACGTTTCGGCCTGATCCGTTTCGGCAGCCGGGTCGATGTCTATCTTGACGACGGCACCGCACCTTTGGTGGCGGTGGGGCAACTGGCGGTGGCCGGCGAGACGGTATTGGCCGATTGCGATAGCGACGAAGCAAGACGGGTGGGAGAAGTACGATGAAAATCGGACGCCATAACCGAAGGCTGCGGGAGCTACCGGTTAACAGCCTGATCCCGAATATCCTGACAGTGCTGGCGTTATGCGCGGGGATGTCGGCGATCCGCTTTGCGATGCAGGAGAAGTGGGAGCTGGCGGTCGCCGCGATCCTGGTGGCGGGCGTACTGGATGGCCTGGATGGGCGCATGGCGCGGTTGCTGAAGGGCGCGACGAAATTCGGCGCCGAATTGGACTCGCTGTCCGATTTCATCGCCTTTGGCGTGGCGCCGGCAATGGTGATTTATCTGTGGAGCACTCAGGTGCTGGGCGGCATCGGCTGGATCGCCGGGCTGGCTTACAGCACCTGCATGGCCTTGCGCCTGGCGCGCTTCAACACCGCCCTGGATGATCCCGACCGCCCGGCCTGGTCGAGCTATTTCTTTACCGGCATGGCCGCGCCCGCGGCCGCCTGCGTCGCCCTGCTGCCCATGGCGGTCAGCTTCCAGGTTGGCGAGAGTTTTCTGCAGCAACCGATCTTCATGGCGCTGTGGCTGCTATTCGTGGCCTTCATGGCGATCAGCCAAATACCGACATACTCCTTCAAGCGGGTGCGTATCCGCCGGGAATATGTGCTGCCCATGCTGCTGGTGGTGGCCATCGTCGCCGCCATATTGGCCAGCTATCCCTGGTTCGTACTTTCGGTCATGGGCCTGGCATACCTGGGCTCCATTCCGTTCAGCCACCGCGCCCAGCAGCGTTTCGCCGAGGCCCAAGAGACCGCCACGCCGGACGCCGCCGATGACAGCCACGCAAGCGAGGACGACAAGGCGCCGTCGCCATAGCTGCGGCATGCTCTAGAAATCGGGCGCTGTGTCGGTCTCGCTTGGATCATCGAGGCGATAAATGCTGGAGAGGATCATGTTGATCTTTCCCACGTCATCGACCAGCGGCAGCTGTAGCTTGGCGTAGGACATGACGCTGTCGCTCATGTTGGAATGGTCCACCAGGCTTTCCGGTTGACCGGTTTCAGCAACCTTTCGATAGTTTTGCCGGATACGCTCGGGCACGTCGCGCATTTTCCAGCCGGTCATGTCCACGCCGTAGTAATCGGTGATCGCGGTGCCGTACAATCGATAGAAACTGTCCTCGAACGGGTCCGCCAGTTGGACGATCATGATGTGGCCCAGAAGTTCCGGTATCTCCAAAGGGTCCAAATCCGCACGGCTTGGATAGCCTTCCGCGGTACATTTGCTCAACCAATAGCGATAGAGCGCGACCAATTTGGGGTGGTCGATCTTGCTTTCATTCAACGGTTGATGCGGCATGTACTGGAAAGCCTCCGTATCCATTCCGATGGAACTGAAAATAGCGTCGTTATTCCCCCTTCGCCTCCCCAACTGCTCTCGTCCTCAGTGTATCACCAGTAACACTCATTGAGTGCATCTTCCCCCCGAGATATCGATGATCGAACCCGTCGAATGGTGCGCATCCGCCGATAATAGCCATAACACGGCGCTGGAGACATCTTCCACTTCGCCGACCCGCCCATTGGGCGTGCCCGCGAGAACGCCTTCCAGCCAGGCCGGATTGACCTTCGCCGCTTCCTTTACCATGTCCGTGTTGATGATGCCCGGCCTTACGCCGAAAACGCTGATGCCCTGTGGCCCCTGCTCTTGCGCCAGTCCTATGGTCAGGCTATCAACCGCCGCCTTGCCGGCTGCATAGTCGACAAAGGCGCCGGGTGCGTGCGACCTTGCCGCCGCCGAGGAAATGTTGACGATGGTACCGCCTTGGCCGCCGTGACGCCTTGCCATCCGTTTGACCGCTGATTGGCAGCAAACAAATAAACCGAATACGTTGATATCGAGCATGCGATGGGTTTGCTCAATATCCAGATCTTCAATCGGGCCAATGCCGGTCGCCACCCCGGCACTGTTTACCAAGCCCGTGATGGGGCCGAGCTCACGCTCGGTCTGGCTGAACAATGCCTCGACATCGCCCGGATTTGCGACATCGGCCTTGACCACGCAGGCTTTCATGCCGTGGCCGCGGACGGCTGCCGCGACTTCCTGGGCGCTGCCTTCGTTCGAGGTGTAGTTTATGCCCACATGCCAGCCATTCTCCGCCGCCAATTCAGCGACCCCCGCGCCAATGCCACGGCTGCCGCCGGTAACCAATAATACACCCATCGATGCCTCCTCGATTGCATTCGCTCGACTAAATCAAAGGATCTAACGCCCCTACGGCCAGCCGGCGCCGGGGACCTTGACCTCGACTGTTTCGATCCGGCCTGAACGAAGCGCCGCCGTGTCCGGCCCCGATTGCAGGCAGGTGCAGATGAACAATGTGCGCCGCTCGGGTCCGCCCAGCATGCAGGCGAAGGAACCCATCTCGCCGGTCGAGACGCGGTCCGTGACCTCGCCGCCTTCCAATACCCGGATGGTCTCCTTGTTGCGCGGGTCGGCGACCCAGACCGCGCCGTCCGCATCCAGGCAGATGCCGTCGGGAAAGCCGCCCCCCAGATCGGCCCAGACTCGGCGGTTCGACAGCGAGCCGTCAGCGGCCCGGTCCCAGGCGCTGAGGATATTGCCCCGCGTCTCGCCCACGATCAGGGTGCCGCCGTCCGGCGTAATGACCGAACCATTGGGAAAGGCCAGGCCTTCCGCCGCCACGGAAACGGCGCCGTCGGGATCGACGCGGATCAGGTCGGCGGCCTTGAACTCGGAACCATCGTGGCTGTTGAAGCCGAAATTGCCCACATAGGCGCCGCCCTGTTCGTCCACCACCATGTCGTTGCAATGATAGTTCGCGAGCGCCGACAGATCCGCCACCTCCACCAGGCCGCCCGGGTCCAGGCGCAGCAAGCGCCGGTCGGTCATGGAGACGACCAACAGGCGGCCATCCGGCGTCCAGCCCAGGCCGGACGGCTGGCCCGGCACCTTGACGATGGTCTCGCGCTGGCCGGCCATATCCACCGCCACGACTTCATGGGCATAGAAGTCGGAGAACCATAGCCGGCCCTCGTGCCAGCGGGGCCCTTCGGGGAAGGTCAGGTCCGTAAGCAGGATTTTTGTCTGATCAGCCATCGCAATTGTGTTCCCTGGTTTTTGATGGGGTCTATAATACCTGTCTGGAATAGTAGATTAAATCAGCGGAGGAGGCGACGATGCGTTTACAGGACCGAATTGCGATGGTGGTTGGTGCGGGGCAAAGCCCGGGCGAGACCATGGGTAATGGCCGGGCCACGGCGTTGGTTTTTGCCCGCGAAGGCGCCAAGGTCGCGGCGGTGGACCGTGATCTGGCCTCGGCCCAGGAGACGGTGGCGATGATAGAAGACGCCGGCGGCACGGCCACGGCGGTGGCCGCCGACGTTACCGACGAGGCCGCCGTCAAGGCCGCCGTGGATGCCACCCTTGGCGCCTACGGACGGATCGATATTCTGCACAACAACGTGGGCATCTCCATCGCCGGCGGCGATGCGGAAATTACCGAGATCACGGTCGAGGCTTTTGATTTATGCGTCGCCGTCAATCTGCGCGGCATGGTGCTGGCCTGCAAGCATGCCCTGCCGTCCATGCGCGAGAGGGGCAGCGGCGTGATCCTGAATATCTCGTCCCTGGCCGCCTGGTCCGCTTATCCGTTGGTGGCCTACAAGACCACCAAGGCCGCCGTGGTCGCCCTGACTGATCAGTTGGCCATTCACAACGCGCGCTATGGCATCCGCGCTAATGTCATCCTGCCGGGCCTGATGGATACCCCCATGGCGGTGGATACCCGCGTCGCGGCCCTTGGCAAGACGCGGGATGAAATCGTTGCCGGGCGCGATGCCAAGGTGCCTTTGGGTCGCAAAATGGGCACGGGCTGGGATATTGCCAACGCGGCGCTGTTCCTGGCCTCGGACGAGGCCAGCTTTATCACTGGCGCCGCCCTGCCGGTGGATGGCGGCACCTCCGTTAGCCTAGGCGCCGGCTAGAGACTCGTCATGAGCCATATCCATATTCTATACGAGAACGCCGAATGGTCGGCGCCGCTGGCCGCGGAACTGGAGAAACTGAAACTGCCCTATCGGCTTTGGGATCTGTCCCAGGGGCAGTTTGATCTTTCCGCCGCGCCGCCGGCCGGGATTTACTATTCCCGCATGTCCGCCTCAGCCCACAGCCGTGGCCATCGCTTTTCGCCGGAATATGCCGATGGCATGATGCAATGGCTGGAAGGCCAAGGCCGCCGGGTCATCAACGGTAGCCGCGCCATTCGGCTAGAGCTATCCAAAGTCGCGCAGTATGCGGCCTTGCAGGCCGCTGGCATCGCGGTGCCGCGGACCTGTCCCGCCCTGGGCCGCGAAGCGGCGGTGGCGGCGGGGCGCGATTTTTCGGGCCCGTTTATTTCCAAGCACAACAGAGGCGGCAAGGGCCTGGGCGTACACCTGCATGATGACGTCGCGGCCTTGGATGCCTGGTTTGATGGCCCGGATTACGAGGCCCCGGTGGATGGTCTTTTGCTGATGCAGGAATATATCCAGGCGCCGGAGCCGGTCATCCATCGCCTGGAATTTGTCGGCGGCGAATTTCTCTATGCGGTTCGCGTCGATACCCGCGACGGCTTCCAGCTTTGCCCGGCGGAAGCCTGCGCCATTGATCCCGCCCAGGGGCCGATGTTTCAGATCGTGGAAGAATTTACCTCGCCCCTGATCGCGGCTTATGAGGCGTTTCTCGGCGCCAACCAGATCCAGATCGCCGGTATTGAATTCATCATGGATGGCACGGGCCGGGCCTTGACCTACGATATCAACACCAACACAAACTATAACCCGGACGCGGAAGACCGCATGGCACCCGGTGCGCCCAGGGGGTTGCCCAGCGTCGCCGCCTATCTTGGCCGGGAATTGACCGCCGCCGGTTATCCGGGCGGGATGATCGACGCCGCCCAATAGTCTCAAGGCGCCCAGGTATTGAATTAATTGGGTGCTGGGCTACGAAGATTTTTTGTTACGTACTCTTTACATTGATATATCGAATTGCTATATGCAAATTTGATGCAAAGTGGAGAGGTTGTGGCGCCATGGATGTACGAACGTTGTGTCTTGGAGTTTTAAGTCTGGGCGACGCCTCCGGTTACGAGATCAAGAAAAGGCTTGAGGATATTTTCAGTCATTTTTACGATGCCTCTTTTGGTTCCATCTATCCGGCCCTGAACCGGCTGCAAAAAGAGGGCCTGGTCCATTGCGAGACGGAAACCCAGGCCAAGCGCCCCGACAAAAAAGTTTATAGCCTGACCGTCGATGGCCGTCTGACCTTGGTGCGGGAATTGAATAGTTTGCCGGGCCGCGACCGGGTGCGCTCGGAATTTCTGGTGGCCATGTGTTTCGCCGATTTGCTATCGGCTGGCCAGATTGGCGAAATGATCGACCATCGGATCGCCCAACATCACCGCCAAGCAGCTGAACTCGCCGAGCGGGAGAACCAAGGCGCGGCGGCGCAACGTTTCGTCGCCGGCTATGGCCGGGCGCTGTACGAGGCGGCGGCGGCCTATCTGGAAAACAACCGATATCTGGTGGAAAGCGAGGCCCTGTTGGCGCAGGTCGACAGTGACCGCACTGGTGATAGCTCCGGCGATGGCACTAATGATCGTGCCGGTGCGGCTGATTGAGCGGGAATAGCATTATGCGAAAATCCTATCTTCTTGCCCTGGCCATTGCCGTGATCGCGGCGGGCTGGGTATTGAGTGGTGAATTCGGCGGCCAAGTTGGCTTGGGCGATGGTAAGTCGACGCCGGGGGAGGCCCCCTCGGTCGCCGAGCGCATGGCCAAGCAGGGCGAGAATGCCCTGACCGCCGTGCGCACCCGCTCATCCACGGCCAAGCCGCATTGGCGCGCGGTTACGGCGCGGGGGCATACGGAAGCCAAGCGCAAGGTTATGATCAAATCGGAAATCAAGGGCCGGATCAGCAAGGTTGCTCTGCGAAAGGGCAGCCGGGTACGCCGGGGCGATGTCCTGGTGCGCATCGAGGTGGCCGACCGTGACGCCCATATGGCGGAGGCCAAGGCCCTGGTGCGCCAGCGCGAAGTGGAATATCAGGCAGCACAAAAACTGCGCAAGAAAGGCTATCGCGCGGAAACACATTATTCCGCCGCCGCGGCTGCCCTGGACGCGGCAAAGGCAATGGTCAAACAGATGGATGTCGCCCTGTCCCGCACCGTGATCCGGGCGCCGTTTGATGCCATTGTCGATAGCCGCGAGGTGGAACTGGGCGCCTACGTCAAGGATGGCAGCGGCATCGCCCTGTTGGTGGACGAGGATCCATATCTTGTCGTGGCTCAGATCAGCGAAAAGGACATTGGCCGGCTGAAAAACAACGCCAAGGGCAGCGCGGTATTGGTCACGGGACAGAAAGTCGAGGGAAGTATTCATTATATTTCCGCCACGGCGGACGAGGCGACCCGTACCTACCGGGTGGAGCTGTTGGTGCCTAATCCGAAAGGCGAACTGCGCCACGGCACGACGGCGGAATTGAAATTTCCAACCAAACAGATCCAGGCTCATTTCATCACCCCGGCAATATTGACCCTGGATGATCAAGGCACGGTGGGTATTCGCTGTGTTGAAGCGGGGGGCAAGGTCGCCTTCTATCCCGTAAGAATAGTTGGCAGCGCCACGGATGGCGTCTGGGTATCGGGCCTGCCGGACGCCGCTGAACTGATCGTCGTTGGCCAGGAATATGTGCGCAGGGGCGACCGGGTGCGCGTCTCCAACGGTGTCGAACAGGGGAAAGGCGATAAGCGCGAGCCGGCCAAGCCGGCCCAAAAGACAGCTGAGGCATCCGCCTCATGAATACGATCATCTCGGTCGCGGTGCACCATTCGCGGACGGTTCTTTCCGTTCTGGTATTGGTGCTGATCGCTGGTCTGGGATCCTTTCTGACAATACCGAAGGAATCCAAACCGGATATCAATATCCCCATCGTCTATGTCTCCATGAGCCATGACGGTATCTCGCCCGAGGATGCCGAGCGCCTGCTGGTCCGCCCCATGGAGCAGGAACTGCGCTCCATCGAGGGCATCAAGGAAATGCGCAGCCGGGCCGAAACCGGCCATGCTTCGGTGCTATTGGAATTTGATGCCGGCTTCGATGCGGACAAGGCCCTGCGCGACGTGCGTGAAGCCATTGATCTGGTCAAACCTGATCTGCCCGATGAAACCGACGAGCCCACCGCGCATGAAGTCAATGTCGGGCTGTTTCCCGTTCTGGTCGTTACCCTGGCCGGCGATGTGCCCGAGCGGACCTTGCTGCGTCTGGCCCGCAATTTACAGGACGAGTTGGAGGCACTGCCCGGCGTGTTGGAGGCCGAGATCGCCGGCGAGCGGGAGGAACTGCTGGAAGTCTTGCTCGATCCTCTGCGCATGGAAAGCTACAACATCAGCCAGGAGGAACTGGTCAGCGCCGTTACCCGGAACAACCAACTGATCGGCGCCGGCCCGCTGGATACCGGCAAGGGGCGCTTTCCCCTGAAAGTTCCCGGCCTGTTCGAAACCGCCAAGGATGTGCTGGACCTGCCCATCAAGGCCTTTGGCGACGGGGTCATAACCCTGCGCGATATTACGACCGTGCGCCGGACATTCAAGGATGCCGACAGTTTCGCGCGCATCAACGGCCGCCGGGGCGTGACCTTGGAAATCAAGAAGCGCCTGGGCGAAAACGTCATCGAGACCATTGACCAGGTGCGCCATCTGGTAACCGAACGGGCCAGGGAATGGCCCGCCGGGGTGCAGGTTAATTTCATTCAGGATGAATCCAAAGATATCCGGCGGATGTTGGAGGATTTGCAGAACAATGTCTTGAGCGCGATTTTGCTGGTGATGATCGTCGTGGTTGCCGCCCTTGGCTTGCGCACCGCCGGTCTGGTCGGCCTGGCCATTCCGGCCTCGTTCCTGTTCGGCATTCTGGTGCTCGACAGCATGGGTCTGACCGTCAATATAGTGGTTCTGTTCGCCCTGATCCTGGCCGTCGGCATGTTGGTGGACGGCGCCATCGTGGTAACCGAGTTCGCCGACCGCAAACTGGCCGAGGGCCTGCACCGGCAGGAAGCCTACACCCTGGCCGCCCAGCGCATGGCCTGGCCGATTATCGCTTCCACCGCCACCACGCTGGCGGCCTTCATGCCGTTGATTTTTTGGCCTGGCGTGGTGGGCGAGTTCATGAAATTCCTGCCCATAACCCTGGTCGTGACATTGGCCGGTTCGCTGATGATGGCGCTGATCTTCGTGCCCACATTGGGCGGCCTGTTTGGCAAGGCGGGTTCCGCCAACCCGGCGGTACTGGCGGCGCTGGCGGCGGCCGAGGATGGTGACGTGCGCCAGTTGCCCGGATTTACCGGTGCCTATGCCCGCGTCCTGTATGGCCTCATTCGCCGGCCGATCCTGGTGCTGCTTTCGGCCATAATCATATTGATCGGTGTCCAGGTGGCCTATCAGGTGGT
The DNA here is from genome assembly GCA_964590195.1 of uncultured Rhodospirillaceae bacterium. Classification (GTDB taxonomy): domain Bacteria; phylum Pseudomonadota; class Alphaproteobacteria. The sequence continues at coordinate 44,019 of CAZPWJ010000025.1, read as the reverse complement.
CGGCAAGGGGGTTGAATTCTTTCCCGCCGTGGAACCGGATCAAAGCCTGATCCACGTCCATGCGCGCGGCAATATGTCGACCCGGGAAAAGGATGTTCTGGTCCGCGAGGTGGAAAGCGCGCTGATGCCCATCAGGGGTATTCGTACGCTTTACGCGCGGACGGGGGGCAGCGGCCAGGGTGACGAGCAGGCCCAGGATGTGATCGGCACCATCTTTGTTGAATTCGCGGAATGGGACCAGCGCCGCACCTCGGCGGAGATCATGGCGGAAGTGCGCGAACGCACCGCCCATCTGGCCGGCATCTGGGTGGAGCCGCGGGAGCCTGACGTGGGCCCGCCCACGGGCAAGGACATCCAGGTCGAAATCCGCTCCCGCTTTCCCGAACGGCTGGATCCCATCGTCAGGAAATTCCGCGCCAGATTGGAGGCCATGGACGGCCTGCTGGACGTGGAAGACAGCCGCGCCCTGCCGGGCATTGAATGGCAGGTCAAGGTCGACCGTGCCCAGGCCGGGCGCTTCAACGCCGATATCCTGACCGTGGGCAAGGTGGTGCAGCTTGTTACCCATGGCATCAAGGTTGGTGAATACCGCCCCGATGACGCGGATGAGGAAGTCGATATCCGCATCCGTTTCCCGGTCGAATACCGCAATATCGGCCAGCTTGATGCCCTCAGGGTGCAGACCAGCCATGGCCAGGTGCCGATCTCGAACTTTGTTTCACGCACGCCGCAGCAGCGTTCCGGCCTGGTCAAGCGCAGCGATGGCCAGCGGGTTATCAAGGTTCAGGCCAGCGTCGCCGAGGGCCTGCTTGCCGACGACAAGGTCAACGAAATCCGTGCCTGGATGGCGACCCAGAATTTCGATGAAGCTGTCGATATTCGCTTCAAGGGCGCCGACAGGGACCAGAAGGAGGCGCAGCAATTCCTGGTCAAGGCCTTTGGCGTGGCCTTGTTCGTCATGGCGATTATCCTGATTACACAATTCAACAGCTTTTATCATGCCCTGTTGATCCTAACGGCGGTGATCATGTCCACGGTCGGTGTCATGGCCGGTTTGATGATTACCGGGCAATCATTCGGCATTGTCATGACCGGTATCGGCGTCATTGCCCTGGCCGGTATCGTGGTCAACAACAATATCGTGCTGATCGATACCTATGCCAGATTGGTGAAATCGGGCATGGAGCCCATGGAAGCCGTGGTCCGCACCGGTACCCAACGTTTGCGCCCGGTCTTGTTGACCACGATCACCACTATTTTTGGGCTGCTGCCCATGGTCTTTCAGATGAATATTGATTTCGTGGCCCGCGATATCTCCATCGGCGCGCCGTCGACGCAATGGTGGGTGCAGCTTTCGACGGCGGTGGCTTTTGGTCTCAGCTTTGCCACCATCCTGACCCTGTTCGTGACGCCGTCGTTACTGGCCCTGGGCGCGCGCACCTCGGCCTACTTCGCCCGGCGCAGGGCGAGAAAACGGGCGGCCAACATAACCGACGCACGGCAAGCAGCGGAGTAGGGGGCGGTGTTTTAGTCCTTGCCTTCCAGGGTCTGGCGAATTGCAAGAGCCAATTCTTGTCGCTTGTAGGGTTTGGTCAGAATATTTTGCATCAGATTTTCGAAATATTCCGCCTCGTTATTGTCGTTGATACATTCCTGGTGATCACGGCTTTTCGTGAAGCCGCTGGTTAGCAGGACATCGAGCGACGGATTCCGTTTGCGCGCCGCCAAGGCTGTCTGGTAGCCGTCAAGATCACCGGGCATAATGACATCCGTGAACAGCAGGTCGATGTCATTACGGCCTTGCAGGATGTTCAGAGCCTCCTGGCCATCGTGGGCGCCCAAGGTGACATAGCCAAGATCTTCCAGATAGGCCATGGCGACCTGCAGCAAGCCATCCTCGTCGTCGACAACCAGGATAGTCTCGCTACCGCCGGGCAGATCGAGCGGCTCCTCGACCGCCATTCCGTCCTCCGGCACCGCGGTCTTGGCACGCGGCAGGTAGATCTGAAAGGTTGTCCCCTCTCCAACTTCCGACTGCACATTGATATGGCCGCCGGATCGTTCCACGAAACCGTACACCATGCTCAGCCCCAAGCCGCTGCCTTGACCAAATCTCTTGGTCGTGAAGAATGGCTCGAATATCTTTTCCCTGACCTCGGCTGACATGCCGGTGCCGTTGTCGCTTACCGAGATCATGACGAAGGGGCCAGGCTTGGCGGATGATTCAGGCCCAAAAAAAGCATCCTCCAGCGCCGTATTGGCGGTTTCGATGCGCAGCTTGCCGCCTTCGGGCATGGCATCACGGGCATTGAGCGATAGATTGAGAATTGCATTTTCAAAGTCGCTGACATCAATCTCGACCGGCCATGCTTCGTCAGCCAAATGAGTTTCCACGCTGATTGATGCGGTCAGGGACTTGGCGATCAGTCCTTCCAAACCAGTGATAAACTCGTTTGCCGCCACTACTTGATGGGTACCCGGGGCATGGCGCGAAAAGCCAAGCAGTTTCTTGGTGATCTCGGCGCCGCGCCGGACACTCTCAAGCGCGGTCTCGGCATAATTCATGAGTTCGGGGTCATCCTCTCCCTGACGTTGGAGAAGTTGTAGGTTGCCCATGATAATGCCGAGGATATTGTTGAAGTCATGGGCGATGCCGCCCGTCAGCTGGCCGACCGCCTCCATTTTCTGGGCATGGCGGATTTGCGCTTCCAGGTGCCGGCGTTTGGTGACATCAATCAACATAATCAAAATGGCATCTTCACCATCCCACTGAATGGCTTGGCCACTTGATTGCAGCCAAATTGTCGCGCCGTCAGCGCGAACGCCCCGGTACTCGATAATTTGCGGGATGTATTCTCCCGCGTAACGCTTGCGGGCCCGTTCCTTGATCAAGGCCACATCGTCTTCATGTACCAGATCAAGGACGGATTCCGTTCCCAGGAAATGGTCAACGGATTCAAGACCAAAAATTCGAACCAGGGCTTCGTTGGCATATAGGGGAATGAAATTTTTATGTACATAAACGCCCTGAATAGAGCCCTCGGCCAGGGCCTGGTATCTTTCGTTGCTTTGCGCCAAGGCTTCCTGGGCCAGTTTACGCTCCGTGATATCCACGGTCGTGCCGCGATACCCCGTGAATCGGCCATCACTATCGAACAATGGCTCGCCATCTGACTGCACCCATCTCTCGGGATTAATGACCGACGGCTTGGCGGAATTCCGTAAGGGCAAATGCTGTTTCAGAGTATTTATTTCCTCGGCCCAGGCCGCTTCAACCTCGCTGCCGGCGACAATTTCCTCGCTGCTTCTGCCGATGAAAAATTCCGGTTTTGAGCCAATCATGGATATGTTTTTCGAGACAAAGGTAAACCGCAGCTGATCGTCCAATTCCCAGAACCAATCGGCGGCAATTTCGGCAAAATCGCGAAAGCGGCGCTCGGCATCGGCGCGCTGATGCAGCAGTTCATTGTGAGCATTGATCATATCGCCCAATTCATCGCTCTCGTGACTGGGCGGTGTTTCAACGTCCCCACTGCTCGCCTTGATTCTATCAGCCATCAAGCGAAGAGGCTTCGTCAGCATTTTATGAAACAGCGCGGCCAGAATTACCGCCAGGATCAGATTGCGCAGCAGGCCGAATAACAGAATCAAGCCAGAGCGTTGAAAAAAGGTTTCGGCAATCACATAGTTGTCAACGCGGATGCTCAGGTCGCCCGCGTGGAAGCCTGATTGCTTTTGCCGCAATTCGATTGCATAGGTCCTGGTCTTTCCGAATATCCCGTCAGCCAGCCATTTGAGCGCACCTTGCCTCTGTGGCCGCTCCGCGATGGCCATGTTCTGGCCGAAGTTATCCACGATTTTCGCCTCGAATATAGCCGCTTGCTGGAATAGCCCCTGAACGACTGTCCGCGCCAAAATCTCGTCAAGACCATAGGCAGCCTGGAAAGCGGAGTCCTCGAACGCCATAAGCGATTGCGCGAAGGCCGTTTCGCTCTTCTGCTGCTCATTCCTTAGATCGGCTCCGATTTGCAGCGCACTGAAGGCAATACCAAGTACAAGGGCGGTAAACACTGCTGCCCGCGCCTGCCTGAGAGACAGGCTGCGTGAAAACCGCGACAAGCCAGAGTTTTTGTCCAGATTCTCGGTCATGGCGTTATTTGAAGCCCGCCGGAACATAACTCTCACGCAACTGGCGAAAGACCCCTTCGGCACGTAATGCATTCGCTGCTCGCCGAAGCCGCGTGATAGATTTCTCCAAATCCGGCTTCCTGGTGCATTGCAGCCAGATCGGTTTGCGGTCAAAGGTAAAGATGCTGCCCAGATCCCTTTGCCGCATCTGCAATTCTGCCAGATTGTGATAGATGCTCAGCGCTGTGCCAGCTATGGCGTCGACCCGGCCGGCCTTGAGCATGCGTGCGCTTTGACTATAGCCGTTGGTGAAATGCCGCTTGATTTCAGGATCCGTGGTAATCTCAAAATCGACATAACTGCCGCGCGGCAGCGCCAAGAGCCGGCCATGCAAATCACTGATCCGCGCTATGGGCAGTCCCTTCCGGCTCACCACGATCGAGGCGAAACTGTCATAGATCTTCGCCACGGCAATGAATCTCGCCTTACTCCAGGTTGTACGAAGAAAAACGGCGCAATCGGCAGTGCCGGACTCCAGGCTCTTCATGACCCTGACGATTGGCCTGACGCTGTCGACAATGGCAACGCCCGATCTGGCCGCAATCGCCGCATCAATGTCAACGATCAGGCCTCGCTTGCCAGCTTGGCCGTCGTTAACGCCGTAGGGCGCCAGTTCGACGGTCATGAAGCGTAAAGGTGCTGCCGTTGCCGGCATGGCGACAAAAATCCAGGCCGCCAGCAATAGGGGCATTCCATAGCCGCCGCGAAAAAACAATTGCACCTCCCTTTTTGGTCATAGGGTAGTGTAATCCTTAAATATTACCAAATATGTATGTTATTCAGGATATCCGCTTCGCTGCCATCGCAATCGAAACTTTCACAGGCTTTCGCGCCCTCGAACGGTAATCGGCGCAATCTGTTGTCAGGACGCTGGTGCGAGCGCCGCTGTCAGATCGTGGCGCAGGTTATCAACCGTCGCTTGATCGGTGCCGAGATTGCCGTAGCAGGCGGCATTAAAACAATCGGTTATCCGCGCCACGGGGGCGCCGGGGATAGCGGCCTCAAGCTCGGCCCGGCGCTCGCGCGGCGTGGCCGAGGCCATGAAGTCATGGCCGTGCTCGCAGGCGGCTGTCAGCATGTCGAAGTACAGGGCATAGACCTCCGTTATGCCCGGCTTGTCCTTGGGGTAGCTGGGGCCGGCGGCGGCCTCGCCGGGGCGCAGCCAATCGGGCAACAGGCCACGCAGCAGGTTCAGCAGATCTGCCGCGGCATCCGCTTCGCCTCGGATTGACTCGCGGTCGGATTCCGGTTCTTCCTGGGCCCTGCGGCCATATTTCTGATAGGCCCAGGCAAGCAAACGGTAGGCCACATAAAGGGCCAGCAAAAGGCCTGAAAACTGCAATAGCTCGGTCGTCATCTCCGATGCTTGCTGCCCGCCATCGGATTTGATGTATTCGGGCATTTTGAATTTCGGCGGTTTCCAGTCAATACCGCCGCCGCTGCGTTCGCCCAATTCGGGCAGCAGCCACAGCAAAACCGCGAATATGATTTCCAGCAGCCATAGAATGGCCACCGATACATAGCCCCAGGCCCAGGACAGGAAAGCCAGGCCATGGCCGCCAATCGCCACGGCGATCATGCCGACGATAAAGCCGCCGCCCAGCACCGCGCCGACGGCGATGCCAACGATGGGCGTCCAGGCACCACCCGGTTCCAGCCGCGCGAAGGCCAAACCGCCAAGTGAGGCAGCAAAGAACAGAACCAGCATCAGCACCGCCGAGGCATCAATACCCGTGGCCTGCTCCACCAATATTGCCAGGGCCAACGCCACGATGCCGGTGCGGAAGGTGCTCAACAGCCGCAGCCGTGGATGGGTCTCCACCGCGATGCGGACGCCCCTGTGCCACAGAAAGCCGGCACCCAGCATGGCAAAAATGAGCGCGCCCGCCTGCTGGCCTGAATAGCCGCCGCTGACCAGTTGCGGGCCCCACAGCAGATCGATCTCCGTGCCGCGCGGGGCCGCGATGACCGAGAGGATAAGATAAATCGCGCCCAGACCGCCAATCGCCTGTGCCGGCGCGTGCAGGGCCGGGTCCTGGATCTTGCGCGGCGCAAGGCGTGCGGCCGCGAAACCCAGGCCCATCAGCAATATTATCGCGGCCAGGGGCAACACCGGTTGGCCCGGATGGGCACCCATGCCGAGAAACAGGAATATTGGAAACAGCCAGGCGGCGTCCGCAATGATTGTCGCGGCGATGGCGAGCAAATCCCGGCGATCATTCATCGGCCGTCTCCGGTGCCGCGAAGCGTGTGCGATAATCCAGGATGGGAAAGTCCGGAATCTCGGGCGGTGCATCGCCGCCGGCACATAGGGCGACGATGCGATGACCGCGCCGGCCCAGTTCGCGAACGAAGTCAACCGTTCCGGGCCTGAATACGCCCGCGATATAGACCACCGTGGCGCCCGCCGGCATGGCCTCGGCGCCATAGCGCGCCACCATGTCCGGCAACTGAGCAGCGGTATGCGCGCGCGCCCCGGCCAGGGCCGTCATCAAGGCGCTCAACTGGTCCGGTCCGGCACCCGGCGGCACCATTGGCGGTGCCGGGCCGTTGCCCGCGTTGCCGTTGCTGACAAGGCCGACCGCATAGCCAAGTTCTATGGACCGGCGCGCCACGGATGCCGCGCCGGTCACCGCGGCTTCCAGCACGGCGGGGTAGTTGCGCCAGCGTTCCAAGGCGGTGTCGCATTCCAACAGGATCACCACCCGTTGTGAATGGGAGGAATCGTAGGTCCTGACGAAGGCGCTGTCATGGCGCGCCGTGGCTTTCCAGTCGATATGTCGGGCCGCGTCTCCGGTGCGGTATTCGCGTAGCCCGCTGGGCCGTGTTTCATCATCGATGAAGCGGGCGCGGCTCCAAAAATCGCCCATGGGCCGATAGGGGGGCAGGTCGAAATCCGGCATCGCCACGGTGTTCGGGTAAACCACCAGCTCTGGTGCCCGCCGGTCGTTGTCGAGGCGGGCCTCGTAAAATCCGAAAATATCGCCGCTGGTGATGCGCGTGGGGCCAAGGCCGTAGTAGCCACGCCGCAGGGCGCGGACCCGGTGATGAAATCTGATGCGTTCGTATTGGCCAAGGCTCGTGGTTTCCCGGATCGTTGTTTCCTGGAAGAAACCTGGAGCATTTTGCGCCTGTTGGTGCTGCTGTTCCAGGACCAGGCCGTCGGGAAGGATTTCCGAAACGGTCAGCCAGGGCAGGGGCAGAGGCTTTCGATTCTCCACCGTCAGGGTCAGCTCGAAGACATCGCCTTGCATCAGGTGCTTGGCCGAGGGCTGGCAGGTATAATCGACCTCGGCCAAGGCCAGCCGCGTCCACAGCCGCGAGATAAAGGTCAGCATCAGAATCAGGCCGCAGATCGCGGCGACAAAGGCCTTGCCCGCAATCGCCGCGACAATGGCGACGATAATCAGGATCAGTAAAATCAGGTCCGATACCACCGCGCCCGAGCGGCTCCATCGCCCCGGGCGCGGTGTCAAGCTCAATGCCTGGTTCATGCTCATGATCTTGCCGGACTGCCGTCTCAGCCTTCGATCGGTACGGCGATCCGATCCAGGATCTCTTCCACGATGGCGGCCGCGGTGACCCCGCGCAGACGCGCGCCAGTATCAAGGCTAAGACGATGGGCCAACGCCGGCACCGCCAATGCCTTGATATCATCGGGTATCACATAGCCACGCCCGTCGATGGCCGCATGGGCCTGGCAGGCCCGTTGCAGTGCCAGGGCCGCCCTTGGGCTGGCGCCAAGCCGCAGCCTATCGTCATCCCGTGTCGCGGCGACGATCGCCAGCAGGTAATCACGCACCGCGCCATCCACCGTAACCTTGTCGACCTCCCGCTGGGCCCGCGCAATATCCTCGGGCCCCACGCTGATTTCACCAACGCCAGGTGCGGATACCCCATCACTATCGCCGACAAAGCGGTCCAACATGGCGGCCTCCTCTGCCAGGGAGGGATAGCCCAGATCAAGGCGCAGCAGAAAGCGGTCCAACTGGGCCTCGGGCAGGGGAAAGGTGCCTTCCATCTCAACCGGGTTCAGGGTCGCGACCACGAAGAACGGCGCCGGCAGGGCCATGGTCACGCCGTCGATGGAGACCTGGCGCTCCTGCATCGCTTCTAGCAATGCCGACTGGGTTCTGGGCGTGGCCCGATTGATCTCGTCCGCCAACAGCACCTGGGTAAACACCGGCCCTGGGCGGAATTCGAACTCCCGCTTGTTCATATCAAAGAAGTTGATGCCCAGGACGTCGGCGGGCACCAGATCGGGGGTGAACTGGATGCGTGTGAAGTCACAGCGCATGGTCGCCGCCAGGGCTTTCGCCAGGGTGGTCTTGCCGGTTCCCGGCACGTCCTCGATCAGGACATGGCCGCGCGCCAGCAGGGCGGCGATGGCCAGCTCGATGGTTTCGGATTTGCCCACGATGACCCGTTGCACGCCATCGCGGATGGCCGCGACAAGGCGTTGTACCGCATCCTGCGCGGCCCCCCCATTCTGCGTATTCATCCCTCAGGTCCTTCTCTAGTCAGGCAAGGGAAACTCGTCGAGAAACGGTGCGTAACTGTCCTCCACGTCGATTTCCAAGGTGCCCAACATACGCACCACGGCATTGTAAAAAGCAATAACCATGGTCAGATCAACCAGTAATTCCGGGCTTAGATGGCTTTCCAGCTTGGCGAAGGTGATGTCGGATATTTTCATCTCTTCCGTCATCTCCCGCGCCGCCCGCAGAACGGCCCGGTCAAGGGCCGGCAGGCCGCTGTTGCGGCCCTCGGTCTCGGTGATCATGTCGCGGATATCGTCGTCGGAGACGCCGAAGTCCCGGCCGATCTTAATGTGGTGGCTGTATTCATATTCGCTGCGCGCCAGATAGCCGACCTGCAGGATCGCCAGTTCGCGCAAACGCGGGTCCAGTTTCGAACCGAAGCGGATGTAGCTGCCCACATGGCCGAAATTACGTGCAGCGCCGGGGCTGTTGACCAGGGCGCGGTGCAGGTTGATCGGCCGTTTCAGAAGCTCCTTATCGTCCTCGGCCAGGTCGTCGACATCGAGATAGGGGATGCGTGCCATGTTTCTTGTCCTTCTGCGCGTTGGGCTATGCGTTGGGATCACGGGCGGGCGCGGCGACGGTGATGCCGCCGTCGACCACCAGGGTTTGCCCAGTGATATAGCGGGAGCGCGCCGAGGACAAAAAGACCACCGCGTTGCCGATATCCCAGCCGCTGCCTTCGATGCCTAGGGGCGAGGCGGTACGCCGTTGCTCGCGCGCCTTTTCGGACATGCCCCGGCTATAGACCATAGGGGTATAGACAGGCCCCGGCGCGATGCAGTTGGCCCGGATGCCATCCGCCGCGTGATCCATGGCCATGGCCCGGGTCAGCGAGATCACCGCGCCTTTCGAGGCGGAATAGGCGGTCAGGCCGCGCGGCCGCAGGGCCGAAATGGAGGAGACATTGACGATGGCGCCGCCGTCGCCGCTATCGATCATCGCGGGCACGGCGTATTTCGTGGTCAGGAACATGGTCTGTACGTTGACTTTCATGACCCGTTCCCAGTTTTCGATCACTTCATCGACGACGCTGCCGGAACTGCCGATGCCAACGTTGTTGTCCAGCACATCGACCCGGCCAAAGGTTTTCATGGCCAGGGCCACCATGGCCTCGCACTCGGCCTCCTCCGTCACATCCGCCGCATGGGCCAGGGCCTCGCCGCCCTCGGCCTCGATCAGGCGGGCGGTTTCCGCCGCCAGTTCCAAATCCCGGTCCACCGCCATGATCCTGGCGCCGGCCCGGGCCAGCAGGATGGCGGCGGCGCGGCCATTGCCGATGCCGTCCTTGATCGCGCCCGCGCCCGAGACGATGGCGACCTTACCGTCCAGTTGCTGATCATCAGGTTCTCTATCCGTAGCCATGTCTCTTCCTCCGCGGAAATTGTTGCTTGCTTGTTTGCCTGCTAGGCTAGCTTGTTCCAGGCCCGTGTTACAGACAAATGCGCGTGTAATGTGAGGAAGAAATGATGCGACTGGTTTTGGCCACCATGCGGCATGAGACGAATACCTTTTCTCCCTTGCCGACGCCTCTGCGCGCCTTTGGCCCAAAGGCCGGCGACAAGGCGATAGACATCTATCGCGGCACCAACAATCCCATAGCGGCCTATATTGATCTGGCCGAGCGGGAAGACGCCGAATATGTGGTGCCCCTGATCGCCAACGCCGCGCCCTCGGGCAAGGTGGAACAGGCCGCCTTTGACGAAATGTCCGACCGCATCTGTGAAGCGGTAAGCATGGGCTGTGACGGCATCATGCTGGATTTACATGGCGCCATGGTGACCGAGGGTCACGACGACGGCGAAGGTGAGTTGCTGCGCCGTATCCGCGCCATCGCGCCCGAGGTGCCCATCGCCGTGGCGCTGGATTTCCACACCAATCTGACGCCGGTGATGATCGCCAATGCGACGGTGATTACCGGTTACTGCACCTATCCCCATATTGACATGGCCGAGACTGGGCGCCGCGCCGGCGAGACCCTGCTGCGCGCCATGGCGGGTGAGGTAAACCCGGTGATGCTGTGGCATTCCCTGCCCATGCTGACCCACATGCTGCGCCAGACACCCCTGGATCAGCCCATGAAGGACATCATGGATCGGGCAATGGCGGCGGAGGCGGCGGGCGAGGTGCTGAACGCCTCGGTATTCGGCGGCTTTCCATTGGCGGACATCCCCCACGTGGGTCTGGGTGCCATTGTCGTTGGCGATGGAGACGCCGTTGCCGCCGGTAATCTGTTGGACGAGTTGATGGATACCGCCTGGCAACGGCGGGAGGATTTTGTTTTTGAGATCGAGCCGGTTGAAACCTCTCTCAACCGCGCCCGGGAACTGGACGGAGGTCCCATCATCCTGGTGGATCATGGGGATAATTGCGGTGCCGGCGGCCCCCAGGACAATATGGAAGTATTGGACGAGGTCTTGCGCCTTGGCCTTGAGGATGTCGTGGCCGGGCCGATCTGGGATCCCGACAGCGTGGCCCGGATGATCGACGCCGGCGTCGGGGCGGAAGTCAGCCTGCAACTGGGCGGCAGAACCGACAGCCCGGCCATGCAACTGGATGGCCGGCCCATAGCCGTCTCGGGCACGGTGAAATGCATCACCGATGGCCGCTTCATCGTCACCGGGCCCATGGCCACGGGCAGCCCCATGAACATGGGCCGGACGGCGGTGCTGCGGACAGGCAGCGTCGATATCGTGGTTTCCGAACGCCGCTACGAACCGTTCGATACGGGTTGTTTCACCCACGCCGGCATTGATCCGTCGGCCAAGCGCTATGTGCTGATTAAATCGCGGCAGCATTTCCGGGCCGGCTTTGGCCCCATCGCCAAGCATGTGGTGCTGGTGGCGGGGCCTGGTGTTTGCAGCTCCGACTACGCTGCTTTTCCCTTTAAGAATTTGCGCCGGCCGATCTATCCCCTGGACCCGGATGCCTCCCGTAACGCCTAGGCGGGACTTAACACCGCACGGCGTTTTTTGCGGCTGATGCGGAAGCAGGCCAGGATTAGCAAATTGATACAGCCCATGCCGGCGGCAAAGGCAAAGGCCCAGGTGTATCCGCCGGTGAAGTCAAAGATCGCGCCGCCCATGTAGCTGCCCGTGCCCATGCCGATCCAGGCAAAGAACGAGACGATGGACCACGACCGTGCCGCGACCTTGCCCGGCACCTCCACGTTGACGCTGATCACCATGGAGGCCATGACGCCCGAAAACAGCGCGCCAAACACCACGGCAAGGACGTAGAGGGCGAACAGGTTATCGATATGGGGAAACCAGATCACCAGAACCGTCTGCCCCAGGGAGGCCAGGGCATAGGTCCTGACCGAGCCGATCAGATCGCAGATCCTACCCGTGATCATGCGCCCCACCGCGCCCATCAACATCATCGTCGTCAGGACCGAGGCGGCGACCTGCGGTTCCAGGCCGCCATCGGTCAGCATGGGCACCAGATGCACGATCACCACGGACATGCAGCTGCAACAAAAGATCACCGCGATGGAAAACCATGACACCACATAGGCTGCCTCGCCCAGGGACCAACTGCCGCCGGCTTCCGCTCCCGCTGCCGTGAGCTCCGCCAAATGCGCCCGTTTGGCCGGCGGGTCCCTGGTCAGGGCGGCGATCGCCAGGCCGAGCACCAGAAAGCCCAGGCCCAATATCATGTAGGCGCTTTGCCAGCCGTAGGCGGATATCAACAGCCTGGCGACGAACGGCACTGCGCCCTGGCCAAAGGCGCCCCCAGCCATGCCGATGCCCAGTGCCAGGCCCTTGTTGTCGACAAACCATTGCCCTACATTGGCCCAAATAGTGCTCATCAGGGCACCATGGCCAAAGGCGCCAAAGAGGAAATACAGCAGGTAAAACTGCCAATGTGCCGATGTTCGGCTTAACAGCAGCGTTGCCAGGCCGATGGCGAGCACGCCCATGAACATAAAGCGCCGCGTCGGCCGCCGGTCGGCCATGAAGCCCCACAGAATGCCGAATGCCGCCGCCGAGAGGGCCGCCGTCGTATAGCCCAGGGCGATACTGGCCCGGGACCAGCCGTAGTCGGCGGCGATCGGCTTCAAAAACACCCCGACCGCGCCAAGAGCGCCGAAGCTCATGGCCATCAAGGTGAAACCGACGAACACCATCACCCAGCCATAGCGGCCGTTTTCATCATCACGCGTTGTTGAATGCATGCAATCCAAACCCCGAATCCCGCCCAAAGTTTAGCAGATGCTTGCCTTCCGGTCGCGGGCGCGCTAATCGCTGGACAGTATCGATTTAATATTTCGGAGCCCAGACATGCCACTTTCCCAAGCCACTGAGCGGGAGCAAATCCACAACCGCACCATTTCGATTGCCGCCTACCAGCGCCAGGACGGATTGATCGACTTGGAGGGCCATATTCTCGACGTCAAACCGTTTTCACATCATCTCGTGGATACTCATCGGGCGGCGGGGGAGCCGGTGCATGACCTGTGGCTGCGCCTGACTATCAACAGAAAGATGGAGGTGCAGTCGGCGGAGGCGAAACTGGATGTGGGGGCCCATGGCGTCTGTCATCTGGTGGCGCCGAATTTCAAGAATCTGGCCGGTTTGAAGATCGGGCCGGGCTGGAACCGCATGGTCCGGGAACGGGTCGGCCATGGCAAGGGCTGCACCCATCTGGTGGAAATGCTGTCGCAGATGGCGACCACGGCCATGCAGGCGGTCTGGTCCGAACGGGCGCCCATGGACAAGGGCGAGAGGCAGGGCAAGCCACGGCGGCTGCCGGCGAGTATGTTGAACACCTGCTATACCTATAATGACTACGGCGATTTCGTACGGGAGTACTTCCCCGACGATTACAAAGCAGCGGAGTAAAATATTATGACCGAGCGTGCCGAGGACGAAGTCTATGACGCCCCGACGGCGGCGGAACTGGCGGCGCTGCCAACGGTCTACCGGGATGATCTGTTCAAGGATCAGGTGGTGCTGGTTTCGGGCGGGGCCGGGGGCATCGGCATGGCGACGGCTGTCCTGTTTGGCCGCCTGGGTGCCACCATTGTTTCCTGCGGCCGGGACGAGGCCAAGATGGCGGCCTTTGAAGAGGACATGGCCAGCCTGAACATCCCCTGCTTTACCCAGGCCCTGACCATCCGGGATGCGGATCTGGTCGGCGGCCTGATGGACGAGACGTGGGAGCGTTTTGGCCGCTTGGACGTGCTGATCAACAATGCCGGCGGGCAATTCGCCGCCCCCGCCATGGATATCAGTCCCAATGGCTGGCGCACCGTTGTCGATACCAACCTGACAGGTTCGTGGCTGATGATGCAGGCCGCCGCCCGCCATTGGCGCGACAATAAACAGCCCGGCTGCATCATCAACATGGTGACGGTGCTGGCCATGTGTACCTCCGGCATCGCCCATACCCAGGCCGCCCGGGCCGGCGAAATTCATCTGACCAGGGGCCTGTGCGTGGAATGGGCGCCCTATGATATTCGCCTGAATTCCATCGCCATTGGCGTCGTGGCCTCGCCTGGACTGGTGCACTATCCGGTCGAGGCCAAACCCAGCTTTGACCACAATCCCATGCGCAAGATCGGCACCGCCCAGGATATCGCCCAGGCGGCGGTCTATCTGGCCGGACCGGCGGGGGAATTCATCAACGGCACGGTGTTGACTGTTGACGGCGGCGCCGATGTCTGGGGCGAGTACTGGCCCCTGGGCCGGCCCGAGTATTTCAACATCGATTACTAAGTTGATTATTGAGGCGGGAGCGGACTACTTTGCGGCCAGAGCATTTTGAATTGGAAGGCGAATAAAATGAGCGGAGACGGCAAGGTTGCCATCGTAACGGGAGCAGGTTCCGGTGTTGGCCGGGGTGCTGCCCTGGCCCTTTTGGCGGAGGGTTATTCCGTGGCCTTGGCGGGCCGGCGGGAGGATGCCCTGCAGGAATCCATCGCAGAGGCCGGCGAGAATGGCGAACGCGCCCTGGCGGTGCCGACCGATGTTTCCAACCCGGCCTCGGTCGCGGCGCTGTTTGCCGCCACGGTGCGGGCCTTTGGCCGCCTGGACCTGCTGTTCAATAACGCAGGCACAGGCGCCCCGGCGGTGAATATCGAGGAGCTGCCGTTCGAACAATGGCAGACGGTGGTCAACGTTAATCTGACCGGTGTTTTCCTCTGCACCCAGGAAGCCTTCAAGGTGATGAAGGACCAGGACCCAATGGGCGGGCGCATCATCAATAATGGCTCCATCTCGGCCCATACGCCCCGGCCAAATTCAGCGCCGTATACCTCGACTAAGCACGCGGTCACGGGCCTGACCAAATCGACCTCCCTGGATGGCCGCAAATACAATATCGCCTGCGGTCAGCTGGATATCGGCAATGCCCTGACACCCATGGCCGCGCGCATGAAGGACGGCGTGCCCCAGGCCGACGGCTCGGTCAAGCCCGAACCCCTGATGGACGTGGACAATGTCTCCCGCGCGGTGGTCTACATGGCCTCCCTGCCGCCCGACGCCAATGTGCAGTTCCTCACCGTGATGGCCACAAAGATGCCCTTTGTCGGACGTGGCTAATGTGACTGAGGCGTTCGAGACGCCGCTGGTTCTGAGCGGGCCGTTACGCGCGCCGCGGCAGATGCTGGCCGATCAGACCTATGATGGCCACGAGTCCCTGCATGACGACGCCATGGCCCAGGATCTGGGCTTCAAGGCGGCGCCGATCGAGGGCCCGACCCATTTCAGCCAATTCGTGCCACTGCTGCATAATCTTTGGGGCGATGCCTGGTTCGAAACCGGCTGCCTGTCGTCCCATTTCCGCAACATGGTGGTCGAGGGCGAGGAGGTTCGTGCCTTCGTCGAGCTGGGCGCGCGGGATGCCAAGCAGGTCCGTATTGGCGCCGATAAGGCGGACGGCCAGGAAGTTCTGCGCGGCACCGCTTCAATCGGTGCCAGTGCGGAGGAGACCGAGCTGGAAGGCCGTCTGGCCGCCCTGCGCCCGGCGGAAACCCTGGTCATTCTGGAACATCTATCGGCCGGTCAAACGGGCGCGGCGCCGGAAACGGTGCGCATGGATATGGATCAGCACATGGGCGATCTGTATCCGTTCAGCCTGGCCGATAAGCTCAAGGTCATTACCGAGAACTCGCCCTGGTACAGCGGCCCTTCGCCTTGGGGCGGGGCGGTCATTCCGCTGGAAATGGTCAGCGTGCTGGCGCAATACACATCGCGCCAGGCCGGCATGCGCGGCAAGGGACCGGCCATTGGCCTGTTCGCGGATCTGGAAATCCGCATGCTCAAGGGGCCGCTGCTGGTAGGCAATGATTATCTGATCGAACGGGAGATCGTGGCCCTGTCGGAAAGCCGGCGCACGGAATCCTACTGGGTGAAAAGCCGGATCATGGAGCCAGACAGCGGCGAAGTTTTGGCCGAAATGCTGCTGAACCATGCGGTCTTGAAAGATTCCTACGCCGCCTATGAGGAAGAGTATGCCCGCCTGAAGGCTTCCGGCTGAGCCTTACTCGGCGGCGCTTTCAATGACCATCGCGACATTTTCGGCTCCGTCCCGACCATAGCGCGCGCCCTTGTCCCTGCCCTGTGATGCCAGATAGGCCCGGTTAAAGACTTCATAGCTGCCGCAGCGGCTGCAATCCACGTCGTTGCCATAGCAGCAATAGGGTTTTTCGAACTGCCCGCCCTGGCCCATGTAGAGCGGCAGCGTATCGCGGCGCAGGACGCAGTTTTCGCCGTGTTCGCCAGTGGTCGCGATGGCCACGTCCGACTTCATCAATTCCAGCGTCTCGATGTGGGAGCGGATGACATCGGGGTATTTGCGTTTTAGGGCGATGACCCGGTCCAGCACCTTGTCCCGCTCCCGCAAATCCGTCCAGTCCTGGCCAGAGGTGTCATTGACGGTCGGCACATAAAAGGCGAAGGCAACGCCGTTGATGGGCCAGTCCGCGACCTCGGCCATGAAATCTTCTAGGCCCGGCGCATTCTCCCGCGTCACGGCCATTTGCAGCATCACCGTGGTGCCGTCATTGGCGTCGCGGGCAAAGATGGCCTCTTTCACCTTGGCGAAGACGCCTTCACCCCGGATCGGATCATTCAGTTCCATGGGGCCGTCCAGGGATACCGTAACCAGATGGCCGGGCAGGGAGGGGATGCCGTAGGTGCCGTTGGTGACGATGGAGCTTTCGGGAAACAGCTTGGCCGCTTGCAGCACCATGTCCTTGCGGATCATCGGCTCGCCGCCCATGAACAGCATGGAACGGATGCCGTGCCTATCACGCAGCACTTCCAACTGATGCAGCATGGTGGCATCGTTCATCTTGTCGCGCGGGGCCTGGGGATTATCGGCCCGGAAGACGAAGCAATGGCGGCAATCGAGATTGCAGACATTGGTGACATTGACCAGGGCAAAGGGATATTGCCCTTCGCCAAAGTCCGTCGGCTCGGTGACTTCGATTTGTTTCGTCATGCTGCCCGGCAGCTTAATCCGATTGTTCGGCCTTCTCAACAATTGCCGCGACGTTCGCCGCACCGTCACGACCGTAGCGCGAGGCCTCACCACGGCCTTGGGATGCCAGATAGGCCCGATTGAAGACCGCGTAGGCGCCGCAATGGGTACAGTCCACATCGTTGCCGTAACAGCAGAATGGTTTTTCGAATTGGCCGCCCTCGCCCATGTACAGGGTCAGGGTATCCCGCTTGAGGATACATTTTTCGCCGTTTTCGCCGGTGGAGTTGATGGCCACGTCGGACTTCATCAATTCCAGGGTGGGGATATGGGATTTGATCACGGACGGATATTTCCTCTTTAGGGCAATGATCCGGTCCAGAACCTTGTCACGCTCCTTGAGATCTTTCCAGTCCAGGCCTGTTTGGTCGTTTTTGACCGGGACATAGAGGCTGAAGGCGACGCCGTTGATTGGCCATTCGGAGACCTCGGCCAGGAATTCCTCCAGCCCCGGCGCATTCTCCCGCGTCACGGCCATTTGCAGCATCACCGTGGTGCCGTCATTGGCATCGCGGGCAAAGATGGCTTCCTTGACCTTGCCGAAAACGCCTTCGCCCCGGATCGGATCATTCAATTCCATGGGGCCGTCCAGGGATACCGTGACCAGATGGCCGGGAACGGAGGGAATGCCATAGGTGCCGTTGGTGACGATGGCGCTTTCGGGGAACAGCTTGGTTGCTTTCAGCACCATATCCTTGCGGATCATCGGTTCGCCGCCCATGAACAGCATGGAGCGGATGCCATGCTTGTCGCGCAGAACTTCGAGTTGATACAGCATGGTGGCATCGTTCATCTTGTCGCGCGGGGCCTGGGGGTTATCTGCCCGAAAAACAAAACAATGGCGGCAATCGAGATTGCAGACATTGGTGACGTTGACCAGGGCGTGGGGATACTGCCCGTCGCCAAAATCAGTTGGTTCGGTCACCTGCGTCTGTTTTGCCATTGCTTCGATTCTCCCATCCTATCATCAATCAGGCCTACTATAGCGCTTCGCCCACGGCTGCGTCTTGACCCAAATCAGCGACTTGCAACCATGTAAATGGACATTGATGATGACCGTTTTTGGCCGTTCTTGTGAGCTTTCTGTAGGTTCCTCTTACACGCGCCTTATGCCCGATGGGCCAAGGCCAAAACGGTCATTATCAATATCCACTTGGATATTTAGCCCCGGCGCTCGGCATAGGCCAGGTAAAGCCCCGCGCCCATGATCACGGCGGCGCCCGCCCAGGTGGCGGTATCGGGCAGGGTGCCAAAGATCACGGCGCCAACCAAGGCCGCGCCCAGCAATTCAGTATAGTTGAACGGCGCGATGATCGAGGCGGGCGCCAGGGCATAGGCCTTGATGATGCAGTAATGGCGGACGCCGCCGACCAGCCCGATCAGCAGGAACGCCAGCCAGCCGCCTGGCCCTGGTGAAACACTGAAATCGAAATACGCCGGCACGAATGGCGTGGTCGCCGCCAGGGCAACGGCATAGGTATAGATCGCCGTGGTTTCGGAACGGTCGTGGGCGGCCACTTGGCGGCTGAGGATTTGTACCACCGACCAACTGACCGCAGCCACGAGAAGCCACAGGGCTGCGGGCGGCAGGGCCGCGCTTGTACCCGGCTGCAACACAATCACGACGCCAAGGAAGCCCAGCCCCACGGCCAGCCAGCGGGCAATGGCGACCTTTTCGCGCAGGAATATCGCCGACAGAGCGACAACGATGATCGGCGCCGTGAAGCCGATGACATGCACGGTGACCAGCGGCACCGCCTTGATGCCGAGGACAAAGCACAAGGTGGCGATGAACAGCAGGCCCGAGCGCAGCAGCTGTATGCCCAGGCGCTGGGGTATCAGGATCCGCCAGCCATGGCGCGGTGCCAATAATGCGATCATCCAAACGGTCTGGCCCAGGGCCCGGACCCAGACGATTTCCAAAACGCCGTAGCTATGCCCCAGATGCTTGATCGAGGCGGAGACCATGGGTACCAGAACCATGGCCGACATGATGACGTAGAAGATGCCGCGCGGGACCGATTGCCGTTCCATACTCATGGGGCTCACACGCGGCCGGCCTGTTCCGCCATCAATGTTTGCCGTGTTCCGAATGCCCAGAATGCCCAGAATGTTTAGTCTTGCCCGATGTATAGCCGCGCAAGTGGTTGTAAGTGGCGATCTGATAGCTGCTGAGCAGGGGGCGGACTTGCAGATGGGCATTCAGATGTACGGCGCGCAGTTCACCCTGTAAACGGCCAATCTCGACCGTCAGCTGCCGCACCTCGTCACCATCGGCGCGGCCGCCGGCGAACAGGGCATCCAGGCTTTCTTCCTTGCCAAGAATAATGCGGCCCAGTCGCTTGGCCTCTGCCTTCATGGCGGCTTCAATGGCCTCGATGGCGGCCAGTTGTTCCGCCGTCAACTCGACCTCTTCGGCAAACTGACGCAGATGCAAGGGGCCGGGGTAGTGGTTCAGCTCGGCGCTTTTCGCCAGGCCCATGCCCTTGCCCTTCAGGTAGCCGTCAACATCCTGTGCCGACAGGGCCTTGATGGCACGCTGTTGCTGGCCGGCGTAGGGTTGTTTGGATGAGGTCGCCTCGGCGGCACTGACCGCCAAGGCGGCCAATGCCGCCGCCAAAGCGAGGGATTTACGGAAATTCAATGCTAACTCCTTGGTCTATGCAGGCGGGCCGACCATATCCGCGATGGCGGCGGCCCAATCCTCGGGCGCGAAGCCCGGGAGCCCGCCACGGTCTTGAAACGTACGATGCCCTGGCCGTCGATCAGATACAGGCGTTCGGGCAAGGCATTGTACAGCCTATCCGCCTGATCGGTCATATCGTCAAGCAACATGGGCATGGCCATGTTCAGACGCAGGACGCAGACTTCCGCGATCTCGGCCCGCTCCTCAATACTGCGGGGCGCGTTCAGGATGATATCATCATCCAAATTATGCTGCACCTGCCAGCCATCGTCGGGGTGGGCCTCTTGTATATAGACACAATAGAAATCAACCCGGTCGCCGAACTGTGCCGCTATTTCGTTCAGGCGCACGGCCTGAATACGGAAGGGCGGTCAGGTATACGAGCCAAAGATCAGCCCCACCGGCCGGCCCTGGTTGCTGGCCAGATGTTGCGACAGGCTGGCCATTTCGCCCGTGCGCTTGCCCAATCCTGAAAGCCGCTCAAGACAAAAATCCGGCGCCTTGTCGCCGATGTTTGGCGCCAATTCCTCGCGTGCCAGGCGTTCGGCTCGCATGGCGGTGTATTGCTCCGGCGTCATCATCATGCGGGCGAATTGTTCGGCCGGGATGTCGCGCCAATCTTCCGGGTAACTGATCTCCGCCATGCTGTATGCCTCCAATTATTTTGTTAACCGTGCCAGTCGATGGCCATGATCTCGGCGCTTAGTCCGTCAAAGTCCCAGACCCGGCCAAAGGCGCGGACCTTGCCCTTGTTGGCCCGGGCCACGGTAATGTTTTCCCCCGGCCAATATTCGGAATTCGTAATGACCACCGGCTTTGATGGGTCATTGCCGGCAATAGGCTCGACTTCACCCAGAATGTGCCGCCCGACCTGAAAACGGCGGGTCTTGCCATCGCTGCTGTATTCGATCGGGGCCCGTTCAAAGCCGAGGATGTTGCTGACCAGCAGTTCGAACAGGAAGGTCGAACCACCGGCCCGGCCGGTAAAGATTTCGACCAAGCCATCGTAGGCGGCGTCGCCGGCATTCTCATCAATATAGCCGGCCAGGGCATAGTCGCCCCGTGACATCAGACCGGGGATGTCCAGCAGCAGGCCAACATTCAGGCCTGACAGATCCGCGTCGTCGAAATTGCCTTGATCGATGCGCAATCCGAACCAGGCCTGGCAATAGCCTTCGGTGGGGGGATGTTTGCCAAGGGAGATGACGCAGGGACAGAAAACCGCGCAATTGCAGTTCACCATCATTTCACCCTTGATGGACCAGGTCATTGACGTCGTCTCCAGAATTGCCGTTTCTGTTTAGCTTCGACAATACCTGGATACGCCGTAACGGCAAGGGGCGGGAAAATGAGACGTTTCTAGTGGGTGGAAACCCATTCACGGGCCATACGCTGGGCTTCGGCGATTTCGTCCCGGCTCATGACGCCGGCGAGCTCCTTGCGCAGATACCTGGCCTCGTCATTGCCCCGCAAGGCCGCCAAGTTTAGCCATTTATGCGCCGCCACATAATCCAGCGGCGCGCCTTTCTGGCCAGTTGAATACAGCAGGCCCAGCTGCATTTGCGCGGCGTCTTGGCCGGCCTCCGCCAGTGGTAGGTAGTCATCGGTGTAAGCTTGCAAGGAACGCGCCATTTTCGCCTCCGTTGGACCGGCATCCTTGCCAAGGTTTACGCGAAACCGCGCAGTCGGGCTGACTGCTGATCAAGGATGTCTTGCTCAACTGAGTTGCAAAAATGATGCCAACTAATCTAGCTCAATAAAATCAAGTTGTTAGCGGTTTTCGGGGCAATCGTTCGTTAAATAATGCTAGCCGTGTGCGCAATTCATACAGACAGCTGTTCCAAATAAGGACAGCCGGGGCGGGCTCTTATCTGCCGCCCAGGCCGCCTTCGTTGGCATAGCGTTCGAACCGACGCTGCTTGGCGGCCTCGGCCTTGGCCCTGGCTTCTTCAGCTTCGATCTGCTTCTGGGTTTTCTTGATCACCTGGGCCTTCTTGACCACGGCGACCATTGCCGGGCTGCTCTTTTGCGTGACCGTGGGGGCGACCACGCCGGCGGAACCTTCGAACCAGCTGCGGGATAGGGCCAGATCCTGGCGTACCATGCGGCCATCGCGGTAGGCTGCGGCCAGAGCGTACTGTGCGCTCGCGACACCTTGGATGGCGGCGGCTTTCCACCACTTGATCATCAATTTGGGGTTTCTCGGTACGCCGCTGCCCTGCATATACAGGTTACCCAGCCAATACTGCGCGCTGCTGTGGCCGCTTTCGGCGGCGCGTTGCAGCCAAATGGCAGCCTCGGCGTAATCACTGGCCGTGCCCCTGGCCGTGGTTAGCAGAACCGCGAGTTCGTGCTGTGCATTGGCGTTGCCGATCTCGGCCCGGGCCCTGATCAACTGTTCCCGGTAGACGGCAACCTGATCCTGGCTTTCAAGAGACGCCAACACCTCCACCGCCACCTGGGCGCGGGACAGACCGGCGCCGCTGACGCTGATCAGCAATGCGCCGACGCAGACCGCGAATAAACGGCGAAGCGTTTTGGCACAGCTGGTGCTGGATCTACTGGGGTGAAAATTTTTAGCCGACGTATACATTGCGTTTGCCTTTTCGGTAACTCCGCTGTCCGCTGGCTCCCATTTTATCGTTGGGTTGGCCGTTCGGACCGGTAGTTTTGCGTCCCGCCGTTACCGACGGTTTGCCTTTTCGTGGTTCGCAGCCTGCTCGAGATTCCTTGAGTAGGCATTAGTCAATATAGCCACAATCTCCTAACCAAAGGTTAACAGGATCAACGGAGGGATTAATTTTTTCGAGATCCTGCATTATGAGTTGCCGAACAGCGCCAGCATGTTGGAGGGGGCGGCATTGGCGATGCCAAGACTGACGATGGCCAGGGATTCCTTGATCTGGTTGGACTGGAGCATGGCGCTCTCGGCCGCCATGTCCGCATCGACCAGATTGCCGATGCCGGCGCGCAAGGTGTCGTTCTGGATACCGAGTAATTCGTTATGGGTTTCAATGCGTTGGCCTGAACTGCCCAAATTGGCCAGCTTGGCGGAGGCACCGGTGATGGCGGCGTCAAGGGCGCTCAGCGCCGAGGCGGCATTGCCCGCGCTATCAAGGGCAAGGCCGTCAACGCCAAGACCGGCCGTGGAAAAATCCTGGGCCTTGACGGTGATGCGGTTGCCGTCTTCGTCGCTTAATATTTCCTGGTCGGCGGCGCCCGCCGCGATCAAGTTACTGCCGGCGAATTCGGCGCTGTCGTTAATGCTGGCGATCTGATCGCGCAAAGCATTGAAGGCTGAATTCAGGGCATCGCGGGAGTTTTGATCCAAACCCTCTTGATTGGCCTGAACCGCCAAGCCTTTCATCTCCACCAGAAGATCGGCGCTCGACTGCCCGGCGGCGATGGCGACGTCGATCGTGGCGGTGGCCCGATTCAGGCCGTCGCGCACGGCTTCGCTGCCCGAAAAGGTCGCCAATAATTCCTGCGCGATGGCCAGGGTGGCGGCATCGTCCTTGGGTGAATTGACCTTTTTACCGCTGGAAATATGGGATTGAGTGGTTTCCAGGCTTTTGCGGTTGCTTGAAAGGCGTTGCAGGCCGATCGCCGCGCCGGTGTTGGTGTTGATGGAATTGACCATCTCGCGTCATCCTTTTCGGTAACCCCGCTATCCGTCAGGCTGCTGTTCTCGAGCCTGTTGGACCGGTGGCTTTGCGTCCCGCCGTTGCCGACGGTTTGCCATTTCGTTGGTCGCGTTCCCGCAATAAAACACATTACGGGTATCTTGAATTTGTCCTGAAATCATTAATGAAGTGTTAATAGGCCATCGCTGAGCGCGCGGTACCGTGCCCGATTTATTCAAACAGATACTCAACTTCGGCCCAGGTATCGGTGGGGAACACCCACATGATTGTCAGGGGGCCCGTTCCGATATTGGCGATAGCATGCACATGGTTTTCGGGAATATAGATGATCGAGCCGGGCCGGACCTTTTGTTTTTCGCCGTCGATCAGCAATTCGCCTTCGCCCTCGCGTATCCAATAAATTTCCTGCGGGCCGTGATGATGGGCCGCCAGCTCGGTACTCGCTGGAAATTGCAGAATTCCCAGGCTGAAGCCGTGGCTGGGGGTCCGGTCGCTATCCACCAACAGTTTCCAGCGCACGCCATCTGTGCGGCCCGGACGGGTTTCCCATTCGACCTCGTCGAGGTGGCGGACGTGGGGTTCGTTTGGCACCGCCGGCCTAGCCTTTGCCGCCCAGCTTGGCCAGGAAGTCATCCAGGCGCTGGGTTACATCGGGAATTTCATAATCGGTGACCCGTTCGTACTCCAAGCCAGCATTCACGCCAGTATTTTCCGCCTGACTGTAAAGGTCCTTGTAGGCCCGGATGGAGCCGGGGCTGTTGCGGCCAATGGCGGAGGCCAATGCCTCCACCCGGCCATCCAGTTCGGCCAAGGGCACCGCTTCCAGGGCCAGGCCCATTGCCGCTGCCTCCGCGCCGCTGAAGGTGCGGGCGGTAAAGGATAATTCCTTGGCGCGCATGGTGCCGACTTTCCGCGGCAAACGCTGGGTCATGCCCCAGGATGGGCGGAAGCCGAGAATTGCGTGGGTATCGCCCAATTTGGCTTCTTCCGCGATCACCACGATGTCGAAGGCCAGCATCAATTCCATGCCGCCGGTGAAGCAGAAACCATTCACCTTGGCGATGGTGGCTTGCGGCATGGCCTCGATCTTTTCCAAAACCGATTGCGCGGCGTTGTTCAGGTCGTCGCCCACGTTGCCCTGGCTGATATCGTGGCCCTTGGCTTGCAGCGCCTTGAGGTCGACGCCGGCGCAAAAAGCCCGGCCCGCGCCAGTTACCACCACCACGTTGATGGCGTCATCGCGGGCGATCCCGTTCAACGCGGCATGCACCTCGCCCAGAATTTCAGGCGTCAGCGCGTTCATGGCGTCGGGCCGGTTCAGGGTGATGGTCGCGGTGGGGCCGTCGCGCTCCACAATAATATGGGCGTACGTCATGACGCGGTCTCCTTACAAAATTCAATCGTCGGTGAAGGCAACAGAAGGGATGTTTATAGCGGTTCCCAGCCGTTTGGACCATGGGCTTCCAGGGGGCGGAAGCGGGCTTTATAGGCCATTTTGCGGCTCTCTTCGATCCAATAGCCCAGATAGACATGGGGCAGGCCGCGCCGCTTGGCCTCTTCCATATGCCACAGGATGATGAAAATGCCGGGGCTGTTTCGTGCCATGTCGGGATCGAAAAAGCTGTAAACCAAGGACAGACCGTCATCCAGGACGTCCGTCAGGCAGACGCCGTACAATTCGCCGTCCTGGTTACGGAATTCGATCAGTTCCGAGGGCACCGGCGTGTCCTGCACCATGGCCAGGTAGTCATCGAAGCTCATCCCCGCCATGCCGCCGTCGCCGTGGCGGGAGCGGACATAGCGGTGGAACAGCGCGTAATGTTCGCCCCGTCCCTTGGCTGGCATGACATGCGCGGTAATGCCGGCGCTGCGCCGGGCAATGCGTTGCAGGCCGCGGCTGGGGGCAAAGGTTGCCACTGGTACGCGGACCGCCTGGCAGGCCTGGCAATCGGGACAATTCGGTTTATAGGCGATGCCCTGGCTGCGGCGGAAACCGGACCGCGACAGCTGATCATGCAGTTCCTTCGGGGCGCCGGCCGAGGACAGATCCGTAAACAC
This sequence comes from uncultured Rhodospirillaceae bacterium, assembly GCA_964590195.1. Taxonomy (GTDB): domain Bacteria; phylum Pseudomonadota; class Alphaproteobacteria. The sequence goes on along the minus strand of CAZPWJ010000025.1, from coordinate 18,415 downwards.
CATTTGCTCCACCCGGTCCGGTAGATACGGACAAGCCGAGGCCCGGGAGAGGAAAAAATAGGTCAGCGTTTGCGGCGAAAACGGTTTCATGGCGGCAGTTTACAGCAAAAGTCTTTCAGAATCCGTAATACGACGGTGCCAGCACCGAAAAAGCAAGCCAAATCAGCACGATTAACGGCGTTCCTCCGCGCAGATAGTCGCTGAATTTGTAATGCCCCGGCCCCATCACCAGCAAATTGGTCTGATAACCCATGGGTGTGGCGAAGGAGCAATTGGCGGCGAATATCACCGCGTGAATAAATGCGGTCGGCTCCACGCCCAGGGCCAGGGCGGTATTTATGGCGATCGGCGTGAATAATACGGCGGTGGCGGCGTTGGATAATACATTGGTCATCACCGCCACCAAGGCGAACAGAGCCGACAGCAGCACCGCCGGGCCTAGATCCGACAGGGCGGCGATCATATGCTGGGCCAGATATGCAGCCCCGCCGGTGGCCTGCAAGGCGCCGCCCATGGCCAGGGCGGCGGCGACCAGCATGGCGACCTGGCGGTCCACGGCGCGGGCCGCCTGGCGCACATTCAGGCAACCCAGGGTAATCATCGCCAAGGCGCCGGTCAGGGCGGCAACGGCGATGGGAATAAAGCCGCTGGCCGAGGCCGCCACGACGGCGGCAAAAACGCCCAGGGCCCGCTTGGCATGGTGCCGCGAGGGCAACTCCAACGCCGACCATTCGATCAGCAGGACTTCGCGGCTGAAACGCAGGTTGGTAACCCGCTCCCTGGGCCCCAGGATCAGCAGGACATCGCCAGCTTCGAGACGTATATCCTCCATCCGGCCCCGCATCATGCGGGAGCGCCGCTGTACGCCGAGAATGACGCAGCCCGTGTGGTAGTGAAAGCCAACCAGGCGCAGATTGCGCCCGATCACCCGGCTGGCCGGCGTTACCATTGCCTCGGCCAGCATACTGTCGCCCGCCGCGCCGTCTTCGGTGTCGGTATCGACGATTTCCGGCGTGCGCGACAGCGCCTCGGCCAGCAGGGCCCGCGTGGCGGCCACGATCACCTTGTCGCCGGCCTGCAAATGCAAATCCTCGAACGGTGGCAGGTGACTTTCCTCGCCACGCTGGATCAGACGGACGGTCATGCCTTTTAGATGCGGGATCATGCCGGCGACGGAGCTTTGCCCAACCAATGGACTGCCGGGGCGGACGGCGATTTGGGCGATGAATTGCTTGCCCTCGCCCACCATTTCCGAGGCGATGGAGGCACGCTCGGGCAGCAGGCGCGGCAGAATCCAGACCACATAAACCAGGCCCACCGCCGCCAGCATTCCACCTGGTACCGCGAAGTCAAAAAATCCGATTGCCGCCTGTTCCATTCCCGTGGCCGTGCCGGCAACCAATAAATTGGTGGAAGACCCGATCAACGTCACCATGCCGCCCAGAATGGCGGCGAAACTCAGCGGCATCATCAGGCGCGATGGCCCTTGGTTTAGGCGGTCGGCGATGGCCACCATCACGGGAATGAATATGACCACGATCGGGGTGTTGTTGATAAAGGCGCTCAGGGCCGCGATAATCACCAGTGTCAGGCCCAATGCAAGAATGGGCTGCCGTTGAAACCGGCTGGTCATGAATTTTATTGGTTCGTCCAGGGCGCCGGTCCGGATCAAACCTTGACCCACCACCATCAGCGCCAGCACGGCAATCAGGGCCGGGTCGGCAAAGCCGGCCAGCAAGGCGCGGGCATCCAGGCTTTGCCCGGCCATTTCCAGCGGCGCGAAGTGGAACAACAGCAACAATGCCGCCAATAATGCCAACGAGGTCTGTTCCAGCGGGAACCGTTCGCTGGCATAGAGTATGATGGCGCCCGCGATAAGCACGAACGTCGCCCACATTTGCCAATTGGGTTCCATCACCGTCATGGGGCTATCATGGCGGGCCATGGGGTAAATGTGCAAGTTTTGGATGAGGGAGCGGTTGCCATGCAAAAAGTTAGCTGCGAAGATATTCGCCGGGCCCAGGCTCAGATGGCCGGATTCGTGGTCGAGACGCCTTGCGCCAAATCCCTGACCCTGTCCCGGATCACCGGGGCGGAGGTCTATCTGAAATTCGAAAATCTGCAGTTTACCGGCTCGTTCAAGGACCGGGGCGCCCTGATAAAGCTGTTACAATTGGACGAGACGGCGCGTGCCGCGGGCGTGATCGCCAATTCCGCCGGTAATCATGCCCAGGGCGTGGCCTATCATGCCCAGCGCCTGGGCATTCCCGCGATCATCGTCATGCCCGTGGGCACGCCGAACGTGAAAGTGCGCCAGACCCGCGACCTGGGCGCGGAAGTGCTTTTGCGCGGCGAGACGGTGGACGAGGCCGCGGTCAGCGCCCAGGCGATCCGTGATGAGCGGAACCTGACCTTTATCCATCCGTTTAATGACGAGGCGATCATTGCCGGACAAGGCACCGTGGCCTTGGAAATGCTGGCGGCGGCGCCTGGAATAGACACACTCGTGGTGCCGATCGGCGGCGGCGGCCTGATCGCCGGCAATGCCATCGCCGCCCGCGCCATCAACCCCGACATCGAAATTATCGGCGTGGAAAGCCAGCTTTACCCCTCCGCCTATCAAGCCCGTCATGGCCTGGCCAACGATTGCGGCGGCCAGACCATCGCCGAGGGCATTGCCGTGGCCCAGCCGGGCAGCCTGACCCTGCCCATCATCGATGAACTGGTCAGCGATATTCTGCTGCTTTCCGAGGAGGACATTGAACGCGCCATCGATTTGCTGATCACGGTGGAAAAAACCGTTACCGAGGGGGCGGGGGCCGCCGGCCTGGCGGCGTTGCTGGCCTATCCCGAACACTTTCGGGGCCGGGTCGTGGGGCTGATCCTGTGCGGCGGCAATATCGATACCCGCATGCTGTCATCGATCCTGATGCGCGGCCTGATCAGGGAAGGCAGGATCACCCGCATGCGGGTCGAAATCAGCGACCGGCCCGGCGCCCTGGCCAAGGTGGCGCAACTGGTTGGTGATGCAGGGGGCAATATTCTGGAGGTTCAGCATCAACGCAATTTCCCCGGCGTACCGGCCAAGCTGGCGGAACTGGACCTGGTGCTGGAAACCCGCGACAGGGACCATATTCACGAATTGACTTCAGCGTTGCGCGCCGCCGGCTATAAGGTTCGGGAGTTGATCGATACTCCGGATGCTGGTTGACGGGATGATGGTCGAGGGTTAATCGGAGCCGACGGAGCTGTAGCGGCCCCGGTAATACAGCAGGGGGTCACCGTCGGGGTCATGGCGCAGTTCGTTGACCCGCCCGATCATGATTACATGGTCGCCGCCCTCGTGAACGGCTTCGATCTCGCAATCAAACATGGCAAGGGCATTGGGTACCAGGGGATTGCCCAGCTCGGAAACATCATTATCCATCGTTTGAAAGAAATTGCCGCCATCCGAGGCGAAGCCGGAGGACACCTGATCCTGATCCTGGCGCAGAATATTCACGGCGAAGCGGCCCGAGGCCAGAAAATGGTCGAAATTCGAGGCTTCCCGGCCCAGGCAGAACAGCACCAAGGGCGGCTCCAACGATACGGAATTGAATGAATTCACGGTCACGCCGACGGCCTGGCCATCCGCCGTGGTGGTGGAAATTACCGTGACGGCCGAGGCGAAACAGCCCATGGCGTCGCGGAAGGCGCGTGGATTTATGCTCATGTTCATGATCGTGTTCCCCAACATTCCCATTACACACTGCCGTTTCGCACCGCTGTCCCCGGCGTCCGGCAGTCATGCTATATTAGAACGATTAGAAAAAAATCGCATGCGAAATACGCATCTGCTCAATTTGGTTAAAAAAGCTAAGCCCAGTCAGGACTTAAACGCCCTGAACTAACGCTATCTTAACCTTATCTCGCCAGCATTCAGGTTCGACTGTTTGGCCATTGCGGTGGCTGTCGGCAATGCTTGGTTTCCAGGCTTCAGATTGATGGGCGAGATATGTTTTTTATAATCGGATTGGTGATCGTGTTTGGCTCGGTTGTGGGCGGCTATATGCCCCACGGTGATCTGCGCGTGCTGTGGCAGCCATTGGAGTTCCTGATCATTTTGGGCGCCGCCCTGGGCGGCTTCGTTATCTCCAATCCAAAAGAGATCACCATGGCCACGGGGAGACACCTTGGCCGTTTGCTGAAAAGCTCGCCCTACTCCAAGCAGGACTATGTGGAACTGCTTTGTTTGCAGTTTTCCCTGTTTAAACTGGCAAAAAGTAAGGGCGCCCTGGCGCTCGAGGCACATATCGAAAACCCGGAAGATAGTGCCATTTTCACCAATTATCCCGTGTTTATGAAGAACCATGATGCCTCCGACTTTCTCTGCGACACCTTGCGCCTGATCACCATGGGCACGGAAAATCCGCACGAGCTGGAAGCCATGATGGATGAGGACATCGAAGCCCGAAAACACGAGGCGCATGCGGTGGCCCATGCCGTGGGGACTCTGGGTGAAGGTCTGCCCGCCTTTGGCATCGTCGCGGCTGTGTTGGGCGTTATTGTCACCATGGGCTCGATCTCGGAACCGCCGGAAGTGCTGGGCATGTTGATCGGCGGCGCCCTGGTTGGAACTTTCTTTGGAATTTTGATGTCATACGGCCTGGTTGCGCCCATGGGGGCCTATCTGGGTTTCTACTGCGAAGCCGAGTTCAAATATCTTGAATGCATGCGCGCCGGCATTTTGGCGCATGTGCAAGGTTATGCGCCGGCCATATCGGTGGAATTCGCACGCAAGACCTTATCGGGACATGACCGACCAAGTTTCTTGGAGCTTGAGGATGCGACCTCTGAATTGGCGCCGGCCTAGGCGCGCCGGTAGGGGGCGTTGAGGCGATAGAGCATGGCGAACGGCGAAGCCACAATTGTCATCAAAAAGGTCGTCAAGGGCGGCGGCGGCCACCATGGCGGCGCCTGGAAGGTCGCGTATGCCGATTTCGTGACCGCCATGATGGCGTTCTTCCTGCTGCTCTGGCTGTTGAATGTGACCACCGATGAGCAGCGTCATGGCGTGGCCGATTACTTCGCGCCGTCCGCCGCCTCTAAATCCACTTCGGGCAGCGGCGGCATCATGGGTGGTATGTCCATGAGCACTGAAGGTGCCCGTGTCGGGCAAAGCTCGCCGCCATCGGTGGTGATGGAAATGATCCCGCCCCGGCAGCGCAAACCGGCGGAAGAGGACGAGGCGCAGAAGGAAGGCGAAGCCGGGTCGGAGGAAGCCAAACAGCTGGAGGACGAAGAGCTTCTGCGGCAAATGGCCGAGCGGGAGCAGGAAGTGTTTGAAGAGGCCGAGGAGGCCCTGCGCCAGGCCATGGACGATTCACCGGGTCTCTCGGACATGGCCAAGAATTTGATTGTCGACAATACGCCTGAAGGTCTGCGCATTCAGCTGGTGGATCAGGAAAACGCCTCCATGTTTCCCTCCGGCGGTTCGACCATGCAGGAAAATCTGAAAAAGATACTGGAAAAGGTTGCGGATATCATCCATCGCATGCCGAACCAGATTGCCATCACGGGCCATACGGACTCTGTGCCGTTCCGTGGTCGCAATGATTACAGTAACTGGGAACTGTCGGCCGAGCGGGCCAACGCCTCCCGCCGGACTCTGGTCGGATTTGGCGTTCCGGTCAGCCGCATTGCCCTGGTCAGCGGCAAGGCGGATACGGAGCCTCTGGTGCCCGAGGATCCTACCTTGCCCACCAACCGGCGCATTTCCATCGTGCTGCTGCGTGAAGCCGCTTTGATGCCCTCGGCCCCGCCAGCCCCCCCGGATAACTAGACCACATTTAACAAAGACCGGCCCGTCAGGCTACCAGGCCACGTGTTTTTGGGCTTCGGCGCGGCCGACCACCATGTGGTGGACTTCATCGGGACCATCGGCCAGGCGCAGGACCCGCTGCAGCACATACATGCCGGGCAGCGGTGTCCATTGCGAGACCCCGGTGGCGCCATGCATCTGGATCGCTTCATCGATAATCCGGCAGACTTTTTCGGGCACCATGGCCTTGACGGCGGAGACATAGACCCGAGCTTCGCGGTTGCCCATGACGTCCATGGCCTTGGCGGCTTGCAGTACCATCAAGCGCATGGCATCGATTTCAATGCGGGCCCGTGAAATTACTTCCAGATTCTTGCCCAGCTTGAGGATCGGCCTGCCGAAGGCTTCACGGCTTCCCGCCCGCTTGACCATCAGCTCCAAGGCTTTTTCCGCCTGCCCGATGGATCGCATGCAGTGATGAATGCGGCCTGGACCCAGGCGCACCTGGGAAATCTCGAAACCGCGGCCTTCGCCCAGCAGGATATTTTCCTCCGGCACGCGGACATTGTTGAACAGGATGCGCATATGGCCGTGCGGCGCGCCATCTTCGCCGAAATACTGCATCGGCTCCACGATATCGACGCCGGGGGTGTCGATGGGCACCAGAATCTGCGATTGCTGCCGGGATGGTGGCGCATCGGGCGAAGTCTTGACCATGACGATCATGATCTTGCAGCGCGGATCGCCGGCGCCGGAAATATAATACTTCTCGCCATTTATGACCCATTCGCCATTTTCCAGCACCGCATGGGTGGCGACGTTCTTTGCATCCGACGATGCCACGCCGGGTTCGGTCATGGCGTAGGCGGAGCGGATTTCTCCGTTTAGCAGCGGCGTCAGCCATTTATCTTTTTGTTCCGGCGTGCCGACGCGTTCCAGCACTTCCATATTGCCTGTATCGGGGGCGCTGCAGTTCAGGCTCTCGGAGGCCAGGGGGCTCTTGCCCAACTCCGCCGCAATGTAGGCATAGTCAAGATTGTTCAAGCCTTCGCCGGTTTCGGCGTCGGGCAGAAAGAAGTTCCACAAACCGGACTCCTTGGCCTTTGCCTTGGCGCCGTCGAGCAGTTCCAACTGGCGCGGATGCCAGACCCACCGGTCGGCCTTGCCATGATTAAGGGCAAAGAACTCTTCGGTAATGGGATCCACGTTTTCGGCGATATGCTTTTGCACTGCGTACATCAACGGACGCGATTCATCCGACATGGCCAAATTAAAAAGTTCCTGATCCTGTCCCGACATTTTTGAAGCTTCCCTGTTCATGGATTTTGTATTTTCGAACCAAGACACTACCCATTCCCATGCGGCACCGCAATTCGCCACGGCACCGATCCGGACTTGGCCATGACAAGTCCGAATGGTGCTTATGGAAAAGCCTCCTATCTGTCATGATGACAGTGATGAAAATCGGGAGGATGCAAGGTGGGCGCGATATCGGTTCCTAAACTGGATGGAAACCGCGGCAACAAAGGCAGGGCCTGGCCCAACGAGGCGCCGGACCCTCTGGATGCGCCTGAACTTTACGATGGCATCCGGGTCAAGCGCCTGATTGCCTATCTGATCGACATTTCGATTATTATCTGCCTCTGGCTGGCGCTGTGGATTTTTGGCAGCGTATTTGCCCTGATCACATTAGGCCTGTTGTTTCCGGTCTTGAGTCTGGCGGCGTTCCTGCTGCCCTTTGCCTATCACACCTTGCTGATCGGCGGTGCCTCGAATGCCACGGTGGGGATGCGGGTGATGGATCTGCGTGTGCTGGCCTGGAACGGCCATTCTCCGGGCTATGCCCAGGCGGCTTTGCAGACGGTGTTGTTTATCGCCTCCGCCGCGATCACCAATTTCCTGATTCTCGGCGTGTCCTTCTTTAATCCGCGCGGCCGTTGCCTGCATGATCTGCTGGCCGGCACGGTGACGGTCAACGATCTGCGTCTGCGCCGTCTATCCAATCAGGCCAATTAGACCGGCGGCGGCCAGAAAGATATAGGCGATCCAGCGATAGGTCTGATCCGCCGCCTTGCCCGCCAGGCGGCTGCCGATCCAGGAACTGGCCAGAATGACCGGCAGCAGGACCATGGCATCAATCACGGCGGCAAGCGCGGTGGGCGAGGCCAGCATGACCATGGTCACCAGGACAAAGCCGGTCAGCAGATAATAGGCCACGATATTGGCGCGGATGGTCGCCGCCGGCATGGCGGCGGCCAGCATATACAATAGAACCGGCGGCCCGCCGACGGAGGTGGTTGCCATCATGGCGCCCGAGATGCCGCCGATGCCCAGGGTTAATGCCAACGGGCGCGGGCCCTGATAGCGCCAGCCGGTGATCAGCACGACGACGAACAACAGCACGATGACCGAGACCGCCTTGGTGATGGCCGTGGCGTCAAGGCTGACCAGCAGCCAGATGCCCACGGGCATGGCCGCCATGGCGATGGCTGACAGCGGTGCGACGAATTTCCATTCCACATCTTTGCGGGAGCCCAAAAACAGCATCACGCTCATGGGCAGTTCGATTGCCGCCACCATGGGCACCATGTGCACCGGCCCCAGCAACACAGCAAAAATCGGCGCCATCAGAATGGCGGAGCCAAAACCGGCGAAACCGCGCATCAGCCCGGCGACAAAGGCGGTGATCCCGGCCCAGAGCAAAACCCCGCCGGGATCGGCCAGCAACAACGAATCATACATACGCGTTTACTCCTTGCCCGCTTGGCGCGGCTGGCCGGGATCAGGCGCAGGCCAGGGCATATACCCCTTGTACGCCATCGGGCAATTGATAGGTCTGCCAGGTTTCGCCGCCGTCTTCGGTGCCGAAGACCTGGCCCCGGCGGGCGGCGCAATAGACCCGGTCGGGGGTGCTGACGCTTTCGGCCACCACCATCAGGGTGCTGTCGATGGAGACATCATGGTCAAAGCGGGACCAGGTGGTGCCGAAATCGTCGCTGCGATAGAGGGAGCCGGCATCGCTCATGGCGGCGACGGACAGTGCCGCATACATGCGCTCGGACTCGTGGCCGGAAACCATGACATCTCGGGCGTAAGTCAGGGGCGAAAAGCGCCCGATGCCGAATTCGGACCAATCCCCGCCGCTATCATCGCTGCGGAACAGCCCCATGCGGTTGGCTAGCCAGACCGTTCCCGGATGAGAGGGGCTGAGGGCGAGGGCGTGGGAATCCATCATGCCCTCGATCTCGTTATCCGAGACGATGGCGCTTTTCAGATGCTCTTGCTCGGTCATCTGCAACAGCACCTTGTTGCAGCTTTGCCAGCTTTTGCCGCCATCCCGGCTGCGTACCAGGCCGCCGATTTCGAAGGCCACCAGAATATCGTCCGGGTCTTGGCTGGCCACCGCAATGCGGATCACCCGCATGGGAAAATTGGCTTGCAAACAGCCCTCGGGCGGTTCGATAGGCAGGCGCTGCCAATCGGTGCCGCCATTGCGGCTGCGGAAGACCGTCGTGTTCTGGGTGCCCACATAGATTGTGTCCGGATCCGAAGGGTCCAGGCAGATCGACCAGACCACCCTGTCCTCGGCCGAGGTGCCGTCGGGCAAAGGCAGGGCGCGCCAATTTCCCCCGCCGTCGTTGGAGACATAGGGGCCGTCCTGGGTGCCGGCATAGACCGTTTTCGGCTGGTCCGGTCGTATGGCGATATAGCGGACCTCAAGATTGTCGGGCAGGCCATCGCTAATCGGCTGCCATTCGCCCAAATCCGTATCAAAACCAAACAGGCCCTGGGCCCGTTCATCATCTACAACGCCGACCCATTGTCCCGCGCCCACGAATACTGAATATGCCATGACCCATTTCCCCTCCCCATGAAAGCCGTGCCCCGCAAATGTGCGCTATCGCGGCAGCAGACGCAATGTTCCCGTTGCGCCGACCATATAATCCTCCGGCCTTGTGCTCATGGGCAGATAGCCGCCCTCGGCCCAGGTCCCGGCCATGTCGGCGTAGTGGGGCGAGAGCGGGTTGCCCGACTGACCCGTGGAATGAATAAACAGCGAGCGGTCGGGATCATCCAGGTCATAGATGGCGCGCAGGCTGGGCCCATGCTTGGAGGCAAAGGGCCGTTCGGGGTTGAAAATATCAAAGTCGCCAACGTTCAACGTATAGACGCTGCCGGAGACGGGCACGGTGATATCGAACAGATGGCGCAGGTAGTCGACCTTGCCAAACGGTCGGTGGCCGGAGCGGGCCAGATGCTCCGCCCCCCAGCGCCAGGCGTTGACCGTGCCGCCCTGGCGTTCCGAAATCCAGAGCACGGCCTCGTCCAGGGCGCGGACCAGCATTGTCTTGCAGTTTTCTTTCGCGGCCGTCCGTTTGTCGTCGCACCATTCGGGCCGGTCCTGCAGGACACGCAGCACGAACGGTCCGCGCCGGCCCCAGACATCGGCCTGAATACCGCTCAAATCATCTTCCGTGATCAGCTTGGCGAACTGCCAGATCCAGGCATTGAAGATCAACGGCTCGGCCCGGTCCCGGTCCATCTCACCCTGCCATGGCCCCAGCATCTCGAAGGCCTGGCGGGCCAACTCCGATCCGGGCTTGATGGCCAGCATATGGGGCAGCGCGGCACGGGCAAAGGGCGAAACCACGTCGGCCTGCAGGGCCCGGAATCCATCCACCGAATGGCGTTCACGGGCGCGGAGCAGACGATGAATACGCCTGGCCCGAAAACCCGCGGCCCAGTCAAAGGTGATGTGATGGGGGTAGCTGTCATCGACGATTTTATGGTTCGCCGTTGCGATAATGCCGTCCCGGGGATTATAGCTGCGCGGCAGTTCCGCGAACGGTATCAGCCCTTGCCAGTCGTATTTTTTCTCCCAGCCCGGTTGGGGCATGGTGCCCATGACCTTGTTTTCCGCTGACCGCACCGGCACCCGGCCCGGTGCCAGATAGCCGATATTGCCCCGCACATCGCCGTAGACGACATTCTGTTGTGGCGCGTGGAAATTTTTCAGGGCGGCCGTGAAATCGAGCCAGTTTTTTGCCTTGGACAATTCAACGCCAGCCTGCGGCGTCAGATCATCATCCCGCAGGGCGGTCCAGGATAGGGCCAGTACATAGCCCTGGGGCATGGCGGCGGCGGCGCCGCGGTGGGCATCGCTCAATACCGGGCCGTGTCGGGTGCGCCGCACCTGCATGACCACATCAGCAGCATCCTTGACCTTGATAATTTCGTCGCGGACCTCGAAGGCGGCCGGGCCGTCGGGCGTCAGATAACGGTTGGGATCGGTTGGGTCCAGTTTCTCGAAATACAGATCCTGGACATCGGGTTGGGTGTTGGTGAAGCCCCAGGCGATGCTGTCGTTACGGCCCAATATCATGGTCGGAACGCCAGGAAGGGTCGCGCCGATGATGTTGCGGCCGGCGATAATCTGATGCATGAAATACCAGATCGCGGGCGTCGCCAGGCCAAGATGCGGATCATTGGCCAGTAAGGGTTTGCCCGTGGCGCTGCGTTCGCCCGAGACCACCCAGTTGTTGGAGCCGGCGCCGTCGCCTAGGGGCAGGTGGGCATCGGCCAGGATTTGGGCCAAGCCTTCGTCGCCTAGAATCCTGTCGGCCAAATCGCCATCAAGCCCCATCGCCGCCAGTACCCCACGGGGCATATCGCCGCCGTAGGGTGCGATAAAATCATTGATGCCAGCCTCGCCCACGCGTCCGGCCAGACGCAGGCGGGTCAGCTCCTTGCGCCAATTGCCGCCCAGATCAAGGGCCATGACCTTGGTCCAGACGATGCTGTCGGCGATCCGCCAGGGCTCTGGCTGGTGGCCCAGGATCAGGAATTCGGGCGGTAGCGGTCCGCTACGATTTTTCAGAAATGCGTTGACCCCGGCGGCATAGGCGGCGAACACCTCCCTCGTCCGTGGCGAAAGATGCTGCAACGTGGCTTCGGCATGACGGTACAGGCCCAGCATGCGCAGGAAGCGGTCCACGCCCAGGGTTGCCTGGCCGAGAATTTCCGACAATCTGCCGGCGCCGATACGGCGGTTCATCTCCATCTGCCACAGCCGGTCCTGGGCGTGGCTGAACCCCAAGGCAAAGGCGGCATCGGTTTCGTTGGCGGCGGTGATATGGGGGATGCCGTGGCGGTCGCGCACGACCTCCACCGCTCCTTCCAGGCCCGGCAGGGTTATACTGCCGTCAATTTTGGGTAGCGAACCGCGCAGCCACAAGAAGCCGCCGCCGCTCCCCAGCAGCAACAGGATGATCACGGCAACAAGGCCACGGCGAAACCATTTCATGGCTGTTTCTTACGCTGTTGCCGCTTGCTTGCCAAGGCGCGGCGGCATTTCGAATTGGTTTCTGGACGCCGTCAAATCACCCTGTATAGTCCCCAAGGATTCCAGGGAGATTTTGCAAATGGAGATTGCCATGAGTGAGAAAGTCGCCTTTATCGGACTGGGTGTCATGGGTTACCCGATGGCGGGGCATCTGGCGGCCAAGGGCTACGATGTCACGGTCTACAACCGCAACGGCGCCAAGGCCGAGGCCTGGGTAAAGCAACACGGCGGCGCCAGCGCGGCGACGCCGAAAGAGGCGGCCAATGGTTGCGCCATCGTCTTTGCCTGTGTCGGCGCCGACAATGATTTGCGCGAGGTTACCCTGGGCGCGGACGGTATCTTTGCTGGTATGGCGGCGGGCGCGGTCTTTGTGGACCACACCACGGCCTCGGCCGATGTGGCGCGCGAGATGCAGGCGGAGGCCAAGGAACGGGGCCTGGGCTTTATCGATGGGCCGGTCTCGGGCGGTCAGGCGGGGGCCGAAAACGGCGCCCTGACGGTGATGTGCGGCGGCGACCAGAGCGACTTCGACAAGGTCAGCGCCGCCATCGACAGCTATGCCAAGATGTGTCAGCTGATGGGGCCGGCGGGTGCGGGGCAATTGACCAAGATAGTCAATCAAATCTGCATCGCGGGCGTTGTGCAGGGCCTGGCCGAAGGCATGAACCTGGCCTTGAAGGCTGGTCTTGATGGCGCCCAGGTGGTTGATGTGATCTCCAAGGGCGCGGCCCAGTCATGGCAGATGGAAAACCGCTACGAAACCATGCTGGCGGATGAGTACGAACATGGTTTCGCGGTGCAATGGATGCGTAAGGATCTGGCGATCTGTATGCAGGAGGCCAAGAATCAGGGCATTTCGCTGCCCATGGCCGCGCTGGTGGATCAGTTCTATGCCGAGGTCGAAGCCATGGGCGGCAGCCGCTGGGATACCTCGGCTCTGCTGGCGCGCATGGTCTCCCTGCGGCCCAAGGAATAGAGCGTTAGTCGGGTGCCTTGCCGATGGCGATGCCCGCGGCTTGGTAGCCGCCACCGTTAACTTTAAACTGGGCGCCGACTTCTTCCGCGCTATTTCCCGCTCCGCGCATGAATGCGCCTTGCAGATTACCGCTGCGCCCGGAGCCGCTGATCGAGCCCGCGAACCGTGCGCCACTGGTGCCGCCAACGCCGCTGATGGAGCCGCTGTAGCTGGCACCATCCAGATTGGAAATCGTGCTTGTGCCGGAGCGGGATGAAAAGCTCCATGTTTGGTTATAGTTGCCAAAGGCGACATATTGGTTGCCGCCGTTTTTGATATTGGCGGCGACATGGCCGGAATACGTGGCGGAACCTGTCATGCTGGAGGTGACCGAGGCGCCCGAGAGCCGGCCCGCGACCCATGGCATCAAATGAAAACGCTGGCGTTCGGAATAATCATCCTTGCGCACCTCGCCGGAAATGAAGCCCCATTTGGTATAGGCACAGGCGCAAAAACTGATGCCGTTGGTTAGGCTGTTTGATAGGTTGGTGAAGGCAGAAGTGACCAACGCCAGTCTGCTGTTGGAGGCGGTTATGCCACCAACCGTGGGTGTGTTGGAGGTTGAATCCCGAATGCCGAAAATACTGTCGTCGATAAATGCCTGGCGCGCGGCCGAGGCCCCGGAGGGATTGCCGAAATGAAGGATCGTCGCGGAATTACTGCCAATTGCGTCTTCGGTGCGCAGCGTTGCGGTGGCCCGGTTCGTTGACGGCGCGGTGACAATTTGGAAATTGCTGGGCGATGAATTCAGGGTTCTGGCGACGTAGGTGGAGATCGTGCTGCTGACTTTCGCTGTCACGATACCGGCGGCAAAGCCATTCAATGTCTGTGCCGTGCGTGAGTTGCCTACCCCGCTAGGCACCGGGGCAGGGCGGCTATAGGTCTCGTGAAAAAATGTCAGGGCGGGGGTTGCCGTGTTCTCCAGGGTCTGGGCAAAGCCGGCGGCATTGTACAATGTGCCCGAACTTGTGTAATCCGAACTAATCACGAAATGATCCGGCCCGCTGAATCCGAAGATGGAGCGTCCGAGATCATCACGCGAGGTCGTATCGCCGCCGCCGCCGACCCGGACCGGCGTGCCGCTGGCCGTCAAACGTACCGAACCACGGGTGTAGCCGGTCAGGTAAATATTACTATTGTCGCTGCTGTCGGAAATATAGACACCGGTATAGGTGACCATTGCGGATTTTTGGTTGGCGCCGACGCCGTCGATCGCTATGGAGCTATACAAGGCAACAGCGCGGTCGTCGTCGGGAAAGGTGCCAATGTTGTTTGAATAGGCGCTGTACAGACGCGCGATTGGCGCGCCACCGAAATTACCGCCGTAAGCCTCGGGCAACATGGGAATGGAGGTCTTGCCTGGAAAGCCGGGATGAAGATCATGAACCTTGATGCCGGAGGTCGGAAAGGTGCCCGTGAAGGGCACGCCGGCAAACAGGCTGGCGCGATTGTTGCCGTGACCCGTTTCGCGCAAATTAAAATAATAGAAAGACTGATCCGGCGCGCCGTAAGCACTGCCGCTGACCGGGCCAAACTGGGTGAAGGCGGTTTCATCGCCAAAATCGTAGAAGCTGGACTTTGCCGGCAATTTGAATTCGCTGCCGTTATATCCGTTTCTGGCGGTCAGGAAACCGGATTCAACCGTGCCGCCACTGCCACTATGGTTGCGCTGCGCGACCGCGGTCGTCGTGCCATCGCTGAAATTGTAATTGGCAAAGGGCGCGTTGCTCAAAAACCGTCCGCCATAGGCGAAGCCGTTACTTACGCCAATAATCCGTTCGCCGCCGCTGGTGCCCGTGGTCTCGTCCAAGGTGGTGTTTTGTTGTGCCTTGGTGGTTGATTTGGCAAATACTCTAGTCTGCCGTTGGTGCGTCACGGGATTGTCGCCTGGCGGTGGCGGTGGCGGCAACATGCCGGCGGGCGGTGCCGGTACGATGGCCTTTGGCTTTATGGAGGAGCCTAGGTTCGCAACCTGGGTATCGGCGACATCCTCGTTGGTTGGGGGTTTGGGCGCACCGGCATTATTATTTCCCCCAGCGCCTTCCAATCCGGCTAGGCCCTTGCTGGGCCCTTTCGCCATGACCGGCCGGCTCGGTGCCTGGTTGGGATTTACCGCGACGACCTGAAAGCCGGGGATGTTGACCGCACGGGTAACGCCGCCCGACTTTACGGTCATTTTACCAAAGGCCAATTGTGCCGTTGTCACCGTTCGAGGACCCGGCGCGGCTTGCGCCAGACGCAGATTTCCAGCCGGGCTGACCCCGTTGCCGCCGTCGCCGCTGTCGCCGGCCGTCAGGCCCGCGCCCAGGCTGGCTTGCTTCTTAACTTCCTCCACGGTGACGATGGCAATGCCGCCGCGAATACCGATGACCGCGTTGGGAGTCTTGAAGGTCACCGCCGTTTTTTTGGAGATCTTGCCGCCCACCAGGCGGAACAGGCCCTTGGTTGCGCTGAAGGCCAGTTTGCCTGCTTTTTTATCGGGGTCGTAGACAAATTCATCCAGCACTAGATCGGAATTGGGCCCGATGGTCAGGGCCGAGCCATCCAGAAACAGCAATTGGGTCCGGCCCTTTTCCGAGGTTTCGATCCGCTCGTTTTGCAGCATTTTGGAGCCGACAATGACGACCCGGTCCTTGCCGCCAGGCGGCGTGCCCGTGGTCGCGGGATTGACCGCCGCCGCTATGCCGACCCGTTGGGTGGAGGCAAACGGCGCGCTCGAAATCAAGCAAACCGCGCTTGCTAAAAGGACTGACTGAAAAGCTGCGAAAACACCATAACGCTTTGACATCAAAAGAGTTTTCCTTCGAGAATAGTGCCCGCCAGGAACAAGGACACGGCGCGTGGATCGGAATCCGTGGATTTGATATCAATTGTCTGTGCTGAAGGTTAATTTTTTACTAGTCGGTACCGTTCTAGCTGCCGCGCAGCAAGGTTGCCGCCTTGGCCGCGAAGTAGGTCAGAATACCATCGGCGCCGGCCCGTTTAAATGACAGCAGGCTTTCCATCATGACCCGTTCGCCGTCCATCCAGCCGCGTTCCGCCGCGCCGGTCAGCATGGAATATTCGCCGCTGACCTGATAGGCGAATGTGGGCACGCCGAATTCGTCTTTCACCCGGCGCACGATATCGAGATAGGGCATGCCCGGTTTGACCATCACCATGTCCGCCCCTTCGGCCAGGTCCAAGGCGATCTCGCGCATGGCTTCGTCGGAATTGCCAGGATCCATTTGATAGGTCTTCTTGTCGGCCTTGCCCAGATAACTGCCCGAACCCACGGCATCAC
Source organism: uncultured Rhodospirillaceae bacterium (assembly GCA_964590195.1). Classification (GTDB taxonomy): domain Bacteria; phylum Pseudomonadota; class Alphaproteobacteria. The sequence goes on along the minus strand of CAZPWJ010000025.1, from coordinate 1,974 downwards.
GGAATGGACCATAGAAGGCGGAGGCGTATTTCGCCGAATAGGCCATGATACGGACATCATCATGGCCGGCGGCATCCAGGCTGTCGCGAATGGCACCAATGCGCCCGTCCATCATGTCGGAGGGGGAGATAATCTGGCAGCCGGCTTCCGCCTGATTGATCGCCATCTGACAGAGCACGTCAACGGTTTCATCATTGACTACATAGTCGTCGCGGATCAGGCCGTCGTGGCCATGGGAGGTGAAGGGATCAAGCGCCACATCGCACATCACGCCGATATCTGGTACGGCGTCGGTAATGGCGCGTACCGCCTTGCAGACGATGTTGTTGATATTGGTCGCTTCCGAACCTTCGCCATCTTTCAACTCGGGCTCCACGGCGGGAAATACCGCAATGACGGGAATGCCAAGATCGGCCGCCTGTTCCGCCGCCTTGACGATGCCCGTGATGCTGAGCCGGTTAACATCGGGCATGGAGGGGACCGGTGCCGTTTCATCCCGGTCGTGCACGAACAGCGGCCAGATCAGATCATTGACCGAGACTGCATTTTCCGAAACCAGACGCCGGTTCCAGTCATCCCGGCGGTTGCGGCGCATCCGTGTGCGCGGGTATTGGCCATGGGGCCGTGGCGATGCATCGGCTGCCGCCGCCGGTTGTTGCTTACCTGGATTGACCTTGGCTATTTCCGCCATTTCAGGGTCCTCGCGCGATTGTTCGTGGCAATAAATCCTGGCCGCAGTGTACTGCTAGACGGCGCAATGATCTAGGCGTGCATTGTTTGCGGTCTGCGTGTTATGAAGTGGCCACGATCATGATGAAGCGGAGAATGTGCGGTGGACGGCATTAGTGTAAGTGGGCGCGAAGCGGTTAAATCTACAAAAAGCGCACCGGCGAAGACGCGCAAGCGCGCCGCCAAGCCCGTCAAGAAGGGCTTTAAGCTGAAGAACCATGTCCGCTTCGTCACCGCCACCTCGCTGTTCGATGGCCATGACGCGGCCATTAATGTAATGCGCCGGATGATCCAGGGCACCGGGGCGGAAGTTATCCATTTGGGGCATAACCGCTCGGTCGAGGAAATTATTTCCGCCGCCATTGATGAAGATGTCCAGGGTATCGCCATCAGTTCCTACCAGGGCGGTCATATTGAATTTTTCCAATATATGATCGATCTGCTGAAACAGCGCGGCGCCGGACATATCAAGGTCTTTGGTGGCGGCGGCGGGGTTATCGTGCCCGAGGAAGTCCGCGCCCTGCACAAATATGGTGTCAGCCGCATCTACACGCCCGAAGACGGCCAGGCCATGGGCCTGCCGGGCATGATCGAGGATTTAGTTGGCCGGGCCGATTTTGATCTTTCGAAGAAACTGCCGAAAACCCTGGCCAAACTGAAAAAGGGCGACCGCGGCGCCCTGGCGCGGGTGATTACCGGCCTGGAAGCGGGCACCATTCCCAAGGCCCTGCGCAAGGATCTGACCGCCCTGGCCAAGAAGAAAACAGGTGTGCCGGTGGTTGGTATCACAGGCACCGGCGGAGCCGGAAAATCCTCGTTGACGGATGAAGTGGTGCGCCGCCTGCGCACGGACCAACCGGATATGAAGATCGCCATTGTCGCGGTCGATCCCTCGCGCCGGAAATCCGGCGGCGCCTTGCTGGGCGACCGTATCCGCATGAATGCCATCGACCGTTTCCCGGGCGAAGGTTCGGTCTATCTGCGTTCCCTGGCGACACGGGGATCGGGCAGCGAGCTGGCGGCCTGCCTGCCCGGTGCCATCGCTGCCTGCAAAGCGGCCGGTTTCGATTTTGTTCTGGTTGAAACTTCCGGTATCGGCCAGGGCGATGCGGCCATCGTGCCGTTCGTGGATCTGACCATCTATGCCATGACGCCGGAATACGGCGCCGCCAGCCAGTTGGAAAAGATCGACATGCTGGACTTTGCCGATCTGGTGGCGATCAACAAGTTCGACCGCAAGGGCGC
>CAZPWJ010000024.1:0-58379 GCA_964590195.1 uncultured Rhodospirillaceae bacterium | reverse complement strand
CCATCAACAAGGATGCGGTGCGCCAGGGCGCGGCACTGGCCGCCAGCACGGACGAGCCCAACAATCTGGAAACCTTCTCCACCCTGACCTCGCGCTGGTCCAAGGGCGATGCCCTGAAAAAGGATTTTCTGCATGTGGCCGAGGACAGGTTGGAATTCAATGTGGTCCGCTGCCGTTATGCCGAGGTTTATGCCGAAATGGGCCTGGCCCATATTGGCACGATTTTGTCCTGCGGCCGGGATGGCTCGTTGTGCGAGGGCTACAACCCGGATGTCACCCTGAACCGGACCCAGACCATCATGGGCGGCGCCCCGCACTGTGATTTCAGGTTCACGATGAACAAAACGGATGGGGATGACTGAGGCGGCAAGCCAGAATTTCAAGTTCCTGCATGCGGCGGATATCCACCTGGACAGCCCCATGCGGGGCTTGTCCAGCTACGAAAACGCGCCGGTTGCGGCCATGCGTGGGGCAACCCGGGCGGCGTTGGTCAATCTGGTCGATCTGGCCATTGACGAGGCCTGCGCCTTTGTTCTGATCGCCGGCGATCTGTTCGACGGCAGTCAACGGGATGTCAGTACGGCATTGTTCCTGGCCAAGGAAATGGGCCGCCTGGGCCAGCACGGCATAAATGTCTATGTGGTCTTCGGTAATCACGACGCGGAAACGCCATTGAAGGCCATGCCTTGGCCCGAAAATGTCAAACTGCTGAGCAATCGCAGGGCCGAATCCGCCTCCGTTCCAGATTTGAATGTCACCATTCATGGTCGCAGTTTCGCCAGGCGCGATGAAGACCGGAATCTGGCCGAGAGCTACCCCATGGCCGTGCCCGATAGCTTTAACATCGGCATCCTGCACACGGCCCTAAACGGCCATGCGGCGCACGAACTCTATGCGCCCTGCTCCCTGGATGATCTGAGGGGCAAGGGCTATGACTATTGGGCCCTGGGCCATGTGCATGACTTTAGCCAACGCAGCGAAGACCCGCCAATCATCTACGCTGGCAACCTGCAGGGACGCAGCGTAAGGGAAACCGGGCCCAAGGGCGCGGTGCTGGTCAGTGTCGCGGATGGCGCAGCGAAGGTGGAGCATCGGATTCTTGACGCGGCCCGTTGGGCGGATGTCGGGATCGACCTGACCGCAACGGCCAGCCGGGACGGCTTGATGGATCTGGTGCGCCGGCATCTGATTGATGCCGCCGATGAAGCCGATGGCCGGGTGGCCGCCGTCCGCTTGACGTTGCGGGGGCGGACACCCTTGCATGCGGAGATATCCAGGCAGGAGCGGACGCTTGTAGAGGACATTCATGTCCTGGCCTCCGGCCTGGGCCGGGATCTGTGGTTGGAAAAGATTCGCTTTCGAACCGAGGCGATATTTACCGCCGCCGAGATTGCCGCCCGCGATGATGCCGTTGGCGACCTAGCCGCGCGCTTGGCCGGCGCCGGGCAGGACGGCGAATTGATGGCCTTGATAGCCGACGATGCGAAGGCCTTGCTGAACAAGCTGCCCACGGGCGGCAACGGCCTGGATTCGGCCCTGTTACAGGCCGCTCTCGCCCAGGACTTCGATCAACTCGTGGCTGATGCCGGCGCCGATCTGGTGGCGCAATTGGCCGAGGGCGATTGATGCGCCTGCGCCGTCTTGATCTGTTGCGCTACGGCCATTTCACGGAGCGCTCAATTGATTTCGGCCAACTGGCTGACGGCGGCACGGATCTGCATTTGATCATTGGACCCAATGAAGCTGGTAAATCCACCATGCTCAACGGGCTGGGCGATCTGCTGTTCGGGATTGGCGGCACATCGCCCTATAATTTCCTGCACGATTACCAGGCCATGCGGCTTGGCGGTTTGGTTGAAAATCCGTCTGGCGAGCTGGCGTTTCTGCGCCGCAAGGGCAACCGGAAGACCTTGCTGGACATGAGTGAAACCCCTCTCGACGACGATGCCCTGGCGCCCTTCACCGGCGGCGCGGACCGGGCCTGGTTCGAGCGGATGTTCGGGTTGGACCATGTGCGCCTGCGCGAGGGCGGCCAGGCTATCCTTGAGGCCAGGGATGATGTCGGCAAGATGTTGTTCGAAGCCAGCAGCGGCATCGCCAGTCTTGGCGAGGAGTTGCGTCGCCTGGACGAGGATGCCGCTGCCATCTTCCGCCCCCGCGGCAGTACGCAGTATCTGGCGCTGGCGGTGTCGGACTACCAGGCGGCGGCGGCCATGGCGAAGGCGGCCGCGCATTCCACCAAGGAATGGACGCAACTTGCCGCTGAGTTGACCGCCGTCGGCGCCGAGAAACAGCAACTGAACGATGAAAGGCGGGCGCTTGATGCCGAAACCGCCCGGTTGCAACGTATCAGACGCGCCAAACCACGATTTCTGAAACTAGATCAAATAGCGGAGGAGCTTGCGGTCCTGGGCGAGGTGCCTGTCCTGGGCGAGGATTTCGAGGCCCAGGTCAGGGCGGCAAGCGAAGCCCTGTCGGCGGCCCAGGGCAGCGAACGGACGGCCCGGGATAGTCTGAAGCAATTGCAGGTACGCCGTGGCGCCATCATCGTTGACAGCGGCATTTTGGCGCAAGGCGCGCGCAAGGAAACCCTGATCACCTTGCAGGACCGGGCCAGCACGGCCGATTTGGATATCCCTCGGCGGGAAAGTGAATACAACGAGTTGATTGGCGCGGCAAAAGCCGAAATGGCCCGCATTGGCCTGCCGGGAGAGCCGGTTGGTTTTGACTCGGCACGATTACCCACGATCCAGACAATTTCCCAGCTCAGGGACATGATCGCGGGCTATCGGGATATCAAAACCCGGCTCCAGGCCGCCCGCGCGCAGCAGGATGACGCGAAAAAGGCGCTACGGCGGGCGGATGAACAAATCGCCCGCATGGGGCCATCATCGGATCTGGCGGATCTCACGGATCCGGCTGCGTTACGGCGCCTCATCTCAAAACAGGAACGGCATCGGGGGCTCGAGGCGGCATGCGCCGATGCGCGCCGCCGCCTGGCCAATCTGGAAGATGGCTTGTTGGACAGTCTGCCGGCGCTGAACCTGGACAGGGAAGGGGCGGAGACGCTGGCCAATCGCGTCTTTCCGACCGACGAACAGATCGGTGCAGCGGCCAGCGAACTTGCCGCGTTCGAGCGCCGCCGGGAGGCCAGTCAGCAACAGATAGAGGATCTGGAATCTGGGCTGGCGGCTTTACGCAGGGCCTTGGCGCGTCTCGAGGCAGAGAGCGGTTTGCCCATGCCGGACGATCTGGCCGTAGCCCGCAAGGCGCGGGATAAAATCTGGCGGGCAATCAAGGATGGGGCGCTCGCGGGCCAGACGCCTACTGTCCAGGCTTTTGACGGTATGGATAGGGACATGGGCCGGGCGGATGATATCGCCGACCGCATGATCGGCGAGGCGGCGCGCTACGAGGAAATCAGCGGCCATGGTCGTCGGATCAGCGACGACACCGATAAATTGGCGGAATATAGGCGACAACTAGACGGGATCTCGGCACAGGTCGAGGATTGGCGGCAGCGCTGGCGGGACCTCTGGCTGGCCAGCGGCCTGGAGGCACCGGAATTGGGGCAGGCATCGGCGATATTGCGGCACCGGGACAATGCGTTGGAGATATTGGCGGAAATCCGGCGTGAGCGGCGCGAACTTGATGCAATGGAAAACACGGTCGCCGATTGCCGCCGGGAAATGATTGCCGCGCTTGCCGGTTTCGACGGGCGCGACCGGGGCCATATGACACTCTCTGAATTGTTGATCGATGGCGCGGATATGTTGTCGGAGCTTTCGGACCGACATAACGATATGCAGAACCTTGTCAGCCAGCAGGATGCCTGTGCCGCCGCCTTGCGGGATACTGATTCTGCTGTCGCCGAATGGGCCGAACGTGAAGCGGCGGCCAAGGCGGCGTGGCCGCAATTAAGTCAAGCCATGGCTGATCTGGTCGGCGAGATGGATTTCGAACAGGCTGAAGCTGTCTTCGAGCCGATTGAAATCCTGCGCGGCAAACTCGCCGAGATCGGCGGGCTTGGGCATCGGATCAAGACCATGGGGGACGACATCCTGGCCTTTAACAAGTTGGCGGACGAATTGTCGAAAACATTTTCTCTGGGCGATCTGGCCGGCACGCCCCTGGAGGTCGCCGCCGCGATAACGGCAAAATATGAAGCGGCGGTGGCGGATCAAACCCAGGCCGATTTGATGGACCAGCAGATCGAAAAGGCCGATGCCGATTGCCGTCAGGCCGCTCTCGCGCTGCAGGCCCATGGTAGGGCAATTGATGGGCTTTGCCGTATCGCCGGTGTCGAAACCGTGGCCGAAGTTGCCGCCGTGGTGGCGCGCCGCGCCAAAGCTGATGCCCTGGTGCAGGAGAAGGCTCAGATCGCTGATAGCTTGGCTAATGACGGCGACGGCATCGAACTGGAGGAGCTGCGCCGGCAATGCGATGCCATGGACCCGGACCAGATCCCAGGCCGCCTGCATGAGATCGAACAGGAGCGGCCAGGACTTGAGCAGCGTCTGGAGGAGGTTATCCGCCTGGAGCGTGACCTGCAGCAGCGGGAAAATGAGATCAGGGCGGCTCAGGGCGCCGCCGATCCGGAGCAGGACGCGGCGCAAAAACTGGCTGCGGTGGTCGAGGAGGCGGAGCGCTATCTGCGTCTGAAAACATCCGCCCGGCTGTTGCGTTGGGCCATTGAGCAGCATCGCAAGGAGATGCAGGGGCCGTTGTTGAGACGCGCATCAGCCTTGTTCAGCCTGCTGACCGTTGGACGCTACAAACGCCTGTTCGCCGATTTCGGCGACGGCGACCATGCCCGTCTGATGGGTGAAAACGCGACGGGCAACAGCATCCTGATTGAACAGATGAGCGACGGCACCCGCGATCAGCTTTATCTCTCCCTGCGCCTGGCGGCGGTGGCCCATTACGGCGAGAACGCCGCCGCCACATTGCTGCCATTCGTGGCTGATGACCTGCTGGTCAATTTCGACGATGCCCGTGCCGCCGCCGGTTTTCAGGCCCTGCGGGAGCTAAGCCGGACCGTGCAGGTGATCGTCTTTACCCATCATGGGCATCTGGCGGATGTCGCGAGAGAGGCGCTGGGTGAAAACGGCTGGACGCTGCATCGCCTTTAGCTGACCGCCCGTGCGTCGCTGGATATCTCGGTGCTTTCCGGCGCGCTGTCCCTGACCAGGGCGGCCGGGTCCATATAGGCCTGTTGCAGGACAAGGGCGGCCGCACCCCGGGCCCAGACATCATCGCCCCAGAGATGCGCCACGATTTCGGTTTCAAAGCGGTTGCCCGCCAATTGCAGCTTTCGCGCCTCTTCGACCAATGGGTCGAACAGCATCTCGCCGGCCCGCAGGCCTTCGCCGGTGACGATGACCTTCGGCGGGTTCAGGGTGGCGATCAGGTTGCCGATGGCCCGGCCCAGTATGCGCCCCGCTTTCGCGAATTCGCCGGCCAGGTCCTGGTCGCCGGCCTTGGCCTCCGCCGTGATGCGTTCAATTTCCACATGATAGGCCTTGGGGTCCTGAGTGTAGCTGTCCAGAGAAAAATGCGGCAATACCTGGCGCAGGATGGCGTAGTCGGCGGCATAGGCCTCGACACAGCCCAACTGCCCGCAGCGGCAGGGGCGTCCGGAGAATTCGATCTTGGCATGGCCAAATTCCGGCCCGATGCCGTTGTGCCCCCTGTACAGCCGGTCATGGGTTACCAGGCCCATGCCGATGCCGTGTTCCACGGTGACGACGGCGAAGCTGGATAAATTCCGGCCTTCGCCAAACCAGTGCTCCGCCAGGGTCACCACGTTGGCATCGTTCTCGATGGAGGCGGGAAAGGGGAAGCGTTCCGAGAGCAGCGGGCCAAAGGCGACATCGTCCCGGTCGAAAATGGGGCTCCAATAACACAGACCTTCGAGGCTGTTGATGTAGCCTGGAATGGCCACGCAGAGGCCGAGAACACGGTTCTTGTCGATCCTGGCCTCGATCAGGCAGCGGCGCACACCGACCTCGATCATATCGGCGGCGATGTCCGGATGCTGGCTGCCGTTGAAGGGCAGGGTCGTGGTGTGCAGCACATCGCCACGAAAATCCGTGACCGCCACGCTCATTCGATGCAGGGATAGTTTTACGCCCAGGACATGGGCCGCACTGGGATTCATGGCCAGATTGACCCGTGGCCGCCCGCGTGCCGATTCGCCGCTGCCGTCGCCATTGGCTATTTCCGGCATTTCGGTGATCCAGCCCTCCTGCTGCAGGGATTGCACCACGCCGGTCACCGCCGAACGGCTCAACCCGCAAGCATCGGCAATCTCGACACGGCTGATCGGTCCGCCGCGCCGGATGCTGTCCAGGACCCGAAATCTGCCAGAAAGTGGTTTTTCCACCGGTTTCGCTTTCGTTCCAAACCTGTTTGATTCTGGCATTTATTTATTCAGCAAATGAATTAAATAGCAACCCGAAAATTTAAATAATATTTTATTAACCTGTCACAATATTAAAAATATTGCAAAAAACTGCCAAATTTTTGATTGAAAATTAATAAAAATCCTATTTTGGTAAAATAAAATCATATTTATCATTTGACATGTTTGTGAAGTTTAGATTTAATTTAATTCAATAACAAAACAATACCGCCTGATGCCGGAAGGCCGGGGATCGAGATGTGGCGGTACAGCAGGTTGCTAACGCGGAGAGGTAAAGATGCGAACGATCAAGGGACCAGCCATATTTTTTGCCCAATTCGCGGGCGATGATGCGCCATTCAACAGCCTGGACAGCATTTGCGCCTGGGCCGCCGGCCTGGGTTACAAGGGCGTGCAAATTCCGTCCTGGGACGATCGCCTGATCGATCTGGGCCAGGCGGCGGAAAGCAAGGCCTATTGCGAGGACATTCAGGCCACCCTGGACAAACACGGCTTGGCGGTGACCGAATTGTCCACCCATTTGCAGGGCCAACTGGTCGCCGTGCATCCGGCTTATGACGAAGCCTTTGACGGTTTCGCAGCACCGGAAGTACAGGGTAACCCCGCCGCCCGCCAGGCTTGGGCCGTGGATCAGATGATGAAGGCCGCCAAGGCGTCCGAAAATCTCGGGCTGACCGACCACGCCACTTTCTCCGGCGCCCTGGCCTGGCCGTTCCTCTATCCCTGGCCCCAGCGTCCCGCCGGTCTGGTGGAAACCGCCTTTGATGAACTGGCCAAGCGCTGGACGCCGATCCTGAACGCCTTCGACGAAGCCGGTGTCAACGTCTGCTATGAAATCCATCCCGGCGAGGATCTGCACGACGGCGTCACGTTCGAGATGTTTCTGCAGCGGGTCGACAATCATCCGCGCTGCAACATTCTCTACGATCCCAGCCACTTCGTGCTGCAACAGCTAGACTATCTCAGCTTCATCGATATCTATCACGAGCGCATCAAGATGTTCCACGTCAAGGATGCGGAGTTTAATCCCACCGGGCGCCAGGGCGTCTATTCAGGCTTCCAATCCTGGACCGACCGGGCCGGACGCTTCCGGTCCCTCGGCGACGGCCAGGTGGATTTTTCCGGAATATTTTCCAAACTCGCCGCTTATGACTTCGAAGGTTGGGCCGTGCTGGAATGGGAATGCTGTCTGAAGCATCCCGAGGATGGCGCCGCCGAGGGCGCGCCCTTCATTGCCGATCACATCATTCGGGTTACCGACAAGGCCTTTGATGACTTTGCCGACGGTGGCAGCGACGAAGCCGCCAACCGCCGCATGCTTGGTATCGGCTGAGGCGCGCCGGTATGTCTGGAATAGAGAAACTTGGGCGCCGTTTGCGCCTTGGCATGGTCGGCGGTGGCCGGGATGCCTTCATCGGCGGCGTGCACCGCATCGCGGCCCGTATTGATGACCGTTATGAACTGGTGGCGGGCGCGCTGTCGTCCAGCCCGGACAAGGCCAGGGCTTCCGGCGCCGATCTGTTGTTGGCGGAAGACCGCGCCTATGGCTCCTATGAAGAGATGGCCCGCTTGGAAGCCGCGCGCGATGACGGCATCGACGCCGTGGCCATCGTGACGCCGAACCACGCCCATTATGGCCCGGCCAAGGCGTTTCTGGACGCCGGCATCCACGTGATCTGTGACAAGCCCCTGACCACGACCCTGGAAGATGCCGAGGCGCTTCAGGCCGCGGTGGATAGCAGCGGCCTGGTTTTTGGCCTGACCCACAATTACACGGGCTACCCCTTGGTGCGCCATGCCCGCGAAATGGTCGCGGCGGGCGAACTGGGCCGCATCCGGGTGATCCAGGCGGAATATCCGCAAGACTGGCTAAGCACCCGTTTGGAAGACGATGGCATCAAACAGGCGGAATGGCGCACCGATCCCTCCCGCAGCGGCCCGGCGGGCTGCGTTGGGGACATCGGCACCCACGCTTACAATCTGGCGCGCTTTATCACCGGCCTGGAGCTGGAGGAAATCGCCGCCGATCTGCATACCTTTGTCGATGGCCGGGCCCTGGACGACAACGCCCACATGATGCTGCGTTTCGCCAATGGCGCGCGCGGCATGCTGTGGTCCAGCCAGGTCGCGCCGGGCAATGAAAATGCCCTGCGCATCCGTATTTACGGAGAAAAGGGCGGCCTGGTCTGGGATCAGGAAAACCCCAATCTGTTGACCCATTCTCCCCTGGGCGAAGCCCCGAGGATCCTGCGCCGGGGCGGACCTGGCCTGGGTGCCGCGGCCGAACACGCCAGCCGCATTCCTCCCGGACATCCAGAAGGCTATCTGGAGGGCTTCGCTCAACTTTACACCGATCTGGCGGATCAGATCAGCGCCCACATCCTAGGCGGCGGCGCCGACCCCTTGACCATGACTGTCCCAACAGTGGCCGATGGGGTTGATGGGGTGCGCTTCATCACCCGGGCCGTGGAATCGAGCCGGGCCGGCGGCAGCTGGCTGCGGTTATAGGGAGCGTAATCATGGCTGAAAGCGCAATATATCCCAGCCTCCGCGACCGGGTGGTGTTTGTCTCCGGCGGTGCCACGGGCATCGGCGCCGCGATTGTAGAGAAATTCTGCGAACAGGGGGCCAAGGTCAGCTTCGTCGACATCGATGCGGATGCGGCTGAAACACTGGCCAGCAGCATCGCCGGGCGCGATCTGCCGCGCCCGCGTTTTCTGCCCTGCGATTTGAAGGATGTGGATGCCCTGCAATACACCATCGGGCAGGTCATCACCGCCGACGGCCCGATCAGGGCCCTGATCAATAATGCCGCTAATGACGAGCGCCATTCCATTGACGATGTAACGCCGGAATATTTTGACGACCGTATCGCCGTGAATCTGCGCCATCAGTTCTTTGCCACCCAGGCCGTGCACGGCCCGATGGCGGAAGCCGGCGGCGGCGCCATTGTCAACATAGGTTCGGTCACCTGGCTGATCGGTCAAGGCGGCATGCCCTGTTATTCCGCCTCGAAAGCCGCCATCGCCGGATTGACCCGCTCCCTGGCCCGCGACCTTGGCTCGAAGAACATCAGGGTCAATTCCGTGCTGCCGGGTTGGATCATGACCAAACGCCAGATCGATAACTGGCTGACGCCCGAGGGCGAAGCGGAACTGATGGAACGCCAATGCCTGAAACGCCCGCTGCAGCCAGAGGACCTGGCGAAGGTCGTATTGTTTTTCGCGGCTGACGACAGCGGCATCTGCACCAACCAGAATTACATCGCCGACGGGGGCTGGGTGTAGCCTGCCATGACCCAAACGCCCGAAATATTGGTCGAATGCATATGGGATGCCGATGCCGTCCTGGGCGAAGGACCTGTCTGGGTTGCGCGGGAGCAGGCCTTGTATTGGGTCGATATCAAGGGCGACAAGATACATCGCCTAACGCTGGTTTCGGGCACGCGCACGACCTGGGCAACGTCGCAGCAACCCTGCAGTCTGGTACCCGCCGTCGGTGGAAACTTCATCGGGGCCTTCCGTGGTGGCTTTGCGATCGTGACCCTTGCGACGGATGCCATTGCATTACAGCCCATCGCCGATCCGGAGTCGGACAAGCCGGGCAACCGTTTCAACGATGGCAAGGTTGATGGCCGGGGCCGATTCTGGGCCGGTACCATGGACGACAATGAAACAGATCCATCCGGTGTCCTATACCGCCTGGATCCGGATTTGAGCTGGACGCGCCTGGACGATGGCTATGTGGTTACCAATGGTCCCGCCTTTAGTCCCGATGGCCGCACGCTGTATCATACCAATACCTTTGCCGGTCTGATCCATGCTTTTGACCTCGCGGCTGACGGCAGTCTGTCAAACAAACGGCCGTTTGTACGAATTCCCAGCGAACGCGGCTATCCCGACGGCATGACCGTGGATGCGGAAGGCTGCCTGTGGGTGGCGCACTGGGGCGGCTGGGGACTTGGCCGCTTCGATCCCGACGGAAAACCGTGCGGCCGGATTGATCTGCCCGTGGCTCAGGTCACATCCTGTGCCTTTGGCGGCCCAGATCTGTCGCAGCTGTTCATCACCACCGCCGCCATCGGACTGGACCGAGCGGCCCGGCGGGCACAACCCCTTGCGGGTGGTCTGTTCGTTTGCGAGCCAGGTGTGGGCGGTTTGCCGACACCGTTGTTTGGCGAGGCGGCGTGATGGCGGCGCTACAGCATATGGGGAGCGAAACCCACGTTGGCCGTAACTTCATCGCCGGCCTGCAGCATGATGACGCCGGCGTCCTCGCCGCTGTTGAATGCGTCGGTCAGGTGCGAGACCGGTTCGGCGCAAAAGAAGCCTTCGCCCGTGGGCGCATAGACCACCAGATAGCCAAGGTTGGCGCTGGCCGTCATGCTCAGGCCCAAGGCCCGCTCGGGCCAGCTGATCCGCGCCGTGCCGTTCCAGCCGGTGAAAAGATTATCACAGCCCATGCCGGCGACGGCGCAACCGTCGCGCAGATCCCAGTTTGCGGGCGTCGGTGCCCAGGCGGTCGGCATGACCTCGTCATCGGTCAGCCAGACGCCATCGACGCTGGCTTCGATGCGGGTTTCGGGCGTGGCGGGAAAATAGGGATGCAGTCCCAAACCGCAGGGCATGGGGCCATCGCCAAGATTGACAAGGCGCAGATCGATGGTCAGACCGGCCTGATTCAGATCAAAGCTCTGCTCCGCCAGATAGGGAAACGGCCAGGCCCCGCTTTCATGGCGGTATTGCAGGCACAGACGATGGCTTTCCCGCGTCACGATCTGCCACGGATTTTGCCAACCATGACCGTGAATGCTGTGCGGGTGATCGCCGAAGTTCAGAGGCAGTTGGATCGTCTGGCCGGCAAACTCAAAACGGCCATGACGAATTCGGTTCGAGTAGGGCAGCAGGGGGAAGCAGCCGAATTGCAGCGGGCTGGTCTCGCCCCGGGCCGCCGGGCGCAACAGATCGTGGCGTCCGCGAAAATAGGCCAGACCGCCGCCGACGTCCGGGTCAATTCCGGCGCGGTATTCATCATGAACAATCTCGATCAAGGGCATCGCGGATGGACTCTCTTCGGTTCGAACGGGGTCACAAGATATCAGGATCGGTGGAGCTAGGCCTATGTCGCATTTGATCATTCAAAATCTGCATAAAAGCTTCGGCGATCTTCATGCCCTGCAAGGCGTCGACATGGTGGTCGAAAAGGGTGAATTCTTTGCCCTGTTGGGACCCTCCGCCGCCGGCAAGACCACGACCCTGCGCACTATTTGCGGCATTGAACGGGCCGATCATGGCCGCATCCTGTTTGACGGTGAAGATATCACTGCCGCCGAGGTCCGGGGCAGGGACATGGCCATGGTGTTTCAGACCTTCGCGCTGTACCCGCATCTGACGATTTTCGACAATCTGGCCTATCCCCTGCGTCAGGCCGGTATGGACAGGCGGGAGGTCGGCCAGCGCGTGGGCGAGGTGGCCGAGATGCTGCGCCTGGGCCATACCCTGGAACGCAAGCCCGGTACCGCATCGGGTGGCGAACAACAGCGTGTCGCCATCGGCCGTGCCCTGGTGCGCCGCCCGTCATTGCTGTTGCTGGATGAACCGCTGACCAATCTGGATGCCAAGCTGCGCTTCGATACACGTGCCGAATTCAAGCGCCTGCACCGGGAACTGGGCATGACAATCGTCTATGCCACGCCCGATGAGTTGGAGGCCCTGTCCATGGGCCAGCGCATCGGCCTGTTAAGCGATGGCCGTATCGTTCAGACCGGCACGCCGGACGAACTCTACACCCAACCGCAAGATACCTACGTCGCCGGCATGGTCGGCTCGCCCAAGGTGAACCTGGTGCCGGCCGTACGCCGCGGCGCCGATAGCGCACCGACGGTGGAGCTGCCCTTCGGCGCGGTGGAGAACGGTCCCTGGGCCAATGCCCTGAAGCCGTTTCCGGTTGGCTCGGAACTGATTTTTGGTTTTCGCCCTCACGATGTCGCGCCTGTCAGCAATGGCGGGGGCGGCGGTTTCGATGACGGGGGGGCGTCAATTGCCGCCAAGGTGCATCTGATAGAGCCCTTGGGGGATGTCGTGATCCTGGACCTTTTGGCAGGGGAGACCGCGTTGAAAATGGTCCTGCCAGAGGAACAGGCCGTCCGCTACAGCGTCGGTGACGATGTAGGGGTGATGTTACGCGTCGAGAACACCTTTGTGTTCGCGCGGGAAACCGGCACCGCGATTACATGAGCCGGTCAGCAACCAAGAAAGGGAATATTTCGATGACACGTAAATTGAATGTCTTGGGCGCCCTGACCGCTGGCATTTTTGCCGCCGGTGTGGCCGCTACCGCGACGGATGCCGCGGCCAAGGATATCGTCCTGAACATGGCGGGTCCGGACTGGGGTCCGACACGTTTTTTGCAGGAAAAATTCAACAAGACCTACAAGGCCAAGTCGGGCAACAACGTCAAACTGGTGTTTGATTTTATTCCATGGCCCAACTTTTATGACCGTGTGGCGGCTTCGCTGACGTCGGGCGAGAAGAAGTACCAGATGGTGGTCTCGGACAGCCAATGGATCGGCACCTTTATCGAAGGCGGCCATTTCCTGAAGCTGAACAAGTACATTGACGCCGATCCCGAGTTGCAGGCGATCATGAAAGACACCCATCCGGCCTTTGTCGAGGCCTATGCCACCTATCCGCATAAGTCCAAGAACTACTATGGCTTCCCGCAGTTCCCGGACACCAAGATGACTTGGTTCCGCAAGGATCTGTTCTGCCACGAGGGCGAGCGTGCCACATTCAAGAAAAAGTATGGTGCGACCCTGCCCTGTTCCTACGCGGAATGGAAAGACACCGATTGGAAGACCTGGGCCAACGTGGGTGAATTCTTCCGCCGGGCCAAGGGCGCCAAGCTGGGTGACGGTGTTGCCGATAGCGATTTCTACGGCATCGCCTATCAGGCCGGCAAGGGCCTGGACTTCTCCTCCATGCAGATCAATGCCTTCATCTGGCAGCATGGCGGCAGCATCTGGGACGAAGCCAATCAGCCCAAGGCCCAGGCCGTGGGCGTGGTCAACTCCGCCGCTTCCGTGAAGGGTTTTCAGCACTATCTTGATCTGCTGAAGCTGTCTCCGCCGGTGGCCAAGACGGGCCAGATGGATATCTTCGTGATCCAGGAATTGATCATGCAGGGCAAGGTCGCCGCGATCATCAACTGGGCCGGTCTGGCGCCACCCGCGTTGGATCCCAAGGTTTCCAAGTATGCCGACAAGATCGATTTTGCCCTGACGCCGGGTCTGCGTGACGCGAATGGCAAGCTTAGCCGTTGGGACAACATCGGTGGCCAGCCATTCGTGCTCACCACCTGGAACTCGGAAGAAGTCGTCAAGGAAGCCCTTGAAGTCGTCAAGTGGTGGATGTCCGAGGAAGTGCAGTTGGATTTCGCCAAGAACGGCGGCGAAAGCGGCCTGATGAGTGTCATGGCCCGGCCCGACTACAACAGCCTGCGGCCCTGGAACAAGGCGCATGTTGAACTGCTCGCCTGGCAGAAGGATGTCTGGCATGTGCCCGAGTTCTTCGAGTTGCTGACCCAGCAGCAGGAAGAGTTCGACAAGGCGATCACCGGTCAGAAGACCGCCAAGCAAGCCTTGGACACGATCGCGGCTTTCCAGCAGGAACTGCTGACCGAAGCCGGACGTATCGAGTAGTCCGGATAACAGCGTAGGGAACGGGAGAGGACCGATGAACAAGCCGATTATACCTCTCGACGGCTCGTCCGCCGGCCTCTCCCCAACCCAACAGGGGACGAATATCCCTGGCAACCCCAACTCGGCCGAAGGAAAGAGCATGCGTGATTTCTGGCACTGGATGTTCAGCCCGGAACGCCGCGGCGCCATGCTGGTGGCCCCGGCCCTGATCATGCTGTTTCTGATGAATATCTTTCCTCTGATGTGGTCGTTCGGGTTGAGCTTCTTCCACTACAAGGCTTCCTCCATGCGGCCGCCCCGGTTCGCCGGATTTTATTACTACGAGAAAGTTCTCTCCGACCCCGTGGTCTGGGAGCGCCTGCAGACCACGGCTCTGATCGTGTCATTGAGCGTGTTGCTGCAAATGGTCATAGGCTTTTCCATGGCCCTGTTGTTCGAAAAGAAATTTCCCTTCCGCCGCGAGCTGTTGATGTTGGTATTGACGCCGATGATGCTGTCATTTGTCGCGGTCGGTGTATTTTTTAAGCTGTTTTACGAACCTACCTTTGGCATTTTGAGCCAGGGCTATGCCTACTTCTTTGGCGAGCCGCTAACCCTTCTCGCCACCAAGTGGGGCGCTATCTGGGCCATCGTCATCGCGGATGCCTGGATGTGGTCGCCGTTCGTTATGTTGCTGGTGCTGGCGGGGCTGGTCAGCGTACCTGATTATCTTTACGAGGCAGCCGCCGTGGACCGGGCCTCGTGGTGGCGGCGTTTCAAAACCGTAACCTTTCCCTATGTGAAGGGGCTGCTGCTGCTGGCGCTGTTATTCCGCACCATCGAGACCTTCAAGATTTTCGATGTGGTCTACATCATTACTGCAGGCGGTCCCGGCACTTCGACGGAAACCATCGCGGTCTATGTCTACAAGGTCGCCTTTCAATTCTTCAAAACCAGCCAGTCATCAGCGTTGAGCTATATCCTGCTGTTCGTGGTGATCGTGCTGACCAACCTGTATCTCTACTTCGTCAACCGACGTAACGAGGAGGTCTGATCATGCTTGCGACAATCTTCAAAAGCCGCAAGGACCGTGGTTTGCGCGAGGCGGGTTGGGGCTGGACCCTGTTCGCCGGCGGCATCGGGCTGATCTATTTCTTCCCCGTGCTGTGGATCATTATGACCGCGTTCAAGACCAGGGCGGACGCCTTGGCCACGCCGCCGGTATTCTTTTTTACGCCCACGTTGGAAAATTTCGTTTCCGTTTTTTTCCGGGTCGCGCAAACAGGCAACGAGGCCATTTCCACCGGCATGGGGCTGTATTTCTTTAATTCGGTGTTCGTCGCGGCCTCGGGCGTGCTGCTGGCCCTTGTCATCGGCACCTTGGCGGCCTATGGCTTTTCCCGCTATCCCCTGAAGGGCAACGATACCTATTTGTTCGTTATTTTGACGACGCGGATGCTACCGCCGATCATCGTGATCATTCCAATCTTCCTGATGTTCCGCATCACCGGTATGTCCGGCAGCTATATCGGCGTCATTCTGCTGTATGCCGCCTTCAACCTGCCGTTCTCCATCTGGATGATGAAAAGCTTCTTCGACGAGCTGGCGGCCGACGTGGAGGACGCCGCCCGCCTCGACGGCAGTACGGAACGCGGCGTGTTCTTCCGCATCTGTCTGCCGCAACTGAAGGCCGGTTTGGCCGCCACCGCCGTTTTCGCCCTGATCCTGACCTGGAATGAATTCCTCTTTGCCCTGCTGCTGACCGGCAGCGACACGCGCACCGTCCCCGTCGCCATGGCGCGGACCATCGGTGGCGAGCTGGGCGTGGATTGGGGCCTGCTGGCGGCCATCATCACCCTGTTCCTGATCCCGGTATTCGCGGTGACCTACCTGTTGCAGAACCATCTGCTGCGCGGCGTCACCTTCGGTACCATTAAGAAATAAAGGCTGGCGATATGTCGACCATTCAAACCAGCAATCTGACGAAGCAGTTCGGCGACCTGACCGCCGTGGACGGTGTTGACCTGGACGTTGCCGCCGGCGAGGTGCTGTGCCTGCTGGGGCCCTCGGGCTGCGGCAAGACGACAACCTTGCGCATGATCGCCGGCTTGGAAACGGTAACCGAGGGCGAGGTCCGCATCGCCGGCGCCAGGGTCAACGAACTGTCGCCGGCGCAGCGCGATATCGCCATGGTATTTCAGTTCTATGCCCTTTATCCCAGCCTTACCGTGGCCGAGAACCTGGCCTTTCCCCTGCGTGCGGAAAAAATGGCCCAGACCGAGATCGACGAGCGGGTGCGCGTCGTAGCGGGTAAGCTGGAGCTGGACGGCGTCCTACACCGTCTGCCCGGCGTACTGGCCGAGGGCGAGAAGCAACGGGTCGCGGTGGCCCGCGCCATTGTCCGCGACCCCAATTGTTTCCTGTTCGATGAACCTCTGAGCCGCCTTGATGTGGAACTGCGCATGGCCATGCGCGGCCAGATCAAGGAGATCCTCTCGGGCCTGTCCAAGGCTACGGTGATCGTCACCCATGATCAGCTCGAGGCCTTGACCATGGCCGACCGCATCGCCGTGATGCGGGATGGCCGGATCGAACAGATCGCCACGCCGCATGATATTTTCGCCCACCCCAGGAACGTCTTCGTCGCCGGCTTTATCGGCACGCCGCAGATGAACCTGATGCAGGGGGAATTGCGGCAATTGAACGACACGGCAAGTTTCACCCTGGCGGGCCAGGAAGTTTCCCTGGACGTTGCGGATGCGGCCGATCAGTTGCGTGCCGGTGACAGTTATACGGTCGGGATCAGGCCACGGGGGCTGCTGCCGTTGTCGGAAGCCACGCCCGGTTCACTGGCGGCGACGGTGGATCTGGTGGAGCCCATGGGCGCGGAAACCCTGTTGCATCTGCAGGCCGATGGACAGGATATCCGCGTGGTGCTGGACCGCCACAACGTGGTGCATGAGGGGGAGCGCCTGCATCTGGGCCTGGCCAGGGACAAGCTGCATCTATTCGGACAGGACGGTGGGCGGATCGAATTATGAGCCAACAACAACAGACTATCGAGCCCCAAGCCGGTATGACTTCGCGTCAGGCCCGCCGGGTGGAATACTCCATTATTGGTTTATGTCTGGCTGCCTTGGTGATGATCTTTCAACCGTACTCTTTGACCTTGTTCTCTATCGGTGCGGGTCTGGCGGTGCTGGGCGGTCTGGCCTTTAACCTGGTGCCCCTGTGCCGCCCCGGCGTGACCGTGCGGGCCTTGCTCAAGGCCGGCGGCATCGTACTAATAATCTTGGCGGTGGTGGTTGCCCTGGCGATCGGCTCGGCCAAGCTCTACGCCATCTATCTCACCGCCTAATCCGCGGTTGCCACGCCGCCGCCGCCGCGCGGATCGGCGCCGCCATGCCAACCGTCTTGATCGCGCAGCACCACATGCGCCTTCGCCATCACCGGGTCGAGGCTGATAGCGCTTTGCGTCACCGCATGGCCCATATCGCGCAGGGCGCGGCAGACCTTGTCCGGCGTCCGGGCTTCAAGGTGAATGGCGGCGCCTTCGCAATGCAGGCGCGGCACGGTAACGGCTTCAACTGGCGACATGCCGAAATCGACGATATTCAAAATCGCCTGCAATACCGCGCTGATGATGACGCTTCCGCCCGGCGCGCCGACCACCAGCCATGGCGTGCCGTCCCTGAACAACATGGTGGGCACCATGCCCGTGGTGCGCGCCTTGCCTGCCTGAATGGAGTTGCTGCTGCCGGGAAGAGGATCGAACAGCTTCATGGAATTGTTGTAGACAAAGCCAAGCCCCGGCGTGACCACGCCCGAGCCGGTGCCAAGGGTATGGGTGCACGAGGCCGCGTTGCCCGCTTCGTCGTAAACGCAAACGTGGGTCGTACTGGAATAGGGCGCCTGTTTGCCGTCGCCCAGAAAGTCGCCGGCGCGGATGCGTTCGGCCCACATCGCCGCGCGGTCCTCGGACAGCATCATCTCCACCGGGACATCGGCGAAGTCCGGATCGGCCAGATATTCGTTGCGATCCCGATGTGCGGCCGCCATGGCGCGGGCCACGATATCGACATGTGCCGCCGTGCCATGACCCATCGCGGCCAGGTCGAAATGCTGCAATATCTGCAGCATCTGGATCAGCGTCACACCGCTGCCCGGCGGCGGATTGGACGAGACATCGAAACCACGATAACGGCCTTTCACCGGCGTCGAGGATTGAACGGCGTAATTCGCCATATCGTCCGCCGTGACATAGGCGCCGTTGGCATCCAGATCGGCGGTAATTTGTTCGGCTAGTTCACCCCGATAGAAGCTGTCCGCGCCGCCCTCGGCGATCCGTTCAAAGGTGCGCGCCATGTCGGGGTTCCGGTGCAGCTCGCCAACGCGGTAGATCCGGCCCTCCGGGTGCAGGTGGATCGCCTTGCAGGCCTCGGTCGTCGAAACCCGCTGCACGCCGCTGGGAATGCCCGGCATCATTTCGCGGGTTAGAAAATCATGCACATAGCTGGTGGTGGGGATGCCGTCATGGGCCATGCGGGCCGCCGGCGCCAGCAAATCCCCCCATGGCTTGCGGCAGAAACGGCGGTGAATTTCCGCGAAGCCGGCCACGGTTCCCGGCGTCAGGATCGAGGTATAGCCCAGCTCGCTGCGGAAATCGTCAAACAGGGAATAGCCGGATACTTCCGTGCGTCCCTGGCTGTCGGCGGCCCACATATCCGGCGTCACCTTTGCACCGGCGCGGGCGTGAAAGTCGATCATGCCGTTCTCGCCACTGCCGGCATCGAAATACTGAAACGTGCCCATGCCGCCCAGGCCGCACATGAATGGATCGACAACCATTTGCGCGAAAGCAGTGGCGACGGCGGCATCAAAGGCGTTGCCGCCGGCCTCCAGGATTTCCACGCCCACATCCGCCGCGCGGGGCTGCGGACAAACAACAATGCCCTTCATGATACGCCCTCTCAGGTAATCCGCCGTTCCATCCAGGCGCAATGGGCCAACAGCTTTGCATCCTGGCCCAGGGCGCCGACCGCCTGCACCCCGACCGGCAGGCCGTTGGTCCCGGTGTGGCCGGGTAGGTTCACACAGGGACTGCCCAGCAGGGTCCACATGCGGTTAAAAACCGGATCGCCGGTGCCGTTTTCCAATCCCTTGGGCGCCTCGCCCATCGCCGAAGGGCAGAGCAGCACGTCCACCTCTCCGAACGTCCTGTGCAGATGGCGCCGGCCCTGGACAGCGGCGGTGATGGCGGCCTGATAGGTGGCGAAATCAACGCCCTGGCCCTGTTCGATAAGGGCGATGATGTGTTTGCTCATGGTCTCGCGGTGTTGGTTGTATTCAAAGGCCAGATCCCGGGCGGCGTTTTGCGCCATGACGATCTTCTGATGCGCCACCAGGGTGCCGAACAACGGCGGCAGATCCAGATCGACCACCTCGGCCCCGGCGGCTTCAAGGCTCTTGGCGGCGGCCAGAACGGCGGCCTGGCTGTCGCTGTCGGCCTGATCCCATTCATGGGTGCGGCATAGGCCGATTTTCGGTTTCACCGCCGCGACTTCCGTGGGCGCGCCCACCAGGGCGGCGCGCATCAGATGCACATCGGCCAGCTCGCGGCAGAACCAGCCCAGGCTGTCCAGATCATGGCCCAGGGCCTTGACGCCATAAAGGGGCATGGCGCCAAAACTGGCCTTGTAGCCGACCACGCCACAGAACGCGGCGGGCCGAATGACCGAGCCGCCGGTCTGGGTGCCAAAGGCAAACGGCACCATGCAATCGGCCACCGCCGCCGCCGAGCCCGACGAGGAACCGCCCGGCGTATGTTCCAGATTATGCGGATTGGCCGTCTTGCCCGGCTGAAAATAGGCGAATTCCGTACTGACGGTCTTGCCCAGCACCATACCACCCGCTGCCCGCACCAGCGCCACGCAGGCCGCATCCATGGCCGGCTGGTGATCGGGATAAACATTGGAGCCATATGTGGTGGGCATATCAGCGGTATCGATAATGTCCTTGATACCAACGGGAATGCCGGCCAGGGGGCCGGCCCCAGTCGGTGCATCATCCTTGCCTAAATGGCACCACGCCTTAACGTCGCCATCCCGCTCCGCAATCCGCGCCCGACAAGCCGCCAGTAATTCTGCCGCGCTGATTTCGCCGGCCTCCATCGCCGCCCGAGCCTGGCTGGCGGTCAATTCATTGGCTGCTGTCATTGTTTCCTCCGTGCCCGAGCCTTGGTTTCCGCCATTGCAGCACGAATAACCGCATCCGTCAGCCCTGAAGGCGGTAATCAAGTGCTTTATCGTTCACAACGCTGAACCGGAGGGGCGCACGTGCAAATGTAAAGCCAAGCTTATGGAATCCGGGCTACAGCTTCGATTTCCAGCATCATGTCGGGATGGGCCAGGGCGCTGACTTCGACCAGGGTGGAGGCCGGGCGGGCGCCGAAATATTTTCGCCAGGCATCGGGGAATTCGTAACACTGTTTGATGTCGGTGGTGTACATGACGATCTTGACCATGTGCTCGAAACCGGTACCCGCCGCCGCGAAGATGTCGGCGACATTGCCAAAACATTGTTCGAATTGGCGCTCCAGATCGCCGACGCCGACCACCTCGCCATGCTCGTCCCGTGCCGTGATGCCGGAGGTGAACAGCAATTGCCCCTCGACCACCACGCCCTGGGCAAACGGCAGAGCCTTTTGAAACGGTTTGTCGACGTCGATGCTGCGGCGTGTCATGGATTGCGCCTCCCTAAAGTTCAACACCCTGATCTGTCAGTTGCGCCTGCAACTGGCCAATATCCACTGCCTGGGCGGTTATGCCCTGTTCCACGGCCATGGCCGCGGCGACGCCCGCCGCCTCACCGGTGGCGGAGCAGACCGGGATCAGGCGCAACCGGCCCATGATGTCGTCGTGGGCCGAAATGCACCGCCCCGCGACCAACAGATTGTCGACGTTTTTCGGCAACAGGGAGCGATAGGGCACGGCCAGGCTCTTGCCCAGATACGGCCTGGCGATGGTGTCCTTGAACTCACCCCGGCTGATTTCCTGCTTGGAGGGGACATCGGGGCCGTCCAGGTTGCGGGTGGCGCGGATGCCGACCTCGGTCGACATTTGTTCCAGGCGCGCGTTCTCGAAACCGGGCAGGTTTTTCTTCAGAAAATTCGCCATGCGAAACGAATGATCGCGGGTGACGATCTCGGCCCTGGTGCGCTGGGCGGGGTCCAGGCTCTGGTTGGAATACAGCATGCCGCTCCAGATATTGAGCTGGCCCTTGTGGATCAGGTCGGCGGCGAAAATGCCAGGCGCGCCGAAATCCGCATCGACGCCAAGGTCGAAATCGATCTCGCCCTTGGCGATGGCCTCGCGCATGAATTTCTTCAGGCCGGTCCATTTGCCCAGGTGCTCAAGGGCGCGCTCGGAATCCACGTCCGCCATGTTGAACATCATGGTGATCGGCCGTTCCACCGTCCGGACAGGCGCGCCCGACTGCGCGGCGATGTCCGCGTCACCCGTGGCATCGATGATGAACTTGGCCCGGATGCCGCTGCGGCCGCCCTTGTTCTCGATCACCACGCCGTCGATATGGCCGTTCGTACACAGTGTATCGGCGATGTAGCTATGGAATAGAATCTCCACCCGCTCGTCCATCAGCATGCGGACGAATTCGAATTTGGTCGCCTCCGGGTCATAGGGCAACAGGCCATCGGCGCCGTCAATCAGATCATCCGCAGTGGCATGCTCCTTTTCAGGGTCGGGGGCATAGCTTTGCCATTCCGTCAGGCGGCGGGCGATCTCGCGGTTGATGCCGTTGTTCAGGGGCGGCGTGGTAATCACCAGCGCGCCCGTCGCCAGCCCGCCCAGAAAGCCATAGCGCTCCACCAGCATGACCGAGGCGCCGTTGCGCGCCGCCGCCACGGCCGCCGCGACGCCGGCAAAGCCGCCACCGCAGACCAGGACATCCACATCGTTGATAATGGGAGTTTCACGTACTGGTTCGACAAAGAAATCCGCATTGCTCATGGCATACCTCGATGATGTTCCTCAACGCTTTTCATTACCGGGCCCGGCCCATGTCGTTTTCAGCGCATGGCCGTGAACCGACTTTCCCGCCATTTTTTGTCTACCGTCTCCGGTCCGCGGGATTTTCGTATTCAGTATGCGCCCCGCGACCGGGGACCGCAATGCGGTTTTAGCTGACGGATATCTTGGGGAACAATTCAGGATCTCGGGATGCCGGTTGATGCATTCGGGTCGCCGAGGCCAGTTTCGTGACCTCGCCTCCCGGGCCCGTAAACGGCAAAAGCAATCGCGTATAGTCGCGAAAAACGCCATTAACCACCTGCGTTATCCGGCTGTAACAGGCAAGATTTCTGGTCTCGCATGCTTTTGCCGTTTGATAATCGGCCTGCAGACCGTTGGAAAGCATACGGCTCGGCACCTCGCCGGCGCGCATGCCGGACACCGGCTTGCCGAAAAGCCAGGGTTTATCCGTGATGTCGTAGGGATGCCGCTCAACGAAAAAATTAAGCGGGTTTTCCGAGGAACAGTCGATCAGCGCCACGTGCTGCGGAATCCTTAATTCCCACAGCTTGCCTTGCTGAAATGCGTCAAAGTCTGGCGGCTGGAATTTTCCCTGCCGCAGATCAAGCCAGTATCGGAACATGATCGAAATGGGGCTGTCCCAGGCTTCCATTTCATACAAGGCATCTGGGTAAAAGCGGTCACGCTGTTGAAAGTCGTTACCAACCCGTTCCTTCACGCTCTCAATGGTGCCAAGCATGCATGGCTCCCAAGCTTTACCCACATACCCGATACTCGCCTTCCGTGCCGCCGCTGTCCACAAACCAGCGGCTGCAAATCGCCGGGCCGAGTTTGAAGCTGGCGAGATTTATTGATTACTAATAAGCCCTCGGCCTACTGCCCTGCAAGCCTGCTGTAGCCATCCCGCGTCTGCGGCGTTTTCATTCCCAGAATGCGCCCCGCGATCAAGGTGCGCAGAACTTGCGCCGTACCTCCGCCGATGGTGAACATGCGGGCATCACGGACCATGCGCTCCAGAGGATTATCCCGCGAATAGCCCGCCGCGCCGAACATCTGCAGGGCATCGTTGGTTACCTTAATGGCCATTTCAGAGGTGAAGACCTTGGCCTGCGCCGCCGCCAGGGGTTCGGGAAAACCGTTCACCAAGTTTTCGGCGGCGCCATGTACCAAGGCGCGGGAAGCGGAAAGCTGAATGGACATATCCGCCAGCATCCATTGCAGGCCCTGGAACTCGGCGATGGGCCGGCCGAATTGCTCCCGCGCCTTGGAATATTCCAAGGCCTTTTCGTAGGCGCCTTGAGCGACGCCCAGAGCCACGGTCGCGGCGCCGACGCGCTGGGAGTTGTAGGCGTTCATCAGATCCGCGAAGCCCTTGCGCAGGCCGCGCGGTGGAATAACCAGATTTGCCGGCGGTACGGCCATGTCCTCGAACATCACCTCGGCCTCGGGTATGCCGCGCAGGCCCATGGTCGGTTCGCGCCCGCCGATCACCAGGCCCTCGGTCTCGTCCCGAATGGCGATGAAGCCGCCGATGCCTTCCTCGTTGCCGTCCTCGTCAAAGACCCGGGCAAAGATCAGATGCAGGCGGGAAACGCCGCCGCCCGTGATCCAATGCTTCTTGCCGTTCAGAACATATTGATTGCCGACTTTGTCGGCGCGGGTGGTCATCTCCGTCGCCGCGCTGCCCGCCTCGGGCTCGGTAATGCAGATCGCCGGCTTGTCGCCCGCCAGCACCAGGTCGGCGGCCAGGCGTTTTTGCTCCTCCGTGCCATAGGCCATGATGGCGCCGATGGCACCCATGTTGGCTTCCACCGCGATGCGGCCAGAGACGCCGCAGACCTTGGCCATTTCCTCAACCACCAGGGCGGCATCCAGATAATCCAGGCCGCGCCCGCCATATGCACTGGGGATGGTCATGCCGAAAAACCCGGCGTCCTTCAGGTCGCTTACGTTGTCCCACGGATATTGTTCCGTGCGGTCAACCTCGGCCGCCCGTGCCGAGATTTGCCCCTGAGCCAGTTCCCTGGCGCTATCGCGCAGCGCCTGTTTGTTTTGATCCAGCATAGCCTGTCCCCTATAGCTCTTTCGCCGCATGACTGAGTATTTCAAACGAATGCTTCCTCGCCCCATGGTCAAAGATTGATGCCGCCACCATCAGCTCGTCCGCGCCGGTTCGTTCAATAAACGGCTGCAACTGGGCCCCGATGCTCTCCGCCGTGCCAACGAAGGAGCAGGCCTGCATGGCCCCGACCCGCGCTTTTTCCGCCGGGGTCCAATAATCCTCGATATCGTCGATGGGGGGCTGCAGGCGCCCCCGGGTGCCCCGGAACAAGTTGGTTACCTGTTGCTGCGGCGTGGTGAACAGATACCTGGCCTCGGCCTCCGTATCCGCCGCGATGACGTTGACGCCGACCATGGCGTAGGGTTCCGCCAGCTGGGGCGAGGGCTTGAAATTCTCCCGAT
The DNA here is from genome assembly GCA_964590195.1 of uncultured Rhodospirillaceae bacterium. GTDB lineage: Bacteria > Pseudomonadota > Alphaproteobacteria. Next base: position 33,766 of record CAZPWJ010000024.1, on the reverse strand, counting down.
AGACATCCAGCGCCGACATCAATGCCTCCGGCGCGAAATGCGAGGCAAAGGCATAGGGCAGCCCCAGCATGGCCGCCAGCTGGGCGCCAAACAGTGACGAGCCGAGAATCCAAAGGGGTACATTGGTGTCCGCGCCGGGCACCGCCTGGATTGCTTGACCGGGTTGTACCGGCCCCAGCAAGGCCTGCAGTTCCAGCACGTCCTGGGGGAAGTTTTCCGCCACGGCTGGATGGCGGCGCAGGGCCTGCATGGTTCTCTGGTCCGTGCCCGGCGCCCGGCCCAGGCCAAGGTCGATGCGGTCGGGATACAATGATGCCAGGGTGCCGAATTGCTCCGCGATGACCAGGGGCGAATGGTTCGGCAGCATGACGCCGCCCGCGCCCACGCGGATACGCGAAGTGCCCTCGGCAACATAGCCGATGGCGACGGAGGTCGCCGCACTGGCGATGCCGATCATGTTGTGATGCTCCGCCAGCCAAAAACGGCGATATCCGAGTGTTTCGACATGCTGGGCCAAATCGCGGGCATTGCGCAAGGCATCGCCCGGGCTGCCGCCTTCGCGTACGGGGGCGAGATCGAGTACGGAAAATTCTGTCATGCGAAATATTACTCTGGCTGCAATGCCCGGCGGGCTCTTATGGGGGTACCTATATAGGAAAACCCGCAAAAAAGGTCGAGGGTTGCGGCCCGGCCGGCCTCATCGGGGCAAATCCTGTTGCGGCAATTCGGTGTCATGACATAGGTTTAGCCGTGTTGGGGAATTAGGGGAATATGGGGCAAGGTAAATGGCACAGGACTATCAAGGTCTGGAACTGACCACGGAGAGCGCGGATGCGGCGGCGGCCTACAGCAACTGCGTACGCGCCTATCTGGGTTTTCAGACCGATGTGGGCGTGCACCTGAAGGCGACGCTGGAGGCGGATGGCGACATGCCCATGGCCCTCATTACGCGGGGCTATTTCTTCCATCTCTTCTCCATTCCGGCTCTGGAGCGAAAGGCCGCCGATAGCGCCAAGGCGGCTGCCGAGGCCATCGCCATCCGTGGCGCGAACCAGCGGGAAAAATGGCATCTGGCGGCGCTGCGGGCCTGGAATGTGGGCGATATGACCGGCGCCACGGATTGGTGGGAGCAGATCATGCTGCATTACCCCCATGATGTCATGGCGCTGCGCCTGTCCCACTTCACGCACTTCTATTTGACCGGCGGCGGCGCCATGCGCCAATCCGTGCGGCGTATCATGGGCGCCTGGGACCGAGAACGGACCGATTATGGATTTGTTCTGGGCATTGCCGCCTTTGGTCACGAAGAAGCGGGCGACTACGAAGCGGCGGAGACGTTGGGTAAGCAGGCGGTGGAGATCAATGCCAAGGATATCTGGGCCACTCATGCGGTGGCCCATGTTTACGAGATGCAGGGCCGTCAGGACGAAGGCATCGCCTGGCTGGACGGTTTGAGCGGCAACTGGTCCGATCTGAACAATTTCCGCTTTCACACCTGGTGGCACAAGGCGATGTTCCACCTCGAAAAGGGCCAGTTCGATACGGTTCTGGCGCTTTACGATGATGAGTTCTGGGCCGGGCCCAGCGATGAATATCTCGACTTCACCAACGCCGCCGCCATGTTGTGGCGCCTGGAATACCAGGGCGTGGACGTGGGCGATCGTTGGCAAGGCCTGGCCGATGTAGCGGAAGGGCACAATAGGGACGCCATCATGGCCTTTGCCGATGCTCACTACATGATGGCCCTGGCCAAGGCTGGCCGGGATGATGCGGCGGCGGCCATGCTGGACAGTCTGGCGGAAAAAGCAGGCGGCAGCGGCGATCAGGCCCTGGCGACGGCAGACGTAGGACTGCCCGTCTGCCGGGCGACGTCGGCCCTGTGCCGGGGCCAGGCGGATGACGCGGCGGACATTCTTCTGCCCCTGCGCGATCATATCTGGCGACTGGGCGGCAGCCACGCGCAACGGGATGTCTGGGCCCAGATGATCTGCCGCGCTGTTTTGGATGCGGGCCGCTACGAGGATGCCCGCGGTCTGCTGGCCCAGCGCACTTCCACGAAAGCCAACAGCCCCCTTGCCTGGCGCTGGTATGCCGAGGCCCTGGACGGTTGCGGCGACAGCGCCGGGGCCGCCGAGGCCCGTTCACATATTTAGGTTCAAACGCTTAGGTTAAAGGCGATCGAGATCCGCTGATGCGTGCCCAGATAGGGCCGCACGGCGTGGGACAGCCAGGAAGGAAACATCAGGATGCGTCCGGCCTTGGGAGGGATGGTTTCGCTGCTGCCCATGGCATATCCGCCCGGCGCGCTGATGGCCAGGTGCGGTGCGTACATGGCCGGGGCAATGCCGCGCGGATCCTGAATTTCGAACTCTCCGCCCAGGCCGGGATCTTCGCCGATGCCGCCGTCATCCACATAATAGGTGCCGGACCAGAAACTGCCCGGGTGGGTGTGGAATTCATTGCCATGGCCCGTGCCGTTGACATTGGCCCAGGCATTCATCCGCCAATCCACGGTGACCGGCTGACCCTGACGGTCGCAGGTCATGCGGGAGGCCAGGGCGCGGGCATGATCCAACACCTCCGTGGCGCACGGGCCGCCCCAATCCGCCAGGTCCCAACTGGATTGCCAGCCGCCCAGATTGGAATGCGCGGTTGACGGATGGCTGGCCATGCGCGCCTCGATGACCTGTCGTAGACCGGCGTTGAGGCGGCCGCTGTCAGGCAGTTCGGCCAGCGCCACGGGTGTGGGAAACAGGCCGTGGCCTTGGATTTGCAGCTCGCTTGCTTGGTTCATGGCATCAGGCTTTCTTACCGGCAAAGGGCATGGGTTTGGCGTCGGGGTCCAGGGGCCAGCGGGCCCGCGCCAGGGTGTCGAGAGGATCGCTCAGGCCGGCGGCCAGATGTTCGACCCCTGCCCAGGCGATCATGGCGCCGTTGTCGGTGCAAAGATCGACGGGCGGCGCCACCAGCGCCAGCCGCCGTTCCCGGCACAGAACATCGAGACGCTGGCGCAAATGACTGTTGGCGGCAACCCCGCCGGCGATGACCAGATGGGCCAGATCGGGATAATCCGCCTGAGCCATGGCGATGGCGTTACCGGCCCGGTCCACCATGACATCGCCGACGGCGGTTTGAAATGCCGCCGCCACATCCTCGGCGGCAAGGCCGGGATTATTATCCAACAGGCGGCGCACGGCAGTTTTCAGGCCCGAGAAGGAGAAATCACAGCCCTGCCGCCCCGCCATGGGCCGGGGTAGATCGATACCGTCGGGATTGCCGTGTTCCGCCGCCGCCTGCACCGCCGGGCCGCCGGGATAGCCCAGGCCCAGCATCTTGGCCACCTTATCGAATGCCTCGCCCGCCGCATCATCAATCGTCGTGCCCAGGCGACGGTAGCGGCCAAGCCTTTCGATCAGCAGCAGCTGGCAATGTCCTCCCGAAACCAGCAGCAACAGATAGGGAAAGGCCAGATCATCGGTCAGCCGCGCGCTCAACGCATGGCCCTCCAGATGATTGATCGCCAGCAGCGGCTTGTTAATGGCGGCGGCGATGGCCTTGCCCGTGACCAGGCCGACCATGACGCCGCCGATCAGGCCTGGCCCGGCGGTGGCGGCAACGCCGTCAAGCTCGGAAAATTGCAAATCCGCTGTTTCCATGGCCTGACGGATCAGGCCGTCGATTTGCTCCACATGGGCCCGCGCGGCAATTTCGGGCACCACGCCGCCGTAGGGGCGATGCTCGTCAACTTGACTTAGGACAATGTTGGAACGGATGCGCCGTGCATCATCGACCACGGCGGCGGCGGTCTCGTCACAGGAGGTCTCGATGCCCAGTACGATCATAGTCTTTCCAATAGATTGGAATTGCCTGGCCACCCACTCCCCCGGCCCGGCAGCCCACAGGGTACCATTAATGGGCGGCCGGGCCGGGGGAGTGGGTGGCTTGGAACCACATTGTAATGTGTTAGGCGCAAAAACGCTTGCGCGCAGCCTCAGGAGGCCTTAGCACCGCCATTATGAACCCGCAACCAAAACTCCGTATCGGCACCCGTGGCTCCCCCCTGGCATTGGCCCAGGCGGAGGAAGTCAAATCCCGCCTGCTGGCGGCTCAACCCTCCCTGGACGAGGACGCCGTGGAGATCGTCGTGATCGCCACCACCGGCGATCAGATCCAAAGCAAACCGTTGAAGGAATTCGGCGGCAAGGGCCTGTTCACCAAAGAGATCGAAGAGGCGCTGCTGGCCGGCCAGATCGATATGGCGGTGCATTCCATGAAGGATGTGCCCACCGAACTGCCCCCCGGTTTGGGCATCGTTTGCCTGTTGCCCCGGGAGGATCCGCGCGACGGCTTCCTTTCGCCCGTCGCCAATAGTCTGGCCGGACTGCCCGAGGGCGCGACCGTCGGTTCGTCGTCGCTGCGCCGGGTGGCCCAGATACGTCACGTGCGTCCCGACTTGGTGGTGGTGAACTTTCGCGGCAATGTGAACACCCGCATGCGTAAATTATCGGAAGGTGTGGCGCAGGCGACCTTTTTGGCCTGTGCCGGCCTGAACCGTCTTGGCATGGCCGACCGGATCACCGCGCCGGTGCCCGTGGACGTCATGCTGCCGGCGGTGGCGCAGGCGGTGATCGGCATCGAAACCCGCCTGGACGATAATACGACCATCGATTATCTGGCCCCCATACATCACGGCGAAACCGCCCAGTGCGTGGCGGCGGAACGGTCGTTGCTGGCGGCCCTGGACGGTTCCTGCCGGACGCCCATCGCCGCGTTGGCGGAATTGCAGGGCGAACGGTTATCCCTGCGGGCGCAGATCCTGCGGGAGGACGGCAGCGAATCCCTGGAAACCCAGCGCGAAGGATTGGCGGTGGACGCCGCCGCCATGGGGCAGGACGCGGGCGAGGAATTGCTGAGCCGGGCCGGCCCTGGTTTTTTCGATAGCGAATAACAATATGCATTTGATCGTCACCCGGCCCCGCGCGGAATCCGAAGCCTTGGCGGATAAATTGCGGGGCCTTGGCCATCAGGTGCTGATTGAACCCATGCTGACCATTCAACCCATCGAAGCCGCGGATCTTGATTTGACCGATGCAGCGGCGCTTTTGCTCACTTCCGCCAATGGCGTCCGGGCGCTGGCGCAAGCGAACGCGCGGCGGGACCTACCGGTTCTGGCGGTGGGCGCGGCGACGGCGGCGGCGGCGCGGGAGGCCGGCTTCTCGGATGTAGCGGCGGCGGGCGGCGATGTCGTCGCCCTGGCGGCGCTGGTCCGCCAGCGTTTCAGGCCCGAGGATGGCGTACTGGTGCATGTGGCGGGCAGTGCCGTGGCCGGCGATTTGGCCGGTGATCTTGGCGGTGATGGCTACCAAGTGCGTCGTTCGGTGCTATATGGGGCTGAAACAACCGCGCAATTAAGCGCGCCGTGCCGCGCCGCCCTCGGTGCTGGCGAGATTGATGGCGTACTTTTTTTCTCCCCGCGCAGCGCGGCTACCTTTGTTAAACTATTACTATGCGATGGTCTGGGGGAGGCTTGTCGCGACGTGGATCTTTACGGACTTAGCGCCGCCGTGGCGGAGGCCGGGTCAAAGGTGCCCTGGCGGCGCCAAAATATTGCCGCAATGCCGCGCCAGGATGAGTTATTGGCGCTGTTATGAACTGACGAGAGCTAAATGGTAGACGAGAAACAATCTTCCTCCGGTCCAGACGACGAATCGGTCGGGGAACCAGACGGGGAAAAGGTAGAGGCCCAGGCGGACTCGCCCTGGGAAGCCGCTTCCGAAGAGCCTGCTGAGGCATCTGTTGAGGCCGCCGATGATGCCCTGACGGACGTTGTCGTGGACGAAGCCCCACAGAAAAAAAGCAGCGGCGGACGCGGACCGTTGCTGGTGCTAGTTATCCTGGTGGCGTTGGGCGCCGGGCTCTATTTTGCCTGGCCGATCTTGCAGCCGCGTCTGCTGGCGCAGCTGCCGCAACCTGTATCCGAAGCCATGGAAAACCTGCAGGCCCTGGACAAGCGCGTGGCGCGGCTGGAGGCGGCGAATGCCCGCCTCGACTCGGCAATCGCCGCCGTTAAAGGGACGATGGATGATTTCACCAAACAGCTGGGCGATCTGACCCAAGGCGTGGGTGATGGGGAAACCCTAACCGCCTTGGGCGAGAAGCTCGCAGCCTTGGAAGATACTCTGGGCAAGCTAGGTCAGCAGGCCGGCGAAGGCGGCGCGGCGGCGCTGGCTGCCTTGTCGGCGGAAGTCGAGGCCTTGAAGGCCGGCATGACGGAACAGGCCGACGGCGCATCGACGGCGGCGGTCGCCGTGCCGAACGAACAGGTGACCGATCTGGCCCGGCAACTCAGCGTTCTGGCGCATGAAAACAAGGCCTTGCGCCAAAGCATGGCGGAGATGCAGGCGCGCCTGGAAGTGGTAGAGCAATCCATACAGCAAACCGCGCAACGCCAGACTGCCCGCCTGAAGGCCGGCGTTGGCGAGGGCCTGGTGCTGGCGCTGGGGCAGTTGCGGCAAGCGGTTTTGTCCGGCACGCCGTATCAGGCGGATCTGGCCGCCGTGACGGCCTTGATCGGCAAGGACCAGACCCTGGCTGCGGCAACGGGTGCGCTGGCGCCCTGGGCCAAGAGTGGCGTCGTCACCCTGCGGGCCTTGTCAGACCAGTTTCCCGCCATGACCCGCGCGGTGCTGCAGGCGGATCCTGCGGAATCCGGCGATTTCTGGCGCCGCACCCTGCATCGGGTAACCTCGTTGGTCACGGTGCGCCGGGTCGGCGAGGTTGAAGGCATGGAGACCGACGCGGTTCTGGCCCGTGCCGAACGCCGGCTGGCCGCCGGTGAACTGGCGGCGGCGGTTGAACTGATCAATGGCTTGGCGGAACCCGGACGGGATGCCGCGAAAGGCTGGCTGAAAGGCGCCCAGGCGCGGCTGGGGGCCATGGCGGCCCTGGCAACGCTGCAAAGCCAGGCCATCGCCGGATTGGCGGACGGCTGATGTTGCGCGCGGTATTGGTATTTCTGGGTTTGGCCGCGTTGGGCGTGGCCGGGGCCTGGCTGGCTGATCATCCGGGTCTGATCTCCATGGAATGGGGTGGCCGGCGGATCGAGACATCCACCGCCGTCGCGGCGACGGCGGTGCTCATATTGTTGATTGTCGTGGCGGCGCTGTACCGGTTTTGGCGCTGGCTGGCGACCTCGCCCATGGCGTTGAGCCATCTGCGCGCCGAAGGCCGCCGGCGCAAGGGATATCAAAGCCTGTCTTCGGGCCTGGTGGCGGTGGCGGCGGGCGATGTGGGACAGGCCAAGAAACTGGCCAAACGCACCTCGCAACTGTTGGATGAACCATCCTTGACCCTGTTGCTGTCGGCCCAAGCGGCCCAGCTGGAAGGCGACGAAGCCGGCGCCAGAGCGCATTTCCAGGCCATGCGGGAACGCCCCGATACGGAATTTCTGGGCCTGCGCGGTCTGTTGGTACAGGCGCGCCGCGCCGGCGATCAGGCCGAGGCGTTGACCCTGGCGCGGCGTGCCTTTGCCCTGCGCCCCGATACGCCCTGGGTTGGGCAGGAATTGTTTACCCTGGAAGCTGCCGCCGGCGATTGGCAGGCGGCCGAGAAAACCTTGGCCCATACGGTGAAACGCAAATTGCTGGCGGGCGACGAGGCAACCCGGCGCCAGGCCGTGGTGCTGTTTGCCCAGGCCCAGGCGGCGGCCGATCTGGGTGAGAGCAAGCGGGCGCTGGAACTGGCCCGCAAGGCGCATGCGCAGCTGCCTGATTTCAGCCCGGCCACGGCCCTGGCTGGCCGCCTGCATGGCGCGGCGGGCGAGATGCGCAAGGCGCGGCGTCTGCTGCGCGAGGGTTGGCAGAAGGCGGCGCACCCCGACATTCTGGCAGCCTGGCTGACCATTCATCCCAGCGAGGAGCCCGAGGAGCGACTGGCGGCCGTACAGAAACTGATTGCCGATCATGGCGAGGATACGGAAAGCCGCATGGCCCTGGCCCAGGCGGCCCTGGATGCGGGTGAGTTCGACACCGCGCGGGAGCAACTGCGAGCCTTGATGGAGCAGGCGACGGCGGCCCGCGTGGCGCGGCTGATCGCCGATCTGGAAGAAACCGAACAGGGCGACGGTGCCGCGGCGCGGGAATGGCTGCGCCGGGCCGCCAAGCTGCCGGCGGATGCCACCTGGGTCTGTCAAAGTTGCGGTAGGCAGACCGGCGCCTGGCAGCCTCATTGCCCCGATTGCAGCAGTTTCGATGCCTTTGCCTGGCGCCAGCCGGCGGGGGCCGGCGCCATCCTGGCCTACACACCTGAAATGGTGGATGCCGAGGACGAACCGGCGATCGAGGCGGAAATCCTACCCCCCGACGTGGAGCCCGCCCCGGCGAAAGCGTCTTAACCGCTTAAGTGCCGTTTAAACTTCAAACGCCGTCTTTTGGATCGAACAGCTTCAGCACCGCGATGCCGTCCAGTTCGCCGTGGCCTTTGGAATTGAGGATGCGGTACAGACTGGCGGTCTGGCTCGACATCGGCGTGGGCACGGCCAGGGACTTGGCCAGGTCATGCACCATGTCCAGATCCTTTAAAATCTGCCGGGCGAAACCGGCGGGGGCGAAATCGCGGGCCAGCATGCGGGGATACATGGACGCCAGCATATTGCTGCCCGCATGGCCCGCGCCCAGGGCCTCGGGGATCTTGGCGGCGTCGATACCGCCTGCCTCGGCCATGGTCAGGGCTTCCGCCAGAATGGCGTAATTGTTCAAGACCAGGATTTGATTGATCATCTTGGTCACTTGGCCGGCGCCGACCGGGCCCATATGCGTGAACTGCGCCGCCAGATCATCCAGCACGGCGGCGGCGCGGGCGATGTCCGCCTTGGCACCGCCCGCCATGATCGCCAGACTGCCGGTTAGTGCCGCCGGCGGGCCGCCCGAAACAGGCGCGTCGATCCAGCCCATGCCTGTACGATCCAACAGTTCCGCCGCCATGTCCTTGGTGGCCTGCACGATGGAGGTGGAATGATCGATCAGCAACTTGTCGGCGCTGGCCGCTTCCACCACGCCGCCGGGCCCGAAAACCGCCGCCCGCACGCCATCCGTCGAGGTCACGCAAATCAGTACCATATCGGCGCGGGCGGTCAGATCGGCGGCGGAGCTGGCCGGCTGTACGCCATGCCCGGCGGCGGCGGAGATTTTCTCTTCCGCCAGATCATAACCGATCACGGTATAGCCAAGGCCGCAGAGGCACTCGGTAAAGGCCTGGCCCATCAGGCCAAGGCCGATGAAGCCGATGGTTGGTTTGTCTTGGTTCATTTCAATAATCCCAACGTGACAAATTCTTTCCGCAACGCCGCCGCGTCCGTGAAGTGGATGCCGTGAAAGCCCAGATCGCGGGCACTGTCCACATTTTCCGCTCTGTCATCAATGAAAACAGCATTTTGGGGCACGATCCCGTGCCGTTCACAGGCGATGTGATAAATGCCCGGGTTCGGTTTCGCCACACCTTCCAGGCCGGAGATCACCAGGCCGTCGAACCAGTTCAGAAACTCAAAACGGTCGGTGGCGTGATGCCAGGTTTCCGATGACCAGTTGGAGATGACGTATAACGGCACGTCCCTGGCCCTTAATTCTTCCAGCACCGCCATGCTCTCATCCAGGGTGCCATTCAGGGTTTCGGCCCAGCGGTGCCAATAAGCCTCGATTTTCGCACTATGCTGGGGTAGGCGGGCGGATAATTCCTCGACACCTTTTTGGAACGGCTTATCGGCGTCAATGCCATGCAGCCAACCGTATAAATCTATTTCTTCCAGGAAGCGGGCGATTTCCTCGTCTGAATCAAACAGTTTGCGGTACAGGTGGTAGGGGCTCCAATCGATCAGCACGCCGCCCAGGTCGAAAACGACCGTGTCAACTGCCGCCACGGCTATTTCGCGACCTTGATCAGGCGGCCGCTGGCCCGGCGCACCTGTTCGCCGTCCACGTTGCGGATGAATTCCAAGGCCATGCCCGTGCCCGATAGTGTCCTGCGGTAGATCTGGGTTTCGTGGCGCCCATCGGCGTAAATCTGCAGGCTGACAATGGTCAGGCTGCGTTCCTTGACGTAGGCCCAGGCGATGGGCTTGGCGCTGTTCAGGGGATCGCCGCTGCCCACACCGCGCCAAACCCCGGCACGGACCGGGGTGAACTGCATTTTGGTCGACTTCAGCTTGGCCCTGGGATTGTTCGGATCACCCTTTTGCCGCTGCACCGTGTTCCAGACAATGTTGAAACCACCACCGCCGCCGGTTCGCACAGTGACATCGATATCCCGGCTGGTCAGTTGGAAATTGGCGCTGATCTCGCTTTCCGAAACAGCATTGCCCTTCCATACGCCCTCGAACGCGGCAATCCCAAGGTCCGCCGCCATGGCGGCTGTCGTCGGCGGCCAGAGCAGTAAGACGAGACACAGGTGTCGTAGGCAACGCAGCATCAAAATTCTCCCATCAATCCACCATGTCGGTAGCAAAGCCATTGGTTTGGCGCAAGGCCTCGCCCAAAATCATCGCGCCGGCAACGGCGATATTCAGCGACCGCGCGCCGCCCTGCATGGGGATCACCAGGCGGGCATCGGCGCGGTCATGGACTTCGTCCGGGACGCCGGACTGTTCCTGCCCCAACAAGATAATGTCGCCGGCCCGGAAGGCAAAATCGGTGTAGGGCCGGGCCGCCTTGGTGGTCGCCAGAACCAGACGGCCATTCAGCCCAGGCAGGAAATCAGCCCAGGAATCATGCCGGATCAGCTCCGCCCGGTCGGCATAGTCCATGGCCGCGCGGCGCAACTGCTTGTCGGTGAAGGTAAAACCGCAGGGCTCGATAATATCCAGAGGCACGCCCAGGCAGGCACAGAGGCGCACCAGGGTGCCGGTGTTCTGTGGAATATCGGGTTGATACAGGGCAAGGCGCATATGCCAGCATCGCCGATTCGCGCCAATCTGGCCAGTACTGGCGGGCAAATCGTCGCTGACGCCGCCGACATGGCTTCAAACCGCGTCCATGGCTGGACAAATGGGCGGCGGCATGACAAATAGAGGCAATCTAATCTCCCAATAATTTTAAGATAAGGTGAGTGAACCATGGCGGATAGCACAGGCGGGGATGTACATGACCCCAGCCGCCGGGATTTCCTTTACGTAGCAGCCGGCGGTCTTGGTGTCGTCGGCACCGCGGGATTCGTCTGGCCTTTGGTCGATCAAATGAACCCGTCCCAGGATGTCCTGGCTCTGTCCTCGATTGAAGTCGATTTATCCGGTATCGAGGTGGGGCAATCCATCACGGTCAGCTGGCGCGGTAAGCCGGTTTTTATCCGGCATCGCACGGCAGAGGAGATCGCCGAGGCCAAAGCGGTTCCCATGGAGGATCTACCGCACCCCGAGGGTGATGATGTCCGCGCGGAAAAGCCGGAATGGCTGATCCTGGTTGGTGTTTGCACCCATTTGGGCTGCGTGCCTCTGGGCGAGGCCGGCGAGTACAATGGCTGGTTCTGCCCCTGTCACGGCTCTCACTATGATACCTCGGGGCGTATCCGCAAGGGACCGGCGCCGACCAATTTGCCGGTGCCCGATTACGTCTTCCTTGACGATAACAACATAAAAATCGGCTAGGGGGCGGATATGTCAGGTCAATCGAGTTTTCAAACGAACAACGCCATTATCAAATGGGTCGAACATCGGCTGCCGATCTTCAGCTTCATTCATGAATCGGCGGTGGTCTATCCGACGCCGAAAAATCTGAATTACTGGTGGAACATGGGTTCCCTGGCGGGGATCGTGCTGGTGGTGCAGATCGTCACCGGAATCGTCCTGGCCATGCATTACACGCCGCATGCGGATTTGGCCTTCGCCAGTACGGAACATATCATGCGCGATGTGAACTACGGCTGGCTGCTGCGTTACATGCATGCCAATGGAGCGTCGTTCTTCTTCATCGTGGTTTACATCCATATTTTTCGCGGCATGTACTACGGATCGTACAAGGCCCCGCGCGAGATCCTTTGGTGGATGGGCATCATCATCTTCATTCTGATGATGGCCACGGCCTTCATGGGCTATGTGCTGCCTTGGGGGCAGATGAGCTTCTGGGGCGCGACGGTAATCACCAACCTGTTCTCGGCCGTACCCATCGTGGGCGAGGCCATCGTGACCTGGATGTGGGGTGGATTCTCTGTCGATCAGCCGACCTTGAACCGCTTCTACAGCCTGCACTATCTGTTGCCCTTCGTGATTTTCGCGGTGGTCTTCGTGCATCTGTGGGCCCTGCATCACAACAAATCGAACAACCCTCTGGGTATCGACATCAAGGGCCCCCAGGACACCATTCCCTTCCATCCGTATTACACGGTGAAGGATCTGTATGGCATGGGTGTGTTCGGCGTTATTTTCGCGGTGGTTCTGTTCTTCGCACCGAACTTCATGGGCCATCCGGACAACTACACCCCGGCCAATCCCCTGGTAACCCCGCCGCACATCGTGCCGGAATGGTACTTCCTGCCGTTCTACGCCATTCTGCGGGCGATCCCGGACAAGCTGTTTGGCGTGATCGCCATGTTCGCGGCGATCTTTATTCTGTTCGTGTTGCCCTGGCTGGATACCTCAAAGGTACGTTCGGCACGCTTCCGTCCGGTCTACAAGATGCTGTTCTGGGCTTTCTTCATCGATTGCCTGGTGCTGGGCTATATTGGCGGCAAGCCGCCCGAGGGCATCTTCATCGTCGTTGGGCGCCTGGCGACGGCATTGTATTTCCTGTTCTTCCTGGTCCTACCCTTCATCGGCTGGTTTGAACGTCCCAAGAAACTGCCTGAATCCATTGCCACGGCCGTGCTTGAAAGCAGCGGTGACGGCGATGGCGGCGGAGGTGGCGGCGCGCCCGATAGCGCCACCGCCAAGGCGGAGGATCGCGGCTGATGTTTAAGATTGCCAAAATTGTAGTGTTCACGGCTTTCGCGGCTCTGTCGCTTTCAACCACCGCATTGGCCGCCGGCGACGCGGACCAACCGAAGGACATGAAGTGGAGCCACAGCGGCCCCTTCGGCACCTTTGACCGCCCCGCCATGCAACGCGGTTTGCAGGTCTATCGTGAGGTTTGCAGCGGCTGCCACGGTTTGAAGTACATCGCCTTCCGCAATCTGTTGGAAATCGGCCTGAACGAAGATCAGGCCAAAGCCATCGCGGCGGAATACACGGTGATGGACGGTCCCAACGACGAGGGCGAGATGTTCGAGCGTGCGGGCAAATTGTCCGATTACATGCCTTCGCCCTTCGACAACGAAAAGGCGGCCCGTGCCTCCAACAATGGCGCCTTTCCCCCCGATCTGTCGTTGATAATCAAGGCCCGTCCGGGCGGCGAGAACTATCTCTATTCCCTGCTGACCGGCTATCTCGAGGAGGCGCCCGAAGGCGTGACCCTGGGCGAGGGGATGTCCTACAATCCCTATTTCCCCGGCCATCAGATCGCCATGGGCCCGCCCATTGACGACGAGGCTGTTGAATATGCCGACGGTACCGCGCCGACAAAGGATCAAATCGCCAAGGATGTGGTAGCGTTCCTGGCCTGGGCGGCGGAACCAACCCTGGAGGCGCGCAAGCGCATGGGTGTCAAAGTGGTGATCTACCTGATCATCCTGACCCTGGTGCTGTATGGCGTCAAACGCAAGGTCTGGGCCAAGCTGCATTAGGCTTCGGCGTAGTTGAAGCATCTTGGTTGGGGCCGCCGTTGGCGGCCCTTTCCATTTGTGCCCGCAACCGCGCTAACGCGAGAGGCGTTGGCGAAGCGCGAGAAACGGCCTTTCGACCACAATGTGAAATACGCTTCCACAAAGCATGGCCGCGACCAGACAAACAGCGAAAATCTGGGTTTCGCCCAGGTCCAGGTAATCGTCCAGGTTCTCGTTGATCCAGTGGTTGGACATCTTGTGCACCAGATAGACCGAATACGAGATCGTGGCGATGGCCGCGGTTGGTGCGAATTCGAAACGATAAAGCAGGCTGCCGGGGCTCAGCGCGGCAATGACCAGTAAGCCGTACCCGGCGGAAAGCAAGGGGAAGCCGATCAGGGCCGTATGCAGGCTCCAGAATTCATTGGAAATGAGCTGGCCGCCAAATAAGAAATAGCAAGCCAGTAGCACAGACAACCCGGCGGCAAGGATGATATTGCCATGCCGGGTGAGGCGGTCTCTCAGTCTTGGCTGGTAGCGAAATAAGGCGGCGATAGCGACGCCGACAATCAGTCCGTCCAGGCGTGTGTAGGTCGGATAATAGAGGTGCTGGAACGCCGCGCCCAAGCGCCGGCGGCCAAACAACGGTTCGACCAGTTCGCTCCAGATGCCATAGCGGATCAGAATGCCCAGGACGATCAGGGCAAGCAGAATATATCCGCCCCTTCGTTGCAGGCCCTTGGTGAACAGGAGATACAAGATCAATGGCAATGCCAGATAAAAATGTTCTTCCACGCATAGCGACCAGGCATGGGAGAATGTATTGGCGCGCAGATCAATGGGTATGTTTTGCGTGAAGGTCAGGAATTTCCACAGGGGTTGCAGCCCGCGCCCTTCCTGGACTTCTGAAAAAGCCAAGTAGATCGCGACCGCGGCCAGATAGGCAGGGAAAATGCGAAACGACCGGTTCATATAGAATTGCCCGAACCGGATATTGCCGTGATTGTCGATGTCGCTTAGCAGCTTGTTGCCGATCAAATATCCGCTAAGCACAAAGAAAAGATCCACGCCCGACCAGCCGAAACCGCTGATGATGCCCAGACCGTTCGACGCCAGTTGCTCTGGAAGACCGTAATAGACCTGATAGTGAAACAGCAGCACCAGCACGATGGCCAGCGCCCGCAGATGATCCAACCCATGCAGGCGCTGGATTTGAATATTTGTCACGCTACCGACGCCCCCATTACGCCAAGCCGCACGAATCATTGATAAATTTACGACAAATTTCCACGCCGTGCCAATGGCGGCGATTTCCAATTAGGGCTATGCTGCGCCCGGTATTTTATCTCGGAGGCTAATTGATGAGTGAGACCCATGCGGCGCCGGTACTGGGCGTCATTGGCGGCAGCGGCGTATATGAAATTGATGGTTTGAGCGATACCCGCTGGGAGGCCGTGAAAGGCCCCTGGGGGGAACCCTCGGACGAATTGCTTTTCGGCAGCCTGGACGGCGTGCAAATGGTATTTCTGCCGCGCCATGGCCGCGGCCACGTGGAATCGCCATCCTCCATCAACTACCGCGCCAACATCGACGCCATGAAGCGGGCCGGCGTCACGGACATTATCTCGCTGTCGGCCTGTGGCTCATTTGAGGAGCAATTGCCGCCCGGGACTTTCGTCATCATCGACCAGTTCATCGACCGCACCTTTGCCAGGGAAAAGAGCTTTTTCGGACCCGGCATGGTGGCACATGTCTCCATGGCCCACCCGGTCAATGCCCGCCTGGGCGATTGGTGCGAGCAGGCGGCGCGCGAGGTTGGCGTGCCCGTGCATCGCGGCGGCACCTATTTGTGCATGGAAGGGCCGCAGTTCTCCACCCTGGCGGAAAGCAATCTCTACCGCCAATGGGGCTGCCAGGTAATCGGCATGACCAACATGCCCGAGGCGAAACTGGCCCGCGAGGCGGAAATTCCCTATGCCACGGTGGCCATGGTGACGGATTTTGATTGCTGGCATCCCGACCATGACGCCGTCGTCGTGGACGATATCATCAAGGTTCTGCTGGCCAACGCCGATCATGCCCGCGCCCTGGTCAAGGCCGTGGCGCCGCGCATGACGGAACGGCCCGCTGTCTGTCCCTCGGGCGATGACAGTGCGCTGGAAATGGCTCTGATTACCAGCCCGGAAAAGCGGGACCCGGCCCTGTTGGCCAAGTTGGACGCGGTCGCGGGCCGCCTCCTGAATAGTTGAGGACGCGTATCATGGACATCAAGGATCTCGTGCGGACCATTCCCGATTACCCGAAGCCGGGCATCATGTTCCGCGACATCACCACGTTGCTGGAACATCCCACCGGTTTTCGCCGCACCGTGGACGAACTGGTGCAACCCTTCGCCGGCAGCGCCATATCGCGCATTGCCGGGATCGAAGCGCGCGGCTTCATC
This sequence comes from uncultured Rhodospirillaceae bacterium, assembly GCA_964590195.1. Taxonomy (GTDB): domain Bacteria; phylum Pseudomonadota; class Alphaproteobacteria. The sequence continues at coordinate 17,643 of CAZPWJ010000024.1, read as the reverse complement.
CTGGGCGGTGCCGTGGCGCATCAACTCTCGATCGGCTTTGTCGCGATCCGCAAGAAGGGCAAATTGCCCTGGCAGACCATTTCCGTGGAGTACGAACTGGAATACGGCACCGACGAAGTGGAAATTCATATCGACAGCGTGGAGCCAGGCGACAAAATCCTGATTATCGACGATCTGATCGCCACGGGCGGCACCGCCGCCGCCGCCGTGCAATTGGTGCGCGATGCGGGTGGCGAAGTAGTTGGCGCCTCTTTCATTGTTGATCTGCCGGATCTGGGCGGCCGCGCCCGCCTGGAAGAGATGGGCATTCAGGTCCGTACCCTGATGTCGTTCGAAGGGGACTAATATGGCCTTGCGGATAGAACCGCTGACAGAGGTTTTTGGCGCCACGGTCAGCGGCTTTGATGCCCGCGAACCATTGTCGGCGGAAATCCAGGGGGAAATTTCCGCCGCTTTCGAAGAGTATTCGGTGCTGGTTTTCCATAATCAGCCGTTGACGGACGAGCAGCAGATTACCTTCTCGGAATATTTCGGACCGTTGGAGGAAACCCTGCCGGGGCTGGTCGGCTCCGGCTCCAAGATCGTGCGGGTTTCCAACATGCTGGCGGATGGCAGCTTGAAGGAACCCGGCAGCCATCTGGCCTTATTCGGCGCCGCCAATCTTATGTGGCATAGCGACAGCACCTTCAAGGCGGCGCCGGCCAAGGGCTCGATCCTGTCAGCCCGGCAAATCGTCAAACAGGGCGGGGATACGGAATATGCCTCCGGCCGTGCCGCCTATGACAGTTTGAGCGCGGATATGCAGCAGCGCCTTGACGGTCTGGTGGCAATCCATTCCATCGCCACCTCCCGGCGCAAGGTCGACCCCAACGCGGTCAGCGCGGAGCAGGAAACGGCGCTGCCCCCCGTACCCCAGGCCCTGGTCCGCCGCAATCCGGTCAATGGCCGCAAGGCGCTGGTTTTGGGCAGTCATATCGGCGCCATTGTCGGCATGGCGGATGACGAAGCCGTTGCCCTGATCGACGAATTGACCGAGATCGCCACCCAGGAGGCCTTCACCTACCGCCATGTCTGGCGCCCGGATGATGTGGTGATGTGGGATAACCGCTCCGTGCTGCATCGCGGACGGCCTTATGACGAGGCCAACGAGCGGCGCCTGATGGTGCGCACCACATTGGCGGGTGATGGCCCAACAGCCGTGGAAGGCGAAGTGGTAACTTAGGGAGATAGTAAAAACATGCCCCGATATCCGTTAAGCGCCGGTTGGCGCGAGCATCCTCGCTATCCTGATCCGGCGGTCGAAATTCTGGACGAGCGCTTCGCGCAATATGCCATCTTCAGTGCCGCCGTGGAGCGGCTGTATACGGGCTGCCGCTGGGCCGAGGGGCCGGTCTGGTTCGGCGATGGCCGTTACCTTTTGTGGAGCGATATTCCCAACAACCGGATCCTGAAGTGGGAGGAGGAAACCGGCAAGGTTTCCACCTACCGCAAGCCCACCGATTTCGGCAACGGCAACACCCGTGACCGTCAGGGCCGTTTGATTACCTGCGAACATGGGGGCCGGCGCGTTACCCGTACGGAATACGATGGCACGATCACGGTGCTGATGGATCAATGGCAGGGCAAGCCGTTGAACTCTCCCAACGACGTGGTGGTTAAGTCCGACGGCTCCATCTGGTTCACCGATCCGCCGTTCGGCATCTTGGGCAACTACGAGGGCCACAAGGCCGAGCCGGAGGTGCCCCAGGCGGTCTACCGCATTGATGGCGACGACGGTGGCATTAGCGTGGTTGCCGACGATGTATTGGGCCCGAATGGCCTGTGTTTCTCACCGGATGAAAGCATCCTGTACGTGGTGGAATCCCGCGGCGTACCGAACCGTAAGATCCTGGCTTATGACGTCTCCGCCGATGGCCGCGAAATTTCCAACAAGCGGGTGCATATCGATGCCGGACCGGGAGGCACCCCCGACGGTATGCGCAGCGACGTGGACGGCAATCTGTGGTGCGGCTGGGGCATGGGGTCCGAGGAACTGGACGGCGTGCTGATTTTTGCCCCCGACGGTGCCAAGATCGGCCGCATTGCCCTACCTGAACGCTGCGCCAATGTCTGCTTTGGCGGCCTCAAGCGAAACCGTCTGTTCATGGCCGCCAGCCAGTCGCTTTATGCGCTGTATGTGAATACCCAAGGGGCGCCGGGCGGTTGAAACCCTGTCAGGCTGGCGCCACGACAGGCTCTAGAAGCCGGGTCCGCAGCCGCTGATTTCGCGGATGAAATTCTGCACGAAGATCAACAGCAGAATCAGAACCACCGGCGAGAGGTCAATGCCGCCCAGGTTGGGCAGGATGCGGCGTATGGGCCCCAGGGCCGGCTCGGTGATCTTGTGCAGGAATTCGCCCACCGTATAGACGAAGCGGTTTTGTGTATTGATGACGTTGAAGACCACCAGCCATGACATTATGACCTGGATCAAGATCATCCAAAAATACAACATGATCACGCTTGCAACCAATTCGACGATGGAACACATGCGAAGCCCAAGCCCTTTTCAAACGCCTACCGGCAAGAGCCCAACATGTAATGCCACCCGGCCCCCAACGCAAGCATGCAAGTGGGCCGGCTAATCCCGGAATAGACTAGGCGTCACACGAACGGCCCGGCGGCGCCTCTTCATGGGCGCTGCCGGGCTTCCCCGTGAAGCCTATGTTCCTGAACGTTTCCCTAGAGGTTTGACTGCTGATCCGACGACGGCGCACGGCGCCAGTCGGCGAAAGCGATGGCGATAATCGGCACCACCAGCAGGCCGACAACCAACAATAAATGCAGCGCGTCCATCAACGCCACGCCCATGGCTGTATGGGCCATCAGGACCAGCAGGGCCAGGGTCATCACCCCGCCAACCGCCAAAACCGCGCGCATCCCCTCGGTGACGCTCGCCAGCCACATGATTAAGGCTGCCGTCGTCATTATCACAAGTGCCGCGCCCAGCATGAATTCGATGACCATAAGCTTACCCCCAGTACTTTTTCACGGAATATGTTTTACATAACCAATTAACGTTGAGGTTACCATAATCCGACGGGCAAAAGCACGGAAAAGATTCAAAATTGTGCCATTGCCAGACGTGGGGCAGCCTGATTTAGCCGTTTCGGCGCCCGCACATAACGCGAAAACGCCAGATAAGGCAGATACTTACCACGCTTAGGCCGATCGCCATGCCACTCCAGATGGCCGCGCCGCCAAAGTTCAAATAAATGCCGAAATAAGCGCCGATAGGCAGGCCCAGGCCCCAATAACCTATCAGTGCGATCAACATGGGCCGCTGGGTATCCTTGAGGCCGCGTAGGGCGCCCATGGCCGTAACCTGGGTGCTGTCTGCCAGTTGCGACAGGGCAACGACGAAAAGAAAGGCGATGGCCAGCTCTCTGACGGGCATGGTTTCCGGCCGCGCCGGGTCCAGATACAGATCGACGATGGCGCCGCCAAAAAACCAGAATGCAGCCGCCGGCAGAAAGGCATAGCCCAGGCCCAGGGCGATGCCGGCCCAGCCGGCCCGCGCCGCGCCCCGGTGGTCGCCCGCACCCGTGGCCCGGCCTACCCGCACCATGACCGCCTTGGCGATACCATCAGCGATCATGTAGACAATCGCCGCGCATTGCACGGCGATGGCGTGCGCCGCCAGGGCATCGGTGCCCAACAGACCGACCAGCAGGGCGGCGGCGGTGAACATGCCGATTTCGGCCAGGGTGGTAACGCCCATGGGCAGACCAATGCGGAATATCTCACGAAGCCGGCGCCAGTCCGCGCGCCAAAATCGGCCAAGCAGCCGATAGCGGTGTAACCGCCGGTCCAGCAGAACGAACGCCAAAAGGCTCAGAAACATAAAGCTGCTGACCGTGGCGGAGGCGATGCCGGCACCAACCAATTCCAGGCGCGGCAGTCCGAAATTCCCGAACATCAGGCCGTAATCAACAATGCCGTTGACGACGATACCCAGAACCGCGACGACCAATGTGGCGCGCGGCCTTGTATGCGCTGCCAGGAATGCGCTTAAGACAATGAAACACAGGCCGGGTAGAAAGCCGATAACCATGTGGCGAAGATAACTCTGTGCCGCCGCCGACAGCGCCGGATCCTGGCCCAGGGCTTCAAGGACGGATCCCGTATGCCAGATCGCCATGGTGCAGGGCAGCGAGAGCAGAGCCGCCGCCCAAAAGCCCTGGCGCATGGTGCGCCTGACCTGGCGAAAGCGACGCCCACCAAGGTCTTGGGCCAGTATGGGCGCCACGGCGCTGACCAGACTCATGGCGAACATATCGAAAAACCAATAATAGTGATTGGCCAGGGTGCCCGCCGCCAAGGCAGTGGGCCCCAGCCAGCCCATCATCACCACGTCCGTGGTGACCATGGCGATATGGGATAGCTGGGTCAGGGCCAGGGCCAGGACAATGATGGCGCGGCTTTCCCGGCGCCAGAGGCTAAAGGCAGTCATGTCGAAGTTCCATTGCACGAAGTCTTGCCGTGCGCATCCAGTCCGGAATGAAATTTCAAAGGTTCGTTGGTGTTAGGACGCGCGTCGAGGGCCCGCCCCGCGCCCACACATGGACGGGCCGGCTATTGGAGGCAGCTACGGTCTTTGCTGCAAATATATGACGCGCGGTCTCATGGTGTTTTTTATAGAGAAGGCCGTGACCCAATTCAAGCAGGCCGCTGAGAATCCAGAGCTGGCCTAATCGCGGTTCTCCATGCCAAAGACCAGATCATAACATCCCGTGATGATGTCTGTCGCGCCGTGTTCGGCAAGGGCTTGTTCCGGCAAAGCCCCGGCCATTGCCGGGCGCAACCAATCCATGCCGATACTTTCGACGCAGATGGTCCAGGGGGCCCAGGCATTGCCGCCCGCCCCGGCGCGCATCTCCGCCTCCTTGGTTTTCGGTTTGCTCTGATTCTCGTCGGCCTGCAGCAGAAGCACCCGACAGATGCCCGAACGCTCCGCCAGCGCGGGCAGGACTTCGCCTTCCAACCAGTCAGCAAGATTCTCGCCCGTGTTATAGCGAATAGTGGCGACGGCACCGCCATACTGGTTGCCGATTTCCAATCGAACATCAAATACCGAGCGCGCGAAATTGCGAAAATGCGGCATGATCCTCTGGGTCCATTCGGTCGGCACATCAAGACGCTCCCGATAAACGGGAGAGGAGAAAACGTCTTTCGAGGTGCCTTCATAGAGCGCCAGGTACTTGTTCGGCCCGCCGCCGGGCGCCGTATAACGCCGGCCCGAGAGAAAGCCGGGCAGGGTCACCCGCTCGGGAATATGTTCACGGAAATACCAATCGGCGAACTCCGCCTCCACCTCCGGTGTAATGTCCAACCATGCCGCCATCATCGCACCAGCCATTTGCCATTCCTTCTTGTACTATCAATGATCCGAGTTTTCAGGAATTCACGCCTTGGCGTAATCCGCGACTTCCCCGGCGATCTCCGTTACGGCCAGATCGAAAATCTTCTTGCCGGCCTCGGGCGTCGCCAAGTACGGGTGGGAGGCGATGCGGCCATCCGGGAATTTGGCGCGGTAATCGGCGGCATCGCTCCAACGGCTTTTGAAGGGTTCCGGCGGGCCCATGTCGGGGGCCGATTTTATGTACTCCGGGAACAGATGCTGGGTCACCGAGACCTCCGAGATGGTGGCGTGCATGCCGTCCTTGTCGCCGAACAGGTCCTTGATCAGCTTGTAGGTCTTCTCCCCCTGCCACCAGTTGCGCAGGCGGCAGCGGACCGAGGCCTCGTTACCGGCCCCCTGCATGGTGTGGGCGGTGTAGATTTCCTGGAAGGCGGCCTCGATGGTGGCGCTGTTGCCGCCGTGGCCGTTGACGAAATAAAACTTGTCAAAGCCGTGGTGCGCCAGACTGTCCACATAATCGCCAATGACCTGGATCATGGTGGCCGGGCGCAGGGTCATGGAGCCCTTGAAGGCCATGTGGTGCTGGGCCATGCCGACGGCGATGGTGGGGGCAACCATGATATTGGCGGCCTCGCCGACGGCGACGGCGATGGCTTCGGCGCTGAGCGCGTCTGTGCCGATCAGGCCGTTGGGGCCGTGCTGTTCGGTGGAGCCAATGGGCATGATGGCGATGGTCGAGGATTCGAGGTAACGTTCCACTTCGGCCCAGGTCTGCATCTGTAGTTGCATCGCAAAACTATTCCTTTCAAATCCCATCCGGAGGAAAACATGATCACAGGCATCGACCATATTGAACTGATTGTACGTGATTTGGACGAATATGTGTCTTTCTTAAAGACGCTTGGTTTTGAAACCGTGCGCGAGACGCCGCATCACGGCGGTTCCATCGAAATGAAACCGCCGGGCGACGGCCAGCCGGTATTCGAAATCCACCAGGTCATTGGCGAGGAAGTGATCGGCGTCAACCATATTGCCTTCAAGGTGGATGACGTGGTCGCCGCCCATGCCGCCCTGAAAGACTATCCTGGCATGGTTTCTTCCGCGCCCGGCCACGTGAAGGATACGGGCCGCACCAACCTGAATTTGCGCGATCCCGACGGCTGGCGTCTGCAATTGGTGCAAAACGCGGGCAACTAGGTCTTTTCGATCCCTTCGATCAGGCCGCGTAGGTAACCCGCCGCCGCCGCCGCGCAGGTCGGGCCATCGGGTTCGTAGCGGAACGGTTCGGCGGCGATCCAGCCTTTGTAGTCGCAGCGTTTCAGGGCGGCGATAATGCCGGCGAATTGGTCGCTGCCCTGGCCGGGCGCGCGGCGGTCGCTATCATTGACCTGGATGTGCGCCATCATCCCCGCTGGCAGCCAACGCTTGATCAAATCTTCAACTGGGTCATCGCCGCCCGCACGGGCGGCGCAGCAGTCCACCATGGTGCGGACGCCGGGGCTGCCCACCGCCTCGACAATTTCCACGGCCTCGGCGACGGTGGTCACGAAATTCGCCATGGGTGCTGCCAGGGCCTCGATGCAATAGGTGACACCGCCAGCTTCGGCATCCGGCGCGATGGCCGCGAAGGCTTCGATGGCGCGCGCGCGGGCCGCCGCGGCACCCGCGGCGTCTTCCGGCAGACGACGTTGCGCGGGCGAGCCATGCACCAGAACATCGCCGCCAAGTTCGGCGCAGATTTCGATATTGGCCCGCATGACATCGACGCTGCGTTGCCAGATCACCGGATCGTCGCTGGTGATTGACAATCCCTTGGGCATCAACAGCAACCAGTGCAGACCAGAAATAGCAATCCCCGCGCTTTTCGCGGCCTCCCGCACGTCCGCCAACTGCGCCGCCGTCATCTGGCGGGGATCGTCTACCACGGTAAATGGCGCCAGTTCCACGCCGTCATAGCCTAGGTCCGCCGCCAGGACGCATTGTTCAGGAAACGGCATATCGCCGAGGACTTCATTGCATAGCGAAAGCTTCATCTGCTCACCAGTTTCTAGATTTGACGTTAGCCGCATGTGGCGGGTAGGATAAATAACCATATGGTTACTTAAAAAGAAAAAATTCCGGCAGGGGACAATAGGTGGGCGCCGAAGTTAATAAATCATACGCCATGCTGTTCGGCGACATCCATAACCACAACGCCATGGGTTATGGTGTCGGGTCGTTGGAGCGCAGCATTGACGTGGCGCGTGGGCATCTGGATTTTTTCGCCTTCACCGGCCATTCCAGCTGGCATGACATGCAGGCCATGGAAGGCGGCCGTGAGAATCATTGGCTGAACGGTTTCGAGGTATTGCGCGACGGCTGGCCAAAGGTTCAGGATTTGATCGCCGAGGCCAACCGCGATGGTGAATTCGCCGCCTATCTTGGCTTTGAATGGCATTCCAGCCAGTTCGGCGATCAATGCGTGGTTTTCCCCGATGATCATCAGCCCATGGCCTATCCCGACCATATCAGCGATCTGCGCCGCTTTTGTGTTGAGAAGAACGCTCTAATGATTCCTCATCATTTGGCCTATCCCCGTGGCGAACGGGGCGTCAATTGGGACGAGTTCGATGAGTGCTGCACCCCGGTAGTGGAAATATTCTCCGAGCATGGCAATTCCGAGGAAGATCGCGGCCTGCCTACTTTCTTCAATCATTCCCTGGGCGGGCGACAGACGGCGAATACGGCGCGTGTCGGCCTGGGCCGGGGTTTGAAATTCGGCTTTGTTGCATCGTCGGACAGTCATAATGCCTTCCCCGGCGCCTATGGCGAAGGGTTGCTGGGGGTATTGGCGGATGATCTGAACCGGGGCGCCGTCATGGACGCCATCAACAACCGGCGTACCTGGGCCCTGACCGGTGATCGGATCGAGGTGGATTTTGCCGTCGACGGCAATGTCATGGGCTCGGTCATTCCGACCGGATCCTGCATCGAAGTTGCCTACGATGTTCAGGGCCGGGACGAAATGGACGTGGTTGAACTGGTCCAGGACGGCCGTATCGTTCATCGCGCCTACGCCGACCCGGATGTTTCCGTGGACGAGGCCATGGGGGAAAAATTCCAAATCCGCCTGGAATGGGGCTGGGGCCCTTGGGGTGATCTGGCGTTGGAGCGGATCTGCGACTGGGCCTTTGATCTGAAGGTCCATGACGGCCGTATACTGCGCGCCTTTCCCTGCCTGCAATCGGGCCCATTTGTCGAGGAACGCCGACACCGCATCGAACTAACGTCCGAGACCAGCATGGCAATTCAATCCTATTCAGGGCGAAAAGGCGCCTACCGGCAAAACCCGAACCAGAGCGTGATCCTGGAGCTTGAAGGCAGTGCGCGAACGGTGTTGGAACTGCACATGACGGCGCCGTCGGAACGCCTGAGCAAGAGCAGCATGGCGGATCTGTTTCTGGGCTCTGACAATATGCGGACCGGCGAATTCCCGCAGGAGAATTATCAATGGCACCGTCTCGTTCCCGCCGCCGCCTCCCGCGTTGGCGGCAAGGTCAATCTGGACGTGGCGCCGGGGCCGTCGAACATCTATCTCAGGGCGCGGCAATACAACGGCCATATTGCTTGGGCCAGCCCCGTGTTCATGAACCACGATTGATAGACCTATGAAAATCAAAAGCATTGATCTGTTCCCCATCGTCATGCCGCTGAAGGCGGTGTTGACCCTGCCCAGGGGCGCCTCGCGCACCTTGGCCGAGGGTAAACAGAATATCCTGGTACGCATCACGGATGAAGATGGCGACATCGGTTGGGGCGAGGCGGGGCCGTCGCGGCGCTGGTCGGCGGAGACCACGCAATCCTGCTATACCTCGATCAAACACTATCTGGCACCCGCGGTGATCGGGCGGGATGTGTTCGACATCGCCGGTCTGCATGGCGCCATGAACCAGGAACTGGCGCCGGGGCTCGATCCCGGTCAGCCCGTGGCCAAGGCGGCCATTGATCTGGCGGTGCATGATCTGATCTGCCGCAAGATGGACATTCCGTTGCAATCCTGGTTGGGCGCGAAACGCCGGGACCGGGTCGAAATCGGGCGCCTTATCTCGGCCCCGACGCCGGAAGCGGCGGCGGAGATTACCCGCGAGGCCAAGGCAGAGGGCTATAACGGCTTCAAGGTCAAGGTCGGCCATGACGCGGATCTGGATGCCGAGGTGATGACGGCGGTGGTGGAGGCGGCGAATGGCGGTTTCGTCTGGCCGGACGCCAACCAGGCCTATTCCCTGCAACAGGCGCAAACCTTTTTGCGGCATATCGAAAATCTGGGCGTGACCCTGTTCGAACAGCCGGTTTCCATGGCCGATGTCTACGCCACCAAGAAGCTGCTGTCGTGCACCCATATCACCATCGCCCTGGACGAGGCGGCCATGGGACTGCCCTTTGTCATCGACATGATCCGCCGTGATGCCATGGAAGGCATGGCCATCAAAATCTCCAAGACCGGCGGTATCTATTACGCCCGGCAAATGTGCGACCTGGCCCTGAACGCCGGCATGGAACTGGTGGGCAGCGGTCTGATGGATGCGCCAATTGGCTTCGCGGCTGCCGTGCACCTGTATGCCGCTTATGGCATTGAAACGCCGGTGGATCTGAACGGCCCGCAGCATATTGCCGAGGACTACCTTGCCGCGCCCTTCCCCATGGAGGGGCAGACGGCCCTGGTCCCGAAAGGTCCCGGCCTGGGTATTGCGGTGGATGAGGACAAACTGGCAAAATTCGCGTTAGACTTGCCGCTTTAGGCGGCTCAGGTACAGAGTTTGAATTGAGAGCAGAAGAACTAGAAAACACGTAAGGGAGACTGAGATGAAGAAAATTGTTCGACATTTGACCCTGGCGGCGCTCGCCGTCGCGGCGCCACTGGCGGTAACCGCCGCATCGGCCGCGGATTATCCCGCCAAACCTGTCACTTTTGTCGTGCCCTGGCCGGCAGGCGGCAGCACGGATATCACGGGCCGGATGACCGCGAGTTATATGGCAAACCATCTGGGCCAGGCCATTGCGGTGGTGAACCGGGTCGGCGGCGTGGGCACCATTGCGACCAGGTCCGTGCTGGACGCGCCAAAGGACGGCTACACCGTGCTGGTAACCACGGTCGGCAATCATGTCCTGCAACCCGCTGTCCGTGACGTCGGCTTCCTGCCCCGGGATTTCATTCCGGTCGGTCAGATTTCGGCCCGGACCATGTTGGTCGTCGCGGGCAAGCAGCAGCCTTATTCGGATGCCAAGTCGCTGGTCGCCTATGCCAAGGCCAACCCGGGCAAGGCCACCTTTGCCTCGCCGTCCAAGGTTCTGCCCTGGCGCGCGGTTATGAAGTTCGCGAAAGCCGCTGGCGTAGAGCTGAAGCATATCCCGGCCAAGGGTGATGCGAAATCCCTGCCGATGGTTCTTGGCGGCCATGTGGGCATGGCCTCGCTGGGTGATGTCTCGGCCGGCATCTCTCACATCAAGGCCGGCACCATGAATGCCATCGGAGTTTTCTCCGCCGAGCGTCATCATGCCCTGCCCGACACGCCGACCATGAAAGAACTGGGCTATGACATGGTGTTGGTGCCATGGACCGGCCTGGCCGTCGCCAAGGGCACGCCGCCCGAGATCATCAAGAAATTGAGCGATGCCTTGAAGAAGACCACGGAAGACAAGGCGTTCCTGAAGTTTGCCAAGAATAGCGGCACCTCCGTCAATTATCTTGACGGCCCCGCGTTCGGCAAGATCTGGGATCGTGACTGGAATACCTACCGCGGAAAATAGCGAGGCAAGAAGCCTGACCGCCGCGCCGGCCCGGCGCGGCGGTGCGCTTCACGGATTCCATGAACATGGCCCGAATTGACATTATCGCCGGCGCTCTGCTGTGCGTTTTCGGCGTGGTTATTTATTTCGTCGCCCCCCTGACGGTGGGCGAGTACCACGAAGTCGGCCTGACGCCGTGGAGTTTTCCCTCGGCACTGGCGGCGGCCATCGCCGTTCTTTCCGCCCTGCTTTGTTTCAACGGCTGGCGCAACCGCAATCGCGATAATTCCCATGGAGAGGCGGATGAAGAGGGAAACAGCGGTTCCTCGACGCCGCATATCATTGCCGCCATCGCGGTGATGGCGCTTTATATCGTCGGCATGCCGTTGTTCGGTTACCTGCTGGCGACCGCCGCGACGCTGCTGGCGCTTTCGATAATTTACGGTAATCGGCGCTGGCTTGGTCTTTTCATTGTTGCCGCCGTCTCGCCGCCGCTGCTGTTTTTCTTTTTCCAGGAAGTCATGATCATTCTGCTGCCCGAGGCTTCGCTCTTCTAGACGTTGTTCTAAATTTTCCCATCATCAGAGACGTTGTTTCATGGACATTATCGCCGTTGGTTTCGATCAGATCTTTCATCTGCAAAACCTGTTGTTGATGGCGGGCGGCCTGGTCGTTGGTATCGTTATCGGCGCCATACCGGGACTGAACGTGCCTCTGGCCGTTGCCCTGGCTCTGCCGTTCACCTATCACATGCCGCCCCTGGCGGGTCTGTCCATGCTGATCGGCATCTACAAGGGCGGCACCCATGGCGGTTCCATCTCGGCCATCCTGATCAACGTGCCGGGCGCGCCGGCGGCGGCGGCGACGGCGATTGATGGCTACGCCCTGGCCCGGCGGGGCAAGGCGGGCAAGGCCCTGAAACTATCCATCTATGCCTCGGTGTTCGGCGAAATTCTGTCGGACATCGCGTTGATTTTGGCGGCCGCACAGTTGGCCAAGATCGCAACCACATTCGGGCCGGCGGAATTTTTCGCCCTTGGCCTGTTCGCGCTGACGATCATTGGCTTTGTCTCCGGCGATAATCTGATCAAGGGCGTGATCGCCGGCTGCATGGGCCTGTTGCTGGCCACCGTCGGCATGGACCCGTTGGAGAGCATGCCGCGCATGCATTTCGGCTTTTATGAATTGACGGGCGGTCTGCATTTCATTGCCATGATCATCGGGCTGTTCGCCATCTCGGAAGCCTTGATCCAGATTGAAAACAGTCTGCGGACGACGGCCAGCCGCACGGTCATCGAGATTTCCCAAAAGGGCGATGACAACCGGGTCACCTGGGCCGAATTCAAAATGGTATTTCCAACCATGCTGCGCTCGGCCCCCTTGGGCATCTTCATTGGCGCCATCCCCGGCATTGGCTCCTCCATCGCCGCTTTTCTGGCCTACGGTATGGCGAAGAACATGTCGAAAGAGCCCGAGATGTTCGGCAAGGGCGCCATCGAGGGCGTGGCGGCGGCGGAATCCGCCAACAACGGCGTCTGCGGCGCCACCTTCATTCCCTTGTTGACCCTGGGCATTCCGGGCGATGTCATTACCGCCATCATGCTGGGCGCCTTCATGGTACACGGCCTGATACCGGGGCCGACGCTGTTCACCGAGCAGGGCGGTTTCGTCTCCGCCTTCATGATCGGCATGCTGATCACCTCCTGCATGCATCTGTTCGTCGCCCTGATCGGCCTGCGCGGCTTTATCCAGGCGATCAAGCTGAAGCGCTCGTTGCTGTTCCCGCTGGTCATCGTGCTTTGTATTACCGGCACTTTCGTGGCCGGCGGTGGGCAGTTCCCCATCTACGTCATGCTGGGCATGGGTATCCTGGGCTATTTGATGACTAAGTTCGGCTTCCCCATTCCGCCCCTGTTGATCGGCTTTATCCTAAGCCCGATGATCGAGGACGGCTTGCGCCAGGCGCTATTGATCTCGGACGGCGATCTGGCGATTTTCTATGGCCGCCCCATCGCCATGGGCTTTCTGGTCATGACGGTGGCCCTGGTCGTCTGGATCACCTGGAAAAACCTGCGGGCCCAACGCCGGGGATAACGGCGACAGGGAAATGCCCGGAACCGCGCTAATTGGAGATGTCAAATGAGTACGTTGCCGTTGGCTGGAATCCGTGTGCTGGATATTGGCACGCTTATCGCGGGGCCTTTTGGGGCCACCATGCTGGGCGATTTCGGGGCTGAGGTGATCAAGGTTGAACAGCCAGGACCGGGCGATGGCCTGCGCGGCACGCCGGTGGATGGCGAGGCCGGACGGCCGCCGATTTGGCGGGTCGAGGCTCGTAATAAGAAATCGGTGACGCTCAATCTGCGGGTCAAGGAGGGCCAGGATATTCTTCGCGAATTGGCCGGCAAGGCCGATGTTCTGATGGAGAATTTCACGCCCGGCACGCTGGAGAAATGGAACCTGGGCTGGGATGCGCTGCACGCGATCAATCCCCGCCTGATCATGGTGCGGGTCTCGGGCTATGGGCAGACCGGGCCCTATTCAAAACGCGCCGGATATGACCGAATCGCGCTGGGATTCTCTGGCTATATGTATCCGACCGGATTTCCCGACCGTTTTCCGGTTCGGCCCGCCTTCGCCACCGCCGACTACAATACCGGCACCTTCGGGGCCTATGCCGCGATGATGGCGCTATATCAGCGCGATGCCGCCAATGGCGGCAGCGGGCTAGGCCAGATGATCGACCTGGCGCTGTACGAGCCGACCTTTCGCATCACCTCCGACCTGTTGGCCAACTATCATGAAACCGGCGAAATCCGCGAGCGGGTCGGCAACCGCAATCAGGGTTTTTCGCCCGCCGGTACCTTCGAGACAAAGGATGGCCGCTATGTGCAGATTGCCGCCGGCGGCGACAAGGTGTTCCGCCGGCTTGTCGAGGCCATGGAAATGCCGGAAATGGCCGACGATCCGCGTTATTCGGTTAGCCGGGAGCGTATCGCCCGCGCCGATGAATTGGAGGGGATTTTGGCCGATTGGATCGGCGCGCGGGAATTCGCGGAGATAGAAGAGCGCCTGGTGGCCGGCAACGTTCCGTTTGGTGGCATCTATACGCCGGCAGATATTGCAGAGGATCCGCACTATCAGGCCCGGGACAGCTTCATCACGGTCGAGGACCAGGAAGACGGTGCAATGGCGATGCCGGGCGTCATTCCCAAACTCATGGAGACGCCGGGCCATGTGGCATGGACCGGCCCCAGGCTTGGCCAGCACAATGATGAAATTTATCAGGGGCTGCTTGAAAAGAGTGCGGAGACCCTGGCCCGACTGACGAAGGACGGCGTAATCTGAGGCGGCGTGACGGCGCACGCCAATTATCCCGGCCAAGGTGTTTTCGCCTCTTTTCACGGGCCTCTTCTCTTGTCCCAGGCAAATATTTCGCGATAATCAGGGCAGAATAACTAACGCCTTAGGGAGGCCAAGATGAGCCATCACGAACTGTTTCCCGTTCCTGACGATTGGGCCCAAAGGGCCTTTGCCGATAATGACAAGTATCTCGCGATGTATCAGCAATCCGTTGATGATCCCGACGGCTTCTGGGGCGAGCAGGGCAAGCGCATCGACTGGTTCAAGCCTTACACCAAGGTGAAGAACACCACCTATGGCCCCGGCGATATCTCCATCAAATGGTACGAGGACGGCAGCCTGAACGCCGCCTACAATTGTCTGGACCGCCATCTGGATACGCGCCGCGATCAGACCGCGATCATCTGGGAAGGCGATGATCCCGCCGACAGCAAAAGCTTTACCTATGGCGAGCTGCATACCGCTGTCTGCAAATTCGCCAACGGCTTGAAGTCCCTGGGCGTCAAGCGCGGCGACCGGGTCACCATCTATCTGCCCATGATCCCGGAAATCGCTTTCGCGGTACTGGCCTGCGCCCGCATCGGCGCAGTGCATTCCGTGGTCTTTGGCGGCTTCTCGCCCGACTCCCTTGCCGGCCGCATTCATGATTGCGAGTCCAACATCGTCATCACCTCTGATGAAGGCGTCCGTGCGGGCCGGTCAATCCCGCTCAAGGCAAATACGGACGCCGCGTTGGAAAAATGCCCCACGGTCAATCATTGCGTAGTGGTAAACCGTACCGGCGCCGATATCGACATGGCCGATGGCCGGGATGTCTGGTACCACGATCTGATCGCCGATCAGTCCTACGAATGCGAGGCGGAGGAAATGGGCGCGGAAGATCCGCTGTTCATCCTCTATACCTCCGGCTCCACCGGCAAACCAAAGGGCGTTCTGCACACCACGGGCGGCTACATGGTCTATGCCTCCATGACGCACCAGTATGTTTTCGACTATCACGACGGCGACATCTATTGGTGCACGGCGGATGTGGGCTGGGTCACGGGCCACAGCTATATCCTGTACGGCCCCCTGGCTAACGGCGCCACCACGGTGATGTTCGAAGGGGTGCCGAATTACCCGGACGCCTCGCGCCACTGGCAGGTCTGCGACAAGCATCAGGTGAATATTTATTACACCGCGCCCACGGCGCTGCGCGCGCTGATGCGTGAGGGCAATGACCCGGTTACGAAAACGTCGCGCAAATCACTGCGTTTGTTGGGCAGTGTCGGCGAACCGATCAACCCGGAGGCCTGGCTTTGGTACTACAACGTGGTCGGCGAAGGGCGTTGCCCCATTGTCGATACCTGGTGGCAGACAGAAACTGGCGGCATCATGATCACGCCTCTGCCGGGCGCCACGGCGTTGAAGCCGGGTTCGGCCACGCGGCCGTTTTTCGGCATCAAGCCCGCCCTGGTGGATGGGGATGGCAATCTGCTGGAGGGCGAGGCCTCGGGCAATCTATGCATTCTGGACAGCTGGCCAGGGCAGATGCGCAGCCTGTACGGCGATCATGACCGCTTTATCGAAGCCTATTTCAGTACCTACCCCGGCAAGTATTTCGCCGGTGACGGCTGCCGCCGGGACGAGGACGGCTATTACTGGATCACTGGCCGGGTCGATGATGTGATCAACGTCTCGGGTCACCGCATGGGTACGGCGGAAGTGGAAAGTTCCCTGGTTGAGCATCATGACGTGGCCGAGGCCGCGGTGGTGGGCTATCCCCACGATATCAAGGGGCAGGGCATCTATGCCTATGTCACCTTGAACGCCGGTTTGGATGGCGGCGAGGAGTTGCGCCAGGAACTGGTGCAATGGGTGCGCAAGGATATTGGACCCATCGCCTCGCCGGATTTGATCCAGTTCGCGCCGGGTCTGCCGAAGACCCGTTCGGGCAAGATCATGCGCCGTATCCTGCGCAAGATCGCCGAGGATGATTTCTCCAACCTGGGCGACACCTCGACCCTTGCCGAACCGGCTGTGGTCGATGATCTGATCGAGAACAGGCAGAATAAATAGGGGCGCGCCGGATAATCTTGGCTGTTGGCTTCAGCCTAAATTCGCGTCCCGTTAAGCAATCAGCGATCGCGCCCGCTTTACGCGCGAAAGTGGACGCCATTGCTGCGTTTCGTTAGGTCCGTATTGCGCTATATTCTGTATACGTGATCTAAAGTCGACCGCCGGCGATCCGAATATTCGCGCCGGCCACGAATGCGGCCTTATCCGACAACAACCAGACAATCGCCTCGGCGACTTCCATCGGCTGACCCAAGCGGCCCATTGGGATTTTCCCCAACATATCGGGATCAGCCGATGGCACCATATCGGTCTGGGTCATGCCGGGAGCCACATTGTTCACCCGCACCCCTTCGCCCGCGACTTCCTGACTGAGGCCAGCAAGCAATGAATTGACGCCACCTTTTGAGACCGCATAAAGCACACGCCGACCCGGATTGCCGATATAGGCCGAGCCGGAGGATACATTGACAATTCCGCCGCCGGTGCCGCCATGTTTCGTCGACATGCGTTTGACTGCTTCTCGGCTACACAGCATCGGCCCAAGTATGTTTGTTTGGAGGAGGGCGGTAATTTCGTCTGCCGTTAGATCATCGACCCGCGCCGAGCGTCCATTGATGCCCGCATTGTTGACGAGGGCATCGAGGATGCCAAGCTCTCGGTCGACAGTTTCGAACATGGCGACGACCTGATCTTCCTGGGCGACATCCGCCCGCACCGTAATCGCCCGCACGCCCGAGGCCCGGGCCTCGTCGGCGACTTTTTCGGCTGCATCGCCATTGGCGTTGTAATTGACCGCGATATCGTAACCTTCCTGCGCCAAGGCCTTGACCGTCGCGGCGCCGATGCCTCGACTACCGCCGGTCACAAGAGCAATTTTCGCCATTTTCATCCTTCTTCCTTGGTTTTTGTGTCATCGCGGTGAGTATGGACCATTTTCGGCTAACCGGCACCCCGAGGGACGTTTGTGCGCCTAAAAGTTGGTCGTTGTTAGTTTGGGTTTCGTCTGCTAATGGGATGGACCGGCTGCTTCCCCCAGTGGGTTAGTCTTTGATGAC
>CAZPWJ010000023.1:0-59490 GCA_964590195.1 uncultured Rhodospirillaceae bacterium | reverse complement strand
TTGGAAGCACCCTACATGAAGTGGGTGTCTGCGTTAACCGGATAGGCACGAAACGTTCATCTCGCGGAAGGTATTCACGTGGACATCCGTTGGCGGTCTTTCTTCGTCCTCCTATTTTTTTACCGAT
Source organism: uncultured Rhodospirillaceae bacterium (assembly GCA_964590195.1). Classification (GTDB taxonomy): domain Bacteria; phylum Pseudomonadota; class Alphaproteobacteria. Next base: position 59,363 of record CAZPWJ010000023.1, on the reverse strand, counting down.
GCTCTATGTCGATTCTTGGCGAAGTCGTTGTCGCCAGATTTACCAGTCTTGGAGATTCCAGCAATTACCAGGCAGGTCTCTTTACTTTTGGTGAGTTCAGCACCGGTTTAGCAAATAATTCTATTTTCGATGTCGGCAGGGTTTTTTCAACGATACTGACCGAAATCGTGGGCTCGGCTTTTAATTTTCTGTTTTTCGGAAATTCCATACTGATCAACATCGGTTTCCAGGCGATTGCCTTCTTGGGCATTTATGCCCTTTTGAAAACTGTTGACGGATGGAATAGGAAGATGCTCGCTTTGCTAGTTCTGACGCCCTCCTTCAATCTTTGGTCTTCAGTCGCCGGTAAGGAAGCATTGTTGGTGTATTTCGTCGGCATCCTATCGGCCTATTTCGTAAAGCTTTACGAAAACCGCGGAAAAATAGGCATTGCTGAAATATTGAGCGTCATAGGTATTTACCTGTTTAAAATTCATTATTTGCCCGCAATATTTATTATTTATTTTTCTATAATCGCCGGGCGATATGTCAGGCAGAAAGTGGCCCTGGTTGTCGGTGGCGGGTTGCTGTCCTTGGCGTTCCTGTATTTGGCCAGGGACAAGATTGATGAATTGGCTTTTGCCCTTGCTCCGCATTTTCTTGGTTACGGCAGCTCCCGCGAGGCATTCTGGATTGAAAAATACGATGTCTTCTACAAAGCGCCGTACGGCATGTTTCAAGGGTTTTTTGGCCCCACTTTGGCGGAAAGCGCCACCGGGATCCTGCAATTGGTCTCTTTCACGGAGAGTGTCATTATCATTGCCGCGCTGCTTTTCCTTTTTTTGCGCAAAATTCCCAGCATTCCAGTTTATAGCTTCTTCGTGGGTAGTGGCGCTCTTGGCTGGTTATTATTTGCCAGCTATCCGTTGGGTATTTTGAATGCGGGCTCCGCCGTTCGATACCGCACGGGGCATTTGCTTTTGGTTTTTATCATTTTTGCCGTGATCCTGTCCCGGAAACATTACGGTCGATGGCAAAAAAAAGGGCAACAGGAAAAAAAGGTTGAGGGTAGCCCGGCGCTGGCCGCCGGAGGCGAAGTCACCGGTTCGGATTAACGGTGCTGTTCGCTTCGTACCAGGCCTGAAACATCAATACGCCCCATAAAGGCTCGCGTAGTTCATCCCGGCCGTCCTGGAAATCGCACCAGGCTTTTTCCAGTGGCTCCGGCGCGAAGAGGCCTTCGCTCGCAAGGCGTTCCGACTGCAACAAGGCTTCGGCCCAGTCTTTAAGAGGGCCCCGTAGCCAACTCGCGATCGGTGCTCCGAAACCTGTCTTGGGCCGCTCGATCAAATGTCTTGGCACGTAGGTCTCCAGGACTTGCTTTGGCAGCCATTTGGTGTGCCCATCGCGTCTTTTCATCCTAGTGGGCAGGTGCCAGGCGAACTCAACCAGACGATGGTCAAGTAAAGGTACCCGCGCTTCCAGGCTTACGGCCATGGTCGCCCGATCGACTTTTGTCAACACGTCGTCCGGTAGATACTGCAAGGTATCCATTAGCTGCATGCGGGCGACAAAATCAGGTGCATCATGAACTAAATCAGGATTTGACGACAAACCATCGTATTCGATGCCGTTGATTACGGCTTTGGATGGTGACGTCCAGTGGCTGTGTTGGGCCTGATAGATCCCATCCGAATTCGCTTGGCTGACATAATAGGCCCATTTATCGGCCCGTTCAGCCAGGCGGCCAGCACTGATAGTGTCTGGCAAGAGACCCTCGGCCAGGGTCCAAACGGGTCGGGGTACGGAGCGGACCGCGCAGGCCAATTTTGAACGCAAGGTTGGTGAGAGCCAGCCAAAGCGGCGCCAAATCATCTCGGCCCATTGATATCGCGCGTATCCTGCGAAGAGTTCATCGCCGCCATCGCCCGAAAGCGCTACCGTGACATCGCGCCGCGTCATTTCGGCTACCAGGTATGTCGGCAACTGGGATGAATCGGCAAACGGTTCGTCGTAATGGCGCGGCAAGTCAGGGACCAGATTTAGAGCGTGATCCCCTTCCACATACAATTCGGTATGGTTTGTTCCCAGGTGGTGTGCAACGGCTTTGGCGTGTTCGGCCTCGTTGTATCGCTGTTCGGAAAAGCCAATTGAAAAGGTTTTGATGGGTCGGTTGTTTTGTGCCTGCATCAAGGCGACGACGAGGGATGAATCTATCCCACCCGATAGGAAGGCGCCGAGGGGTACATCAGAAACCATGTGGTCCGCGATCACGTTTCGCAGCAACTCATCAAGGGCCTGGATCGCTTCAGGGTCGCTGAGGTCATGGTTCGCCGCGAGACCCATTCGCGCAACGCCACGAGCATCCCAGTATCGTTCGATGCTTGGAGTTTCGCCTTGCCGCCATGTCAATATGGTGCCGGGTTCCAGCTTTTGGACATGACGATAGATACAATGGGGCGAAGGGACGTAATTCCATCGCATATAAGCGGCCAGACTGTTGCGATCGATTTCCGGTGTCCAGCCCGGGCAGGCCAGCAATGACTTGAGTTCGGAGCCAAAAAGAAACAGATCGCCCACTTGGCCCCAGAACAACGGCTTGATGCCAAGGCGGTCCCGCACTAGTGACAAGGTGCGCGTCTTCCGGTCCCACAGCGCAAATGCGAACATGCCAGTGAACCGGCTGACTGCCTTGAGTAGACCCCAAGCCTCGATCGCCGCCAGCATCACCTCCGTGTCCGAGTTTCCGTCAAAACTTGCGCCCAGGCGTGATAGTTCCGCTCGCAAGGCGCGGAAATTATAGACCTCGCCGTTATAAACGATTATGTAGCGCCCGCTGGCTGACTGCATCGGTTGATGGCCCAGGGGGGAGGTATCGATGATGGATAGGCGGCGGTGGCCGAGCGAGATGGCGGCGGCGGGGTCCTGCCATTGGCCGTGGTCATCCGGGCCGCGATGAGCCAGGGACGCCGACATAGCGGCGGTGATGTCGCTATACTGCGTGGCATTCAGACTTGGCCTGCTAAATCCGACAATGCCGCACATTATAAATTCCCGCGGCAACTCATGGCTGGACCAGCCGCCGATAGGCCTGGTCCGTTGCCGCTATCATGGCTGGTAACGAGAATTTCTCGACAATCCGGGCACGACAGGATTTGCCGAGTTGCTCCAAATCATCAGGGGACCGCGCCAGAAGCGTTCGCCAGCCTTCAACCAGTAGGTCTGTTTCGCCACGCGGTATCGTCTGACAATGTTCACCAAAAATCAAAGCGGCATCGCCTACATCCGTTGCTATGCAGGGCCGGCCCGTTGACATGGCCTCGCCCAAGGCGTTCGAAAACCCTTCGCCAAATGCTGAAGACGAGGTGACGATCCGCAAGGCATTGTAAACTGCTGGCATATCATCCCGGCGGCCAAGCCAGATCAACCTATCGTCCAGTGCTAATGAGGTCGCCAGTTCACGTAACTCTGCCGCATATTGGCGCCCGCCATCGCCAATGCAAACGAACCAAACATCATTCCGCTCCGCCGCCAATATAGCTGCCGCGCGCAGGAAGTTTGGATAATCCTTCATCGGGTCCAAACGTGATGCCTGGCCGATCAGGATGGCTTCATCGGGCAGGCCCAAATCGGACCGTACCTGCCGGCCCATGACAGGGTCCGGACGATATCGGTTCGTATCAATACCATTCGCAATGACAATTGTGCGTTGGTCCGGAAAACCGGCGTTCACATGGTATTCACGGCCGGCCCAGGAATTCGAGATCACCAGATCGGCCCATCGTGACAGCCGGCATTCCAAGCCAAAAGTCAGGCGCCAAGAATAATCATAATGGTTCAGATCCATGTCCGAGGCCCGAATGCCCCAGACAAATTTGGTTCGCCGCAGAAACGGCTTAACGGCAATCGCCAACAGGTTGGCGGGGCCGAGGTAGCTATGCAGGATTTGCGGCTGTAACCGGCGCAAGGTCAAGATCAGATGGAGGAGAAAAGACAGCAAATCCCATCTGCCTCGTTTATTTAGGCAAATTAGGTCGATGCCGGCATCGGTGATGTTTTGCGAGAGCGCGCCGCCGCCATAAAAGCACAGCACCGTGACTTTGTAGCGGCTAGGGTCGAGACCTCGGGCCAAGGCGCATAATTGCACCTCGGCGCCGCCCACATCGAGAGACCGGATCAGGAAACAAAGATGGATCATGTTTGTTTAGGGGCCAATGGCGGATTTGGCGCCGATGCCGTCTGCGGGCGACCAATTTTCGAACGCTGATAAAAGGGCGGTGCGAAGGGCCAAGCGCTGCCATCCGACTTCATCCCTGAGGCGCCAAATCTCCTTTGTTGCCGTTGCCGGAAGGCCAGTTACGCGAGGGCTATCATCCCCAAATTGCAACAAAAAACGGTCCATCGGAAACTTGAAACCGCGTTTTGGCTGGTCCACCAGACTTTCTGGCAAATAGCGCCTCAGAAGTCGGCGCAGTACGGATTTCTGTCCATATGCCAAAAAGGAGCGCATATCCATTGAAGCCACGAGTTCTTGCAAGCGGTAATTCAGGAATGGCGTTCTCATCTCATGGCTGGCCCGCATTCCGCCAAAGTCAGAAGCGGGCAATTGGCTGTTCACCATTGTTTCGCAAATATCATAGTAGGGAATGGCACGCTCAATTGAGGGGCCACCACCGTGAAAACTGTTTTTCGCCCAGTCTTCCAGCCCGGGTAACGCCCGCAAGACATCTATTGTCGGCATATTTTTCCAAGCTAGATAGCGTTCATGATCGGGCACACCGAAAATCGTGCGGTATGTCCGAAACTTGCGGTGGTGGGGTGTCAGTGGTTTGGCGAGCATCGCAAATGCGAGGCGGAGAAATTCGGGCAATTCATACAGCCAACGGTGCCTATAAAAGAAATCATGCTTCAAGTAACCAAAGAACAGCTCATCGCCGCCCATGCCAGTCAAGCCCACGCGAAAACCATCCGCCGACGCCGCCGCCGCCATCTGATGTACCGAGACCGTGGTAACATTGTCGTTGGGTTGCCCGAACAAGCCAAAAATCGCGTCCGCGTTCACATCGCGTGGATCATCGTGGCTCTCGACAATTCTGTGAGGTAGGCCGAGCTCGTTGGCGACCGCCTTGGCAACGGGACCTTCGTTGTGAATATTGCCGCGCGGAAAACCAACTGTTACGCAGGGCAGATCCCGATGTAGTTCCCGTGCTGCTATAGCGGCAATCAATGATGAATCGATCCCGCCCGAGAGAAACAGGCAGGTTGGGACATCCGCCTCCAACCGACTGCTGATACTGTCGGTCAGGACCTCCGCCAAGCGATCGAGATCGCGTTCAGATAACGGCTGTACCGGACCGGTACCAACGCTTGGAACGCTTGGCTGCCAATAGCTCTCTCGGGTACAAATGCGGCCATTGGTAATGCGAACGGTGCTGGCGGGCCGAAGCCGCTCGATGGAAGGATACGCGGTGCCCGGGGCGGGGATATAGCCCAGCGCCATGTAGGCGGCCTTGTCGTCGACACTGATCTTGGCGGGCAGCTTTAACAAATCGACCAGTGGCGTCAGCTCTGAAGAAACGTACACGCCATCCGGCGTTTGTGCGACAAACAGCTGCTTTTCGCCAAATCTGTCAGTTGCCAACCAACCGTTCTCACCATCCCATATAGCGAAGGCGAACATGGCGTCCATGGAATGTAGATAGTCCGGGCCCTGTCGTTGCCAGCCACGCAGCAATACTTCGGTATCGCCGTTCGAAGCAAACGAGGCGCCCTGGGCAACTAGATCCTTGCGTAACGCGCGGTAGTTGTAGATTTCCCCGTTGTACGACAACACCAAGCCGTCGCGTTGCATTGGCTGGTTCGAGGTTTCCTGAAGGTCGATAATGGAAAGCCTGCGGTGGCCGAGATAGACGCCTTGTTCCCTCTCGAACCACTCTCCCCCGTGGTCGGGGCCCCTATGGCGCAGGGCAAGGGTGCCTGCCCGGCCGAGGGCAATATCGTCATCCGACAATGGCCTTTGGAGGAATAGAGCAAATACGCCGCACATCGGGTTAATCAGACCGCACTCTGGGCGGCGCCATCTTGGCGCTCCGCGGCTGCACCTTCTATGATGCGCTTGAAACAATCGGCAAATGCTTCCTGCCCCGCATCGCTCGCCACATGCCAGCGGTATAAATCCTGCCCTGCCCGCGCGATTTCCACATAGCGGCTGTAGTTTGATAAAACTTCATCAATCACAGCTTCAAGGTCGTCGAAATCCCAACCATGGGATACGAAGGTTTCATCGGGCTGATACAAATCGGGATAAGTTTCGATATGCGACATATCCGGTTTCAAGAGCAGCGCGCCACAGATGAATGCCTCGAAATCACGGTAGTTGATTTCGCTGGAGCCAAAAGGCGATGCGACAATCTTGCTATTTTGCAGCTCCCTAAAATAGGCTGGTTTGGCGATGCGGTCGGTTCTGCGGTAACGAGCCAGTAATTGCGCGGTTTTCTTGCGTTGATAGGCCAGCGTCTCGTATTTATAGCTTAACCCCATGCGGCAGGTAACATCGATTGCACGGGACGGCGAGGGGGCATGAAATTTTCTAGGAGGCCCCAGCAAGGCGCGCCATGGCAGGCGGCTGTATAAGCTGCCAAGGCGCGGTCCATGGAGGGAATAATTGACCAATCCCGTATTCCAGGACCCTTGCAGTATGTCCAGCGATGCCAGGTCTGGGGCAGCGGACGAGAATGTCGGCACTTCGTCTACAAGGCCCAGGCTCTGATGGTAATAGTCGGAAAAGAGCCGCGATCCATACAATGGCCGGAGATAATGGCGGCGATCCCGGTACAAAACTGTTTTGCAATAAGCGTCCACCAGTGGCAGCACGTCCGTTATGAGGTGCCCCGCCGTGGAGGAGCGGTCAAAAAAGACAATTCTGCGGACCTGCTTGCGTAAATCGGTGAGCCAGGCAATGGCATCATCCCGACGCGTTTCCCACGGGCCGGTCCAATACTTGCCATTGATCGCCAGGACATCGCAGTCGCCTATTTCAGGCGTCAGTTTAAAAAAGATGTGAACCGATAGTTCGCGCTCGCGGATACGGTGACGGTTCCAGATGATCGGCGAAAGAAAGGCACGGGTGTTCTGATTGACCGGAGGTTCGCTGAGAATGTGGACGCGGATCACCTGAATACCTCGGCTGGAAATGCTTCTACCATGGCGCCATCGCGGTCGTCTCCGCGCGCTCTCCGATGGCCTCATGAAGGCTTGACGATACACCGTATCGCCTGCACCTCCACTCCTACCCGAGGGCGCTCGGTGGTATAATTGAGAGAAAGATCATCTCGCCGGGCCACGGACACAATTTTCAAGGTCTGTCAGACTGCCGACCGGCATAATTATCTGGACGGCCAATGCCGCCAAATTTGATCCTGCGTTTAGTAAACGTGCTCTAACTGGCAGGATTGTCAGGATATTTATTAAGGGATAGGCCGCCTACGCCGTCGCCCACCTGCCGGCGGGAGCCTTCGGCCGCCTGTGCGTTTTGTACCAGCATGTGGCCCGGTCCCTTCCATTGCACGGAAAATTTCCTGGTCTTGACCCGAATTTTCCGCACCACTTTTTCCCAGGTTAGGTGGCGCACTCGATACATGAACTTGCGATAGTTCATGGCCTCGCTAACCTTGGTCGTTAGAACCAGCAAATCATCTCGCAGAACATCGTATTTGTCCTTGGTCATATGCTCCATGAAGAAATTCGAACTGCTGTGATGCCCGATATGTTTGTAGAGTTCGTAGCTGTCGTCGTGCTCCAACAAATTCTTTTCGATGCAGTAATTGTAAAGCGGCGTGCCTGGGTAAGGGGTAAAGGTGCAGAGGTTGACTGAATCTGGCCTCGTTTCCTTGATAAACGCCATGGTCTCGTGGATGTCGTCCTCAACCTCGAACGGAAACCCGGTGATGAAGAAGGTATTGACCCAGAATTTGTACTTTTTCGCAAGCAGGATGGCGTTTTTGGCATCTTCCTTGGTGCAGCCCTTCTGGATGATCTTAAACATCCTCTCGCTGCCTGTTTCGATGCCGATGTGGATCTGTTCGCAACCGGCTTTCCTCAGCCAATGGAGCACCTCTTCATCGACGCTTTTTACTGTACTCAGGCACCACCAGGAGAAATATTTTTCGCCGTATTTTTCCACCAACAGCTTACAAACGCCGATCAGCTTTTTCTTGTTGACCGTGAACGTATCGTCAAAGAAACGAAACTCCCGCGTCTTGTAACGGTCATGCAATTGGGTGATCTCCGCCACGATATGTTCCGGCGAGCGGTATATGGTCTGCCGCCCCCAAATCGGGACCGAGGCGCAAAACGTACATTCGAACGGACAGCCCCGGCTAGCCATGATGGTGGCGAGATCAGTGGGAAGGTAGCGTTCCTGATAAACCAGCAAGTCGCGATCGGGGAAGGGAAATTCGTCCAAATCCTTGACCCGGTCGGAAAAGCCGTTGAACACATTGCTATCGTCTGATTTGAAGCCGATGCCTTTGATTTCGCTAATTTTCTCCACATCTGGAAATGCATTCAAGAAATTCAGCAGGCTATGTTCCCCTTCACCAAAGAAGGCGTAATCAACTAGGTCATAATCTATAACCTTGTCTTTCACGATGTTGACATGGGGCCCGCCAACCAGCACCGTCTTGCCAAGTTCCTTGGCGATTGCGGCAACTTTGAGGCCGGAATGCAGGGTCGGCGTCATCAGGGTGATGCCTACGAAGCGCGGGTTCAACTCCTGAATCGTTTTCCTTACTTCCTGCCAAACATAAAAGTCGTCATCGTCAAGGGCGGCGGCATAGTTACCTTGGCTGCTGGCGCGGTTTTCGTTGTTGTAGACGAGAACACCTTCGTCGTAGCTGGTATCCACATCATAAACGGCTGACTTGTAACCTTGCTCGCGCAAATGGGTCGCCAGGGCCAGGATGCCGTTCGGGATGCTGGCGACGGTAAAACCTTTCAATCGCTCGTATGGCGGATTGATGAGCAGAATATCCAGATCTTTGGTCTGGCCGGCGTTTGCCATCCCAGATGTCATATCGACAGAAAGGTGATTATTCATTTTCGCTACAATCCTTATATTGTAGAGCCCCAAAATTTATACTATCCCCAACACGGCACTATATTGAATTGGCGTTTGCCATGCAATGAAGGCGTTGTAAATAGTGGAAATTAGCCGGCCGTCGAATAGTTTTTCTAAGATAGCTCCAGCCGGTATGGGTCTAGGTTTTGCCGTCCTGCTTCTTTTTGAATGATCTAGTGGGTTGCATAGCCTTGTTTACGTGGTTTGGACGGCTTTGCTGGCTTGCCGGGTAGGCGCGTGGCGCGCCGAGGTGCGGGCCACCACAAGCGCCGCGCAACGCGGGCGGCAAGCCTGCAAAGCCGCCCAAAAGGTTGTCTGTCCCGCTCCCTGGAGGGCGTCGCCGCCGCTTGACGATGCACCGCATCGCCGGCGCGACCGCTCCTACCCAGGGAACGGGACAGACAATCCAAACCATGCAAACAAGGCTATGCAAACCACTAGTTATCGGGCCGGCTATATCAATGGTGATTGAACCAGCGGCGGCATGCCGATTACTTTTTCCCAGTTCGTTGATACCGTCTCCAAATCAAAGGCCCGTGTTCGTTCCCGTGCCGTTGCCCCCATGCGATCACGCAAGGCAGCATCCGCGATCAGCAAACGAAGTGCATCGGCAAGCGCGGTTACGTCGTCAACCGGCACGGTCAGGCCGCAGATGCCGTCCTCGATCATTTCCAGGGGTCCGGGTGATGCATTGGTAACGATGGCGGGTAGACCGGTGCTCATTGCCTCAAGCAAGGCGTTCGGCATACCCTCGTGGCGCGAGGGCAGTGCAAAAATTGATGCTTTCCGGTAGAGGCTATACACATCGTCGACTTCGCCTAGCCAATCGATACGAGCCGCGATACCTAAGCGACTGGCCAAACTTTTGAGTTGTTCTTCCAACCGTCCGGCGCCTGCGATGGCCAGTCGCCATTCTTTGCATTCATCAGCGATTGCCGCAAAAGCTTCGATTAATACGTCCTGCCCCTTTTGTCGTTGCAAGCGACCGACGTTCAAAATGGTAGGCTGGCGTGGTCCATCGATATCACTGCCGCTGTCCGGCGCCAGTGGGTTGGGCAGGTGCGCCAATCGTTCCGCCGGCACGAATGTACTCAGGCTGTCCAATGCACCCTGGCTATTGGCCGTGACCAATGCAGCGCGGGGATAAAGGATGCGTCGTAAGAAGTCCCAGTATCGGCCATAGGACTGGCGTGTAGGATCGTTACGCTCGGCTACAACGATCCGCGTCGGCAACCCCATCCCAGCCAGCACGGCAAGGACGGCGGTCGGTGAAACGGCGGCGATCGTCACCCGTGCATTGGCCAGGCGCATGGACCGACGCAGGCTAATAACCCTCCCAATATTATTGAACAGACCGCCAAAAAGGCTGTTCGAATTTGTCAGAGATCCAAAACAAAGCCGCTGGACGCGGCTATCAAGTTCATGAAAGTCTGAATCCGGGCTCGATTGGGTGATGACACAAACTTTGCGGCCCCTTTCGATCCAATGATTGGCAAGCGCGGCGATCACGCGTTGGGTACCGCCATTGCCCAAGTCACCGATGATGAGCGAAACATCGTTCACGATACTGTTATCCGCTTACAGCTTCACGCACGGCGCGGCAAATTCGGGACGCTGTGTCCTCGGCCATATAGGCATGCATGGGCAGCGACAGGACGCGGCCGCCTAACGTCTCGCAGTTCGGCAGACTGCCGGGGCCATCGCTGTATTCTCTATAGGCTGTTTGCTGGTCCATCGGTTTAGGGTAATAGATTGCGGTGGGAATGCCTTGTTCCTTCAGCCGGGCAGCGACGCCATCGCGGTTGTCCAGTTGTATGGTGTATTGGGCCCAGGCGCTTTGTGCGTCGTTCGGCATGGTTGGGGTTTGAACAACGCCTTCCAAAGCGGAACTATAGTATGCGGCAAGGCTTTGGCGTTGTTCGATTTCATCGGAGAAAACGGCAAGCTTTGGCAGCAAGATCGCCGCTTGCAACGTATCCAGGCGGGCATTCAGGCCCAGGCGGACGATATCGTATTTTTCCCTGCCGGTGCCATGCACCCGGATGGAGCGCATGATTTCGGCCAATTCGTCGTCGTCCGTGAAGATGGCCCCGCCATCGCCATAACCGCCCAGCGGCTTGGCGGGAAAGAAGCTGGTGCAGCTCACCCGCGCCAGGCTACCGACCGGCCGGCCGCGCCAACGGCCGCCGAAACCTTGCGCGGCATCTCCGATCACCACCATACCGTGCTGCTCGGCAACTGCGGTAATGGCTTCGTAGTCGGCCGGCAGGCCAAACAGATCGACCGGCATGACCGCGGCCGGTAGCGGACCGCCTGAATCAAGGGTCGCGATCTTGGCCGCCAGATCGGTGGCATCCATATTGAAGCTGTCAGCATTCACATCGACAAAGACCGGCGTGGCGCCGGTCAAAAGAACAACCTCGGCAGTGGCGGTGAAAGTAAAACCGGGTAGAAAAACCGCCTTGCCGGGCCCGATGTCGCAAGCCATCAAGGCAACCAGCAAGGCATCACTGCCACTGGAAACGCCAATGGCATGGCGGGCGCCCGCGAATTCGGCCAAGGCCTGCTCCAACTCGATGACCTCCGGACCCATGATGAATTTTCCATGGTCGAGCACGGTTTGGATACGTGCATCAATTTCAGGCTTCAGGCGTTGATATTGCGCTTTCAGATCGACGAAAGGTATTTCCATGGAACTCTCTGTATTGATCGTGACAAATTCAAAGTGCTAGTCGAATGCTACGAGTTGCTCTGCCGCCACTTCCTGGTAGCGTTCACCGGTGCGCGGGCAAATCAGGTCCGGCCCCAGCCGATCGCCGGTGCGGCTGACCCAGCCGACCCGGCGTGCCGGTGCGCCAAGCGCAAGGGCATAATCCGCGATATCGCGGGTCACCACGGCGCCGGCACCGATCATCGCATAGCGGCCAATTGTGTTGCCGCAAACAATGGTCGCGTTGGCGCCGATGGATGCGCCCTTGCGTACCAGCGTTGGCGCGAATTCATCCTTCCGCTCGACAAAGGCGCGAGGTGTCAAAACATTGGTGAAGACCATTGAAGGCCCACAAAAGACATCGTCCTCTATGGTCACGCCATCATAGATGGCGACATTGTTCTGTACCTTGACGCCATTGCCCAGGTGAACGTTCGGACCGACCATGACGTTTTGGCCGAGGACACAATTGCCGCCGATACGGCTGCCGGATAAAACATGACAAAAATGCCATATCTTGCTGCCGTCACCGATTTCCACACCGTCGTCGACCACTGCCGTTTCATGGACGAAGGGGGGGGATGTGTTGTTCATAGTCGTCCTCTCATTTACGCATTGGTTCCGCGGCAACGGCCTCCAGCATGGCCATCTCCGTTTCTATACGGTGTTGCCAACTGGGGATAACCTGCTCTGCGATACGATATGTGGCCCGCCCGCGCGCCACGCGCTCATCAGGGGCGCGATGTAGATGCAGAAGCGCGGCTGTTAGCGCATTGACGTCATCCGCCCGGGGAATGCGCAATAGGGTATCGTCGGGAAAAATCTCGGCTGTTGCACGGTCCACGCCAAACTCTGGTTGCGGGCCCGGAACGATCATGCAGCAACCGGACTTCATGGCCTCAAGGTTCGCATTGGAAAGGTTTCCCATTTTGTTCAGGGAGACGTAGATGTCAGTCTGCCGATATTGTTTCAGAACTTCTGCATGGCTCACTGCACCAGTAAAAGTCACCGCCCTTTCCGCGCCAGCTTTGGTTATCCGATCACGCAAATCCGCACCGCGATTTCCCTCTCCCACGATGACAGCGCGAAGATTACCGTTGGCCTGCTTCCACGCCGTCAGAAACGCGGAGATAAATTCGTCGCATCCCTTGAGGGGATCAAGACGGCCTACAAAAAGCACCGTGGTTAGTTTTGAAGCACTATTATCGGTTAGGAGCGTTTCTTGGCCGATCGAGTTCGGCAGATCAACTCCATTCAAAAGCAGCGCCCGCTCGACCTTGGGATCAAGAATCCGGTCCAGCCAATATTCACCGCCGCTGCCGTCCTGAGTACAAATGACCAGCGAAAAAGGCGCTTTGAGTTGATACCGATTAAGCAATTGATGGGGCCTGTAGCCGCCATACGGTTGGGTCATACTGGGGCTGATGCCCATCACCCGATAGACTAGCGGTGCGGGATAATTTCGTGCCAGCAGACTGGCCGCCCAAAGATTGCCGCGGTCCAAATAGATCAGATCAGGCTTGCTCTCCCGCGCCATTCGCAATAGCAACCGGGCTTGCCGTCTTTCGCTCAAATACCAGCGTAGCCGTCCGGTCCAGCTTGGAATTCGTGCCTCGCCGCCCAGCAAGGTTACCGGGTGACGCAGACCTTTCAGCCTGACTTGGCGATCGGTACCGGTTTCAATTTTGTCGAGCGCCTCCTTGCAGGTAAAAACGAACTGTGGTTCATGCGCGGAGGTATCGAGAGCCTCGATCAATTTGAAGATCGTTGGTGCTCCCCAAGGCTTCCACTCCCTCGCTTCCACGCTTGAGTGAAAACCATTGAAAAGGCGAACGGCAAACAGAATTTTCATTTTCAGGGGAGAGCTATTTGCCGCTTTTGCCGTTCGTGTACATGATCGAAGCAATATGACCGCGTGGTGGTTTTGCATAACACGGCGGATCTACCGCTTGCCGCGAATACCCAACACGCGTTTGACCGTCGTGAATTCATCGTTGTTTTGAAAATGCTTGTCTGCGGCGGCTTGGAAGGCTTCAGCCAGTTCCGGATCATAAAGATTGTAGGAACTCCAATATTCATACAGCGCCGCGGCCGAGGCGAAGCGGATAGGGTTCTCGAAAGTCAGTACGTCACAAGCATCAAACAGCCGTTTCACTGTTTCAGGCCCCTCGCCCTCAAGAAACAATGCGGCCGAGGTGCTAGGGCCAGGACCATCTATGTTTTTTAAAGCATTATGGAAGACTTTAAGCTCGTGGTTGTTGGCACCAGAGGGACCACAGAAAAAAAGGCTACCACCCGGACGGACCGCGCCGAAGAGGAATTCCAGTAAGGCTTGGCGGTTCTGTGCGTAGTAGAGCGAATAACTAGCAAGGGCCCGGTCGAATGCTGCGCCGGATAATATCGTGGGAACGTCATCGAGATCACTTTGGATCAGGCGCAGCCATGCATCGACGCCGACGCTTTCGCCGCGCGCCTTCACAGTGGCGAGGGCTTCTGGAGATAAGTCAACCGATGTCATGGTGCCGCTCGGACCGACAAATTCCGCCAGGGGTATGGACTGTTTTCCCGTGCCGCAGCCAAGATCGAGAACATCATCGCCTACTGCCGGTTCCAGACATTCAATAATCCAGGCGTTCAGGTCACCAGTGCCATAACGTTCATGTGCCTGCATGCGCCTTTCAAGAGCTGCGGCATCCGTGTCAAATTCACCGTGTTTTTGCATTTTTTATCAGGGCGTCCCTATCTTGCGTCCATGGTGTGGTCATGCCTTCTCCAAAGATCGCTGTTCGCTGACATCTCTGCGTCCAGCTTCTTGAGGCGGGCGGCATAAAATGTTTCCAAGCGTTCTAATGGAGTGCCTTGCGCGCCGGTCCACCAGATCGGGTGGGTAAGCAATTGCATCGCGCCGCCTCGGTCCACTATCTCGTGATCCAGTGGATGGCCGTGATGCCAGGCGCCTCTGGAATCGGAGCAATAGGCAATATCGTGGAAAAACCTGCGGCTGTAGGCATTGAGGCGATTCTTCACCTCGAAACCTTCGCCAAGCAACTCTGGGTGTGGTCGGTGCAGACTCAACACGTCTACGGACTGCCCAGTGATCATTGCCAAAAAGTCGCATTCGCGTCCGGCTTCACCGGGCAAGTCATCAACCTGCCGGTACAGGCTGGCGTCAAAATGAAGACCGATTTTATGACCCATCGATGTTAGCTCCTGCAGTGACGCCAGGCCGAGTTCGGAGATGGGATTATAAAATTCAGTTCGAAGCAGAATGAAATAGTACGCCTGCCAACCCTGCGCCGCTTCGAACCGCCCCATATCCAGCGCCGCCTGCAGGCTGAAATCCACGTCGTGCCGCAATATCAAGTGGCGTTGGCTCGGCAGGATATTTTCATAGCCGACCAAATCATACCCTTGATGTAGAAAGCCTTCGACGATACCGGCGTACACCTGGAGATCGAAAGTTGAAGCATCAACAACCATGAGGTTTCAATCCAGTGTAACCGGTGCACCGCTAGTCAAAGAATCCTGACAGGCCTTAAGAACCTGAAGAACCCGGATTCCTTCTTGGGCGTCAGAAGGGGGGCGTGCGCCATCGACCACGGCATTGATGAATGCCTGGCATTCCAGGCGCAGTGGCTCGGCATCGTCATACGGGATAGGTTGGGCATTGGCCTTGCTGACCACTGGCAGCTCGCCATCCCAGCCGACATCGTGGGGGTAGAGAAGCAGTTTCTCGCCACCCTTTTGGACATCGTCGAACACCGCCATGGCCTCGTCACCGACCAGCACCAGTCTTTGGTCCTTATAGGGGTGCAGCCAGGAGACGAAAATGTGTGCCTGCAATTGACCCGCGAAGGAGAGATGGGAAAGGGTTGTATCCGCCACGCCGCTATGAAGGTAGCTGCCGCCAGTCGCAACGACACGGTGCGGCGAAGAGCCGACGAGTGATAGAATCATGGAAATGTCATGGGGCGCGAATGACCAGAGAGCATTTTCCTCACGCCTAATTTTGCCAAGGCTCAACCGGTTGGAATAGATGTACCGAAGTTGACCCAGTTCACCTGCATCAAGCGCCGCTTTCAGGGCCGCGAAGGCTGGATGGTAGAGCAAAAGATGACCAACCATGAGAACGCGGTCCAACTGATCCGCCCGATCCGCCAAGCTGTTGGCCCCGTCTACATCGAGGCAAAGCGGCTTCTCCACGAAGACATGTTTTCCGGCATCCAATGCCAAGCGAACAATTTCGGCGTGGCTTGCCGCTGGCGTCGCGATGACAACGGCATCTATGTTTGGATCGGCCAGCGCATTGTCGATCTGCCGGTAGGACACGATGTCGGGATACTGCTCCGTGATCGCTGCAAGGTTCGTCTCATCGGAATCGCAGACAGCACGTAGATTGCCAAGCTGATAATAATTGCGCACTAGGTTGCGGCCCCAATACCCGGTACCAATCACTGCAACGCCGATATTGTGCCGCATTGCGTTTACCATTATGCGTTTTCATCCTGTCTTTCGAGAAGGCCTGCCGCCTGTAATTTGGCAACTGTCTCCAGCAACTCCCAAAGAGGCCGGCCAATGGTGTCGGCCACGCCGAGAAGGTCCTGCTCGCCGTCGCAATAGCCGATCAGGTTGTTGGTATCCTCGGCCTGCTTCCAATTTTCCTTGGTGCTGACGGATGGATACAGATTGTATTTGCCAAGTTGCGGTTCGCCGATTGTTGTTACGCGGTATGAGTGGTTTGCTTCAAGACATTGGATGCACCGGCGCACGGCTTCGAAACCGCCGGCCAGCCCGGCGGGCGAAATCACCGAGAGGTCATCGTCCGAGGTATGGTATTCAGGGTATTCGGCGTATTTCGACCGCATCACCGAACAGACCGGCAAGTCGACGCCGGGGCTGTTGAACTGACGCTCGTCACTGCCGCGTTCGAGGAACGAATAGGCCTTGTAGTCCGGGTCAATGTTGCCAAGCACATGGCGGGCCACCCGATCAGCGAGGGTATCGGCCTGTCGCGTTGCCAGATAGGAATAAGCCCTGTCATCGCCGATGCAGGTCAACACAAAGCCGGCTGCCAGATTTCGTTTCAGGGTTTCCAGATGGCGACTCAAATAGACAATGGCGCCAATGGTTTCGGGCAAAAAAAGGATGCGGTAGGTATAACGCCGGGTCGGTAATTGCATGAGCCACTTCGCCAGATGCGTCGCGGCGCAGGGACCGGAGAGTTCATTGTTGGCCATGGACGGATGACATACATAGGTTGACAGCAACACCTCTTGCTCGGTCTCACCTGGCAGGATCAGTTCGCCATAGTTTAGTTGCCCCGGTTCGAGATCGCTGTCGATGTGAACGTGGTAGCGCCCGGGTTTCAAATCGCGCCGTTGACGTTCGGTCAAACAGAAGCCCCAACCCCGGGCATAGTAAGAGGTCACGAAGGGGATGGCCGCTGGGCGTTCGGGTAGGCTGTAGAGATGATCTTGCAACTCGTCCAGGTCAAGCCAGGCATCGATCGGTTCGGAATAGCCCATGATATGCAGGTTGTGATCCGCAAAATCAACGATTCGCGCGCCATTTTCATCCTCGATCCAGGCCGTGCGGATATTCCATTCATCCGGCACCGTCCAATCGAGCGCCGCCGTCCCACTTGGCACGGCATGCACGGCTAAACCGGGCACCTCTTCGCCCAGGATGGCCAGGGTACGGCGCACCCCATCGCCCGTTAAAGACCTGCAAACAGGAAAAAGCCGTTCGGCAAGGGCGTACATGCGGTTACCGGCCGCCACGGGATCAACCGAAACCTCATCGACCTGCTGGATGTGCGTCTTGTTCATTTTCTGCATGGCGAAATTGCTGGCGTCTAGACCGTGGCTTCACGCACCGTTCTCTCGGCTTCATCTTCAAGGAGGGCCCGACCGTTGTCCATGCGATAAACCCTGTCGGCGACCTGTACGATGGCGCTTTGATGCGAAATGGCCAGTACGGTGAGCTCCCCACTCAATGATTTCAAGGTCTGACAAAATGCTGCTTCCGTTGCCGGGTCGAGGGCAGTGGTGGGTTCGTCCAGGATCAGCAATTTCGGCTCGCGGGCAAGTGCTCGCGCCAGGGCGATGCGTTGCCGCTGGCCGCCCGAGAGCTGGGCGCCCCGTTCGCCCGCTGGCGCATCAATGGTATCGGGCATCCGGTTGACGAATTCCCAGGCGCCTGCCGCCTTCAAGGCCGCCACGACGCGCTCGCGCCCGATCGTGGGATCATTCAGTGAGACGTTGGCATGAATTGTATCGTTGTAGAGCGCCAAATCCTGCGGCACATAGCCAATCATCTTGCGCCAGGCCCGCACATCAAGTTCGGAAATATCCTGTCCATCGATCAGCACCTGACCGCTTTTCGCCTCATATAGACCAACGATTAAATCAATTAGCGTCGTTTTGCCGCTACCCGAAGGACCTATGATGGCTGAAACGCCCCGCGCGGGGATCGACATGGAAATGCTATCCAGCACGAGGTTATCATCATGTGAAAAAGCCGCTTTGCGAATTTCGATGCCTTGCTCAAGTGATGGCGATGCCGTGCCGTCGTGACGTTCGCGAAATTTGCTGGCGTTTTCGATGCGGCGGAGCGAGGCGGCAAGAAAACTTTGTGAAGACACCAAGGTCTGATATGCCGACTGCAGCGCCGATAGCCGCCCCGCGCTACGGTGAAATACCAGGGCAAGCGCTACCGTGGCAGCGAACGGCAGCTCCAGATAGGTCACCGCGCCGAAAAGGCCCAGACAAACCAGAACTATCATCACCGGCTCATTGAGTGTCGTCAGACCCGCCTTGCTAAATGCCAAACTGCGCAGGCTGCGGTCGATACGCAATGTTTCCTTTCGCAGAAACGGGACTATTTGATTTTCCGCCGCCATGGTTTTGATTGGTTTGACGCTGCCTAATTGATCCACCAAGCGTTGCAGCAGAAGCTTGAACGCAGACTGCTGCTCCAGGGCGGCCCGGCGGGCCGTCCGGATGAAGATATGTAACGAGGCAAAAAGCATTATGCCCCCGATGATGGCGCCAAGCGTGCCCGCGAACGACACCAAAAGAGCAATAGCCAAGTATATGATGACCTGAATAGCCTGGGCCAAAAGGGTGAAGGCGCTGCTGTAGGCGACGCTACCATTAGAGATATCGGTGGTTATTGCGTTGGCCAGGTCGCCGATCGGCTCGCGGGAAAAATAGCGCCAATCAGCGCGCACGGCACTATCAAGCAAGCGAAGACGCAGATCGGTGCCAAAACGTATGCCGGTGTAGGCAATGGCGGTCTTGGCCCAGAGCATGATCAGACCCTTGACCGTGAATACGGTACAAATAAGGATCAGGATTGCCGGCAGGCTGCCACCAATACCGGTCATGCTGAGTAGACGATTTATGCTTTGCGAAAGGGGGTCATTCGCGGCCTCTAAGCCAAACGATGCAAATAGAGGCAGGAAGGAAGCGATGCCGATACCTTCCAGCAACCCGGCCATGGCCAACAATGCGGTGATGGCGACGCTCCGCCGCGGCGAGAGCCGGATTAGCGACCAAAGCAGTGGTAATCCATGCGCGTCCGTTGATTTCAATTTATCAATATTCATTGGAACCTAATTGATGGCGAATGCAGACATCGTCGATGCCGCGATGCCCTTCTTGTCATTGCTAATCGGCGGGCGCGCCCGATATCAAGGACCATTTCAGCGCCGTACCCCGCTTTATTTTTCTGGCTGCGCGCCGACCCAACACATTGTCCAAGTGCTTTGGAAGCAAGCCATATCCAGGCCTGATGGAACGCACGTTGTCGACGGTCATTAACTCGCCTTCGTTTATGTCCCTGACTGCATACAGTGAGCGTCGGAACACGGTGTTGCTCTGCTCGCTTCGCACCCGGTGGTAGGTGACTTGACCCAGGGCGCTCCAGGCTGAGCGGCAATCGTGCACCAGCGCCTCCAATTCCCTGGGTTCGAGGGAAAACGCCGCGTCGGGTCCGCCGTCGGCGCGTCTCAGGGTCACGTGCTTTTCGACCACGCTGCCGCCCAGGGCGACGGATGCGACGGCAACTTCCGTGCCCAACGTGTGATCGGACAAACCCGAAACCACGCCAAAAGCTTCGCCCAGATGGGCGATGGTTCTAAGGTTGATGTCCTCGACCGGCGCCGGATAAGCGCTGACGCAATGCAGCAAGATGATTTCCCGGGCGCCGGCGTCCCGTGCCGCCGCCACGCCTTCGGAAATTTCACTCAGGTCCGCCATGCCGGTGGAAATGATCATCGGTTTACCGGTGCTTGCCACCTTGGCGATCAGGGCATGATCGACAATTTCGAACGAGGCGATTTTATAGGCCGGTACGTCAAGGGTTTCGAGGAAATCGACCGCCGTTTCATCGAACGGTGTGGAGAAGACGTGCAGGCCTAGCTCCCGCCCCCTGGCCAGCAATTCGGCATGCCACTCCCACGGGGTATGGGCCTCGTCATAGAGGGTGTGGAGGGAATAGCCGTCCCATAGGCCGCCCTCGATACGGAACTCAGGCCCGTCATGGTTGATGGTCAGGGTATCCGCCGTATAGGTTTGCAGCTTGACGGCATCGGCACCGGCCCGTTTGGCCGCCTCCATGATCTCCAATGCCCGTCGGATGTCACCATTATGATTGCCTGAAAGTTCGGCGATAATGTAGGGCGGTGCATCGCCGCCGATGGCACGGCCGGCTATTTCAATTTGGTGGCTGTTTGTCATGGCTTTGCTCAACCTCCTTGGCTCGTGACCAGGGCATCTTCGTTATTCTCCACAAGGAAATTACCCAGGGCGAGGTAGGGTAGGCGGCCGGCGGAGAATGCCCGAACCGCGTCCTCGGCTGTTCTGACGATCGGCTCTTCATGCATGTTGAAGGAGGTGTTGATAACGCTGCGGCAGCCGGTAAGCTTCTTGTATTCGGTGATTATGCCATGAAATCCTGGGTATTGCTCATGCCGAATAATCTGTGGTCGGGCGGAGCCGTCAACATGTACAGCAGCGGGGCTTTCTCGTCGCATCAGGTCCGTGCAATTGAATGTCATGGTCATATATTGAGCAGACTCCAGACCGCCGTCGATGCCCTCGTAACAATCCGCCGCATCCTCAATCCGCGTGGCCGGCGCGAAGGGCATGAATTCCGAACGGCCCAGACGATCATTGAGCCATTGGTTCACATCCGGTTCGGTCGCCTTGTAGAGAATGCTGCGGCTGCCCAGGGCGCGGGGCCCAAACTCCATTGGTCCATCACAACGCGCCACCACATGGCCATCGGCGATCAACCGCGCGACGCGCTGTTCTATGTCGTTGTGGCGGGCGTGACGGTATCCGCTCGTCCGCAACAATTCCGCGATTTCAGTGTCGCTGGGGGCATCGCCTAGCAACGCCGTTTCCAGCCGTTGCGGGCGTGTCCCGCTTTTAGCCACATGGGCCAGCCAGGCCGCGCCCACGCTCAAGCCTCCGTCGCCCATATTGGGAAAGACGAATACCTCCGCTACATTGGGCAATTCGAGCAATTTCTGGTTCAGCCGCACATTGGCGAAGACGCCACCAGCCAAGCCTAGGCGGATGTCGGTATCATCGATATCGGCGACGAAGTCACAGACCACTTCTTCCAGGCTGCGCTGGGTCGCCGCCGCCACGTCCTCGCGGGGGAAACCCTTCACAAAATCGGCCAATTTGGGGATATCATAGCGCGGCCTGTAGAGGCCCCGTTCCATGCGCCCGATGAAACGCCGCCCCGCCGGGTCATAATCGATCATGGCACGCAGTTCGGCATACGGGGCCGGGTTCGTACCATGGGCCGCCAAACCAAGGATCTTGCCTTCATGGCGGTGTGGAATGAAACCCAGGGACTTGGTTACCGCGCCATAGAAATAGCCAAGGGAATCAAAAGTGTTGGAAAACGACAATTTCTCCATCTGCTGGCCCTTGCCGCGCCAAAAGGTCGAGGAGGCATCCTCCCCCCAACCATCGGCGGTCAGCAGATAACAATCCTCCCAGGCCGAGCCGTAAAAAGCGGAGGCAGCATGCGCTTCGTGATGTTCGACCAGGAATAACGGCCTGCCATAGGACCTGATTTCGTCAAGATAGGCCGGTGTCCGTTCACCCAGCACCTCGCCTTCGTGGCGTTGGCGGTCGCGCAGCGCTTCTATTTGACCTTGTTTACTGTTTTCGTCCAAGCCAGAGGTGGCGATGCGCGCCTCGGTTTCATCGAAAGCCGCTGGATCAGGCAGGGCCGGGCATTGACCGTGGCAGGCGATAACATCCACCTCGTCGATTGTGATGCCTGCCAGATCGAGCGCCCGCGCAATCGAGAGATGGGGCACGCCATGCCACAATTTGACCCGGTTGATGCGCTCTTCGCTGACCGCGCAGACCAGGGCGCCGTCGCGAACAACAGCCGCGGACGCATCCGATAAAAATCCAACACCCAAAATGATCATGCTGTCTCTTGCAATTCTGTTCCAAGAACGCGGGCCGCCACTCGCCGGGCCCCGTTTCCATCAACTAAGCCGCGCAATTTTTCACTCATGCGCTGCCGGCGCGGCGCATCAAAACAAAGGTCTTCCAGCGCTCTCACGGTAGCGGGGACCGTAAGTTTGTTGGCCCAACCCATATTTACTATGGCTTGTGTCGCGGCCAATTCCTCGGCGCTTGGCCGTTGATTTTCGGCCACGACAACCAACAATGTGGGGATGCCGAAATAGGCCAGTTCCCATGATGTGCCGCCGCCCGCCGACAGCGCCATATGGGCCCAACGCATGTGCTCGGCGATCCTGGTTGTGTCCGTGACAAATTCCACTGCGCCGGGCCGTGTCTTGGCCTTTTCCCGCATTGAAGGTAGCGAGGCATGGCCTGCGCTCAACAGAATGATGGCCCGCAGGTCGGCGATGGCGCACTGCAACAAGGCCTCTACCACGGTTTCCATCGCGGCGGAGATTTCGCCGCCGCCCAAGGTCACGAGAATATTGCTGGCCTGTGCCGGACAGCGTTGATCCATGCGCGGCGGGTGTAGGAAATCGCGGCGCAACAGTGCGTACTGGGTGCCGAGGCGGAGTTCCGTAAAAGGCTCCCGCGCCCCATAATCCATGGCGCCTGCGCTAACATTCTGGTTGACGATGACATCCCCATGATAATGCAGGCAGCCGGCGACATCGTCGATGATCAACAGACAAAGACCGGCGGCCTTTACCCGGGCCTGAAACTCCGTGTCGAAGCAGTAACCGTCGGCGACGATCCATTCAGCCTTGAAATCATTGGCAATGGCCGCGGTTTCCACCGCGTCGGCCAGACTGCCTGGCGCCGCCTGGATATGAATGACCGCGATGCCCTCGTCCGTCAACCGCTGTTCCACTAAGGGCAAGGTCTGGGCTGCCGCAAACACGGCCCGCCCACCAAGTTCGCCAATGGCCTGGGCAAGGGCCAGACAACGCATCTGATGACCGGCTCCGATGTCGGGCGATGCGTCGGCACGGATGATAACCGTATCCATGAGCCAGCTAACCGGACGCGGATCCGGCCAGTAGGGCTTCGATAACCTGCGTCCTATCGGGCAAGTGATAGCCCAGGGCTCGCTCCGCCTTGCCGACGGCCAGGCCGCAGCTTTCCGCCCGTTTGGTATCCAGCGATTGCACACTGCCAATTTCGATGCCAGCGTCGCCAAGGCCCATGCGGGCGGCGAGGCCGGCAATGAAGGTCGCCTTGCTCGACACCTCCCGGCAGGCGACGTTGAAGAGACCGCTATGTCTTGACTGCGATAAGTCAAACACAGCGCGGGCCAATGTGCCGCTATCAATGGTGGAGGTGAAATAGTCGTCAAAGGCTGTGATCTTGTCACCGGATTTGAGTTTGCCAAGGACCCATTCAAAAAACGTCGGCCGATCTGGCCAATGGCGCAGACCGGTGACATTGGTTCTCACGACCAGTGAATTTGGCGTCGCCAGGGCGTTTTGTTCGCCTGCGTATTTACTGCGCCCGTATGCGTTCAACAATTGTACAGGCGCCTCTTCATCATGGAGCGCATCGCCATCGCCGGTATAAAAATGATCCGTAGAGATTTGCACCAATTTGGCCCCCGTTTCGGCGCAATGTTTCGCCAGGACGGCAACACTGTGTCCGTTCAACAGATCCGCTAGGGCGGGCTCCCGCTCGCAAGTATCGAACGCCGTCAAGGCCGCCGCGTTGACCACCAGATCGGGATGCAGTTGGCGGAGAGTGTGGCGCAATGCAGCTTCGTCAGACATATCGATGCTTTGGTCCGCGCAGTGCCGGGCTGCGCCAGTGACCAACTTGAACCGGCCCCGTGCCTCGGCCATTAGCGCTTGACCGACCATGCCGGTCGCTCCCAGAATTACGCAGCGGTTAGCTTGACCCATCATGGCTCACGTCGGATGTGATGTTTAATCAACGGACCTTGAACAGGGGTTCGATGGGCTTGCAATGGAGGTGCTGTGCCATGGCCTCATTGTCCACCGCATCGCGCATGATTGGAAAAACTTCGTCATAAACCTGCAGTAAGCGCGCCACGTCATCCTCGCCGTGGGCATAGCTCATATTGTGGGTGCCCAGGCACAATATGCCCCGGGCCTGGATTTCCTGCATCCACAAGCTCTTGATTTCCCATTGGCTGTATTTGCCGGCGTCCTTGATCATCAGGAAATTCCAGGCCGGATGACCTGATGTATCCAGAATGTGCGCCATGCCATGCTTTTCGATCAGGGCTCGGCAGCCCTCCTGAACCGTCTGCCCCCGTTCGCGCAGGGTTTCAACCACCGGCTCCCGCTGGATCTTGGTCAGGGTTGCCAGGGCGGCGGCCAGGGACAGCGCCTCGCCCCCGGCGGTGAAGGAAAAGAACACTTCCTCCATCTGTTTCATGATGTCGCCACGGCCGGTCACCACGGACAGAGGATAGCCGTTCGCCATGCCTTTGCCGAAGGTGGTCAGATCCGGCGTGACGCCAAATAACTCTTGCGCACCGCCACGGGAAAAGCGGAAGCCCGTGATGATCTCATCGAAAACTAATACAGTGCCATGTTTCGTGCATAGCTCGCGTACCCCCTCCAGATAACCATCCTTGGGCTCGGCGATGCCCATGGGCTCCAGGATGACGGCGGCGAATTCGCCCGAATGGGCGCGCAGTAATCCGTCCAGCGAAGCCAGATCGTTGTATACAAAGGCATGGGTCAGATCTTTTGTCGCCTGGGGCACGCCAAGATCGCGCAGGGTCGAGCCAACATACCAATCCTGCCAACCATGGTAGCCGCACACCGCGACGCGGTCCCGGCCGGTATGGGCCCGGGCGGCCCGAATGGCGCCGGAGGTCGCATCCGAACCGTTCTTGCCATAGCGAACAGCATCCGCCGAGGCTACCATCTCGCAGATTTTCTCCGCCACCTCGACCTCGATCGTATGGGGCAGGGTGAACAGGACTCCTTCGCTCAATTGCTCTTGCACCGCGCGCGTAACGTCGTCGTCGCCATAGCCCAGCATGACCGATAACAGGCCATTGACGAAATCGATATACTCGTTGCCATCGACATCCCACAGATGGCTGCCCTGCGCCCGTTTGACGAAATAGGGCGAGGCTTCGCGCGGATACTGCGTGACGCTCTTGGAAAATGTCTGGGTGCCCAGCGGGATCACGGCAAGTGCGCGTTCCAGCCATTGTTCCGAATGTAGATATCGCTCGGACATGTTTAATTATCCATTTTGTTTTGCTGCAAGAACGCTTCGTCCATGAGGAGAGATTTCACGAAACCTTCATTGCGCCCGGGCCCAAGGTTAATTTCGGCCAATTCAGGTCTACGGCGCAACAACTCTAAGATATCGGTGGTGTCGAAGGCAGGGTCGTCGGGGTAAAGGGCCTGGTACACCTCGGTGACGAATTCAAAATCGGCCGGTTCGTCCACCGTCCAACGCAAACCAGACAAATCTGGCTGGCCCTTGAATGAACCCAGTTTGTAACGCTCGGGGTGGTTATAGATGAATGGCGTCACGTGCTCCCGTTCCGACGGCAGCGCGGCTTCGCGCCAGGCTGCTTCCAGGCAACTGAAATGCATGACTTCCGCATCCAGGCCGTCGGGATAGCTCGGCTCAATAGTGTTGGAGGCATAGTCGTAGCCACCTTCCCGAAAAAAGCGAACCAGCCCATCCAGTACATTTGGGTCCATCAGGGGGCAATCCCCGGTCAGCCGCATGAACATCTCGGCCCTTGCACCGGCGCCAGCCTGATACATCCGGTCCAAGACATCATCCAGGGAACCGCGATAACAGGTTACGCCGGCGCTATCGCAGAGGGCGGCAATGGGATCATCGCTGCCTTCGGTGCTGGTCGCGACGATCAACTGATCAATGCTGTCGGCCCGTCCGACACGCTCCAGTTGCCGCGCCAGCATGGGTTCCCCCAACAAGGGCTTCAAGACCTTGCCGGGCAGGCGGGTTGAGGAAACGCGCGCCTGCAATACCGCCACCAAGGTCATGTCCGAGCCTCGTATTCGTCACGGCAGAGGCCCATTAGAATGATATCCATGGGGCCGTCATCGTGAACATAGTGCTTTCGCAATATAGCCTCGTGGCGCCAACCGGCCTTGATGAAAGCGTGGTAGCTGCCCTGGTTGCCGCCATAAATACTGGCGCTGACCTTGTTCAGATTTAAATCCATCAAGGCGAAACGTGTGATGCAGGCAATGGCCTCGCTGGCATATCCCATGCCCCAGCAATTCCGGTCGCCGATGAATAGGCTGACATCCGCCAACTCGTGCCGTGCCCGCACCGGGCCTAGTTTGATATTGCCGATATGCCGATCACCATCGTTCAGGCAAATGGCGGTCAGATATTCATCCATGCTGGCTATTTTCTGGCGTACGAACTCCGCAATATCGTCCATAGTCTGGGCTTGGTAGCGAGTTTCAAGATAGCGGTTAACTTCGCTATCATTCAGCCAATCGCAATAGCGTTGCGAGACATCAGTTTGCCTGATGGGCCGAAGATAAAGTCTATCTCCGTGTATTATATTCGCCTCCGCCATTACACTATCTTGAACGGCAGGCCATAGTTGGAAAGGAAGGCTTTGGCCCGTATCGGGTTGCTGTCTGAGAAGTTAAACAGGCTGCCGCAGGCCACCGCCGAGACGTCGGCTTCGAGGAAGACTTCCTTCAAGTGTTCATAATTGCCTGACCCGCCGGCGCAGATAATCGGCAGATTGCACAACGCCGCGACGCAAGATGCCAACGGTACATCAAAACCCTCCATGGTGCCGTCGCGGTCAATGGACTGGATCATGATTTCACCGGCGCCGTATTCCATGCAGGTTTCCAGATGCTGTTCCAACGAAACCGGTTGCGGTAGGCGGCCGCAATCAGAATGCAGGACATAGCGCGCCTGGGCGTCGTTCCAGGTGGCGTCGATGCCAACCACCACTGCCTGGCTGCCGAAATTTTCTGCCGCCGTCGAAATCAGGGAAGGGTTTTCATAGATGGCGGAATTGATCAGCACCTTGTCGGCGCCATTCCTGATCAGGAATTCCACGTCCTCTATGGTGCGAATGCCGCCGCCCAGGGTCAAGGGCATGAAACAAACCTCCGCCACGGCGGCCAGCAAATCCGCCAATGGAGCCACGCTCCGATCATCGCGGGTAATATTGAGAAAGACCAACTCGTCGGCATATTGTGAATTATAGACCCTGGAAGAGGCAACTGGATCACCGACATCGCGAAAACTGGCAAACTGCCGGCTTTTGACCAAGCGTCCCTCCAGCAATAATTGCACCGGGATGATGCGGCGCTTTAGCATTGGCCGTCCCAGTCGCAGAAGTTCTCCAGCAATTGCAGGCCGTTGATCTGGCTTTTCTCAGGGTGAAATTGAAACCCCACTACGTTGTTTTGCCCCACGATGGAGACGAACTCGGCGCCATATTCCGTGGTTGCCACGACATCGTCAGTCGCCTCGCACTGCATGGAGAAGGAATGCACGAAATAAAAATCACGGCCCTCCTTGATGCCATCCACGATTGGATGGGGTCGATGGAAAACCACCGTATTCCAGCCTACGTGGGGAATGCGCAAGGTGTCGCTGGCGGACAATGGCTGCACGGTTGCAGGGATCAGATTTAGGCCTTCCTCTGCCCCACCCTCGGTGCCAGCGGCGGCCAGGATCTGCATGCCCAGGCAAACTCCCAACAAAGGGCGTCCGCTACCGGCATACGCCTTGATAGCTGTTTCCAGTTCTCGTTGGCGCAAATGGGCCATGGCTGTTCGAAAGTGGCCTACGCCGGGAATTATCAGATGGCTGAGGTCGTCGAACGCCTCTGTTTCGTCCACCAAAACGGCGTCGTTGCCGGTTTCCTCAATGGCATTGTAGATCGAGCGTAGATTGCCCATGCCATAATCAAGCACGCCGATCATGATTTGCCCGCATTGCCCTCGCGGTACCAGTTGTCGAAGTCCCAGGTCTTGGGCGCCCATTCGTTACTGTCAAAATCCGGCTTATGCGGCGACACCACGGTCTTCGCGACAATGTCATTGAACTGAGCCTCTGATATATCGAGATAATCCAGGAACAATTCCAGGGCCGGCGGCTTGCGCCCTTCGTATGTCTGCACCAAGTGTTCGGCATGGGCCTTCTCGACGCGCCCGTTGCGTAGATCCAGGGCGGTCATCTGTGTCACCCGACCGTAGCCGCGTTTGAGGTATTTAATGTAGTCGCGCACCCCTTGCATATAGCACTCGATCTTTTCGTAGGGGTATTCATCCCATGGCATGCCCTCGACCTGATCGCCCTGCCAGCCCAATTCCTCCTCGATCTGGGCCACCTGCTTGCGCACATCCCAGGGAATAAAGCTGCCGAGGCAGACTGATTTGACCTTCAGTTTCTTCAGATCCCGCATGCGGGGAAAGGTGAAGGGGCGTAAATCGCGGGGATCGAATTCGAAATCATCGCGGATCATACCGGCCATATCTTCCGCCGTGATGCCCAGGTTGACGAAGCGGTTGAAGCGGGTTTCATCAACTTCCTCGATGCCGTCGTCGCGATAATCGAAATAGGCCGTGTATTCGGAGGACGGCTCGCCCCAGAATATCAAAGGTGTTTCGTGCTTCAAGGCTACTTGCATGGGGTAAGAGAATATCCCTGTGTGGCAATGCCAGCAGAAATCACCCTTGCGGATCAACGCCTCCAGCATCAGCCGCTTCACAAGATGCCAATTGGGCGTGAAGCTTACCACATCGACGCCCAAGGCCTTGAAAGTGCGTTGGTTATTAGCCAGCAAAGTTTCACGCATGAAGCCATGATTGAACTGCACCACCAGCGGCTTCAGCTTGAACTCCCGCATGAGATAGAGCAGCGTGAAAGTGGAATCCTTGCCGCCCGAGAACGGCACGATGCAATCGTATTCATACTTGCCCCGGTGATCTTCGATCAGTTCGACCAGCTTTTGCCGCCGCTCATCCCAATCTAAGACCTCGTCCTTGAATTCTTTCTGCCGGCAGATATTGCAGACATCGTTCGGATCGAACTCAATGGTCTCGTAGGTTTCCGGCAGGCCGCAGGCGCCACATTTCTTTAGCAAGGGTTATCCCTCTCTATACCGTGCGTGGGCAGGGCGGCCCATCGGCTGGGGTTAAGGTATCGATCATCATCAAAGGCGCAGGGGCCATAGTCCACCTCCACCTTTCCAATATTATCCATGGTGTCGAGAATTTCCGCCAACTCCGCCTCCCGGTTCACGCCGACCAGCACCGTGTCGATTTCCGGACATTGCAGCGGGTAGCCCAAGGCGCCTGGCAAAGGTTGGAGACCATGGCCGGACAGATAGGATTGGATCCAGGTCAAGTGATCGCGCAGACCCGCGAAGCGTTGATCCAGTTTTTTCGGCTGGGCCAGCAAGACGCCCTGCAGGAACACCGAACGGGCATGAATCTCGATGCCGTGCTGACGCAGACGCTCCAGTTCGCCGCCCCTCTGTAAACGCTGGTCCAAAAGGTTGATGGGCAATTGAATGATATCAAGGTCGAAATTTTGTAATAGAGCAGTGATCTCGCCGGCATTGTAGATGGAGGCACCGATTTTCTGTACCAGACCCTGATCACGCAGTTGCTGCATCTCGGCCCACAGGGCCGTTCCGGTCGGTCCAAACAACGCGGCACAATCGTGCACTAACAAGGCATGGATCACTGGCTGCGCTAATCTTTGCAGGGATTGCCGGAATGCCTCGCGAAACTCCATCACAATCATATCTGCAGTGGTCGATGAAAACGGCGGCGTCTTGGTCACCATGCGAAAGCCATGGCCGGGACGCAATTGCCGCCCTAATACGGCCTCGCTCTCGCCATAGGCTTGGGCTGTATCCAGAACCGAGATGCCGGCTTCGGCGGCCAGGGCAAGGATGCGCCCGACTTCGTCTTCAGGCACCCGACCGCCCTGGTTGGTCACTCCGTAATCCATACCGAACTGTACCGTGCCCAAGCCGAGTTTCATGTCGTTAGTGGTCTATCTGTTCCAACAGGGCGGCCATGGCGGCATCATCCAACCATTCCGTGTTGTTGTCGGAGCGGAAGGAGAAATCATCCGGTAGTCGGCGCTCTGCTGGATCGTACTGGCGCGGTTGGGCATAGAGCGTGGGGTAAATTACGTAGCGGTCGGGCAGTTCCAGGGTATTGCGTGAATCATCTTCGGTAATCATGATCTCATGCAACTTTTCGCCGGACCGTATGCCTACGATATGAGTATCGTGGTCAGGCGCCATGACGCGGGCTAGATCGATAATTTTCATGGAAGGAATTTTCGGCACAAATATTTCCGCGCCCTGCATTATCGCCAAACAAGACAACACAAAATCGACACCGCCCTGAAGGGTAATCCAGAAACGGGTCATGCGCGCATCCGTGATAGGCAAAGATGTTTCACCGCGCTCGATCATTTGGCGAAAAAACGGCACCACGCTACCGCGGGACCCCAAGACGTTGCCGTAGCGGACTACTGCGAACAGGGGTTCGGGGCGGTTGCCCACCAGCCATTTGCCGGCGGAGAAAATCTTGTCCGAAGCCAATTTCGAAGCACCGTAAAGGTTGATTGGGTTGGCCGCCTTGTCCGTAGACAATGCGATGACACGGCTGACTCCGGCGCGAATAGCCGCTGAAACGACATTTTCGGCTCCCATGACATTGGTGCGAATGCATTCAAAGGGATTGTATTCCGCCGTCAGAATTTGCTTAAGGGCGGCGGCGTGGATGACGATATCGACGCCCCGAAAGGCCATTTCCAAGCGTTCAGGGTCACGGACATCTCCAATGAAGAAACGCAGGTACGGAACATCGCGAAAGTCCGGATGGTTCTGCATTTCGAACTGCTTGAGTTCGTCGCGGGAAAAAATCACCAGCCTGGCGGGCTTGTACTGGCTGATCAGGGTGCGGGCCAGGGCTTGCCCGAAGGAACCGGTGCCGCCGGTAATCAAAATGGATTTACCTTCGATCGTACCCGGCCGGATCGAACCATGAAAGCGATGCATGAAGTCTGTCACAAGAAGCCTTACTTTTGTTGAAGTGGTTCGGTGCTATAGCGGAAACATGGCCGCGATGGCCGTGCGGTTAACTTTTCTATTTTCACTTAAGGGCAATTCCGCCATGGGGAAGAGCCGCTTCGGTACCATGTATGGCGGCAGCAAGCTGCGGAATTTTTTCTTGGCGGAAAACAGGTCAAAGTCGTCAAGGCCACCAATAATTTCCAGGGCAACGCACAATTCGTGTACGCCTGCTTCGATTTCCCTGACGAAGGCGCCGGCCAAGTGTACGTTGTCCAGGGAGGCGGCGGCGCTTTCCACGTCGTTGAGGTCGACCCGGTGGCCAGCGATTTTGACCATGGCGCCCTTGCGACCGGCGATAAACAGGTCACCGGCTAGGTTCAGGTAAGCCAAATCGCCGGTACGGTAAGCGCGCTCTCCTTGATGCGGTGCGAAGGCAACTTGGGTGCGCTCAGGATCCTTCAAATAACCCTGGCTGACACAATCGCCCAACATAACAATTTCGCCGCGTGCGCCGGGATCGCTGACGGTCGCCCCTGCATCGTCGATCAGAGCAAACCGCTGTCGGGGGCTGGCCCGGCCAACCGGCGGATAGCCGCCGTTCAGAAGTATTGGCCGGTCTTCCTCGCCTACGACATGGAATGTATTCACCACCGAGGTCTCCGTTGGCCCCCAGCAATTAATCACTTCGACGCTTGGCGCCTCGTCCAGCCAGCGCAGGATATGGGCCGGCGGAAAGAAATCACCGCCTGATATGATCCGCCGCAAGGATGACTGATTGACCCGTTCCAGGGCGTCAAAGCGGCAGAATTGAGTGAAAAATGCCGGTACGGAAAACAGAAACGTGACGCTTGTTGTCGTCATCTGATCCAACATGGCGTTGACATTAGTCAGGTTTGGAAAAATGGAAAGAGGAATTCCAAAGTAAAAGAAGGTGAAGACATCGAACATGGCAATGTCAAACGAGAATTTTGTGGCGGAGCCGATGACGTCAGCCTCGTTCCAATGCAGATGCTCCGAACTCCACTGCAGGGTGTTGAGAATATTGTCGTGGCTGACCATCACGCCCTTGGGCCGACCCGTACTGCCGGAGGTGAAAATTATGTAGGCAATGCCTTCGCCGGGGAAAGCGGGCAATGGCCTTACTTCGGTCGCATGATCCGAAATTTCCAGGATCGGCAATGACAAGGGGGCGTCATCGCGTTCCGTGGCGACGCGAGCGTCCAGCACGAAATCCTCACAATCCAGGTCGGCAAGGCATTCGGCCAGGCGCTGGACAGGCTGTTCCGGCGACAGCATGGCTGCACCGCGCCCTGTCATCATGGCGCCCAGTATGGCGGCAAGAACTTCACCGCTGCGACCCGTGAGAATGGGAACCGGGCCGGCGCGATCATCCGCGGACATACAATCGGTGATGGCGGCGGCATAGCATTGCGCCCGTGCGAAAACGTCGCTCCAGGACCAGACGCGCCATTTGTCATGTATGGCGACATCATTTGGCCGCGCGGCGACCCTATCCAGTACTGCCGCTAGAATATTCGCTGCTGCCATTCAAGATTAACCCGCCGCCGCGCCAACCTGATCGGCGGCCAGATTAACCAGGCCGTCGAAGCTGCGCATGGCCGCCAAGGCATGGTCGGTGGTGATGTCCAGATCGATACCTGTCTTCTCCTCCAGATAGGCGGCGAGAATCAGTGTGTCGATGGAATCAAGCAGGCCCTCGGCCACCAGATCCATGCTGCGCAGTTCCGCAAGCACGCCCTTGCCTTCCCGTTCCACGAAAAATGCCTCTAACACCGTTTCTATCTGATCTCTGGGCACCAAATTAGCCTCCGATAAATGGTTTAGAAATAAAGATATTTGGATCGCTTTCATAGTCGTTTACCATAGCCTCGAAGGCCTGTCGGTAATCAAAAACCGAGATGTTGCTCAAATCATTGTTTGAGCCGATTTCCCTGATTATGCCGTCCTGACGCATCTTCGCGGCATTCTTTGAGGCGTCTGTTACGAAATCGTGGCCCTTGACATCCAGCCGCCTCACGAAAGCGGAATAATTGCTGCCTAAAAAGGCGCCGCCGCTATGCACCTTGGTCGGGAAGACCTTGTTAAACCGATAGGGTGCGCCGCAAAGCTGTTCGGCATAATGGATCATGGTGTTGCCCAGATCTACGTTATGGCCCAGATGGACACAAATACATTCCCTGGCCAGCAGGCGCTCGAAGACAGAACGCGCGCCAAAGGCGCTCTTGCCGCAGCCTTGTACTAATTCCCGCGCCGTGGCCTTCTCGGGCCCGATGGCGGCCATGGAAAACAAAGGATGTTCCGAGCGCGCCATGGCCGGCTGGCCAAGGAACCAGCGCGGGAATGCACCCAAGGCGGACGGCGTTGTCTGGACATCGTACTCGCCAGCATCGGTATAGGAAAAACTAGGCGTTACGATGGTACAGCCGCGTTCCAGCAGCGGGCCGCTAATCGCTTTGAACATATCGTCCCGCCGGGTGGCGGCGCCCAGGCGGGACGCCCAGCCGCGCAAATCCGTGAACAGATAGACCACGGAGTATTCATAGACTCCAAGTTCGTCGAAGCCCCGGTCGAGATAATTGGAAAATTCCTCAAGCGTCATGATAACTTCACGACATTAGGAGGCGGCATGGAAATCTGTTGGTTCGGGCGTCAGGAAACGCTCAAAGAATTCGTTTGAACGCCGCTCAGGCGCCGTCTCGATGGCAGCGACGAACTTCGGAAGGTCAAGATTAATTCGGTTGTGCCCATCTAACGATGCCGCGACGAATTCGCAGCGTTTTCGCAGCAAGGCCTCGATTTCCGGATTCCAGTTCCGCCCCTCAGGGTCGATCATGACGATCGGAGTATCGGTGCAAAGCGCCATGCCGAAAGTGGTCGTCAAGGGTGTTCCGAAGATGAAAGTATCAGCATCGGTGCAGCAGTCCTCGAATGGCGCGGTCGGCATTTCATCGACTTCGGGGCCTATTAGCGTGGTGGCGGCGTCCAGAGAGGATGGATGGGGCTTATAGAGAACGCGATAGCCGGCGCCTTTAAGCGCCCGGGCCATCAAGATATCCAGCCGCAGCCAATGGTAATAAGCATCGCAGACACCCGTCGTGCTGCGGTTACTCGACATTGGTGAACCAATGATCATGACCCGTTTTGGGCCATTGTGCGTCTTCCTCTCCAGCTGGTAGCGTTGGCGGTGGCCCTGGTAGGCATCGGTTTCCAGCGCCACGAAATGAATGTCACGGACGCGGGACAATGCGGACAAATGCGCCCGCCGCCGAGCCAATGGGATTTGCTGCTTCGTAGCGCAGACGAATTCATCGCAGATGGCGTAATCATTGAAACAAATGATATCGGCGTCGGTGAAACCGAGGTTGTGGCCGTGTTGAAACGCGACGATCTTGGTGCCCTTTTCCCGCGCAGCCAAACTGACGATGCGGAATGGCGGGAAGGACGCCCCTCCTAATAGAATGGTTTCGGGTATAGCTTGATGGGAAAGGATCGACTGGTGCAACTGATGCAATGAGCACAGGCGCCGTTGCCAGGCCGACAACAACTTCTTCCGCAAATCATCGGCCGGTTTTCGCAGGTCCGCGCAATCGATCGCTGTTTGAATTACCCCCGACAGTGCTTCATCGACGCTGCTTTGCTGACTGGGCTGCGATGGCGCGTGTGCTGCCAACAGCTCTACGGGCTTAGGAAAATTGCAATGCAGGCCCCGTTGCCCGGCATATATGGTTTTCAGTTCGGATTCCGTACCCAAACTCCAGATTTTGTTCCGTCCCAGACTTCGGAGGCGGTCAATTGGGGAAAGGTGCCGATTATATAACAGTTGTCGCCGCAGCCTGAGCAGGCCAATGGGAAGCCGCGGGCGTTGACCTATTTGCGCGCTTGGGCCAGCGCCAAGAGCGTCGAAATTAGGCTGAAATATCGATCGTGATTGCTGGCTTAAGATGAGTTTCAGCCCGTCCGCTTCGCAGCGTTCGGCGACCATTCGCCCATGCAGGATCTGCACGATAGATTGAACGAAATGGACATCCGCCAGAGCCAAGGCATTCCAGGGCGTTGGCAAGACTTGTACTAACTCGGCATAACTGGCGTAGGTCGCCGTCGCCAGATCATGGAAGGCGGCTTCACTAACGGGCCAATGATGGCCGGCGAGCCAGGCATCCAAATCGGCACGGTTGATGCATGAGATGTCGCCATGCACACTGGTTAACATGGCGGTTTCTTGATCAGGTATGTCTTCCTTGGCCGTCATCGCGCCCCGGCCGGGCGGCGATGACGGTTCCAAGTGGTCAAGATCGAATTCGGGCATCACGCTCAATCTGCCGGTCTTTCTCACCTTCGTCCAGCAGTAGGCCGGATATGCGTGTCCAGGGAAGAAGATGGCATTCGTCTTCTTGATAGGACCGCAGGTGCGATAATTGCTCGTCCTCCGACAATGTGCAGGCGTACCCCATGGCGGCCATTTCGTTTCGGCAGAGGAATTCAACCACGCCGATGGTTTCGGGCGGCAGCAGTTCCTTCCATTGATCCCTCGACCTGCTGGGATCATGGTCCGCGCCAAAGGAGGTATTTGGTTTCCAGTTGCTGCCGTCTTCCAAACGCAAATTGTCTTCATCCAACATTGCGGCGTGTTCCTGTAGGTCCAGGAAGTCTGCAATTTCCCCCACGGTCTTGGATCGCTCCGTGACAAGATCTTCGTATCGAAGGGGCAGGAAGTTTTCTGGATATTTTTTCCGCAATCGATCTCTGCAGCGCTGAGAGGTGCGCCACATCTTGACCACCATCAGCAAAGGATGCTGGCTTGCCGCCGCGCCTTCCAGCCGGTAGGCACCATAATTGCGCGATGCCAAAATGGCGCGGGGGTCCCGCATTAGATGAAGAATCCGATAGTCCCGCGGTGACAGCCGTATGACATCTTCAAGAAACCCGTCGATATATTGTTCCTTGAAACCGGCATATCGGCAATCGGGATTGGAACGATAGTCCTGAACGGCGTCAATAATGCCGGAGAGCACGGAGGCGGGGTTGCCCGGCGCCAGGCAACGGACAAGGCTGTCGTGAAACAGGCGGCTCGGGACGTCATCACCCGCTTCGCGTTGCTCCGTCAAGGCTTCATCCAACTCGCTGATAAGCTTTGCGAGAGCATCGGCGTCGAAGGTGCCAGTAAAGCGCTCACTCTCCTGGGGGGAGAAGGGATCATCGCCGGCAACGCCCAACGGTTGGCCAGCGCTGTCGGCGTGGCGTTGCTGCAGCGTCTTGAAGAAGGGCAGACATGGCTGCATGACGATGTCACACATGGGATGAGCGTTGATAATTTTTTGCAACAAATTAGTGCCGGAGCGATAGGTTCCACACAGAATTAGGCTCCTGGCCCGCTTTGTCGCCATGTCGGCAGGCCGGGTGTTGCTGCATTCGAGTTGCCAGAACGCTCTGGCCGCACCCGTTTGTGCATCTTCAAACAGACTGTGCTCCAGGGAGCGCACCTCGAAACGGTTTTCGAATAGATGTGATATGGCGCTGCGATCCGCGAAATAGGCTACTCCCAAGTTCTCGAATGGACCCTCCTTGAAATCCGTATAGGCGCCGTCGCCAAGGTCGCGCCCGCCAAGGCGGTGGGTGTCGGCGGCGCTGAACATTTGCGATAGGAAAACACCGCCCGGCTTTAGTACCCGTTGGATTTCATCGAATGTGCGTTTGATATGCTCGACCCGATTGTGGGTAACCGCACAGCGGTCAATGACCGCGTCGAAAGTATTGTCGGGCCACGAAAGCCGACTGAAATCGCCTGCGGTGATCCGCGCGCTCAAGCCTTCATTGGCAATCAACGCTTGGCCCAGCTTGACCGCCGTCTGAGAGCCCTCAATGCCTGTTACATCAAATCCCTCGCGGGCGAGAAACCATACGTTGTTGCCGGTGCCGCAACCGACCTCCAAAACCTTGACGTTCGCCCGTTCGTCGGCGTGAAGACGGCCAAAATGCCGGAACACGAATGAAACCACGATGTCGAATGGGTAGCGGTTTACCTGTTGGTGTTGACCGTAGATGTTGGCCTCCCATTCAGGGTTGGCCGCTGGGTTTGTTGATCCGTCCACGTCGTTCGTGCTACCGCGCTGTCTCGCGAAGAATGAATTCCACCAACTTGATATCCCATTCGGTATCAATGCTGACAAAATGACCATCAAGCACCACGGCGCCGGTGCGTTGACCCTTGATGGTTCCCTGATCCAGCAAACATGACCGGGTCACTGCATAGGCGATGCCATTGCGGTGGTAGACTGGTTGCAGCTGTTGCCGCGCGATAATTTGGCCGCCGTCGGGATCGTAATAGTCCATGCGATCGCTATCCTGCTCGACGGTCAACTGCTTCAACGGGTGCGATTTCGAGTCGGATTCAGATACGGTCCATACAGCATCCCACCCCTCATCGATGAGCTTCTTTATTGCCTTTTCAACGTGTTTCGCGCGGCGGAGTGGCGATGTCGGCTGCAGCATCACGACAACATCGTATTTCACGTTGTCCAGCTTTTCCATCGTCAACAATGCGTCGGACAAAACGTCGAGGTCGCCAATTCGGTCTCCGGACAGTTCTTCCGGCCGTCGGAACGGGGCGTCGATACCGGCCCCTTCGGCGACCCGCGCGATCTCGTCATGGTCGGTCGAGACGACGGCGCGATCAATGGATTGAATATCCTTGATAACCGAGCCCACCATGGCGACCATAGGTGTGCCGGCGATCGGCCGCAAATTCTTTAGCTTGATACCCTTGCTGCCGCCACGCGCTGGGACTACGGCTAGTATGCGTTTGTTTTTATGCACGATTGAAGAGTATTTGTCCGAAGTTGCTAGTCATTAAAGAGTAATCCAGGTAGGGGATGAAGGTCTTCGATCATCCGTGCGCATATGGGAAGCGTTTCATTCCCGGAACGGGCAATTCCTATAAATCGACATCCGATCGCTTTGGCGGCGGCAAGGTCGTCACTGCCATCGCCGATCATGGCAATTTCAGTTGGCAGTATATCTTCCGTTGCCAGAATGTTTTCGAGATGCTGGGCTTTGTTTGTTGGTGCGCCGCGGACGCCCTTGAAGAATCGATCGAAGCCGCGATCAGAAATAATAGGTTTCAAGTCTGTTTCAGGCGTTGCCGATACGACGAAGGCGCCAATATCCCGCTCCCGCAGTATCCGAAGCGCCGCCGTTGCACCAGGCACTTCGGCGCAGACCGCAATTTGTTCCCGGCACAATTCGCCGTAAACCGAAGCCAATTGCAGACCCAGTTGCCGCGCCGAGACCGGCGCACGACTTGGCGTTAGACGTTGGCACAACTCAGTGAAAAGCTTGTAGCGATCTCCCTTGAAATCGCTAGCAAACAAAGCATCGAGAATGCCGGCCGCGCCTGGGATGTCCGTTGTTACATCGTAGAAAACTTTGCGCTTGATGGCGTTCGAGCGAACCAGCGTTCCATCGAAGTCAAAGGCCACCGCTCGGATCATGAAATGCGGTCCCGTTTACGCCAAAGACGCGACCGTCCCCGATCCTTGGTATCAAGACAAGATTTGCAGCAGCGCTCGAACATGCGTGGGCATTTCGATCAATTGGTTGGATTGCTCTCGTGCTCCGGCCAATATCGTCCCCAATGATCAAGCAAAGTTTTTCGCTCGCCTCTTTCAAGCCGATTGATCGCCTGGTCTTGATAGAAGCTATCGTTGTTGTAATGGGTAGAGGAAATTTCCTCGAAGATGACGCCGGTTTCGGTCCAAAAACTGTGCCAAACACCTGGTTGTACAAGCATTATCTCGCCTGGATGGAGCACATGCCTATGATTGTCGATTTCGACATGCAACACGCCATGCAATACCTGGAATGTCTCTTCTTTTCGCGCATGGTGATGGTTCGGATGATGTTGCCCTGGCAATTGCACGATCAACTTCTTGCAATACTCGCGGTTGACACATTCGATGATAACCGCACCCACTTCCCTAAAGCGCGGAATGCCGTAGTGATGTGAGTATTCGACTTTGAAGTCGCTGTTCAACACGACGCGGGCTTCATTTAGCATTGCCTTGATCTCGTGAACGGCCCGCTTAATTATCAAATAGTCGCCATCATCCGGCAAATCGACCTGTTCCATCATCAGCGGTGCATTCGGCTCAATATTCGTTGTTGCCTTGATGCTATCCAGACCTTGGGTCGGCCAGCGTCCGCTTTCAAGCTGGCCTTCAAGATATGGCATCGCGAAATAGATATCTTCCCGCTTCACCACTGAGCCGCTCTTGATAGTCTTCTTCGAAAAAACCCCGCGCCTCAGCGAATCGATGGACTCTGTTTCCACATCCGGCGATGGCGGGCGTTGGTCGGCTCCACAAATGACCCTAGCTCTTGTGTAGGCCGTGAGCCATTTGTCAACTTGCTCAGGTGTGGATGAATAGGCATTGAGCATGATGTCTTTCGTCTCGACGCCGACATGGCGTTCAAACATTCGCGCGCCCTTGGCGACGGCAACGCCAACCGCGGTCAGGTCATCAGGATCTTCATGGGTTGACCATCCGATGGTCGTGTCGGGATACCTATTTCGCAGGCTATCGATCTGATTGAGTTGGAAATGTTCATCGGGTATCGGATAGATGGAGACACAATGCATTATCGCATGATCGACACCGCGGTGGCTAAAATAGGTAACCAGGTTGTCAATATCGCTTATTTTTAGGCCGCCGCTGGAAAAGATCACTGGCTTTCCCGAAAATGCCACTTTTTCTATGAGCGGCCAGTCTTTGGCGGAACAACTGGCGACCTTAATGATGTCGAATCCCATGTCGACGATAATGTCGACGGATTCTTCATCAAATGGCGTGCACATTGATACTAGGCCTTGCCGACGGACCTCATCAAGCAGTGTCTGGTACCGATCTCGGGAAAGCTCAGTAGAGAGAAAGCGACCGATGTGTTTGTTGCTCTCGCTCTCCCTGTGGTCAGGATGAATAAAGCTGTCGAGTTGTCGGAATTGAAACTTCATCGCAGCCTGGACGCCATGTTTCTTGGTGGCCTCACCCATGCCACGGACAATATTTAGACCATGTTCGACATCGCCTTGATGATTGTTGGCAAGGTCAAGGACAAAGAGGTCGTTGAAATCATAGTGCTCGCTCATTAGCTTAATTACCTTTTCTCTTTGTCATAGGATTTGCAAGGCGTCCGGTCGATACCCTTTCGAGTAATCGATTGCCACCATTCTGCTTTCAAGAGCGGAGCGATGCCCTGCGGCGATCACCAGCATTGTGTCGAGGCCATGTTGAAGCGAAATCGGCGAAGCATCAATATCACCATTTACCACTTCGCGGATGTGGGAGAGTTCAGCTATGAAATCATCGGGGCGGGATTTTTCGAAAACCTGCTCTCGCGGCTCATCTGCGCCGCTGACGAATTTCGTTTTGTCCTTGCCCGGTTCGAAACCGAAGTTCCATTCCACATAACCATTGTCGCCCTGGATACGGCCCCATTTCCGCGGCGGTGATGTAACAACGTCCTGAACTACCCGCCCCGTCAGACCGGATTCGGTTTTCAGATTGAAGGTCATGATCTTGTCATAGTCGATGCGCTCATCATTGACATATTGTGCCATCGCGCCCACTTCCACGACCCGGCCGGCGCCAACTACATGGGCAAAGTGCTGCCATAGATTAAGGGCGTGCGAGTGTTCACCCGCCGCGCCGCCGCCGCGCCGCCAAAAGCCCAAATAACTATCGGCCGGGCCGTCAAGCCAATGGTGAGCTGCAAATATTCCACCCCAATATTCCCTGAACTCTACGTCCATCGTCTCGATCGAGCCTATGTCGCCGGACATCAAATGTTCAACGGCCATTTGCGTTGCTTGGCCAATGACGTGATCGTATCCAACGAACACTCGCGTACCACAGGCGGCCGCCCTCGCATGAAGTTCATGCATGCGATCAAGCCCGGCGCCACAAAGCGGTTTTTCTATGAGAAGAGCCCTCGGTTCCTCTTCAAGGGCCGTCATGGCCAGGTCAATGTGGCTATCGGGTGGCGTGCCAATGCAAATTAGATCATAGCCGCCGCGCGGCGCCTCGCTTGCAGGAAACAAACGTATGGTGTCATCCCAGCTATCGTAGCGAGTCGGATATATGTCCGTCTTGGTGCGATCCAATGCGGCTTCGTCGATATCGCATAGGTCAACGCTCCAATCTAGCTCTCGAGCAGCATTACCAAGATGGTTGCCAATCGAGCCCGCGCCGAGAATTTTTGTTCTAAATTTCATGACCAATCCACACTCTGATCAAACTAACTCTATAATTTCCCGTCTTGGAAATGGTATTCAAAGGCCGCAAGCCTGCGATGAAGGCTGGGCAGCAATGCGAGACGCTTGGGCCGGCGATGTGGCGCATACATTCCGTCGGACGCTTCGGCCGTCGGGCGGCTTGGTTCACAATTTGGCCACTGCGCCATCAACAATGGGTATTTGGTTTCCTTGATCAGTGATGTCGGTCTTCGGCTCACTGAAGAAGGTATCTTTAAACTCAGCACTCAACTCGACCCATTTTTGGTCGCCTTCTGGTGTGAATTTTTCCGCAATTTCAATTTCACTCCAGCGGTCCTTGGGAAATTTCACATACATGGCAAACGTTCGTTTCAGTCCTTTCAGGGCATCCGGCGAGAACGTTGGCAGTTCCATGACCGAATTTTCCGAATTCGCCGGGCATAGTATGTCTGGATGTAGATACCCCTTATCGACGCAATATGGGTGCAATTCAGTGCCGTGGTAGGGCTGAAGAATAGAACAGCTCATCTGCGAGGGATTGAAGCTTCGATTGATCTCAATCGTATCGAAGGCAAGTTCCCGCGTTTCGTCGGGGAATCCGATGATATTGTTCACGGTAAACGGTACATCGTATTTGTGCGGAATCTTGAGCGCTTCAAGAGCGAAATCGTTGGAGTATTTCCGTTTGACCACTTCGGTCCGGAATTTTTCATTTCCGTGTTCCATGCCAAATGTCATGTAATGCAGGCCAATATTCTTGAGTTTCCTAATCCTGTCGTCCGTTACCGTTTCAACTCGAGTTTGGCACCAAAATGGTAGATCAATATCCGCATACATTTCGCAGAATTGGTCGAACTCTCTTGGCGACCAGGCAAAAAATGTGTCTGCCCAGAAATAGATATACTCCATCCCCATGACATCGCGAAAATGAAGTAAGTCCTTGTGAATATTCTCCATCGAGCGCTTTCGAAAGAAATGGCTATTGGTCTGCTCGGAATAGAATCTATTCTGTGATGGAGAATTGCAAAATGCGCATGTATAGGGACATCCGCGGTGCGTTTCGACGGGAATCATTTTGTACATTTTACCGTACATTGGGCGGTAAAATTGCTGATCTTCGAAAAGCTCAAAATCTGGCATGGGAATCGTATCGATATCCACGGCACGGGTTATCGAATTCCGGACAATCGAGCCGTCTTTTTTCTTTAGCCACAAATTGGTGACTTTTGAATGATCTTGTCCCGCGGCCATCTTTTCGCAGAGATCGACGAGGCAATTTTCACCCTCGCCCACGCAGACCATGTCAACCACGGAAAAATTCAACGCGCGTTCCGGTGCGAATGTCGGGAATACGCCGCCGACAATATTCGGCACCCCTAAAGATTTTATGGAATGCAGCAAATGCACCGCGAGTGAGAATGTGCTTTCCGTTACCGTGACTGCAATCAGATCAGGTTGGAATGACTCGACCTTCTTGATGAGCCCGTCTGTGGCTGCCACATGTTTGCGTAGGCTTTCCGCCCGCGATTCATACGGGCGAACCAATAGATTTTCGACTACACCAGCCTTGCCTCCCCGTTTGCTTCTCATCGAAACCGAAGCGTCAAAATAGTCGTCCGCCTCGATGTCGTAATTGGTGGAATCGAATAGATCAACATCGATACCGCGATCCTTCAAAAGGCGAGACAAGATAGCAATCGCAGGCGGGACCAGCGCTTCCGTGCGTTGATTTGGATAGAGAAAAAGAACCTTAAAATTTGCCATTGTTGTGTTTCCTAGGAATGCGCGGTGCCTTAGTTGGACGACTGCATCGATATCGACAAAATACCAGGACTACAAGGGCTGCGTAATCCTGGTAAATTTCACTCAGTATTTTCACTCGACTTTTAGAGACGCGCAGCGACTAGATCGTCCAAAGTCCGCACATACTTTTCTGTGGCGTCGCCACGCGGGCTGGAGACATATCTCTCGAAAACCGAATTCCGCTTTGTTTGACAATCTAGGCCGATTTCCGGGTTTTCCAATCGATGCATAATAAGGCTCTGGAACTCGTCGGGCGATTTGGCTACGTCGAATATGTCCAGGTCATTAGGGATCTTTACATAGTCGGCGAACTCGCCTTCCGCTTCCGCGAAAAGCGGCATGACGATGGGTTTTCCCGCAAGGGCCGATTCTAATAATGTATTAGAATTCACGCCGCCGCATATGACGTCTGATTCCAGAATCAAGCCATGAACGTCGATATCGACAAGTACGGAAAGATTTGGAATTTCTGACCAATTAATATCGGATGCGTCAAAAGTTTCGTCAAGTTTATCCATCCATTCGCCATCCCATTTGGGCTTAATTACAAAATCGA
Source organism: uncultured Rhodospirillaceae bacterium (assembly GCA_964590195.1). GTDB lineage: Bacteria > Pseudomonadota > Alphaproteobacteria. Next base: position 15,373 of record CAZPWJ010000023.1, on the reverse strand, counting down.
TCTCCGGATTGGCGATGGCCAAGCGTGCAAAGGCGACATGAACTTCATCGAACAGGCGCTTAAATCCAGTCGATTTTCCTTTTTCCCAAATAAGTCCGACCATTCCAGCGCCGTGATTGAATGAAAATAAAGTAACTTTTTTGCGGGGTTTTTCAAAACTCTCATGGGCTGCGATCCGTGCCACGAATTTGTCCATCCGGAGACAGCCAAGCGAAGACAACATGTTGTCTTCGGCGTATCCAGACTCAAGAATGCAGTTCTTGGTATTTTCATCATACACGATGATGTGTCCACCTTCGAACTTGCCCATGCCCGTCCACCGTGCCCGGAAATCGCGATACAAGCCTGGTGAGGCCAGATAGCATTCGCGATGAAATACAATATAGGGAACGCCAATTTGTGTGGAAGCGACACCCCAATCATAATCGAGCTGGTAGTGAGTTGCCGCGCCGATGACGCCGTCAATCCCCACGCGTTGGTAAAGTTTCTTGAGAAGGCGCCGCAGGTATTTTCGTAGCTCAGTTTGGCGCTTCCCGATATCTGATCCTGGTTCCGGGTTGTAGAAGCTCAAGAAGTCCATTTCAGTCGGGTAGAAGGCTGCAATAAGGCGGCCCTGCCATGTATATGAGGCGCGCAGCACTCGGAATTTTCCGGTGCCAACGAGAATTTCCAGGTCGTCCCGAAAACGGTCGGGCGTCAGCGCCAATAGTGTAATTCGATCGTCGTCACCAGAACGCCTCAAAGCGGTTATGTTGCCGTCGGGTTGGACTTCCCGCAAGCTTCGCGCCACCATATATGTGACCGGCCAGCACAGGCCCAACCCACCTAGATATCGTACCCACAGCCGAAAAAGTCCGCCTTTGATTGTCATATTACTCGTTGCAATAGCTGGCTTTGAAAAAGTCCCAGAAAATCGGATTGTTGGCAAAAACCCGTTTCCTTTGAAGACGCGTGTAGGTATGGCGAAACAAACCCGATTAGTGCCATATTTTTTAGCCGAAGCCGGACCCTAGGCCGCACCCGGCGGCGGATCAACAACCAAACGAACGGCCAGGCAACTCCGGCATAGGTCAATCGTTTTGCAACCTGCGCCAATGGTCGAAGTGCGCCCCGCTGTATTAGATTGTTCAATCTATCGCCATATCATCTATCGTGGCTTATCCGACGGCGTCCGCCTATCGACGCTGGTGCTGGTTCCTGCGACCACATTCAGATATTGATTTTGGGGAGTGAGCATTTACCCTAAAATGCTCACGCTGCCGCACGCCGGGTGAATCGATCCAGCGGTGAAGGGCGAGTATGCGAAGGGCTGAATGCAAAGTCAACCGGGGAAATTTGCGCCTACCCGGCAAACCTGCAAAGCCGTCCAAACCACGTAAACAAGGCGATGCAATCCACTAGCCTAGGCCATCTTCGCAAATCAGAATACCGACCTCATCGCGGCCCTTGGATTCGTAAATACGCGATGTGCAGGAAAAGCCTGCTTCGCCGAACCAGCTTTTGAAGCTGTCATAGTGATGCCAAAGGTGCTTGCGGATCGCGATGAGCGTAACCTTCTTTATGCCGTTCTCTCGGTAACCCCGGACAAGTTCGGAAAGCTCCCCGGTATTCCGCGCCACGTCCGGGACGATCGGCAAGTCGGGCAAGTATGGTTTGTTGAGGTAATAAAGGTAAACATTCCAGCGTGTGGAAAGTACGTATTGTGGTCCCAACCGGCATTCCCATGGGGGTTCAAAGTCACAGGGGGTGACGAATTTTGTGTTTTCGTCGGCATTGCTTAAGGCATGGGCGATGCCTTCGCGCGCTTGTGTCTTATGGGGCTGGTAATAATCCGGCAGGATGAAGACGGTGGAGGCTATACATAGAACGAGCATCACACCCGCTTCCCGGCCGCGCCACCGCCATTGCTGCTGCACGAAAATATATGCGAAGAAACAATATATATAGGGCAGGAAAACAATCAGATGCCTTGTATACATCAATGGATAGATCAGTGAGGCGATGAATACCGTTGCGAACGGAAAAAGCATCATTGCCGGTAGATAAATCGCTGGGCTGGTCAAATCGCGCTGGCCAAGCGCCCCCTTCAGAATTTTCCAATAGCCCGCCGCACCGAGAGCCATTGGAATGATGGCGGTCAGAAGGGCGACGACCGGATGATGAAAGAGGAAGGCGCCGATATTGATAAAAAAACCTAGGCCGGGCCGATTAAAAGGATTGCCCGTCACGCTGTCTTCGCTGGTGTGTCCAAGATGGGTAAGATTGACCCAGATCCAAAGACTATAAACAGCGAGGACAAACAGCCCCGAAAAAAATGAAAAAACGATCAGGGCTCTATGGCGGATCAACGCCAGGATCAGCAGATAAAGGATCTGAAAGCCACTGACCAGCATGCCAAAGGGATGCAGCATCGCCGCGAGGAAAGCGGCGAAAAGGAAAATTGTCTTGTCCCAGCCTCTTGTTGAACCCGCCACCATGCCATTGATGATTTTCACCCAGTAGATGAACGCCAAGGTGCAGAAGAACAAGACGATGGAATAAACTCTCGTTTCCTGGGAGTAAAATAAACCCGGCCAGGAAAAAGCCATGATAATCGCGCTGATGGCAGCGATATTGCGGTCGTATATCTGCTTAAAGCCAAAATATATCAGTGGAATTGTCAGTACGCCAAAGGCCGCCGATGGAAATCGCAACATGTATTCGCCAAAGCCAAACAACTCCGTCCAGCCAAGCAGTGCAAAGAAGTAAAGTGGTGGTGTGGGGTGGTAGAAAAAGAAGTGGGTAAACGCATGCTGCAGTGTGTCGGCATGCATCGCGGCATCGACCGAGGTCACCTCATCAAGGTAAAAGCTCTGATAGTCCAGCCGGAAGAAGCGGATAAAGGCGCCATAAGCGAAGGCGATCAGTACGAACAGGGCCGTATTCCGATGGGCAAGAATTGACTTCAAATTCATTTATTTGATCCCCGCTCGATCGGCATCGCCTTTGAAACCAAGGTCAGCACCAAATCTTGATCCCATATTCTTTGCATTGGGCGCACAACTACGCGGCAAGCTTCGATAAGTACCCTGAAAATAGCACCTCGAACAGCGTCCGTATTGAAATCATAATGTCGTTCGCCAGGATGCATGTACAGGTCCATTCAGCAGTCCCTCTTTTGTCCGCCCTGAAGGTTTTGCGACAAATATCCCCGCCAAGAAATATTGCCGTTGATCCCGATCCGCTTCACCTCACCGTGTTGAGCGGTCGTATAGATCCTCATAGAAACACTGATAACGTTCGACACAGCGTGCCAGCGAATATTGGCTTTCAATGCGCGCTAAGGCGCGGCGTCCCAGCTCCGCCCGCCCTGCCGAGCCCTTGGAGATAATCGCCCGCCAAGCCCCTGCCAGCGCCTGGGCCTCGCCGGCAGGCACGACGATACCCGTATCCCCGACGATGCGGGCGGCATCGCCCACGTCGGTGACCACGCAGGGCGTCCCACAGGCCATCGCCTCCCCGACGACGTTGGGAAATCCTTCTCCCAATGAACAACAAGTCGCGATGTCGAAGCCTGCGTTGAGTATGGGCACATCATCCCGCCGGCCCAGCAGATGAATATGCGCGCCTATACCGAGATCGTTAATTTGTCTCTGCAGCACGTCATTGCCATGATCTACGCCGTCGCCGGCAAGCACGAAATGCACCTCCGGATTGGTCGAAAGCAGTTCTGCCGCCGCACGCAGAAAACCCGCATGATCCTTCAATGGATCATATCGCCCAACCAAGCCAACAAGCAGACTATCTTCGGGCAGGCCCAACTCACGGCGCAGACCGGCGCCCGCCGCCGCTTGAGGCTTGAAGACTTCGAGATCGAAACCATTCTCCAACACCCCCCAGCGTTTTGGCTGGTAGCCCAATGCTTCATGTTCCTCCCGCCCCGCATGGGAATTCGCCACAATGGCGTTGGGATAGCGGGAAGTTCGAGCCAACAGTCGGACCAACGCGCCATTGATGCCTCGGGTGTAGCGCTCGTCTGTCTGGGCGCAGCGGATGTTCCAGGCAATTGTCGGTACCCCGGCCGCCCGGCCCGCCAGCAAGCCGCAGAGATCAGAATGATACAGCCAGGTTTGCAGGACATCGGGCCGCTCCCGGCGCAGCAGGCGATAGAGCCGCCACAACGCAGCGGGCGATGGTAGAGAGCGCGACATGCCGATGGCCGAGACCGGAATGCCCTCGTCCTGAATGCGGGTAGCAAGCGGGCCGGCCGTGGTCAATGATACAACCACATTCTCGAAACGATGCCTGTCCATGGCAGGTGCCAGCCGGGTCAACGCAACCTCGGCCCCACCTGTGTCCAGGCTTGTTATCAGATGCAGGACCTTGATGCGCCGAGCCACCACGCCGCCGGACCCTCAGCGCTCACATAGGAAATGCCATACCGGCAAACCATCCGATATGGTGATTGTGCTGAAGGTGTCTTTCAGGGTCGCGATTTGCGCACGGCTAAAGCGTTGTTCGATACGGGTAAAAAAGCGGTCATAGACGTCCTGACGAATCCTTTGCAACGATTTGTCGTGGTAAAATTCGTATAAGGGGACGCGCCCTGATAATCCGAATGGCCGCAACAGAATGCCAATTGCGATCATTGGAAGATACAAAACGACCATCGCAATCCAAGTGAAGATCAGGCGAAAGGCGGCATTTCGTATATTGCAGACCGTGCCGCGCAGCAGATTGACCAGCGCGAACATAATCCGGAAATGGACGGGATATCCATCAAGCGCGGAATAGAGGTAGATCAGTAATCGCGGGGCATATTTGGCCAGACCACGTACCTCGCCCAGGGCGTCGGTCGGCAAATGGTGCAACACACCAATGCAGTAGACCAGGTCCGCGAAATTGTCCCGGAACGGAAGCTGCTTAATATCGGCCATGAAAAACAGCGCGTTCTCTGCTTCGGAAAGATTCCTACGGGCGACGAAAACCGCCTCGGAAAAATCAACCAACACCAGTTCCTCTACTTTATGCTGCAACAGGCTGGCCCAACGGCCATTGCCGCAACCCAGGTCGCAAACCCGCTTATTAGCCAGTTCATCAAGATCGACAACATCAAAGTAGCCTTGAAATTCCTGCTGGTGTTCTTCAAGAATTTCAGGGAATTCCTGCCATTCCTCACCAAATGTATGCTGGATATCCGGAGAAAATTCCTCCGTTTTGGCCGCCGCCCGCAGAGCATGCCCAAGCCGGCTGGCTAGACCAGGCGGATACTGCGCTGGTTCGAGCAAAACGATGACATCATCTATGATCGGATAGAGCCGCCCATCGACGGACAATCCGTTCTTTTCTAATGCTACATCTTGGGTGCCGAAGAGATCTCGGAGCGTATCAATTTTACCGTCGTAGTACATGTCGATTTGCTTTTGCTGCCGCGCCGAATCTCAACAGGGAACTTCATACTATCATAACCCCTCGCATGCCAGGGTGGGAGCGTCGTTTGGCGCCAACGGAAACAGATGCGTTAGGTGCGGCGCATTTTTCCAGCTGGAATTCCTTGTCATTGCAACGCGGTATCAGGCGCCCCGTTCAGATCGTCCGCGCCGTAATGACCGCTAGATTGGCCATCTGCGCCGGTGCCAATGCCATGGCCGTGCGTTGCAGAATATTGCCCGCCAGGTTGAAACGGTAACCGGCGCCCCTGGCCTCGCTCTCTTGAAATACCCGCTGACTGGCGTGGCGCAGGACGGGGTATTTGTAGAGAAACGACATATTTTCCACATAGTCCACGCTCTCGATCTCGAAGCCGGCTCGGCTGACCAGTGCCTTGAACTCGGCCGTGGTCAGGTTGAGCTTGTGAAAACTCCGCGCCCCCGCCCCCGCCGCTGATTTCTCCGCCATGCGGTCCGTCATGCGGTTTTGCAAATTGTCCAGGCGCATGCTGGCGCAGAGCAGGCCGCCCGGTTTCAAAACCCGCCGGGTATCCGCCATGGCCTCTTCCAGGCCGTGTTCCAGGCCGTGATAGAGGCCAAAGGCCAGCACGGCCGAGAAGGTTTCGTCGGGAAACGGCAGCTTTGTGATGTCGCCGGCGGCCAGCGGGATGGCGGCATCCTCGCGATGGATCGCGGCCAGCACGGAGGCGATGAAATCCAGGCCGATGATTTCATGGCCCTGATCGTGACAATGGCGCAACACGCGGCCCGCGCCGCAGCCTGCCTCAAGTACTGGGCCGTCGGGACGGGATGCGCCCATCACCTGTTCGGCGTAAAGGCCGGGATAGCGGCCTAGATTGATGGCGCCGCTGTCGACGTCCACACCGTCCCAGCGGCGCTGCCAATAATCCAGGGCGCCGCCGTGGGCGCGATAGCTAATCCGCATCGCCGGCCTCAAGGCTTAGCAGTGCCAGGTGCTTTAGCAAGGGATGCACGACGTAATAATCGCTGCCGACGACGCCCACGTCCTGCATGCTAAATTGGCGGTCCTTTTGCCAGTTCGCAACGGTCTCCGCCATCAGATCGGCACGGATTGCCGAATCATAGAAATAATCGATATCGACGCCCACCGGGGGCGCGGGATATTGCCGCCGCGCCAAGATCGGACCTTGATCAATCGCGGGCACCATTTGGATAACCGATACGCCGCAGCCTTTACCGGCCAGCAGGCTGTAATAGATCGTGGTGCTGCCGCGATAATCCGGTAGCCAGCCGGAATGGGCATGTAGAAATGGCGGGCCCAGGGCCAGTAGCTCGCGGCTGACCAACTGCCCGCCATAGCCGGAATAGATCACCAGGCCGGCACCCGCTGCTCCAACAGCTTCCAGGATGGTTGGATCGTTCACGCTCTCGGCCTCGATCCGCCGCACTTCGCCGGCAACACGATCCAATGATTGTAGCAACGGTAGGGCCGGATCAGGCAGAGGTACTGCGGTGGCAATATCGGGCCGCGGCGGCAGTATCGCCTTGCCCGGCTGCGCGGCGCCGGGGCGGTCGAACAGAATGACCTGGTCCAGCGCGATGCCCCTTGCGGCGAAGGCCTGGGCGTAGGCCTGGCTGCGCGGTGTATTGGCCGCCAGAAACAGAATGCCACCGCCGCTCACGTGCTAATCCCCCGGGTTTTCATCAAAGCCTCGATATAATCCTGCTCCCGCGCCAGATGCCAGGCGAGGCGGGCCGATAGCTCCGCGCTCAGGCCATCGGACAGGCTGCACAGGGTATCGAGGCACTTCAGATAGACGTTCAAGTGGCGCAGGGTGGCGCTGTCTTGATAGGCGGCGGCGAACAGATCGGCGGCACGGAAATATAGGGGCAGGGACCAACGCGCCGAACGGTCCAGCGCCCGGAAAGACTCGTTATAGCCATCGTGGATTCGCTTGTGGATTTCGAAGCGTTTGACGAACGCCTCGCGGATCTCGCCATCACCCGCCAGGGCGCGTTCCAGCAGATCAATGCTCTCGCGTGAATTCGGGTCCGCCGCCTGGGGCGGCAGAGGTGCCACCGCGTCCGCAAGCGCGCTCCGCACCTTGTTCCGGCTATCGCGCCAGGCCGACACGAAGCCATGGCCGCCATATTCGCTATAAAAATATGTGTTCGGCGTCTCGATCAGATCGCCCGTGGCATAGGGGTACGATATCACGTGGCGGCCCCAATCCGTGTCAGGATGTCGGCGGAGATGCCGGCGGCATCCAGGCTGGGGCCGTCATTGCGGACCACCAGATCGGGCTGTTCGGGTTTGGGGAAGGGGATATCGATGCCGACCACATCCGCCATTTCGCCGGCTCTGGCGGCGGCGTACAGGCCCTTGCCGTCGCGGGCCTCCAACGCGGCCATGGGGGCATCGACGAAGACCTCGAAATAGCCGTTATAGCGGTTGCGGTTGGCGACCAGGATATCGGGAAAAATACACAGGATGGAGACCACGGCGTTGATCTTCTGGCCATCCAGCCAGGCGCTCATGGCAGCGATACGCTCGCCGTTTATCCGCCGCCCCGCCGGCGTATAGGCGGCGGCATTCTGGTCGTGCTTGAAAATCTCGCGGATCTCGTCACCGTCAATCAACACCGTTGCCGGATCCAGGGCCTGCCATTGGCGGTGCAATTCCCGGGCGATGGTGGTTTTCCCCGCGCCGGACAGGCCGACCAGCCATACAATCATATCGCTTTCCTCAACGTCTCGATCCGGGCCTTAATCACGCAGGCCGTCAGCCGGACGGACATGGTTTTCCGTGCAGTTGATTTCGATGCTGCCGGCGGAACATAGGCGGTCAAAGATTTGTTCGCCACAGCCAATCGCGGCGGGGATGCCGAATTCTGCGCAACGGATTGCCATGTGGGAATTGGCGCCGCCGTACTTGGTCACCAGGCCGGCGATACCATAGGCGAAAATCCAGTCAAAGCCAGGGTCCGCATTCTCGATCAAAACAATGGCGCCGGCCATGTCGGGCGGCACCTCGTCGTGCCCGCCGACCCGCACGCCATGACCCGTTATGCTGTCGTGGGTAATAAAATTCGGCTCGCTCAGGCGCAGGGGCACCACGTGGACATCCAATGGGTCGATCAAAATCTGCGGCAGGCGCAGGGCCTTGGTGGTGTCGTGCTGCTTGCGGCCAGCCATGGTGCGCGGGCGCAGGTGGCGTTCCACGTCGCCTTCATTGATTTCCACCAGGGTATCGAGGCTGTCGCGGATCGGGAGGTAGGACAGGTCATCGCGGCTCAACCCGATGCTCTCGCCCCAGGCGGCGATGCCTTCCAGGGCATCGGAAAGATTGCGGGTAAAGACGAACTTGGCATATTCCCGCGCCGCCGTGGCATCACGGATATAGTCGAACAGTGCCGACGCCGTGATGCCGAAGCCTTCCCCGGCCAGCAGGTCATCAATCTGCCTGATCTGCGCCGCCGTGGGTTCGAACGGCGCGGCGGCCACCGGTGCGGCCAGCGCCATTGCGCCGGTGAACAGATCATCGCGCTGGTCGTAGCGGGCGGAGAGAATATCGTAGGTGCCTGGCCGCAGATGGCCATAACGCTCCAGAAACACCTCCCGGCCCAGTTTGCCGGCGACGAGATCACGGCAGTCGTCAGCCAGCTCGCCGGCCACGGTGCGTACCGAAGCCATCAAATTATCGGCCTGGGCGACGCTGAGAATATTTCGCGCGACCAGGGAACGCAGCAGTGACTGCGCGATGAAGGCATGCCGGGCCAGGATCGAAAACGGGATGGTGCCCAGGGTAATACAGTCCTCCAGCAGAGATGCGACGCCCGCCAGATCAGTCGACCCCTGACGGGCCAGGCTCTGGCGCAGATCGGCCAGCTGTTGAATTTTTGCCAGTTCGCCGGCCATGGGCGCAACCTCGCCCCGCAACAGGGCGCCGGTCAGCTTTGACAGGGCGCCGCGAAAGGCGGCCGTCTCGTCCGCATCCAGGGCGCCGGGACATTGCGCCGCCATGCGTTCTTCAAAATCAAAACTCAATGCCGTGATGGCGACGTCGAATTCCACTTTGTCATGCAGATGCGGCTGCGTGCTTAGGCGGTCAAGCCAGGCGTTGCTCAATTTTTCGGCGATGCTTTCATCCAGGCCGGCGGGCAGCAGGGAATGAAAGCTGAGGCGCACATCGATATACGGTTGACCGCCGAGCGAGACCAATAACGGCATACCGCGCGGCTCCGCATAGCCCATCTGACTGCGCGCCTGGCGCCAGGCCCGGTCCGTGATCAGGTGACGATACAGGGACAGGGCCAGGGGCCGTGGTGCCCGGCCGATCATTTCCGCCGGGTTCCAATCAGGCATCTGGCCAAAAATGGAACGGCGGCCATGGATGCCCGACATGGGCGCGAAACGGTCGCGGACGAAGGCTTGAATGCGGCCCGCTGCTTCATCCACCCGCTCGGCTAAACCAGGGTCCGTGGCGGGCAGCGCGGTCATGCGCCGAACCTGCAACAGGTGCACTACAAAATCCCGGTCGACGGCGAATTCAATGTCCAGGGCCTGGATTGGAATTGCCGCTTCCAACTCCGCCGTGGCGGTGAGCAGGGCCTGGAAGCGCTCTGAATGGACAGCATCCAGGGCGCCGCGATGGACCACCAGGGTACGGTTTGAATAGGCCCCGCCCGAGGTCACTGTGTCGGTGCGCCCGGTTTCATCGTCATAGTTGATGACGTAATAGGGCGCGCCGGTATTGAGGTCCTGGGTGAACAGCACGCCGCTCATCAAGACATCGTTCAGCATCGATTGGACGAGGACCTGATCCTCTGGATTTTCCGCCGTGCCGCCGCGGTCATATGAGGCGATGACTTGAGTGATCGCGGCCTCCAGGGCGCCCGGCGTGGCCGCGGATACATTGGCGATGGAATCGAACTGCCCCGCCATGCTGCCGTCCGCGCCGTCCTCGCCATGGGCCGACGAGCGCACAATCACGGTTTCATCCGGGAAATGCCGCGACAGATCGCTCAATACCGCGCCGGGATCATCGCGCCACTGGCGCAGGCCGAAGTGGTACGAGCGCGGCACCACGAATTTGTCCAGATGCGGCCCGATATGGGCAAGGGTTTCCGCCTTGGTGCCAAAGGTAAAGGGCGCTGGATTCTCCTGATCGATTGCTGTCATGAACTCAATAATCAGCCGGTTCTATTTTTCTCGGACACAACTGTCCCAAAAATCGTACCAGATCAGGCCCAGGGAAAAAATCACGATAATCCAAAACGGCAGCCCTCCCCAAAAGCCGGCCGCGCCGGACGAGATGCTTTCGGCCAGGCCGACGACAAATATCATCACGATAAGGGAGCCGATGGCGCCGGAAATAAGATCAATGCGTCGCTGGGACATGCTTAATGCCTTTCGCCGTTCTTATAAAGGTCGCTCTAACCTTCATCCAGGAAATTCAACAGCCATTGCGCGCTGCGGCACAGCCGGTCATCCTCTTCCAGGCCTGCCACCAGTTGCACCCCAATGGGCAGGCCGTTCTCAGCCTGCAGTAGGGGCAGGGTGAGGCTGGGCAGGCCGCAAAAAGTCCATAACGTACAAAATATGGGATCGCCGGTCCGTTCCAGGCCCGATGGAGCGGCACCGGTTGCCGCCGGCGTCAGAACCGCGTCGTAGTCATGGAACAGTTCCGCGAAGAAACTTTTGGCCGCCGCCATGGCGGCAAGTGAATGGGCATAATCATCCGCGCCGATCGTATCCGCGGCTTGCATGGTCTTTCGCATGGCCGTGCTGAGTTGATCGGGGCTGTGCTCAAATTCGTGGGCCAGATGCCGGCGCACCTCGTATTGATGGATGACCTTCTGGTGGTCGATGATATTGCCCAGCGATTCGGGCAGGGCGATGGTCTCCACCTGGCCGCCCAGAACCTCGCGCAATTCGCCGAAGCCGGCCCGTGCATCGTCATCCAGGCGGTCATCAAAGGGCAGACCGAACCAGAGAAAATTCGGCGCCACCGGTGCCTCGGCCCGGCAGCCGGCGCCCAGATTGGGCTTGGCCCTGGCATAACAGGCCTGGTCGGCGGCGTCATGGCCGCTCAGTACGTCGACCAACAGGGCCACATCTTCCAGGCAGCGGCCAAAGACGCCGATCTGATCCAGGCTTTCCGCTGTCCGCAACACGCCGGCGCGGGAGATCATGCCCTGGCTGGGTTTCAGCCCGAAGACACCGCAGAACGAGGCCGGTCGAATGACCGAGCCGGCGGTTTGCGTGCCCACGGCCAGGGGGACATGGCCGGCCGCCACCGCAGCCGCCGAGCCCGAGGAAGAACCTCCCGGCGTATGGTCGGGGTTATGCGGATTGGCTGTCTTGCCGGCGCTTATGAAGGCGAATTCCGTGGTCGCCGATTTACCCATGATGACGGCGCCGGCCTCGCGCAGCTTGGCGATCAGGGTCGCATCCTGCACGGGCTGGTGCCCGGCATGGATGGGCGAGCCATATTCGGTGGGCATATCGGCGGTGTCGATGATGTCCTTGATGGCGACGGGTATGCCATGCAGGGGACCCAGCGGGCGGCCATCGCGGCGCAGCTCGTCCAGGGCCCTGGCCTGGGCCAGGGCATGCTCCGCATCCAGATGGCTCCAGGCCTGAATGGCGCCGTCCGTTGCCTCGATCCGGTCCAGGCAGTCACGCACCAAATCCTCGGCGTTGACATCGCCCGCGCGAAGCCGTGGTGCCAAGTCGGTAGCTGTTTCAAGGTACAAGGTCATATCAGGGCACATACACGCCAAACAGGACGTCGGGCAACCACAGGGCCAGGCCCTGGAACTGATACATCAGAACCATGCACAGGATAACGATGGCCAGGTAGGGCATGATGCCCTTGAAGATCTGCACCAATTCGATTTGTGATTTCAACACGCCCTTTAGATAGTAGGCGGACATGGCCATGGGCGGGGTCAGGAACGAGGTTTGCAGGTTCAAGGCGATCAGCATGGCAAAGAAATACGGATTGACGCCGAAGGTATCCAGCATGGGCAGGAATATGGGCACGAAGATGATCAGGATTTCGGACCATTCCAGCGGCCAGCCCAGCAGGAAGATTATGATTTGCGCCATGATCAGGAACTGCCAGGGCGCGAGATTAAACGACAGGATCCATTCCTCGATAATGGTATGGCCGCCGAGATAAGAAAATACGGAGGCAAAGGTCCAGCTGCCGACGAACAGCCAGCACACCATGGCCGTTGCCTTGGCGCAGAGAAAGACCGATTCCTTCAACTTCTCCCAGGTCAGGGAGCGGTATGCCGCGGCCAGGACAACGGCGCCCAGGGCACCCATGGCGGCGGCCTCCGCCGGCGTCGCCAGGCCACCCAGGATCGAGCCCAGGACCAGCAGGATCAAAATGGTCAGGGGCACGAACGAGGTCAGCAAACTGATATAGATCTCGCGTTTGGCGGGGATGTCCTCGTCCTTGGGCGGCGGTGCCAGTCCAGGGTTCATCGTTGCCCGCGCGATCACATAGAGGATGTAAAATCCGGCCAGCATGAAGCCCGGAATGACCGCCGCCGCGTACAGGCGCAACGGTGATAATTCGGCTATGGCCGCATAGACGATCAGCATGATCGAGGGCGGGATCAGGATACCCAGGGTGCCGCCGGCGCAGATTACGCCCGAAGCGAAGCTTTTTTCGTAATTGGCAGCGGCCATGGCCGGAAATGCCAGCAGGCCCATCAGCGTGACGACCGCACCGACAATGCCGGAGGCGGTGGAAAAGACGGCACAGGTGATCAGGGCGGCAATCGCCATGGAGCCGGGCAGATTGCGGGCCGCCAGACGCAGGGAGGTGAACAGGCGGTTGATGATATTGGCCCGTTCGACCACATAACCCATGAACAGAAACAGCGGGATCGCCACCAGGGTGTCGTTCTCCATCACCGAATAGGTGTTCTGGTTCAAAAGATAGAAGATCTGATTGTCAAATAGGTCGGCGAAGAATTCGATGCGGTCGGAATCGTAATAGGCGTAATAGCCAAAGGCGACGCCCATGGCCAGCAGGGTGAAGGCGACGGGAAAGCCCAGCAGCACCAGCACGATGAACAGCGACAGCATGAAGATGGCGGTTTCGGGATTGCTCATCGTACGCTCCGATCCGCGGCTTCTTCGGTCAGAAGATTTTCGGTTTCCCGGACATCTTCATGTCGTTGCACCCAAACGCCGGTCCTGATGGCGATCAGGCAGCGCAGGCATTCCGAGACGCCCTGCATGATTAAAAGAGCGCCGGCAACGGGGATCAGGGTTTTGAAAAAATAAATTTGGATGCGGGCCGGGCTGTTCCAACTGACTTCCTTGAAGCGCCAGGAATCGGCGGCGATCTCGGCGCCATACCAGAACAGGGCCAGCATGCCCGGAAAGAAGAACAGGATATAAAGAATGAAATCGATGCGCGCCTGCCAACGCACCGGGATCAGGCGATAGATCACATCCGCGCGGACGTGGCCGTCCTGTGCGAGGGCATAGGGCCCGGCCATCAGAAACAGTGCGCCGTACATCTGCACCATCATGTCGAAGACCCAAACCGTCGGCGCATTCAAGGCGTAGCGCACGAACACTTCATAGGCGACTGACAGGGTCAGAATAACAATGCACCAGCCAAAGGCCCGGCCAACCCAGGTGTTGAAACTTTCGACCGCGTGGATGATGGACAGCATCGGCTACCTCCGAAAAATATCGCCGCAGAGAAAAGAACAGGGACAGCCAGAACGACCGTCCCTGTCTCTATTCTTGATCAATCTGGCTTGATCAATTTCCCGGGTTGCTTCGTTCAGCCGAAGTGATGGCGGTATGCCATGGCGTAATCCGGCTGGTTCAGAAGCAGATAGTTCATCACCTTCTTGGCATAGGTCTTTTGCGAGTCGACGACCTTGGCAAAGAAGGGATCCTCGGCGGACAGCTGCTTGACGACAACGTCCCAGGCCTTCAACTGATCCTGCATGACGGAATCCGGCGTGCGATAGACGTTGACGCCGCTTTTTTCCTTCAGGTTGATCAGATCGTCGGCATAACGCAGGGTGTTGTGCCAATAGAAGTTCGAATTCTCCGCCTCGGAGGCATGCTTCAGTATGGCCTGATGCTCTTGCGGCAGGCGGTCGTAGGTCTTCTTATTGAAGGTGATCTCGAAAGCTTCCTGGGATTGATGGAAAGATGCCAGGTGATAATGCTTCGAGACGTCCTGCATGCCGAAGTCCTTGTCCGAGGTAGGATTGTTGAACTCCGCGGCATCGATCAGGCCGGACTTCATGGCGGGCTGAATTTCGCCGCCGGGCAATTGCACGACGGACATGCCCATTTCCTGCAGCACATTGGCCGCAAGACCGACGGTGCGATATTTCAGGCCCCTCATTTGCGAGGAATCCTTGACCTCTTCCTTGAACCAACCCAGGGGCTGGGCCGGCATGGGGCTGTTGAAAAAGCTGACCAGGTTCAGGCCCAGGCTGCCCATCAATTCGTCGAAGAGCTCCATACCGCCGCCGTAGTGGATCCAGCCGAGCAGCTCTTGCGCCGACCAGCCGAAACATGGTCCGGTGCCGAACAGCGATGCCGCCTTGGATTTGGAATACCAATAAGCCGGCACATAGTGGGCCCCATCCAGGACGCCGCGATGTACCGCGTCCTGCATCTGCGAGGTTTTGACCACGGAATTCACTGACAGCAAATCAATCCGCAGATCCTTGCCCGCCATGGCATGGACGCGGTCGACGTAGCTTTTTGCATTCTCGAGAAAGATACCGCCGCCCCAGGCGGCCTGGACTTTCAGCACCTTGGTTTTGGCCCGCGCGATATGCGGCGCGGCGACGGTGCCGGCCACGGCGGCCCCGCCGGCGATACCGGCCCGTTTGAGGAATTTGCGGCGCGTGGATATGGAATTAGACATGTCCGTGCCTATCCGGTTAACGCAGACACCCACTTCATGTAGGGTGCTTCCAATC
>CAZPWJ010000022.1:0-62027 GCA_964590195.1 uncultured Rhodospirillaceae bacterium | reverse complement strand
TTGGAAGCACCCTACATGAAGTGGGTGTCTGCGTTAACCGGATAGGCACGGAAAAGCCTTCAATAGTGTTGGCAAAGACGGTTATTTCGTGAAATATACGCCCTGGACCGGTAATGAAAACCGTTCTTAAGTTCTATTCGTGTGCAACCCACCGATTTTGGAAATCGTTTTCTCTGATCGGCGGCGGCAAACGACAAACAATCAGGGAGGATTGATGTAATGAACATTCTTAAAATGGGGCCCGGCAAGGCCGCGCTGTTGGCGTCCGGATTGGCCGCCGCGGTGGGTTTCGCCGCACCCGCCAATGCCGCCGACGAGGTGGTGATGGCGGTTCCGACATTTCTGACCGGCGCCGGCGCGCCGGCATTTGGCGTCCCAGCCCGTAACGGTGCCGAGGTTATTATCGAGGCGATCAACAAGGGCACGCTGCCCGCGCCTTACGACAAAAGCGGCAAGGGCCTGGCCGGACGTCAGATCAAAGCCTTGATTTATGACGAATCCGGCGGCGGCGTGAAGCAGGTCGCCGAGTTCCGCAACAAGGTTCAGAAGCAGGGCGTCGACCTGTTCGTCGGCTATATTTCTTCAGGCACCTGTGCCGCCATTACGCCGGTGGCCGAGGAACTGAAGATGCTGACCATCTTCCCGATCTGCGGCACACCGCGGATTTTCGAGGAAATCGACAAGAACCCCAAATACGTCTTCCGCACCATGGGCCATGCGACGGCTGACGGAGTGGCCGAGGCGTTGTACGTCCAGGCCAACATGCCTGACGTCAAGGGCTATACCGGGATCAACCAGAACTATGCCTGGGGTCAGGATTCCTGGCGCGATTTCGATCTGGCCATGAAGCAGCTGATGCCGTCCGTGCCTGCCTCGGACAAGGCGCAATGGCCGAAAATCTTCTCCGGCCAGTACGGCGCGGAAATTTCCGCCCTGATGCTGTCGAAAGAAAAGCTGGTGCATTCCAGCCTCTGGGGCGGCGATCTGGAAGCCTTCATTTTCCAAGGCTCGGCGCGCGGTCTGTTCCGCAAGAAAGATGTGCTGTTCTCGGTGGCTGATACTTCCGTCTACCGGCTTGGCAAAAAGGCGCCCTTCGGCTCCATTCTTGGCGCCCGTGGCCCATACGGCATCTTTGCCGCCGGTGTCGACACGCCGCTGAACAATTGGTTCCGCAAGGTCTATATCGACCGCTATTCGGTACCGCCCGTCGGTGGTTCCTATCAGGCCGCCCAAGGCGTGCTGGCGGCGAAATACGCCTATGATGCGGCAGCCAAGGCGAACGGCGGCAAATTCCCCTCCAAGGATCAGGTTATTGCTGCCTTGGAAGGTGCCACCTATCAAGGCATCGCCGCACCGGTTCACATGAACCGCTCCAACGGCCATCAGGCCGCTACCAAGCACATGATCGGCGTGCTGGAATGGGACAAGGAAGCGGGCGAGCCCATCATGACGAAAGTCACCGAATTTGGGCCTGACTGTGTCATGCCGCCCCCGGGCGTCAACGGCACGGAATGGCTGAAAGGCGGCATGAAGGGCGCCAAGTGCTAATAGTATTGCCAACCGGGGGCGCCAATTGGCGCCCCCGGATTTTTTCTGTATTTGATTTTTCAATAAAATAGCGAGTTCGCTGTGCAAGAACTAATCGTCATCCTGGTCGACGGTTTGGTTTTTTCATCGTACCTGTTCATGGTTGCCGTCGGTTTGACGGTGATCTTCGGGGTGATGAAGATCCTGAACGTGACGCATGGATCATTTTACGCCTTTGGCGCCTATATGTCGGCCACCCTGATCGGTGCTTATTACGCAACCGATTGGCCGGAATTCGGCGGTTTCCTAGCCATATTCGCTGCCGCGTTAATCGTCGGCGTATTCTTTGGCATCATTCTGGAACGGGGCCTGCTGCGTTTCCTCTACCATCGGGACGAACATATTATCGTGCTGGCGACCTTCGCCATGTTCCTGGTGCTGGAAGACGTGTTGCTGTTGATCTGGGGCACGGACCCATATTTCGCGTTTGAACCCATGGGGGTCCTTGGTTCCGTCGATATTGTCGAGTTGACCTTTGATGTCTACAGCCTGACCTTGATCGGCTTGGCCATCATCGTCGGCGTGGGCCTGTGGCTGGGCCTGACCAAGACCAAATGGGGCAAATTGCTGTTGGCGGTTATTTTCGACCGCGAGGTCAGCCAGGCCATGGGCATCAATGTCACAGTGGTTTTCACCGTTACGTTTGTTATCGGCGCCATCATGGGCGCCTTGGGCGGTGCCTACATCGCGCCGACTATTTCGGTCAATCCCGGCATTGGCGTCGAGGTCATCGTCCTGGCCTTTGCCGTGGTGGTGATCGGCGGCATGGGCTCTATCCCCGGTGCCATGATCGGGGCCTTGCTGGTGGGCATCAGCCGGGCCGCGGCGGTGCATAAATTTCCCGAAATCGAACTGTTCGTGATCTACGCCATCATGGCTGTCGTGTTGTCAATTCGGCCCGAAGGTTTGTTCGCGCCCGCTCAGGCCAGGAAAATCTAATGCGACATATGGATAAAACAGTTACCGGCCTGACCATCGCCTTCGTGGTGTTGTTCCTGGCTGATTTTTTCATGGCCGAATGGGTGCGTTTCATCGGCCTGCAAAGCCTGGCCCGCGGCGCCGTTGCCCTGGGCCTATTGGTGCTGTGGCGCACGGGCCTGGTTTCGTTCGGGCATGCGCTTTACTTTGGTATTGGCGCCTATGCCGCCGCCATGTTGACCCTGGTCGGCTATCATGACGCCTTTTTCCTAGTCTTCGCGGGCACCCTGGCGTCCGGCGTACTGGCCTTTCTGCTTGGCTTTCTGCTGCGCCGCTACCGGGCGATCTTTTTCGCCCTGTTGAACATGGCTTTTTCCATGATCCTCTACGGCGTCATCGTCAAGACCGAGGAACTTGGCAGCACCGATGGCTTCTCGCTGCATCCGCCGACTTTCCTGGGCTACGCGCCAGAGGGCGAAGCGGTACAGACCACCCTGTTCATCTTTACCCTGGTCTTCACATATATCGTCACCGTCGGTGTGCACCTGTATCTGAAGACGACTTTGGGCGGCATGAGCATGGCGGTGCGCGAGAACGAAATCCGGGTCGAGTATCTGGGCTATTCCGCCGAAAAGGTCATCCACGTCAAATACGTCTTCTCCGGCCTGGTAGCCGGTTTCGGCGGCGCCATCATGGCCTTGGCCATTGGACAGGTTGATCCCGATTCCATGGCCAACTGGAATGTCTCCGGCGAATTTGTCTTCATTACCATTCTCAGCGGCATCGGCAACGTGGGCGCCACCTACATTGGCGCCCTGGTGTTCGAGTTGATCCGCACCTACGCCTTTGAATACGCGCCGCAGGTTTGGCAATTCATCCTCGGCGGTTCCCTATTGGCGATCATAATGTTCCTGCCCGACGGCATCTGGTCCCTGGTTGACCGTCTACGCAAGTCGGAAGGGTGAGGCAGCCATGACCGTAGTTCTAGAAGTTCGCGACCTGCAAAAGACCTTTGGCGCCGTTGTCGCCGCCAAGGACATCAATGTCACCGTTAACGAGCACGAGATCATCGGCATTATCGGCGCCAACGGGGCCGGCAAGACCACCTTCGTCAATATGGTCACCGGCTACCTCAAGCCCACGTCGGGACATATTGAATTCGCCGGCCGCAATATCATGGGCCTGCCGCCACGGGAGATCACCACTTTGGGCATTTCCCGCTCGTTCCAGGTGCCGCAGGTTTTTGCCTCTGAATCCGTGTTCGACAATCTGCTAATGGCCTATGCCATCGCCGAGGAGTCGGGAATGGGTCTGCTTTCGCCGCTCTATAACGACGAGCGCGCGGCGCGGGTGGATAGTCATTTAGACCGTTATCAGATCACGGAATACCGCGATGCCACGGCCTCCACCCTGCCCCAGGGTGTACGCAAACTGCTGGATATCGCCATGGCGGCGGTTAGCAATCCGACCATTCTGATGCTGGACGAACCGACATCGGGCATCTCGGTCGAGGAGAAATTCGGCCTGATGGACATCATCATGGAGGCGTTGCGTCAGGACAAGACGACGGTGCTGTTTATCGAGCATGACATGGAAATCGTCGAACGCTACGTCAGCCGGGTACTGGCCTTTTATCAGGGCGAGGTGATCTGTGACGCGCCAACGGCGGAGGCGCTGGTGGACCCTGGCGTAAGGGAGTTCGTGATCGGCGAGGAGTATCACCGCACCCGAACCGAAAGTGCGAATGGCGGGGTTGATAACGATGCTTAAAGTCAGCGGACTGGACGTAAATATCGGCCCGACGCCAATTTTGCGCGGCCTCGGCCTGGAAGTGCCGGCGGGCACCATGTGCGGTCTGATCGGACGTAACGGCGCCGGCAAGACCACATTCCTGCGCGCCATCATGGGCGCCCTGGCGGCGGAAGCCGGCCAAGCCATGTTCGGCCATCAGGATCTATTGAAGATCCACCCGCATAAACGGGCCCACATGGGTATCGGCTTCATGCCGGAAGACCGCCGGCTGGTGCCGGCCTTGACGGCGGAGGAGAATATCCTGGTTCCGGTCTGGGCCACGGGCATGGAAGATTGGGAAGATCGCCTGGAATGGATTTACGAGCTGATGCCGGAGGTGGCCGAATTCCGCAGCCGCGGCGCCATGGAACTTTCCGGCGGACAGCAGAAATTCGTCGCCTTTGCCCGTGCCTTGATGGTGGGGACGCATTTGCTGTTGCTGGACGAACCCAGCGAGGGCATCGCCCCGGTTTTCGCCCAGCGCATGGGCGAGATCATGAAAAGTCTGAAGGACGAAGGCGAATCCGTGCTGGTGGCCGAGTCCAACGATAAACATGTCGCCGGCCTGCTGGACCGTACCTTCGTCATCGAGCGCGGCAGTATCGTCGCCGGATAGACTACTTTCGAGACTGGAAAAACCGCCGGGTCTGACATGGCGGCATATCTTGGGTATCGAAATAGTTTGGCTATCCAGAAGTACCCCTGGCGCGTATGATCAATTAGGGGTGGATTGGATCTGATGGGACCGAACCCATTATGATCCGCCAGCCCACGACAAGGCCCGCGACGGCTCATTTCAGCGAGATGCCAGCGGGCGGATTGGAGGCTTGATATGAGCGTATTCAACAGCCAACCCCTGGACGGCGTGATTCCTGCCACCCTGCTGGCCTTTGACAACGACATGATGATTGACGAGGCCGCCTCGCGCCGGCATCTGACCGACGTTGCCGCCACCGAGGGTCTGAGCGCCGTCACGGTCAACGGCCATGCCTCGGAAGTACACGCCTGCAGCTTCGATGAACAACAGCGCATCCTGGAAATGTCCCTTGATGAGGCGGGCGACCGCCTGCCCATGATCAACGGCATCTATTCCGACAGCAGCCTTGAAGCCGCCCGTCTGGCCCGTATGGCGGAGCAGGCGGGCGCCGCCGCTCTTTTGGTATTCCCGCCCAACAGCATGATCATGGGCGGGCAACTGCGGCCCGAAATGGCCTTGACCCATTTCAAGACCATTGCCGATGCCACCGATCTGCCCATGATCGCCTTTCAATACCCCCAGGTCAGCGGTCTGGGCTATCCCTTCGAAACCCTGTTGCGGATGATCCAGGACGTGCCTTCGATCAAGGCGATCAAGGATTGGTCGAACGATGCCATGCTGCACGAAAAGCATATCCGCGAATTGCAAGAGGGTGCCGCCGGCCGGGCCATTACCGTACTGACCACCCATTCATCCTGGCTGATGGCTTCGCTGAGCATGGGCGCCAATGGTCTGCTATCAGGCGCCGGCAGCGTCATCCCGGAATTGCAGGTGGCTTTGTTCCAGGCCGTCAAGGCCGGCGATCTGCCGGCCGCCCAGGCCATCAATGACCGTATCTATCCCCTGGCGCAGGCTTTTTACACGCCGCCCTTCCTGGATATGCATAACCGCATGAAGGAATGCCTGGTGCTGTTGGGCCGCCTTGAACATGCCGTCGTGCGGCCGCCCCTGGTAAAACTGAGCGATGACGAGATCAACCGTTTAGGCCAAGCCTTAAGCGCAGCAGGCCTGCCGCCGGTTAGCGCGGTATCCGCCGCCGCCGAGTAATACCGTCACCTCAAGCGGTGGCGATATACTGGCGCATGGCGGCGGCTTCGCTTTCAATTTCCTCGATTCGGTATTTGACCACATCGCCGATGGAGATGATGCCCAACAGTTGATCGTCCCGCATCACCGGTAAATGACGGATGCGGTGTTCGGTCATGACCGACATGATTGTGTCGATATTGTCTTCGGGCAGACAGTAAACCACGTTGCGGGTCATCAGGTCCGAGACCAGTGCTTCCGTACAATGGGCGCCAATCTGGGACATGCCGCGGACGATGTCACGCTCCGAGAGCACCCCTTCGACGGAGCCGTCTACATTGCGCACAAGGACCGCGCCGATCCGGTTGTCAAACAGGATTTCAGCTGCCTTACCAATGGTTTCGTCGATGTTAACCGTTATTACATCGCTGCCTTTCGAGGTTAGAATTCGTTCCACATGCATATCACGCTCCTGCTCGGACATTTGTTGGTCCGAATTGTTATTAATTGACATAATATATTTTGCCAGAAAGGCAGATCAAACGCAAGATATGATCATTTGAAATCAAATAATGGCCTGCCAGCCGCTGAAATACTTCGCGCGCTTCCGAGATATTCTGACTCACTTGATGCGCTAGGTTTCGACCTGGCCCTTCACGGTGCGCGACAGGCCCCTGAATTCAGCCACCACCCGCCCATCCTCGCCATAAACCGTGGAATCGTAGACGCCGCTGCGCCCGGCGCTGCTCTTCTCTTCCGAAATGGCGGTCAGGACTTCACCAGGCCGGCCAAATGTCATGTAAGTGATATGCGCCGATTGCGCGAAAGCCATTTGACCGTGGCTGTTGCAAGCGTAACTGAACGCCATATCCGCCAGCATGAAGCTATAACCGCCATGGGCCGTGCCGTGGCCATTCAACATATGTTCGCCCACGGGCATGCTGACCCGGGCGTAGCCGGCCCGCGCCTCTTCCAATATGACACCGAGGTTTTGCGCCACGGTATCCCGGCCATGCATGGCCCGGCCGATCTCCAGGGCACGGTCGTCGGATACCGTAGGGGCGGGCTCCGCATCATCATTGCGTTTACTCATGCGGAATACTCCTAATCCACGGCGGCAACACCTTGCATGACGTCAGCATATAGCATGATGGGGCTGCTTGTTGAGACAAGTTGCTCAAAAAATAAGCATACACACGGCATGAGAGCCAAAAACAGAGCAAACGAAATATTAATCAATCCGCTGCATCTTTTAGCCTAGGCAAAAGACAAATCGAGCATTTGAACCAGAAAAAGCGGCGCCAACAGCGCTAAATGACAACGGAATACAAACCGATGAGTATAAGCAGCGAGCCAATCACCGCCGATCTGGACGAGCTTCCCGATAACCCTGCCTTTGACGAGGAAGTTGTCAACGACGAGGGCAATGTGGAAAATAGGCGGGAACTTACGCACAGCGAATACGATGATCTGGAAGAGGCCGTGATGCAGACCCCGCGCGGCCGCACTTTCCTGCGCGAGCACGCCAAGCGCAATCGCGCCGTCGCATCGGACATGGTTTTGCGTTCATTGGAAGACTGCCGGGGTTATTTTCAACGTCACGAATTGGCGCAACCAACTGAAATTCTGTCCGCCGAATTGCAGAGCATGAGCGATGCCATCGCCAACACACGCCGCGACATCGCCGCGATTAAGCCAAAAGAGGGCGCCAATAACCGGATCATGGCCGCGACCGAAGACTTGGACGCAATCGTTACGGCTACGGAACGGGCAACCAACGACATTCTGGGGGCGGCGGAACGGATTCAGGAAGCCTGCGAAACCATCCGCGAGAATGGCGGCAATGACGGTCTTTTTGAATCGGTCGAAGAAGACATCACCAATATTTTTCTAGCCTGTTCATTCCAGGATATTACCGGCCAACGTACCACCAAGGTGGTCAATGCCCTACGTTATCTGGAAAAACGGGTTGGCGCGATGGTCGAGATCTGGGGCTCGAATGCCATGCGCAATGGCCGCGCCAGCGAGTATGGTTCCGATCTGGATGATGATCATCCCGAATCCGGCCTGTTGAACGGACCCGCCCTTGAAGGCCAGGGCGTTGCCCAGCACGATATTGACGAATTATTGAATGTTGCTCCGGCTGATGCGGATGAAGGCGGCGACATTGTCGAAACCGATGACGATCCCACTGATCCGACCGCCGGCATTGAGTTCGATGCGGTTGCCGATCCGACCGAGGGCGTTGAGTTCGATACGGTCTCCGATCCTACCGAGGGCGTTGATTTTGACACAGTGGCCGCACCAGCTTGCGCGGATGAACCGGCCGAGATGGATGACACCACCGCCGCGATGGACGTTGAAGCTGCCGCGGTCGAGCTTGAAATGCCCGCCACCGAAGATGCCGGTGACGATGCTGGCGACGACATGGACTACTCCGGTCTATCGGAAGAAGCAGATGCCAACACAATTGATGCCATCTTCAATTCGTAGTTTTCGGTCATCTTGAAACCAGACGCACGATAAGACGTAGCCACGGACCACGCTGACCGCTCCGCCGCACCGTGCATATTTTTTGCCTCTGGGCAGCAAAACGAATAGCTATATACTAGGCGCCTCGCCTAAAAATGCGGACACTCCCGGCCGGCCGGGTTCCGCCCAATAATGCCGCCAAGGCAAGTATCGAGGACGCCAAAGCCATGGACGAATTCAACGCGGATGAATTTGAGACCGATTTCTGGAAGGACGCGGAGGAGCGCTCCGGCTGGGATGATCTGGAACCGGGACAGATTCTGGAATCCCGCCCCGTCACCATTACCCTGGAGATGATCCAACGCTATGCCCGCTCCATCGGTGATCTGAACCCGCTGTATTTTGACGAGGAATACGCCAGGAAAAGCCGCTATGGCGGTTTGATCTCGCCGCCATCGATCCATGCCCTGTTCCTCTTTGCCTGTACCGGGCATGACCATTTCATGCGCACGCCGGGCACCGTCAACATGGGCCAGAACTGGTTTCTGCAGCGCCCGGTCCGGCCTGGAGACACCATTTCGCTCGAGGCCCGCTGCCTGGATAAGGTGATCCGCAAGGGCAATATTTTCGCGATCCACGACAACGTCTTCCGCAACCAGGACGGCGATGTGGTCTGTTCCGGCCGCGGCTGGACCATGCGGCCATACTGAGGGAGATGACCATGACCGAAAGCGCACAAGAGGTTCAAAAATACGCCGATATCGCCGTGGGTTTCCAGTTCCCCGGCCCGACGGTGCCTGTCACCCGCGAGATGATCGCCGAATTCGCCGCCGCCTCCTTCGATCACAATCCCCTGCATTGGGACAATGATTATATGGAAAAGACACGCTTTGCCGGCGGCAAACAGTTCGATGACGTAATCGGCCACGGCCTGATGACATATTCCCTGATGACCCGCGCCATGACCGATTGGCTGTGGCCAGACATGGGCGAGCACCGCCGCCTGGAAACCCGTTTCCGCAAACCGGTCTACCCCGGTGACGAGATTACCATTCAGGGCGAAGTCGTCGACAAGCGGGAATCCGCCAAGGGCAAATGGCTGGTCTGCAACATCACGGTTAAGAATCAAAACGGCGAGACCGTCGCCACCGGGGACGGTCTCGCCGAAGTTTTCGCATAGGCTAACGCTGGCGTTAGTCCAGACCCAAGACCTCGTCAACTTTTTCGGGTCCCAACTCGGGCCCGAAAATTAACTGATCGTCGACCTGCAGGACCGGCGACGAGCGGATGTTGTGGCTGTCGATAAAGGCGGCGGCCTCTTCATCCATCATCAGGTCCTTGGCCTCGAACTCCACATCATGGGCGCGGAGATAGCCTTTCAGCTGCTCGCACGGCGCACATAGAGGCGTCGAGTAGACGATGATCTTCCTGGCCATCCCCTATCCTTCCTTTTCTGCCTTCAGCTTGTGATACAGCTCTTTCTTCGCCAGCCAGGCGTTTTTGACTTCCTCGGTCTGCCAGGGCTGCTCTTGCGTGAAGACCAAGGATTTCCAGGCATCGCCCTTGGACCACGTAAACGGCGTCTCGACCGTGGTCCGTGGCTCAGTGGCGCTTTCCAGCAGATCCATCGACATGCCGATGATCTGGCGTTGCTGTTCCACATTGCCGGGTTCGCCACATGGATTGCCCAGGGGGAAATCCGTGAACAACAGCCGGGATACACCGCAGGTTTCAACGATGTCACGGGCGGCGGCGGCGACAACCGTGGGGATGCCGTTTTCTTCCAGGTAACGTGCGACCAGACTCACGGTCTGGTGGCAAACCGGTCAGACCGGCACCAAGAGGGCGACATCCACGCCTTCCTCACGGCACCCGCGCAGCACCTCCGGTGCATCGGTGCCCATGGTCTTGCCTTGGGAATAGGCGTTGTAAACACCGTAAGCCGTCGGTGCCACGCTGCCAATTCGCCCCGAAGCCTGCATCTCCTGCAACCGGGTGATGGGGAAATAGCTGTTCACGTCATCCAGCGTCGTGGCGTTCATGTCATAGCTGTGGGTACGGCTGTACAGATCCGCTACCGGCGTATCCATGGGCACGCCGTAAACATTCTGCGCCTCGCCCTTTTCCTGGGGCATCCGCTGGTCTTCCCAGGTGCGGACGGCTATCTCTGATGTGGAAACCAGCGCTACCCGGCTTTCCGCCAGGGGTTTCTTCAGCGGCGTAAAAGGCACCTCGTCGAAATTCGCCCATTGATAGGGCTTCTCGTAACCTTCGGCCTTATAGTAGGCCTTGGTCCTATCGATATATCTTACGTAGCTCAAAGCTCG
This sequence comes from uncultured Rhodospirillaceae bacterium, assembly GCA_964590195.1. Lineage (GTDB taxonomy): Bacteria > Pseudomonadota > Alphaproteobacteria. The sequence continues at coordinate 51,149 of CAZPWJ010000022.1, read as the reverse complement.
TTCCTCCATGGCGTTGTTGCGACAATAATAGCCATTGGACGTAGTATGATAGTTTCGATGGTTGCAGGCAATGGTGGTCAGTAGGGGGATTTCAGAATGGATTGGCGGAACGCGACGATTGGCGAGGCTCTACGGCGCTCGGCCCGGACCTGGCCGGATAACGATTTCGTGGTCGGCATGGGTCAGCGGATCAGCTACGCCGCCTTTGATGCCCAGGTCGACAACCTGGCCAAGGGTTTCCTAAACCTTGGCGTCGGCCGCGGCGATCATGTGGCCTGCTGGCTGACCAACAGCCCGGCCTGGCTGCTGACCTGGTTCGCCTGCTGCCGTATCGGCGCCACCGTGGTGTCCATCAACACCCGCTATAAAGTTTCCGAGGTTGACTACATTCTGCGCCAGTCCGACGCCAAGGTCCTGGTCGCCATGCCGGAATACTGGAATATCGACTATCTGGGCATGATCCGGGAAATGGCCCCCGGTTTCGAAAGCGCCGTGCCGGGCCAAATGAGGATAACCGGCCTGCCGGAACTGCGCGCCGTGGTGCTATGGGATGACGCCGAGCACCCCGGCACCATTTCCCAGGCTGCGCTCATGGAGCAGGACAATCAGGCCGTCGATTTGGCCGCGGCGGAGGCGGCGGTGGAGATCGAGGACCCGGTAGTCATCATCTATACCTCCGGCACCACGGGCCAGCCCAAGGGGGCCATGCATTGTCATCGCGTTTTAATCGAGGGGCAGAATATTGCCCGCGCCATGCATATGGAGGCCGGCGACAAAGTATTGGGCCATATGCCGCTGTATCATGTGGCGGGTTCCGTGGCGACGACCATCCCCGCCATGATGCACGGTTGCGGCCTGGTTACCATGGCGGAGTGGCACGCCGGCGAGGCGCTGGATTTGATCGAGCGGGAGCGCGTCGCCATCATGGGCGGTATCCCGACGCACTTTTTTGATCTGCTGGCCCAACCGGGTGTCGAGGAAAGAGACACCCATTGCCTGAAAGCGGCCTGGATCGGCGGCGCGCCGGTAACGCCGGCGATCGCCCGCAAGGTCAAATCGACCCTGCATCTGGACGCCTTGCAGGCCGTCTATGGCATGACTGAGACCATGGGCATGACCACCCTGGCCGAATTCGACGCGCCGATCGAGGTGACCTGCGAAAACAAGGGCAAGATCGTTGGCGATTACGAAGTCGGCGTCTTTGATCCCGAATCCGGCATTGAAAGACCCCAGGGCGAGGATGGCGAGATCTGGGTACGCGGCTATCTGGTCATGCTGGGCTATTACAAGAACCCGGAGGCCACGGCGGCCGCCATCACGCCCGAAGGCTGGTTCCGCACCGGTGATCTGGGCCAGATTGACCCGGACGGCTATTTGATGATCACGGGCCGGGCCAAGGAGATGTTTATTGTCGGCGGCTCCAACGCATACCCGGCGGAAGTCGAGCGTTTTCTTGAAACCCATGAAGACATCCATCAGGCGGTTGTCTGCGGCGTGCCCGACGCGCGCATGGGCGAGGTTGGTTTTACCTTTGTCATGCCGGTACCCGGCGCGAGCTTGAACGCAGATGATGTCATCGCGCATTGCCGGGGCGCCATAGCGGATTACAAGGTGCCACGCTATGTTGAGGTGGTGGACGATTTCCCCCGCACCTCGACCAACAAAATCCAGCGCTATCTGTTGCAGCAAGATGCAATGGCGCGGTTCGAGCAGAAGGATGCAAGCCATGGCGACGATTGACGTACAGGTTCACGCTTACGAACGGGACCATCCGGCCCGGCCCTGGACGGCGGTGCTCGAAGGCCCGGACGAGGTCACGGGCGATGACATGGTCGCGGCCATGGACGCGGTTGGCGTCGAAGGCGCCCTGCTGGTCTCGCCCTTTACCATGTACCAATACGACGCCAGCTATGCCATCAACGTTCATGCCGCCCATCCCGGCCGCTTTGCCTTGATCAAGCCGGTCGACGCAACCGACGCGGGTGTCGCGGAAACCATCGCGGACTGGGCCCGAATGGATGGCACGGTGGCGATCCGCGTCATGATGCAGGGCGAGCTTTCGGACGATCCCGGCGATCCCGGCATCAACCGCGTGCTCGACGCCGCCGCCCGCCATGGGTTGCCGGTCAATCTTTTGGCCTGGGGCCGCCTGGAGCAGGTGGCCGGACTGGCCGCCAGAAATCCGGATACAAGGCTGGTCATCGATCACCTTGGCCTGCAACAGCCGTTCGTGCCGCCGGCCCCGCCGGAACCATTCGCCGACCTGCCCAAGCTGTTGAATTTGGCGCAATACGACAATGTCACCGTGAAATTCTCCGGCGCCTGCACCCTGTCCCATGAAGCCTTCCCCTACAATGATATCTGGGATCCGCTGTGCCGTATCTTCGACGCCTTCGGCTTTGCGCGCTGCATGTGGGGCACCGACTGGACCCGGGCGGTAAGACTGCTGACCTACGCCCAGGGTGTGGAATCGTTCCGCCTGACCGACCGCATTTCGGACAGCGACCGCGCGGCTCTGATGGGGGGCAGCTTGCAGCGCATTTACGGTTGGTCGCCGTCGAAGACATGAGCCAAGCCACCCGTGCGGGAACATAGATTTAGTCTTATTCGAATTTAGGATTGCTCACCTTTTCTGAATTATTGTATTGATCGGAATGTACCTTGAGCAACATTTCCAATCATCGATAAGGGCTGCGGCCGAGACGATTACCATCGCGGTGATATACGTCTTGTTGGGCAAACTGGGACAGTTGTCGGCAATCATGCCAGGCAATGTAACGGCGGTATGGCCGCCCTCCGGCTTCGCCCTTGCCATGGCGCTCCTACTCGGCCGGAAAGCGCTCTGGGGTATTGGAATTGGCGCATTCGCGGTCAATACACAGGCATTTCTAGACAGTGCCAGTTTGGCAAGCGTTGTCAATTCAGCCGCCGTCGGCGTTGCCATCGCCGTTGGCTCCGCGGCCCAGCCGTTCGTTGGCGCGGTACTCATCAAACGCTTCATCGACATCGGCAATCTGCTCCAAAACGTACGCAATCTGCTTTTCTTCACGATGCTGATACCACTTATGTGCCTGATCAGTTCGATGATCGGAGCCATTGCCTTATGGCTCGGAGGGCTTATCGGCGCAGATGCTTTTGGTGAATTGTGGCTAACCTGGTGGCTGGGTGATAGCGTTGGTATTCTCATCCTTACGCCGGTTCTGATGGCGTGGCATACGATAAAACCCTCTCCAGCGATCCCCCCGGCGAACGGCAGCGACAAGCTGACCCTGGTCGTGGTGTTCTTGTTTCTCGCCCTATCCGGACTGATCGGGTTTGGCCTAACTTTTAGTGGAGAGGCAAGCCGTTATCCGTTGGAATTTCTTGCCTGGCCATTTCTGCTCTGGCTGGCCCTACGCTTCGATGCACGCGCCGTAACAGGTGGAATTCTATTGCTGTCGGGCATCGCCGTCTGGCAAACCATGCGGGGACAAGGTCCGTTCCAGTTCGATACGCCCAACCTGTCGCTTTTGTTGTTACAGCTATTCATCACGGTAACGGCGCTTACCACGATGATCGTCGGCGCCTTGGCCAATGAACGCAAACTGGCGGAAAACGCGTTGCGCATCGCACATGCGGAACTTGAGGCCAAGGTCGAGGCGCGGACATCGGACCTAAAAGATGAAATCAATGAACGCAAGCGTCTGGAAGAACAGGTCTTGCGTTCCCAAAAAATGGATGCGGTCGGCCAACTGACAGGCGGCATCGCCCATGATTTCAACAATATCCTCGGTATCATCATAGGCAATCTAGAGCTTCTGGAGCGGCGATCGAAAGGCGGCTCCCGTGCCTTGGCGTATGTGCAAGCGGCGCATCGGGGTGCCAAACGTGCGGCTGAAATTACCAGGAAGCTGCTTGACTTCACGCGTCAAGAGTCCAGCGATACAAGCGTGATCAACATCAATGACGCCATCACACGAATGCGGGAATTGACCGCGAGGTCGCTGACACCTTCAATCACGGTAACAACATATCTTGCCGATAATTTATGGCCGGTCGAGATCAATTCCGGGGATCTTGAAGATGCCATATTCAATCTTTCCCTGAATGCCGGCGACGCCATGCCGGACGGCGGCAGCCTTATCATCGAGACCGCCAACAAGGTCCTCGATGACGATTACGTTCAAAACAATCCAGATGCCGCTGTTGGCGATTTCGTGATGATCTCGGTCAGCGACTCGGGAATTGGGATGGTTGATGAGATCAGAGAGAAAGCTTTTGACCCATTTTTTACGACAAAACAATTCGGCGAAGGGAGCGGACTTGGCCTGAGCATGGTCTATGGCTTCGTTGAACGCTCCAACGGCCATATCAAAATCTATTCCAAGCCCGGCGCCGGCACGACTATCCGCATATTTTTGCCTCGTGCCGCCGAAGATTCGGTGCCTGTCGAAACAGCGCCGGCACAGAAAGTCGACCCGCCCGTTGGCAACGAAACCATCCTGATCGTCGATGATGAGGAAGCCTTGCTACATGTCGCGGTCACAAATCTGGAACGCCTCGGCTACAAAACACTGACGGCCGTTAATGGCCAACAGGCGCTGCACGTTCTTGATAATCACGAGGGTGTCGACCTGCTGTTTTGCGACGTCATCATGCCTGGCGAACTAAACGGCTACAATGTCGCCTTATCGGCACATCTAAACCATCCCTCACTCAATATCTTGCTGACCAGCGGTTTTTCAAGGAAGCATGAGGAAAATAACAACGCCGAGAACGATTATCTAAGTCGTCTTACGAGCAGTCTGTTGAGCAAACCTTACAACGGCAACGAACTTGCATTCGCGGTACGCCGCGCGTTGGACAACAACAGCTGATCCGACGCCTTTGCCGGGCTCGAGAGTTTGTGCTGACCGCTGCTACTCCGCCGCATCCTTGGCCAGGAAACCGCCCGATTGGCGGGACCATAGCTCCGAATACAACCCGCCGCGCCGCAGCAGGGTTTCGTGGTTGCCTTCCTCGACAATGCGGCCCTGGTCCATGACGATCAGGCGGTCCATGGCGGCAATAGTGGACAAACGGTGCGCGATGGCGATCACCGTCTTGCCGGCCATCAAGGCCTGAAAACTTTCCTGGATCGCTGCTTCAACTTCCGAATCCAGGGCCGATGTGGCCTCGTCCAGGATCAGGATCGGCGCGTCCTTCAACAACACCCTGGCAATGGCGATACGTTGACGCTGCCCGCCCGACAGCTTCACGCCGCGCTCACCCACATGCGCCTGATAGCCGCGCCGGCCCTTGCCGTCCTCCAGATCATGGATGAAATCATCAGCATGAGCTGCCTTGGCGGCGTCAATCACCTGCGCCTCGGTGGCGCCAGGTTTGGAATAGCTGATATTGTCCAGAACCGAGCGGTGCAGCAGCGAGGTATCCTGGGTGACCATGGCAATTTGCGCCCGCAGGCTGTCCTGGGCGACGCCGGCAATATCCTGGCCATCGATCAGAATACGGCCGTCCTGCAGATCATAGAAACGCAGCAATAGCGAAACCAAGGTGGATTTGCCGGCACCGGAGCGTCCGACAATGCCTACCTTCTCGCCCGGTTTGATATCCAGATCCAGGCCACTAAGGACGCCTTGCTCCACGTCCTCCCTGTCCTTGCCGTAGTTAAAGGAAATATGGTCATAGCGGATACCGCCCGCTTGCACCGCCAGGGTCGCCGCATTGGGCACGTCCTCAATCGCCCGTTCCCGGGCGATGGTCTCCACGCCATCCAGCACAACGCCGACATTTTCAAAGACGTTGGAAACTTCCCACATGATCCATTGCGACATGCCCTGCAAACGCAGCACTAGACCCACGGCCAGTGCGATGGCGCCGGCAGAGGTCGCGTCGATATACCAGAGCCACACCGCCATGCCCGCGATGGCGAAAATCAGGCCGGCATTCAAGGTGTTCAGGGCGATATTCAGCATGGTCGACAGGCGCATCTGGCCATAGACCGGCTCCAGAAACGCCTCCATGCCTTCGCGGGCATAGCTGTCTTCATAGGCCGCATGGGCGAACATCTTGACCGTGCCGATGTTGGTATAGCTGTCCACCACCCGGCCGGTGACGACCGAGCGCGCCTCGGCCTGGGCCATGGACCAGTCGCGCAGTCGGGGCACGAAATAGCGCATGGCAATCAGATATCCGGCCAGCCATAACAGCATGGGCGCGGTCAGGCGCAGATCGCTGCTGGCGAACAACACCACGGCGGCGCCGAAATAGACCACTACATAAAGCAACACTTCCGTCAGCTTCATGACGATATCGCGCACCGCCAGAGCGGTCTGCATCATCTTGGCCGCGACCCGCCCGGCGAAATCGTCCTGATAGAATTCCATGCTCTGGCGCAGCAGATAGCGGTGCGCCTGCCAACGGGTGCGCATGGCGAAATTGCCCAGCAGACCCTGATGGGAGATCGAACCGTAGACGAATTTCAAAACCGGCAACACCACCAGCACCACGACGGCCATGAAGATCAACTGGCCGCTGTGATCGGCCCAGAACGTCGCCCTTTCCGCCGTCGCCAGCCAATCTACCAGACGGCCCAGAAAGGCGAACAACATCACCTCCAGCAGTGCAATCACGGTGGAGAACAGGCCAGAGGCCAGCAACAGCGGCCAGAAAGGCCGGGCGTAATGCAGAATAAACGGGATCAGGGAAGCCGGCGGCATTTCCGGTTGCGCGGGCGGCAACGGGTCCGTCGCGCGCTCCAGCCAGGTGAAGAACCTGGCAATCACGGCCTGTTCTCCAGCAATGCCGCCAGACCCAGGCGGTAATTCGGGTATTTCAGAACCACCTCCAATTCGGTCTTGATGCGGTCGTTGCGGACGCGTTTGTTGTCGGCATAAAAGCTGGCCGCCATGGGGCTCAAATCGGCCTCGGCAAAGGCGATCTCGGGCGGTGCGGCCTGGCCCAGCAGTTCGGCGCCATGGGCGATGACGTCCTGGGGTGGCGCGGCCTCGTCATCACAGACGTTATAAATAGCGCCGGCATTCGGTCGCGCGAAGGAGGCCTGCAACACCGCGGCCAGGTCTTCCACGTGAATGCGGGAGAACACATGCCCCGGCTTGACGATGCGCCGGGCCTTGCCCTGGCGCAGGTTGTCCAGGGCGCTGCGTCCTGGCCCATAGATGCCGGCCAGCCTGAACACCTGCACGCCCAGATCATGGCGGCGGCCCCAGTCCAGCCAGGCCTGCTCGGCATCCGCGCGCCACCGGCTGCGTTCGTTGATGGGCGCCGTCGGCGTGCCCTCGTCGACCCAGCCACCGCCATGGTCGCCGTAGACCCCGGTGGTGGAGAGATATCCAATCCAGCGCAGATCCGGCAGTTTGGCGATCGCTTCGCCATGACAGGCCAGCACCGGATCGCCCGCCTGATCGGGTGGTATGGAAATCAACAAATGGGTGGTTCCGGCCATTTGTCCAACCGGATCCGCCAATGGATGCTGGCGGTCAAAGGGGATGTTTCTGTCCGCGCCATCCCGGCTGGTTCCCGCCACCTGCCAACCTTGATCCAGTAGCCGATGGGCCAGAACCTGGGCGCTGTAACCCAGACCGAAAACAAACAATTTTTCCACTATTCCCTCATCCCCGCTCTTGCCGATGCGCCTGCAAGCATGGAAGGTAGGGCCATGCGTAGCCTTATACAATGCGGTCTTTTTGCTTTCGCGCTAACACTGTCGCCGGGCCCGGCGATGGCGACGGAAACCAGTGCGAATACTGGCGCGAAAACTGGTGCCGAAACCGTATCTGGTGGCATTGATCACGAAAAACAATACCGGGCCTGCATCGCCCTGACCTACCGCGAACCCTGGCAGGCCTTCGAGACAGCGGAAACCTGGGCCGGCCTGGACGGCGGCGCGCCGGCCCGCCATTGCGCGGCAATGGCCTTGCTTGAGGCCAAGGAATATGACCGGGCCGCGCAGCGGTTGGAGGCCCTGGCCGCCGGCCTGCCCGCCGATCATTTTCCCAGCCCCGGGGACGTTCTGGCCCAGGCGGCGAATGTCTGGCTGTTGGGCGGGCGGGCAGCGTTGGCCCGACAAGCAATTGAACTGGCCTTGCAATATGACCCCGACAAGGCCGCCTACCTTGTCGACCGGGGCCGCATTTTGGCCGAACAGGGCGACCATGGCGAAGCACTGCTGGATCTGGACCGCGCCCTGGCCCTGGACCCGAACGACGATGATGCCATCGCCTTTCGCGCCAGCGCCCTGCGCCATCTGGGCCGCGGGGACGAGGCGCTGGCGGCGATCAATCAAGCCCTGGCGCTTAATCCCGGCAACCCATCGGCCCGCCTGGAACGGGGCATTCTGCTGCTTGCGGCCGGTGACAGGGACGGGGCGCGGGCGGATTGGCTATACGCCGCCCGGGAACACCGGGGCACGCCCGCGGGCGATGCGGCACAAGCCCGCTTGCAGCAAATGGAACTTAGCCGGAAATAGCTTGGGTCCATTCAGCCCGAACCATGGCATCTGCTTCCCCGCTCAGATGATCTGGCGCAATTTCGGCCAGCCTGTCGGCGCCGCGCAGTTGCAATAGGGCCCAGACCGCCATGGCACGGACCAGGGGCGAGGAATCGCCCAGCAACGGCTCTATCAGTTCAGATAACTGTCCATTGCCGCTGTTACCGGCGGCGATCAGAACATTGCGCAAAAATCGGTCACGGCCCAGACGCTTGACCGGCGTTCCTGCATAGAGGTCGCGAAAGGCGGCATCATCCAGGCGCAGCAGATCAGCCAGGTCCACCATGCTCAAGCCCGCACGGGGCGCCATCACGGCATCGGCGGCGGCAACGGCGAATTTGTTCCACGGACAGACCGCCAGGCAATCGTCGCAACCAAAAATGCGGTTGCCCATGGCCTTGCGGAACTCCACCGCGATATGGCCCTGATGTTCGATGCTCAAATATGACAGGCAGCGCCGGGCATCCAATTGATACGGCGCGGGGAAAGCGTCCGTTGGACAAATATCCAGACAGCGCCGGCAGGCCCCGCAATGGTCCGCAGACGGCGCATCCGGGGTCAGGGACAAGGTGGTGAAGATACTACCCAGAAACAGCCACGAACCCAGCTCCCGGCTGACCAGATTGCTATGCTTGCCCTGCCAACCCAGTCCGGCGGCCTGGGCCAAGGGCTTTTCCATCACCGGGGCGGTATCGACAAAGACCTTCAGTTCACCCCCCGCTTCGGCCAACAACCACCGGGCCAGGGCCTTCAGGCGCTTTTTCACCACCACGTGATAATCCTTGCGCGCCGCATAGACCGAAACATTGCCCTGCCCCACCTGTGACAAACGGCCCATGGGGTCTTCTTCCGGGCCATAGTTCAGGCCCAGCATGATGATGGATCGGGCTTCGGGCCAAAGGGCATTGGGGTGGCGCCGGCGGGCCGCCTTTTCCACCAGCCAGCCCATATCCCCATGACGGTCCAGATCCAGGAATTCTCCCAGGCGATCCCCTGGACCGGACGGGACATCGGCGGCGGTGATACCCATGACATCGAAACCCAGGCTCAGGGCTTCACGGCGCAATTTCGCCGCCAGCGGCAATGGCGCGGCGGCGGGCTTAGAAGTCGAGGTCGGCATAGTGCCGGGGCGGCGGCAGGCCGGGCATATGATCGGCCAGGATGGCGCGGAAAGAGGGGCGTGATTTCACCCGCGCATACCATTCCTTGGCGGCGGGATATTGTTCCCATGGCACATCGCCCAAGTAATCCAGACACGAAAGGTGCGCCGCGGCGGTGATGTCGGCCAGGGAAAATGTCTCGCCGCCAATATAGTTTCGCCGCTCCACCAGATAGCTGATGTAGTCCAGGTGATAGCCGATATTCTGCCGTCCCGCCCGGATCAGGTCGGAGCGCGGCTCCCCCATGCCCATGAAGCGTTTGAGCAACTTTTCGCGCAATAGGAAATCCGTGACCTCGTCATGGAACTTACCGTCGAACCAGGCGATCAGGCGGCGGCATTCGGCCCGGTCCAGGGGCTCGTTCCCCAGCAGATTGGGTTCGGGCTGGCAATCTTCCAGATATTCGACGATGGCCTGGCTGTCGGCCAGGATGGTGCCGTCAGGCTCGCTTAACACGGGCACCTGCCCGGCGGGATTCAGTGCCAGGAACTCCGGCCGGCGGTTCCAGTATTTCTCCACCACCAGCTCTACATCCATGCCTTTCTCGAACAAGGCGATACGCACCTTGCGGGAAAACGGTGACAGCCAGAAATGGTACAGAATGCGCATATGTTCAGTCTACCGGTTGGACCTAACCTCACATAGCATGGTCCCAGAGGCCATGGGAACCACGCTAATTCATTGTCAGGACCAACTTTCCGATCACTTTGCGGTCCATCAACAGATGCATGCCTTCCACCGCCTTTTCAAATGGCAGGGTGTGGGAGACATACGGATGTAATTTGCCTGCGTTGGCCAGAGCCAGAATTTCCGTCAATTCCCGTTCGCCGGCCTCGGGATCATTGCGCCGGGCCTCGCCCGCCCGGCAGCCCATGATGGTCAGGCCCTTGATCAGAGCGTAATTCAGCGGCAGCTCGGGGATCCGTCCGGAGGTAAAGCCAAGCGAGACCAAGCGCCCGTGCCAGGCCATGCAGCGCAGGGACTGATCAAAGACATCGCCACCGACCGGATCATAGACGAGGTTGACGCCCTTGCCGCCGGTGATCTCCTTAACCTCTTTTCGAAATTCACCCTTTTGGTAATTGATCACATGGTCGGCGCCATATTCGCGCACCACCTCCAACTTGCCGTCATCGCCACCCGTGCCGATGATCTTGGCGCCGTGCAGCTTGGCCAGTTCCACCGCCGCCAGACCGACACCGCCCGTGGCGCCGTTCACCAACACCCATTCACCTGGACGCAGGCCACCGCGCTGAAACAGACAGTGATAGGCAGTGAAATATGTCACCCTGAAGGCGGCGGCGGTAATATCATCGAAGGGTTCCGGCGTTGGGATAAGCAGGCTGGCATCCGTCACCGCCTGTTCGGCAAAACCACCGGGGCGGATAGACATCATCACCCGGTCACCGGGTGCCACATTGCTTACATCCGGGGCAACCTCGATCACCTCGCCCGCGGTTTCGAAACCGGCGATAAAGGGCAAGGACGGTTTGTGCTGATAGACGCCTTCAACGGTCAGGATATCGGGAAAGTTAAGGCCGGCGGCGTTGATTTTCACCCGCGCCTGGCCCGGCCCCATTTCGGGTTCCGGCAACTCTTCCAGGCGCAGCACCGACGGCGCCCCCAGTTCGCGGCAAACAATGGCTTTCATAAACCGTCCCCTACAGCGTCAGCGGCAATTCGACCAACGGCGTGCCGCCGCCCTCGTACGATCCCTGGCCAATGGCGTCGACCGCCTCGACCAGGCGATGGTCCGATTTCAGCAGATGGTCGGCGATGGCGATGATGCGGCGGTTCGGCTTGGCATGTGGCGCGGCACGGCGCAGGGCCTGGGCCGCTTCCATCTCGCGTCCCGGATTATATTGACAAAGTATGGTCAGGGCAGCGGCGGTGGAGCGGCTGACGCCGGCATAACAATGCACGATCATGGGGCCTTGCCGGTTCCAAGCGGTGGAGAAATCCAACAGCTCGGTCACGTGTTCGATGGTTGGGGCAATATCGCCGGCGAATGAGGCCGGCACATCATCGACCTCGATATGGAGATGCTGCGCCGGGTCGATGCCATCGGGCGTATCGGGCACCCCTTCGATGCCCAGCAGGGACAGAATATGTGTCGCGCCCAGCTCGACGGCGCGGTCCTCCATGGTACGCCAGGAAGATATATACAGCACGTTTCGGCCTCCATTCATTAACCATCAGCGCTCAGATTTTCTTAATCCAGCGGCGCTATATTAACCACAGTTGCCACCATTTGCGGGGAGTATATTGATGACTGGTTCACTTGAACATTACCAAGGCTTGGCGCAAAACCTGATCGAAAGTCTAGGCTTTGAACAGGCGTTGTACGTAGCTAATCAATATGCCTGGTATGGCGTGGCCGAGGAAATCCACCGTTTGAGCGGCGACGACGGCCAAGTGGTGCATTAAAGCTTGTTGAAAACCGGCTAAGCGAGGCCCAGCTTTTCGGCCAATCCGATCCGCTGCAGCTTGCCCGTCGCGCCTTTTGGAATTTCTTCCAGAAACAGCACTTTGCGCGGTACCTTGAAATCCGCCAGGCGCTTGCCGACAAATTCACGCAATTCCGCCTCCGTGGCCTCCGCGCCCTCGGACAGCACCACGGCGGCGCCCACATCCTCGCCCAGACGGTCATGGGGCACCGCAAAGGTGACCACCTGTCCGACACTTGGGTGATCAAGAAGCACTTCGTCAACTTCGCGCGGGCTGATTTTTTCGCCGCCACGATTGATGATTTCCTTTAGACGGCCCGTCAGGGTGAGGTAACCCTTCTCGTCCAAAGTGCCCTGATCGCCGGTACGGAACCAGCCATCCGTAAAGGCGGTGGCGTTGGCCGCCGGGTTCTCGATATAGCCATCGGTCACGTTGGGCCCGCGTATAACAATTTCCCCGACCGCGCCGGCGGGCAGCAGTTCGCCATCCTCCTCGGACATGATGCCGATTTCAGGCCCCGCGGCCAGGCCCACGCAACCAGCCCGGCGTTCGGCGGGGGGCAGCGGGTTCGAGGCCATTTGATGGGCTGCCTCGGTCATGCCATAGGCCTCGATCACCGGGCAATCGAACGTCTCTTCCAGGGACGCCATGACCTGCGGCGGCAAGGATGCCGAAGAAGATCGGATCAACCGCAACCGCGAAGCCTGCAAGCTATCCGCATTGCGGGGCGCCCGGGACAGAATTGCCTGATGCATGGTCGGCACCGCCGTGTACCAGGTCGGCTCGACCTCATCCATCCATTGGAAAAAGCGCAGTGCATTGAAGCCCGGCGTGCAATAGACCCCGGCACCCGCAGCCAGGGACGACAGCACTGCCGCGATCAGACCGTGGATATGGAACAACGGCATGATGTTAAGGCATCGGTCATCGGCGCTGAGCGACAGCGAGGCGCCAATATGGCGGGCCGAGGCGCAGATATTGCCCTGGCTCAACGGCACCATTTTTGGCCGCGACGTGGTACCCGAGGTGTGCAGGATCAAGGCCGCGTCGGCACTATCGGCAAAACCACCCGATTTGGCAGGTTCCACGACTTCCCCGCTTCCGGTCAGTTTAAAGGCGCCCGCGGCGCCGTCCGGATCTGCCACCAGTTCCAACACATCAATGCCACGGCGTTCAGCAACCGCCCGCGCCGGTGTCTCCACGCCCTTCTGGACAATCAGGGCCCGGGCCTGGAGGTCATCAAGATAAAAGTCGAATTCGTCTTCCCGGTAGGCCGGGTTCAACGGCGCGGTCACCGCCCCGGCCCCCACCGCGATAAACGCAGCGGCCATCTCAGGACCATTGGGCAGGACAATCGCCACCCGGTCGCCACGGCCAATGCCGTTTCCGTTCAGGCTGGCCACCACGTCCGCGGACAGCGCACGCAGGGCCGCAAAACTCATCGGCGCCCGGCCGGGCGCCCCGATTGCCGTGGCGTCATCCGCGCCGACGGCAAGAAGATCAATCATGCAGGTGAATTGGTTCATGGCCGGATCATATAGCATGGCCCGCAGCCATATCCACTACGTTCAACACAGCCCAGCCTATTCGATGGAAAAGTTTCTAGATGACCAGTTCCCGAGGCCGCACGGGCCCGAGAATTTTTGCCGAATCATCGCTGGCCAATAGATAGGCGTCCGTCACCGCCTCGGCCTTGTCACGCATGGCCCGGCTTGGTGTCCCGTCCGAGGCATTGTCCGGCAGGCCTTCCTGTGCGATCTGTTGCGCCAGGAAGGGAACGAAAGGTTGTGGCCGCTGGGACCTTGGCTCGACCGCGTGCCGTTCAACGGTGGGCTGCTCGACAACACTGACCGGAACAGCACGGAGGACCGGCACTTGCGACCGGGTCTGCTTTTGCTCTTCCTGTCCCTTGGCGGCAAATTGGGTGCCCGACTGCCGGGCCATCTCCCGATCATTGACCGGTTGGGCCGCGCGCACAGGCAACACATCGCCCGGCCCATAGGCCATGCGTGCGTACGTCGATGCTGCGCCAACAGTCGTCAAAACGCGTCCACCAATTCAAGCCGGAGACAAATCCGGCACTTAACCACAAGCACTCGCTTCGGAGTCTTCGCCGAAGTTACATAATCGCCGATGAAACCACAAAAAATGGTGACGAGTCAATACCTTCGGTTGTTTTTCTGAACATCGAATATGGCAAAAAAGAGGGCGTTTTAGAGGAATTCGAGCCTACATTCGCGGCAGGCCATCGAATTGACAGGCGGCGGCACTACGCTGCCTGCACACCGCGCCGCTCATCCCAGGTGCGCAGCCACCAGATCACCGGTATCGACAGCAGGATAATCCAGGACTTGCCGATAATCTGACCGGAGAGATAATCCAGGCTGCCAAAGGCAAGCTGCAAAAACAACACACTGTCAATGACCAGGCCAACCATGCCCGAAGCCACCACGGCGAGGACCAGGCGGCGGCGCTGCAGGGGTGTATAAACCGCGAAGTCAGCCAGCTCCGACAGCAAAAAAGCCACGCCCGAGGCCAGAACCAGGGCCGGCGGCGCCAGCAGAGCGGACAGTCCAGCCCCCGCCAAGATCGCCCCAACGGCCCAACGGGCGCCCAGGCGGCGCTGTACCAGATCGCGTAGCACCAGGGCCAGGCCTATCATCAGCACGCCGCTTGGCGCCATGATGCCCGGCGCCACGGGGATCAAACAAGGGCCGTTCGGCGGGCAAACCGTACCCACATGGCCCAGCATCCAGTTGGCCGCCGGAATGCACAGGGCAAAGGCACAGAGGTAGACATAGCCCTCTAGTCGTGTCGTCTGCATCTTAACTCGATCTTTTGTCAATTGAGTGGCGATGCCTAACGCATCAATGGAAAAAAGAAAAGGGCCGCCGGAACATCCGGCGGCCCAAATTCGTATAGATACGTTTCTGGCGTTATTCGGTTTCGGCGCTGATCAGCGGACCAAAACGAACCGAACGTTCACCGTCGAAACGGGTCATCTGCATCTGCTCCAGCGGATAAAAATCCGTCGGAGAGGTGTCGGCATACATGCCAGGCAGCAACATGGGAAGGTGTACTTCCTTCAGGCTGGCGGCCTGCTTCATGATGTTTTCCCGGCTCAGATCGTTGCCGGCATTCTTCAACACCGCGATCATGGTGTGGCAAACGGCATAGCCATAGGCGTTGAACTTGTTGCTCTTGTCGCCACCAGGATAATATTTATCCATCCAGGCACGCCAGGCCTTGGTCTCGGGATCGTCTTTCCATTCGGGATCGTTGGGATCCTTGTAGAAATCCACCGAGATGATGCCCTTGGCCTTATCCAGACCGGCCGGCTTGTAGGTGGAGTTGATGGAGGCCGCCACGTCGTTCAGGATATGGGCCGGCTTCCAACCGATGGCATGCATCTTCTTGATGGCCTGAGCCGCGAATTTCGGGATCGAGATGTTGACGAAAACATCCGCGCCGGAACCAGCAAGGGCAACGATTTGGCTATCAATGGTCGGATCGGTAACTTCATAAGTTTCCTGCTTGACGACCTGGGCGTCGTACTTGGCACCCATGGCACGCTTCATGCCGATGACATAATCCTTGCCATAGTCATCGTTCTGATACATCACCGCAACCTTGCCCTGCGGGTAATTCTGCAGGATGTAGTTGCCGAAGATCGCGCCAACGGTCTGATAGTTAGGCTGCCAACCCATGGTCCATGGGAATTTTTTCGGCTGGCCCCATTTCGTGGCGCCGGTGGCCACGAACAGATGCGGCACTTTCTTCTTGTTCATGTAACGGTGCACGGCGGAATTGGTCGGCGTGCCCAGAGTCTGGAAGGTAAAGGCGACTTTCTCGCGCTCGACCAGCTTGCGGATCTGCTCCTTGGTCTTGGGCGGCGAATAGCCGTCATCAAGACTGATCCATTTGATCTTGCGGCCGTTGATGCCGCCCGTATCGTTGACCCAGTTCCAGCAGGCGCCGATGGATTTGCCGATGGTGCCATAAGATGAGGCTGGCCCGGAATACGGGTTGGTATTACCAATCTTGATTTCCGTATCGGTAACGCCAGGTGCGTTGCCCGCAATGGCGGCCCCCGCCCACATGGTCGCCGCCGCAGCGGCTATTGCAACATGTAAGTTTTTCATTTTTTGCTCCCTATTTTAAACATTTGCGATTCTTACCCTAAAACGAACGCGGGTGTACGAATACTATTCACACCCTAAACGCCAGGACGGGAATAGCGCGCAACGAACCAACGGACAAAGCCGGCCAGTCCATTAGGCATAACATAAACCGCGAAAATCAAGAAACAGCCAAAGGCGACGCCAATCAAGGCCTTCGCGCTGGGATCGTCACCAAAGACCTGGCCGATCAAGGCTTCCGAGATATTCGGTACATAGAGGATGAACAGCCCGCCAACAATCGCGGCCGGTATCGAACCCAGACCGCCGATGACCATGCCGACGAGCAACCAGACGGAGAGGAAGAAGGTGAAGCTATCCGGTGCGACGAACTCCGCCACGGCGGCGCCCAAGGCACCGGCGATACCAGTGTAGAAGCCGCTGACGCCAAAGGTCACGGATTTGTACAACGAGGTATTGATACCCATTGTTCTGGCGGCCAGGGGGTTGTCCCGAATGGCCATCATCGCCCGGCCCGTCCGGCCGCGGGTCAAATTCCATGCCCCGACAACCAGCAACGCAGCGCATAGAAGCACGACAAAATAGAGCCATTGGTCACCGCCAAGAAACTCGATCGGCGAGTCCGGCTTAAACAAATCAATGCCCTGGACACCGCCGGTAAAACCTTCGAAATGTTCGTAGCGCAGCAGTTGCGGCGTTGCCACGGCCAGGGCGAAGGTGGCCAGCGCCAGGAATAAACCTTCCAACCGCAAGGCCGGCAGACCGAACAGAAAGCCGCCGATGAAGCAGATGATACCCGCCGGCAGGATCGTCCAATAGAAGGCAACCTCGTAACGCTCCACCATGATGGCGGCGGTATAGGCCCCCAGGGCATAGAAGGCGCTATGGCCGAGCGAGAACTGGCCATTGAAGCCTGTCAGCAGGTTCAAACCCAATACGGCAATGGCGTAGACAAGTGCCTGGGTCAACTGGAAGACCGTGAACCCCTCCACGATGAACGGCACCACCAAGGCGACGGCGATCCCGATGACCGTCAGGTATAGTTTCCACATCGGTAATTTGATACCGAACAGGACAGCGGTCTTGGCCGGATTGGCGCGCATGGCCACGGACGTTGCTTCGCTTAAAGCCATGGCTCAGACCCTCTGCACTACGACCCGGCCAAAAAGGCCAGCCGGTCTAAATAACAACACTGTGACAATAACCACCAACGCGAAGGTCAACTTCAACTCACTGCCGATCACGTAAGTACCAGCCAAATTCTCCAGCACACCCATCAGGAAACCGCCGACGACGGCGCCGCCGGGAGAGGTAAGGCCACCAACAACGGCGCCGGCGAAACCATACAGAAGAATGCCCAGCATCATGTTCGGCTCCAGGAACACGACGGGCGCGATCATCATGCCGGCGACCGCACCGATGGCCGCCGCCAGACCCCAGCCGAGGCCCAGCATCTTCTTGACGGAAATACCGACAAGCCGCGCTGAATCGGGCGATGCCGCGGCCGCCCGCATGGCAAGGCCGATCGGCGTGAAACGGAAGAAGACATAGATCAGGCCCAGCATAATTAGGGTAATGCCGACAATTCCCAATTCATGCGGTCCTATAAGTTTTGTCGCGAAAGGCAGCTCCGAGGGGAACGGGCTGGGGAATTCCTTGATCGTGAACTCCCAAATGAAGCCGGCCATGGCATTGAAAATCAAGGTCAAGGCTATGAAGACCACGACATGGCTTAACGCTGGTGCGTCATGGATCGGCGCAAAAATTATCCGCTCAATCGCCATGCCGCCAATAAAGGAAATCGCCAGGCAGACCACGAATGCGACCCAGTAGGGCGCGCCCCAGGCGATCAACTGCCAAGCAATAAAGGTTGAGAACATCGCCATTTCGCCCTGGGCGAAATTAAAATGGTCGATGGCCTGATAAATCATCACAACGGCCAGCGCCAAGGACGCATAAATGGCGCCGTTCGCGAGACCGCTCAGAGTTTGTTGCAGAAACTGGTCCATATCCGGGTAGGTCTCCTAATAACCGAGATAAGATTTACGCACGTTTTCATCCGAGGCGATGTCATCGGATGTCCCGGACATCACCACCCGGCCGGTCTCGAGCAGATAAGCATGATCAGCCAAACCAAGGGCCAGGGTGGCGTTCTGTTCCACCAACAGCATCGAAACCCCCTCGTCCTGATTGATGGTCCGCAGGATTTCGAACAATTCCTTGACGATCAACGGCGCCAAGCCGAACGACGGCTCGTCAAGCAGCATCAGGCGCGGCTGCAGCATCATGGCCCGGCCCACGGCGAGCATTTGCTGCTCACCGCCCGAAAGCGTGCCGGCCTGTTGATTGCGCCGCTCCTTCAGCCTGGGGAAATAGGTATAAACCCGCTCCATCCCATCGGCGATTTTCTTATTGTCCCTAACGGTAAAGGCGCCGAGACGCAGATTTTCCTCGGTCGTGACGCGGACGAAAGTGCCGCGGCCTTCCGGCACATGAGCGATACCCTTGCGAACGATGTTTTCCGTCGCCTGGCCGACCAGGCCCTCGCCATCGAAGGTGATCGAGCCATTGTTGCTCACCATGCCGCAAATGGAACGCAGCGTGGTCGTCTTACCCGCGCCGTTGGCGCCCAAAATAGTGGTGATACCGCCTTCATCAAGATCGAAATCCAGACCATGCAGGGCCTGGGTATGACCGTAGAAAGCTTCCAAGCCTCTTACTTCTAACATTGCCATCAGTCGCTGGTCCCCAAGTAGGCCCGAATAACCTCGGGGTTTTGCTGCACTTCGCTGGGGGTGCCTTCGCCGATCTTGCGGCCGAAATCAATCGCCACCACATGATCGGAAACCGCCATCACCAAACTCATGTGATGTTCCACCAACAGCACCGTGATGTTGCGCTCGTCCCTGATCTGCTTGATCAGGCCACCGAGCTCCTCGACCTCGTCATGATTCAGGCCGCCCGCGGGCTCATCCAACAGCAGCAACTTGGGCCTGCTGGCCAGGGCACGGGCCATCTCCACACGTTTTTGGGTACCAAACGGCAGATCGGCGACCGGCGTATAGGCGTCGTCGAGCAAATCCATGTATTCGATCAGCTCCCACGATGCCTCTTCCAGGCCTTGCTCCTCCGCGTTCACCCAGGGCAGGCGCAAGGCGTTGGAGATAAAATCGCTGCTGCTGCGCGAATGGCCACCGACCATGACATTGTCCAATACGGACATGGTGCCAAACAGGGCCAGATTCTGGAATGTGCGGCCAATGCCGAGATCGGCGATCTTGTGCGGCGCGGTTTCCAGAATGGTCTGTCCCGCGAAACGGATATCGCCGGAATTGGGGATGTAAAGGCGGCTAAGACAGTTGAACAAGGTGGTTTTGCCGGCCCCATTGGGACCGATCAGGCCGAGAATGGCCCCTTGCTGAACATCGAAACTGACGCCGTCCAATGCAACAATGCCGCCAAAATGTACGGCGACATCGCTTACCTGCAATAACGGCTGTGCGGAGGAGGACGCCTCCGAAGCGCTGGCTGAAACTTGATTCATGTTATGGATTCATAAAGTGGCGACACCAAAAGGTGCCCAACAAAAGCCTCAAGGGCCGAAGGCAACGGCCAAATCATTTACTACTTCCTCGCACCTGTTCGTCACGGCAGCACTTTTGCAGCGCCTTGTATTGATTGGCCGGCAATATGCGATAGCTTGTCGCGGGACGCAAAGAATTTTTTGGTGACTTAATTGTTAAGCTGATGATTCGAAGAATTTCTTGTTGCCCTGTAATGCTTTGACGCCCCGCGATGATCCTTCAGCGGCCAACGGTCGCAATGTTTTGCTCCGCCCAAATGCCAACGGGTGCCATCCTGGGCCGCAATGGGTTATATAATTGCGCATGTCAGACCCTTTCGATTTAGAGCAAATGCCACCGCCCGGCAGCGCCGCCTCGGTGCCGGATGCTCCACCGCCCACACCCGGTTATATCAGCCAGTTGAACCCGGAACAGCGCGCGGCGGTGGAGGCCGTGGAAGGCCCCGTCCTGGTCCTGGCCGGTGCCGGCACCGGCAAGACCAGGGTCTTGACCACGCGTCTGGCCAATATCCTGCACCAGCGCCTGGCCTTTCCCAGCCAGCTTCTCGTCGTGACCTTTACCAACAAGGCGGCGCGCGAGATGGCGGAACGCACCGCCGCCCTGGTCGGGCGGGCCGTGGAAGGCTTATGGCTGGGTACCTTCCATGCCATCGGTGTGCGTTTGTTGCGCCGCCATGGCGAACTGGTGGGCCTGAAGAGCAATTTCACCATTCTTGATACAGACGACCAGTTGCGCCTGTTGAAACAGTTGATCGAGGCCGAACAGCTGGACCCCAAGCGCTGGACCCCGCGCCAATTGGCGGCCATGATCGACCGCTGGAAGGACCGCGGCCTGGTGCCCGAAAAAGTACCCGGCGGCGAGGGCGAGGGCTTTGCCAATGGCCGCGGCGTGGCGCTGTACAAAGCCTATCAGGCGCGGCTGCGGACCTTGAATGCCTGCGATTTCGGCGATCTGTTGCTGCACTGCCTGACCATCTTCGCGGCTCATGGCGATGTGCTGGAGAGCTACCAAAAGCAATTCCGCTATATCCTGGTCGATGAGTATCAGGACACCAACGTCTCGCAATATCTGCTGCTGCGCCTGCTGGCCCAGGGCCACCGCAACATCTGCTGTGTGGGCGACGATGATCAGTCGATCTACTCCTGGCGCGGAGCCGAGGTCGGCAACATCCTGCGCTTCGAAAAGGACTTCCCCGGCGCCAAGGTGGTTCGCCTGGAATGCAACTACCGCTCCACGCCGCATATCCTCGGCGCCGCCTCGGGCCTGATCGCCAAGAACGAAGGCCGCCTGGGCAAGACCCTGTGGACGGAACAGAACGACGGCGAAAAAGTTCAGGTACGCGGCCTATGGGACGGCGCCGAAGAGGCCCGAACGGTGGGCGAGCAGGTCGAGGATCTGCAGCGCAAGGAACAGGCCTTGAACGAGATGGCGATCCTGGTCCGGGCCTCGTTCCAGACCCGCGAGTTCGAGGAACGGTTTCTGACCCTGGGCCTGCCCTATCGCCTGATCGGCGGCACCCGATTCTATGAGCGGGCAGAAATCCGCGATGCCGTGGCCTATTTGCGGGTCATCGCGCAACCGGATGACGACCTGGCCTTCGAACGCATAATCAACACGCCAAAACGGGCCTTGGGCAACGCCACGGTGCAACTGCTGCATCAGGCGGCGCGCGACATGGGCGAAAGCATGACCCGGGCCGCCCACATCATGGTCAATGGCGATGATCTGAAAACCCGGGCCCGCAACAGCCTGACCAAGCTACTGGACGATTTCGACCGCTGGCGCGGCCTGGTCGAGACCATGCCCCCCAGCGAACTGGCGGAGATGGTGCTGGACGAAAGCGGCTATACCGCCATGTGGCAGGCCAGCAAGGACGTCAAGGCGCCCAGCAAGCTGGAGAACCTGAAAGAACTGATCGTCGCCCTGGAACCGTTCGACAACCTGGGCGGTTTCTTGGAGCATGTCAGCCTGGTGATGGATGCGGAGCTGGCCCAGGCCGACGACGCGGTCAACATTCTGACCCTGCATGGTGCCAAGGGCCTGGAATTCGATACCGTGTTCCTGCCCGGCTGGGAGGACGGCCTGTTCCCCCACCAGCGTGCCCTGGATGAAAACGGCATGGCCGCCCTGGAAGAGGAACGCCGCCTGGCCTATGTGGGCCTGACGCGCGCGAGGCAGCGGGCCATCGTCAGCTTCGCGGCAAACCGGCAAATGTATGGCCGTTGGAGCACCACCATGCCCAGCCGCTTTATCGAGGAATTGCCCGCCGAGCACACGGAGGTCGAGACGGAGCCGGGGCTTTACAGTGGTGGCGCGGAAACCTTTGATACCCACGCCGCCTATAGCGCGCCGGGTGCCTTCACCTTCGGCGACAGCCAGCCAGTGTCGCGGATGCGCCGCGCCCGCGCCGCCGCGCCACCGCCAAGCTATATCGAGGGACAGGCCGAGCAGGTCGTGACCACGGCGCCCGGCAGTTCCGACTATGCCATTGGCGAGCGCGTGTTCCACCAGAAATTCGGCTATGGCAGAATCGAGGATATCGAGGGCAATAAGCTGTCCATCGAATTCGAGAAGGCCGGGCCGAAAAAGGTAATCGACAGTTTCGTGGACCCGGCATGAGCGGCATTGCTGGTGGAGGCGACAACAGCCGCGATGGCGGCGGCAACAGCGGCGGCGTTTGGCGCGCCCGCATCGTCGTCCCGGGATTGTACGTGCCGGCCTTCGAGGAAGCTCTATGCGCCGAACCCTTGGCCTGTTCCAGCTTTGAAATTTCCGGCGGCGGTGATTGGTCCATCGAAATGCTGTTGCAAGGTCCCGTGGATGGCTCGGAGTTGGAGAGCCGCCTGGCCCATGCCGCCGCCGAACTGAACCTGCCGGCCCCAGGATTGAGCCTGGAACCACTGCCCGAGCGGGATTGGGTGACCGAGTCCCTGCGCGCCCTGCCCCCGGTCGAGGCGGGCCGGTTTTTCGTCCATGGCGCCCATGACCGCGGCCTTGCGCGGCAGCGGGCACGGGGCGGCGCCATCGCCCTGGAGGTCGAGGCCGGCCGGGCCTTTGGCAACGGCAAGCACGAAACCACTTATGGCTGCCTGCTGGCCCTGGACCATCTGGCCAAGGTACGCCGCTTTGACAGGCCCTTGGATCTGGGCTGCGGCGCCGGTGTCCTCGCCCTGGCCATGGCGCGCCTGTGGCGAGTCAAGATCGTGGCCTCGGACATCGACCCCTGGGCCGTCGCCGTGGCCAAGGCCAACGCCCGGCTCAATCACCTGCATGGATTTGTTCGCCCGGTCCGGGCCGACGGCTTTGCCCATCCGGCGCTATCCAACAATGCGCCCTATGATCTGATCGTGGCTAATATTCTGGCCCGGCCCCTGCAACGCCTGGCCCCGGCCATCGCCCGCCATCTGGCGCCGGGCGGACGGGTTGTCTTATCGGGTTTGCTGGCCAAGCAGGATGCCCAGGTGCGCGCCGCCTATTTGAGCCAGGGCCTGCACCTGGTCCGGCGCCGTCGGCTGGGCGAATGGCTGACTTTGGAGTTGGCAAAATAAAACCGCGCGCGGCATCCCGAACAGCCAATTTCTTGACCGATCGGAAGCCGCGCGCGGCGATAGCTTAAAGTCTGATCGCCTGCCTAGAAGGTCTAGAGCGGCGAGCTTTTGTCCCAGTTGGGCTGGCGTTTTTCCAGATGCGCCGCCAGGCCTTCCTTGGCTTCCGGCCCTTTGAAGCCGAGCATTTCCAGGGCCAGGGAATTCTCGAAGGTGGGCATGGCCATGCGGTACCAGTTGTTCAGGGCCAGCTTGGTCCAGCGGATGGCGCTGGGTGCACCGGCGACCAAGGTCGCAGCGATCTCTTCCGATTTGGCGGTCAAGGCATCGTCCTCGGTGCAGAGCGAGAACAGGCCCATACGCTCGGCCTCTTCACCAAACACCGGCTCGTTGGTCAGCAGGTGATATTTCGCCTTGGCCATGCCGGCCAGAATCACCCAGTTGATGCAGGCCACGTCACCGGCGGCAACGCCGAGGCGGACGTGGCCGTCCAGAACACGGGCCGATTTGGCGATGATGGAAATATCGGACAACAAAGCCGCCACCAGGCCGGCGCCAACCGCGACGCCATTGACGGCTGAAATGATGGGCTTGGAACAATTGATGATGTTGTAGACCAGATCGCGGGCCTCTTTCCAGGCACCGACGGTATCGTTCCAATTCTCAATATTGCCCTGGATCATGGAGAAATCGCCGCCAGAGGAGAACGCCTTGCCCTTGGCGGCCAGGATCACGCAGCTGATATCCGGATCTTCGTCAATGTCGCGCCAGATGTAGGTCAGTTGACGATGGCCGTCGGAATCGAGCGAGTTATAGGTCTCGGGCTTGTTGAAAGTGATGCGCAGAACGCGCTCGCTCGGGCTGTCGTATTCAAAGGCGGGAAATTTTTCGGCGTAACGTTCAAGCATCGGATACTCCTTCTTGGGCCGGTTTCGTCATTGTGTCGTTTGTCGCGCCCAGTGACTGGGCGTACGCATGGCCCTGATAAGCCCCGCTTCGCCGCCGGGGTCAAGCCCCTGCCGCCGCACTGGCCGTGAGGCACATTGCCTCAGCCAACAACCATAAACAGTTGTGTCCGGCGCAATTGATCTATTAAATGTCGCTGGCGTGTAGCTTTCGGGACAAAAAGATCCCGGCCACGGGTTTTACCCTCGGGGGGATCATTTGTGATACGGCAGTTCGAAAACAAGGGCCCGCAGGCCCCGCTCTTCACATCGCACGATGCCGTGGGCAGAACCGTCGGCGCCGGGTCATTTGGCGCCGGATCTGGGGCACGCTTAACTTTTGCAACTACCAAACAGCAACGAAATCAGTTTCAGGATCAGGCATCCGGAAACAGGGCGACAGGCCCGCTATTTTGTTGTCGGGCTTTGAGGAGGACGGTCGCTGGCTAATCTACTTGAAATCACCGATTTGACGACGGAGTTTGATACCTCCGACGGTGTGGTGCATGCCGTTGGCGGCATATCTTATTCAGTTGGCGCCGGTGAATCCGTGGCCATTGTCGGCGAGTCCGGTTGCGGCAAATCCGTCGGTGCCATGTCGATGCTGCGGCTGATCCCCCAACCACCAGGCCGCATCGTCAAGGGCCAGGTGATATTTGAAGGCCGTGACCTTTTGAAATTGAGCGATGCGGAAATGCGCGATGTGCGCGGCCGCGATATCGCCATGATTTTTCAGGAGCCGATGACCTCGCTGAACCCGGTGTTCACCATTGGCCGGCAATTGACCGAGACTTTGTTGCGCCACACGGATAAGAGCCAGGCGGAAGCGGACGAGCGGGCGCTGGAGCTGTTGCGTCAAGTCGGCATCTCGGATCCTACCCGCCGCCTGACCCAGTTCCCCCATCATTTAAGCGGCGGCATGCGGCAACGGGTAATGATCGCGATGGCGCTGGCCTGCAATCCCAAACTGATCATCGCCGACGAACCGACGACGGCGCTGGACGTCACGATCCAGGCGCAGATCCTGGAATTGATGAAGGGCCTGTCGGAAAAGCTCGGCGTGGCGCAGCTTATCATCACTCATAATCTGGGTGTCGTCGCGCGTTATGCTCAGCG
Organism: uncultured Rhodospirillaceae bacterium; assembly: GCA_964590195.1. Taxonomy (GTDB): domain Bacteria; phylum Pseudomonadota; class Alphaproteobacteria. Next base: position 25,725 of record CAZPWJ010000022.1, on the reverse strand, counting down.
GGTCAACGTGATGTATGCCGGCAAGATCGTCGAAATGGGCACGGCCAAGGAAATTTATCACGACCCGCGTCACCCCTACACCTTGGGGCTGCTGGCCTCGGTGCCGCGGCTGGATCAGCAACGGGGCACGCAACTGGTCCCGATCGAAGGCCAGCCGCCGGATCTGGCCCGGCTGGATGACGGCTGCGCCTTTCGCCCGCGTTGCCGCTTCGCGACGGAACGTTGCGCCCATGAAATTCCGGAATTGCAAACCGTCGAGGGTGACCATGTAAGTGCCTGCTGGCACATCGACGCCCTGGATCAGCAAGCCCAGGCGAAACAAGAGGACCCGGTGGCATGAGCGTGGCGGAAAAGATGACGGAAGAGGTTGCGCCCGCGGAAGGCGAGCCGCTGTTGCGGGTTGAAGGCTTGAAAATGCACTTCCCCGTCACGGAAGGCATGTTCATGCGGCGCACCGTGGGGCATGTGAAGGCGGTGGACGGCGTCAGCTTCACCGTCGCCCAGGGCGAGACCCTGGGCCTGGTTGGCGAGTCCGGCTGCGGCAAGACCACGGTCGGCCGCTGCATCCTGCGGCTGGAAGACCCGACCGACGGCAAGGTCATCTTTGGCGGCGATGATATAGCCCATATGAAGATGAGCGACATGACCAAACTGCGCCAGGATGTGCAGGTCATCTTTCAGGATCCATTTTCCTCGCTCAATCCTCGGCAGAAGATCGGCAGCATCATTTCCGAGGCGCTAAAGGTCCACGGCATCATTACGGACGCCGCGGCTTTGAAAGAGCGGATCTCGGAACTGCTGCGCATTTGCGGCCTCAATCCGCGCTTTGCCGACCGCTATCCCCATGAAATGAGCGGCGGGCAGCGCCAGCGCGTCGGTATCGCCCGCGCCTTGTCGGTCAATCCGAAATTCATTGTCTGCGACGAGGCGGTTTCGGCCCTGGATGTTTCGATCCAGGCCCAGATCATCAACTTGCTGGAGGATCTGCAAAAGCAGTTCAATTTCAGCTATCTATTCATCGCCCATGATCTGTCCGTGGTGCGCCACCTCTGCCACCGGGTTGCGGTGATGTATCTGGGCAAGATTGTCGAGTTGGCCGATTGCGACGAATTGTTCGACAATCCGCAGCATCCCTATACCAAGGCCTTGTTGAGCGCCGTGCCGGTGCCCGACCCGGCCATTGAAGAGACGCGGTCGCATCAGATTTTGGAGGGCGAGGTACCCTCGCCGATGTCGCCGCCGCCGGGCTGTGTTTTTCACCCGCGCTGTCCGCAGGCCACTGAAGCCTGCCGGCGCGACATTCCCGAACTTCAGGAATTCAGCCCAGGCCATAGTTTGGCCTGCCCCGTGGTGCTGGGGAAATAGGAGGGATTTGAAGGCAACAGCACTGGCAACGAGGAGTAAATTGCGCTCTTTGCAAGTTTTGTATCTGTGTTAGGATTTCGTCACAGCCGTTCATTGGAAGAATAAATTAACGACGGCAAAAAACAGACTTAAGGGAGACCTCAAGATGAAGCTTAAGACTCTGAAACTATTGACCGGGGCGACAGCGGCGCTGTTGTTATCGGCCAACGTCGCGGCGGCGGAGACGCCGAAACGCGGCGGCGTTTTGAATTTCGTGGTTGGCTCAAAGATCCCATCCATGGATGGCCATATGGAAGGCACCTTCGGGATGATCCATCCGATCCGGCCATTTTACAGCACTCTGATCCGGGTCAATCCAGCTAATCCAAGCTCGACCACGGACTTTGTTTGCGATGTCTGCTCGTCATTTTCCTCTTCCGATGACGGCAAGACCCACACTTTCAAAATTCGCAACGATATTAAGTTTCATGACGGCACGCCATTGACCGCGGCCGACGTGAAGGCGACCTATGACAAGCTGGTATTCCCTCCCGAGGGTATTCTGAGCTTGCGGAAAAAATTCTTTAACATGGTCGACACCATCACCACGCCGGACAAATATACCCTGGTGATGAAGCTGAAGTATCCTTCGCCGACCTTTATTCCTTCCGTGGCGATGCCCTTCAACTTCATTTATGCCAAGAAGGATCTGGATACCCACGGCTATAAATGGCATCAGAAGAACGTGAATGGCACCGGTGCCTTCTCCTTCGTCGAATATCAGCCGGGCTCCCACGTCACCGGCAAGCGCTATGATGGTTATCATCACAAGGGCAAGCCTTATCTGGATGGTTACAAGGCGATTTCCGCACCGAAAATGGCGGTCCGTCTGCAAGCGATCCGCGGCGACCGGGCAGGAATCGAATTCCGCGGTTTCCCGCCGAAAGCCCGTGATGATCTGGTCAAAGCCCTGGGCGACAAGATCACCGTGCAGGAAGGTGACTGGAATTGCTCGCTGCTGGTAACGCCGAACCACAAGATGAAACCATTTGATGACAAGCGGGTACGCCGGGCCCTGACCCTGGCCGTTGACCGTTGGGGCGGCTCCAAGAGCCTGTCGAAGATCGCCATCGTCAAGACTCCTGGCGGCGTGGTCTTCCCAAGCCATCCACTGGCCGCGACCAAGGACGAACTGCACAAGCTTCCGGGTTTCTGGCCCGACATCAAGAAGAGCCGGGCGGAAGCCAAGCGTCTGCTCAAGGAAGCCGGTCAGTCCAATTTGACCTTCACCCTGCTGAACCGTGCGGTTGACCAACCGTATCGTATTCTCGGTGTCTGGCTGATTGACCAATGGCGGCAAATCGGCGTGAAAGTGACGCAGAATGCCGTACCGACGGGTCCCTGGGTGGATTCCTTGCGGAAGAAGAAAAACTATCAGGTCGCGATCGATGCCAACTGTCAGTCGATCGTGAACCCCATCGTCGACGTCTCCAAGTATCTGGGTAGTGCTTCCAACAACTATGCCCAATACAAGGACCAGCCGATGGAAGACATGCATGCGGCAATGTCCCGCTCCGGCGATCCGGCGGAACAGCGCGCCATCATGCGTAAATTCGAGAACCGCGTGTTCGGCGATGAAGTGCACATCATCCCGACCTTGTGGTGGTACAAGATCAACCCGCACCGCTCCTACGTGAAGGGTTGGAAGATTGCCCCCAGCCATTACCTGAACCAGCATCTGGATCAGGTCTGGTTGGACAAGTAAGCCTATTGCCCGTATGGCGGCCGTGTAACAGCGGCCGCCATGCGCGGCGTTTTTGCATATATTTTGATTTCATTTTTTGTATCAGTTGATACCCGCTGACATAAACAGCTGACATACACATGGTTGGACAATGTATAAATATGCCGTGAAGCGCATTCTGCTGATGATCCCGACGTTGATTGGGGCCGGCCTCCTGGTCTTCATGCTGATGCGCATGATCCCGGGCGATATTTGCGAAATCCGCCTGGGCGGCACCGGACTGACGGTGGACCAGGAACAGATCGATATTTGCCGCGAAAACCTAGGGCTGAACCAGTCACTGGCCAAGCAGTTCTATGATTACGTGATCAGTGTCGCGACGTTGAATTTCGGCGATTCCATGTGGACGGGCCGGCCGGTCACCGAGGAAATATCGATCCGGTTTCAGCTGACGTTCCAGATCGCCATCATGGCAACCCTGACGGCCGTGATCATCGCCTTGCCGTTCGGTGTGATTTCCGCCATCAAGCAGAATACCTGGATCGATTATGTTGTCCGGCTGTTTTCCATCGCCGGCATCGCCACACCGTCGTTCTGGCTTGGCATCATGATCATCTTGGGCCTTTTAATCGTCAGCCAGCAATTATTTGGTGAACCGTGGATGATGCCCATTCAATACGTTCCCTTGTGGGTCGATCCGATGGCAAACTTGTCGCAAACCATATGGCCGGCGGTGGCGGTGGGTTATCGTTACGCCGCGGTGCTGGTGCGCATGACCCGTTCGGCCATGTTGGAAGTTCTGCGCGAGGATTACGTCCGCACGGCACGGGCCAAGGGCCTGTTCGAGAAAGTGATCATCAACCAGCATGCCTTGAAGAATGCCTTGCTGCCGGTAATCACCCTTGTCGGTATCGAGTTCGCGTTCCTGATCGGCGGCTTGGTCGTGACTGAACAGGTCTTCAATCTGAACGGCCTGGGTAAATTATTCGTCGATGCGGTGCTGGATCATGACTTCACGTTGACCCAGGCGTTGGTAATGATGGTGGTAACGGTCTTCGTTACGGTTAATCTATTGGTCGACCTTCTCTATGCCTGGGTCGATCCGCGAATTCATTATAGCTAAACCCCAACTGATTTTGGGCAAGACAGGACCAGACAATGGCAGTCAATGAAACATACGTTGGAGTTCAGGAAGAGCCGCTCGCCGAGCGCACCTGGGGCAGCATTACAAAGAGCCTGATCCGCCGCCAGCCACTTGGCGCGGCTGGTGGTTTGGTGGTTATCCTGATGATCGCGGCTGCTCTATTCGCGCCGCAAATCGCCATGTATGATCCCGAAGTCAACGATTTCGGCGCCATGTTGGAGGCCCCCAGCCTGGCGCATATTTTCGGCACCGACGAATTTGGCCGCGATATTTATTCCCGCATCGTCCATGGCGCCCGCACGGCCATGCTGGTCGGCTTCACCGCGGCTATTCTCGGCTCCACCATCGGACTTTTGATCGGCGTCACCTCCGCCTATTTCGGCGGCTGGGTGGATATCATCGTGCAACGGATCGTCGATATTCTGATCGCCTTCCCGTCCATTATTCTGGCCCTGGCGATCGTGATTATTCTCGGCCGCGGCGTTGGTCCGGTAATCGTCGCCATAACCATTCCGCTAATCCCGAACTGCGCCCGTGTCGTGCGCTCATCGGCGCTGGCGATCCGGGAAATCCCTTATGTGGATGCGGCCCGGGCCATGGGTTTCGGCCACGCGCGCATTGTCCTGCGCCATATCTCGCCCAACATCATGGCGCCTTACCTGATCATGCTGACGACGTTTCTGGGCCAGGCCATCCTGGCGGAAGCATCCCTCAGCTATCTCGGCCTTGGCGTACAGGAGCCGACACCGGCCTGGGGCCTGATGCTGAAGAGCGGCGCCGAGGAATATGCCGAAAGCGCGCCCTGGGCGGTGATCTTCCCCGGCATCGCGATCTCGCTCGCCGTATTCGGTTTCAACCTGTTCGGCGATGCCATGCGCGACGTACTGGATCCGAAACTCAGGGACCGCTAGGCAAAGCAGCCAATGTCGGAGTTGTCGGAACGGGTCATCCTGGGCATGCTGACGCCGTCGTCCAACACGGTGCTGGAGCCGACGACGACGGCCATGCTGGATGGCCTGGACGAGGTCAGCAGCCATTTCAGCCGCTTTAAGGTGACCGAAATTTCGCTGTCGGACAAAGGCCTGGCGCAATTCGATCACGACCAGTTCCTCGCCGCCGCTGATCTTTTGGCCGATGCCAAATGCCATTCCATTGCCTGGAACGGCACCTCGGCCGGTTGGCTGGGTTTTGCCAATGACGAGGCACTTTGTGCCCGCATAACCGAAAGCACCGGCGCGCCGGCGACCACCTCCATCCTTGCCAATAATGATCTGTTCCGCCGCCATGGCGTTGGCAAGTTCGGCCTGGTCACCCCCTATACCGACGATGTCCAGGCCCGCATCCTGGACAACTACCGGGACGCCGGCTTTGATTGCGTGGCCGAGCGGCATTTGGGCATCCGCGATAATTATTCCTTTTCCGAAATCACCCAGGATCGGGTCGAGGCCATGTGCCGCGAGGTCGCCGCCGAGGGCGCGGAAGCAATCTCCATCATCTGCACCAACATGCGCGGGGCCGCCCTGGCCGAACGCCTGGAGGCTGAACTGGGCGTCACCATATATGACAGTATATCCGTCGTCGTCCTGCGCGCCCTGGAACTGGCCGGTGTTGATGCCAGGCGCCTAACGGGCTGGGGCCGCATTTTCACGATGTAGAGCAATTTTCAATCAACTGATATCGCGGAAGCGAACCAGGTGATTTATTCAATTGCTCTATCTCTTGAGATCCGAGCGTATCCAAAAAGGATACGCTCCGGGGCCTTGATCCAGCGCAAGGACAGGTTTGGCCATCCCAGTTAGAAATCTCTCATAAGTCACAATGGGATGGGAGTGAATGGTCATGAGCTACGAGGAACCAGGTTGCGCATATTGCCCCGAAAACGTCAGAGCCTGCCGTGTGGGCGAAACCGACGAGCGGGGACCTGGCTTTTGCCCGACAAAAGTCATGGCCGACGAGTTGGAGCAGGCCGTCGCCCTTTATGAAGACCCGGAACTCCTCAAGATCGCCCAGGTCTCGGGACGGATCGAAGCCGAGGGCTATTGCCAATGGACCCGGGTTGAAGAGATCTGTCAGTTCGCCAAGAAAATGGGCTTCAAGAAAGTCGGCATCGCGACCTGTATCAGCTTCGTCGATCTGGCCAAGACCCTCAGCGAAATCCTTGAAAGCCATGGTCTGGAAGTCGCCTCGGCCGCCTGCAAGAACGGCAGCGTACCGAAGGAAGACATGGGCATAACGGATGAGGAAAAGATCCGCCCCGGCAATTACGAGGCCATGTGCAACCCGATCAGCCAGGCCACGCTGCTGAACAAATCGGGCTGTGAACTAAACATCGTGCTGGGCCTGTGCGTCGGCCACGACAGCCTGTTTTTCAAACATTCCGAAGGCCTGGCAACCACATTGGTGGCCAAGGACCGGGTCCTGGCCCATAACCCTGTCGGCGCCCTGCACTTAGCGGATACATACTTCAACCGTGTCTGGGGCCCCGATAAGCCCGAAAAACGGCCAAAAATTCCCGCCGGCGGCAGAAAAAACTAATTCGAGGCGTTCCCTAGCGCCTTCGACGCAATTTCAAAAACATCCGGCGACAGGCCATCCGCCGCCAGGATGCGGGACAACTCCGCCCGCATCAGGGTCTGCCGGCCTTCATCATAGCGGCGCCAACGGCCCAGCTGCGTCGCCAGGCGGGCGGCGACCTGGGGATTGATCGGGTCCAGCTCCAGCACCCGATCGGCCAGAAAACGGTAACCGCTGCCGTCGGGAGCATGGAAACGATAGGGATTGGCCGCACAAAAGGCCGAGATCAACGCCCGCACTTTATTGGGTTGCTTGATGGAAAATACCGGATGCGCCATCAGTTCGACCACCCGCTCCAGGGTGTCCGGGCGGGACGAGGCCGCCTGCAGGGATAGCCATTTGTCGATCACCACCGCATCATCCTTGAAACGGTCATGGAACGCCGACAATGCCTCCGTTCGGGCCTCCGCCCGCGCCTCGTCCTGACGGTCATTCAGGGCGGAAAGCGCCGCCATGCGGTCGGTCATGTTGTCGGCATCGCGGAATTGCTGCGCCGCCAGATCCCGGCAACGTTCATCCTCCAACTCGGAAAGATATGACAGAGCGAGATTCTTAAGGGCCCGGCGGCCGGCCGAGGCGGCATCGGGGCCATAGGGCGCGTTGGAGCGGTTGGCATCATAAATAGTTAGAAGATCATCGCGCAGAGTCCGCGCAATGGCGCCGCGCAGAGCCTCGCGGGCGATATGGATCGCCGCCGGATCGGCCCTGTCCACCTGCTCGGCCAGATACTGTTCGCTGGGCAGTTGACAGGCCAAGGCGACAAACGCCGGGTCCAGGTCCGGGTCGGTCAGGATATGCCCCAGGGCGGTGATGAAGTCCTGCTCCACCACTGGCTCGCCGCCCCGCGAAATCTCCGCCGCCATGGCACCCAATAGAGAGGTCGCATATTGCTGTCCCGCCTCCCACCGGTTGAAGGCATCGCTGTCATGGGCCATCAGGAACGCGGCTTCGTCCTGGTCCAGTTCCCGGCGCACATGCACGGGCGCGGAAAAGCCACGGTTGACCGATGGTACCGGCGCCTCCGACAGGCCCTCGAAGCGAACAGAGGTATCGGCGGCCATCAGGTCCAGAACCTTTGTCGTCGCGCCGCTCTCATCAAGAGGCAGATCATTGCCGTCCCCGTCCAGCAGGCCAACGGCCACGGGTATGCGCATGGGCTGTTTGATGACGCCGTCCGGCGTGGCGGGCAGGCTTTGGCTCAGGCTCAATTCATAGACCTGGGTGGCGGCATCATAGTTACCCGAAACATGAACCTCCGGCGTGCCGGCCTGGCTATACCACAGCTTGAACTGTTCCAGATCGGCGCCGTTGGCGTCCGCCATCGCGGCGAGGAAATCGTCGCAGGTTACCGCCTGGCCGTCGTGCCGCTGAAAATACAGGTCCATGCCCCGCCGGAAGCCGGCCTCGCCCAGCAGGGTTTGATACATGCCGATGACCTCGGCGCCTTTTTCATAGACCGTCGCGGTATAGAAGTTATTGATCTCGATATAGCTGGCCGGGCGCACGGGATGAGCCAGGGGGCCGCCGTCCTCGGGGAACTGTGCGGCACGAAGCGCCCGGACATCCTTGATCCGCTGCACTGGTGCCGAACGCATATCGGCGGAAAACTGCTGGTCGCGAAATACCGTCAGGCCTTCCTTCAGGCTCAGTTGAAACCAATCCCGGCAAGTCACCCGGTTGCCGGTCCAGTTGTGGAAATATTCATGCGCCACGATGGCCTCGATATTGGCGTAATCGTCATCGGTGGCGGTTTCGGGATTGGCCAGAACGTATTTGGCATTGAAGACGTTCAGGCTCTTGTTCTCCATGGCGCCCATGTTGAAGTCATTTATGGCGACGATGTTGAACAGATCCAGATCGTACTCCAGGCCATATTTCTCCTCGTCCCAGCGCATGGACCGTTGCAGCGCCTCCATGGCGTAACCGCAGCGGTCCTCGTTGCCGGGATCGGTATATATGCGCAGGGTGACCGCACGCCCCGATGCAGTGGTGAATTGGTCTTCCAGCCAGCGCAGATCCCCCGCCACCAGGGCAAACAGATAGGACGGCTTGGGGAACGGATCGTCCCAGACCGCGAAATGGCGGCCATCGGCCAAATCACCCGCCTCGACCAGATTACCGTTGGAGAGTAGTACCGGACAGGCGGCTTTATCGGCCCGAATGGTCACCCGGTAGGTGGTCATGACGTCGGGGCGGTCGGGAAAATAGGTGATGCGGCGAAAGCCTTCGGCCTCGCATTGGGTGCAGAAGATGCCGCTTGATTGGTACAAGCCTTCCAGCTTGGTATTCGCCGCCGGCGCAATAGCGGTCACGACCTCCAACTCACAGACATCTGGCGCGCCTGTCAGATTGAGGGTGCCTGCATCAACTATATAATCATCAGTACCAAGCGCGCGCCCGTCCAGAGCCACCGAGATCAAGTCCAAATCTTCGCCAAGCAATTGCAACGGCGCGCTGGCATCGACGTGGCCTGGATTACGGCGCAGGGACATCCGCGCCAGCACCTGGGTGCGGTCTGGTTCGAGGTCAAATTCCATAGCCACGTTCTCAACCATAAAGGCCGGTGGCTGGTAGTCGCTCAGGCGGATCGTCTGGGGGGCATCTTTTGTCATGCCCCTGCTTGCCCGGCAGCGCGGCTCAGGTCAAGTCCTTCACACAATCGTCCGGCAAATTAACGTTTTGGTATCCATATATTTCGATAATCCGCAGACAATTTCCTGGAATAGAGGGCACCGGTATGACCGTCAATGATTTCGAGCCGTATTTGAATACATTCGACGGCATGGAACCGTTCTCGGGGTACGTGGACAAAGGCTTCCTGACCGACTTTATCGGACAGCGCGTTGACGGCAATTTTCGCGTCCTTTGGGGCGTCGACCCGAATGCGGTCGGGGGCGACGAACAGACGCACCGTCTGCCGGAACTGGCCGACGGCGAAGGCTGGTTCGAACATTTCAATTGGGTCGCCGCCGCGCGGGAGGCACGCGGCTCCTACACCATGATGACCCTTGGTTCATGCTATGGCGGCCAGGCCGTGGGCAGCTATCTGACCCTGCAGGCCATCAACCCAATGCCGGCCATGCTGGTCGCCGTCGACGGCGTGCCCGAGAACATGGAAATGACCCGGCAGCATTTCCGCAACAATGGCCTTGACCCCGACGAACACTGGATGGTCGAGGCCGCCATGAGCGGCGACAACAAGCCGGTGCTCTTCCCCATCGGCTCGCCCGGTTCCGGCGCGCAGAATTGTGTTGATACCAACAGTACGCCGGCCCGCATGGCAATTCTGGAATTGGCCCGGCGCAACAACAGCACCGATAACCTGGCGGAGAACCTTTTACTGCGCAACGCCACGGATCTCACCGTGCCGTTGGTCCCGAATCCGGACGTGGACTGGACCGGAGAAATCACCTTTGTCTCCGCCGTGACCCTCAAGGACCTGCTGACACCATTCGCCCGTGTGGATTATGTCGAGGCCGATCTGCAGGAATCCGAGCGGCTGGTCTTTCCCCCCGCCATGGATCTGCTGACGAAGAAAGTCAGGCGTGTGCATTTGGGCACTCATGGCGACCCGACCCACGACATGCTGGAAGGCATGTTCCGGGAACGCGGCTGGGACATTTTGTTCAGCTATAAACCGCGCGCGTCCTACCAGACGGAATACGCCACCCTGGATATGAATGATGGCGTTCTGACAGCCGTTAATCCCGCCATGGCTTACAGCAGCTAAAGGTCTTACCGTGACGGCAAATGACCTCGCTTCACATCTAAATATTTTTGACGGTGTCGAACCGTTTTCCGGCTATGTGGAGGCGGGTTTCACCGTTGATTTCGTTGGCCAGCGGACGGATGCCCGGTTCTGGAGCACACGCACCACGCCGGTGAAAGAGATAGGCGGCTGCGATGTCCAGACCAGTCTGCCCGATCTTTCCTCTGGCGAAGACTGGTTCGAATATTACAATTGGTTCGCCGCCGCGCGGGAGGCGCGCGGTTCCTATGTCATGATGACCTTGGGCTCCTGCTTTGGCCTGCAAGTCGTCGGCAGTTACCTGGCGCTACAAGCAGAGAACCCCATGCCGGCGATGCTGGTCGCCGTCGACGCTGTTCCCGAAAACATGGAAATGACCGAGAGACAGTTTCGCAACAACGGCATCGACCCGGATGACCATTGGATGGTCGAGGCTGCGTTGGGGGCTGACAACAAACCCATTCTGTTTCCCATTGGCGCGCCTGGTTCGGGGGCACAGGGCTGCACCGAAACCAACAGCGGCGCCACCCGCATGGAAATCCTGGACCGGGCCGTGCGCGCCGGCGCGACCGAACATCTCGCCAAAAGCCTGATGTTGCGCAACAGCACATCCTTGGTCATCGATTTGGCGCCGGACAGCGCGCATGACTTCACCGGAGAAATCACCTTTGTCAGCGCGGTGACCTTGAAAAACTTAATGGCGCCGTTCCCGCGTATCGACTTTATCGAGGCCGATCTTCAGGAATCAGAAGGCCTGGTCTTCCCGCCGGTCATGGATCTATTGACCAAGAAGGTCCGACGCGTCCATCTGGGCACCCATAGCGACCGCACCCACGACAAGCTGGAAGGCATGTTCAACGAGCGGGGCTGGGATGTTTTGTTCAGCTACAAGCCCCGACAGTCCTATCAAACGCCCCACGGCAATTTTGACATGAATGACGGCGTCCTAACCGCCGTTAATCCCGCCGTCGCCCACGGCAGCTAGAAGCCCAACTGCCGGCCCGCCAGGTCCTTCATGATTTCGGCCGAACCGCCGCCGATGGCCATGACCTTGGTCTCGCGGTAGATCCGTTCCACCTTGCCGCCGCGCATATAACCGGCGCCGCCAAGGATCTGCATGGCCTCGTTGGCGCAGAATTCCATGGTCGCGGTGGTGTTGACCTTCAACATGCAGACATCGGCGACCACCCGGTCACCCTGCATATCGCGCCAGGTCAGGTCCTCCAGATAGGCCTGGCCGGAATTGATCCGCATGGCCATGTCCACCAGCTTGTGGCGGATCACCTGGTTCTCGATCAGCGGCTTGCCAAACGTGTGGCGTTCCCTGGCATAGGCCGTGGCCTCTTCCAGGCAGGTCCGGGCATACCCCAAAGCACTGGCCGACATGCCCAGACGCTCGTAGTTGAAGTTATGCATGATCGCCTTGAAGCCTTCGTTCTCGTTGCCGATCAGATTTGTGGCAGGCACCCGCACGTCATCGAAATACAGCGCCGCCGTGTCGGAGGCCCACCAGCCCATCTTTTTCAGTTTCGTGCGTTCAAAGCCGGGCCGGTCACGCTCGATCATCAACAGCGAGATGCCGCCCAGGCCCTCGCCCCCCGTGCGCACGGCAACGGTATAGAAATCTGCCCGGTAGCCGGAAGTGATGAACATCTTCTGACCATTGACGATGTAGTCATCGCCATCGCGCTTGGCCGTGGTCTTCAGGCGCGCCACGTCCGATCCGCCCGAAGGCTCGGTCACCGCCAGGGCGGCGATCTTTTCCCCCGCCAGGACCGAAGGCAGGACCCGGGCCTTCAATTCGTCTGAACCGAATTGCGTCAAATGGGGCGTGCCGATGGTATGGCTCATCAGCGAAGCATTGACGCCGCCGCAACCGGCCCGGGTCAACTCGCCGGCGGCAATGACGTTGTAGAACCTATCGCACGGCACGCCGCCATATTCTTCCGGATAACCCAGTTGCAACAGGCCCACTTCGGCGGCCTTTTTGTACAACTCGCGGGGAAATTCCTCGGCCTCGTCCCACGCTGCCGCGTTGGGCTCGATTTCCTTTTCGACAAAGCGGCGCATGGTGGCGCGGAAGGCCTCATGCTCATCCGTGTAATAGAGGCTGTGGCGTTGATTACTCTGGTTACTCATGATCGTCTCTCCTACTCGGCTGCTTCGACTGCTGTCGCCGTGACGGTGGCCAGCATCTGTCTTGCTTCAACTTGCTCGCCCTCGGCCACGCCGATTTCCTCGACAGTGCCGTCCGCGGGCGCCTTGATTTCGTGTTCCATTTTCATGGCTTCGAGAATAACCAGGACCTGGCCTTTCCCCACCGCCTCGCCGGCCTTGGCGCGGACAGCGACAATCCGCCCGGCCATGGGCGCGATAAGGCGGCCATCGGCTTCCCGCCCTTTGGCCGCCGCCAGCTCCGGGGTGAATTCAAAAAAGTGATTGGCGGCGCCCGCCAGGTCCAGATGCAGATCGTCGCCGGCAAAGGCATATGCGGCGCTATCAACCACACCGCTGCTGGAAAAGCGCACCCGGCCATCGGCCATGCTCAACAACTGCAATTCAACAACCTCATCCTCGGCCAGGGTGACATTATAGCCGTCCGCCGTCAGGGCCAGATGACAGAGGCATTGTTCCTCGCCGAAGCGCAGATCGATGCCGACCACGATCGGCGCGGCGGAGCGCCAGCCGGCCTGATCATGGGCGCTGTAGCGATACAACAGAACCGCCGCCAGGGCACGGGCCACGGCATCCGGCGTCGGCCGTTGCAGATCGGGGAAATGCTGTTCAATAAAGGCCGTCGTGGCACTGCCGTCGGCAAAGCCATCGTGGCGCAGCACATCGAGCAGAAAGCCGCGATTATTCGGCAGGCCCAGCAGGGCCGTATCCTCAAGGCCGCGGAGCAATCGGCGGCGGGCTTCCTCGCGGTTGCGGCCATGGGCGATAACCTTGGCGACCATGGGATCATAAAAGGGCGAAATCTCCTGCCCCTCGACAATGCCCGTATCCACGCGGATGTCCGGCGCGGGCCGCCAGGCCACGACGGTGCCGGTTTGCGGCAGGAAGTCAGCGTAAGGATCTTCCGCATACAGCCGCACCTCGATGGCGTGGCCCGCGAACTTGATCTCGTCCTGCGCCAGGGGCAGCGCGGCGCCGGCGGCCACGTCCAGTTGCCAGGCCACCAGGTCCAGGCCAGTGATCATCTCGGTCACCGGATGCTCCACCTGCAGTCGGGTGTTCATCTCCAGAAAATAAAAGCTGCCATCGGCGCCAAGCAGGAATTCCACCGTGCCCGCGCCCCGGTAATCAATGGCCTGGGCCGCCGCCACCGCCGCCGCGCCCATGGCGGCGCGCAGGGTCTCGTCCACGGCGGGGGATGGCGCTTCCTCGACCACCTTTTGATGGCGGCGCTGGATCGAGCAATCCCGCTCGCCAAGATGCACGCAGTTGCCTTTGCTGTCGGCAAAGACCTGGATTTCCACATGGCGCGGCTCGATCACCGCTTTCTCCAGGATCAACTCGCCGGAGCCGAAGGCATTTTCCGCCTCGGAACGGGCGCCGGAAATCGCCGCCGGCAGATCGGCGGCATTCGCGACCAGGCGCATGCCGCGCCCACCGCCACCCGAAGCCGCCTTGACCATCAGGGGAAAGCCTATCTTTTCGCCCTCCGCCTGCAACACGCCGTCATCCTGATCGGCGCCGCTATAGCCCGGCACGCAGGGCACCTCGGCCTCTTCCATGCGCAGCTTGGCCAAGCGCTTGTTGCCCATCAAATCGATCGCCTGTGGCGACGGACCAATGAAGGTCAAACCGGCATCAATGCAGCTTTGGGCAAAATTCGCATTTTCGGCCAGAAAGCCATAACCCGGGTGCACCGCGTCGGCGCCCGTGCGGGCCGCCGCATCGAGGATGGCCGCGACGTTCAAATAGGACTCGGCCACGGGCGCGGGACCAATGCAAACCGCCTGATCGGCCATCTGGACATGAGGCGCGCCGCCATCCGCCTCGGAATAGACCGCGACGGTGCGATAGCCCATGTCATGGGCAGTGGCCATGATGCGGCAGGCAATTTCGCCACGGTTGGCGATCAGGACCTTGGTAAAGGCCATGGTTTTAAGTCCCTTCAATCTTGCAAGAAAATCTACTTGTTCCGCCGTGACGGCAGGGTTCCCATATATTTCGCCAGGATCTGCAACATTACCTCGTCCGCGCCGCCACCGATGGAGAGCAATCTGCCATCGCGGAACAGGCGTCCAACCTTGCTTTCCCACATATAGCCCATGCCGCCCCAGTATTGCAGACAGCTATCGGAGACTTCGCGCACCAGGCGGCCGCCCTTCAGCTTGGCCATGGAGGCGAAATAGGTCACATCCTCGCCCGCCACCAATTGTTCCGCCGCGCGATAGATCAACGAGCGCAGGGTCTCGATCTCGGTCTGCAATTCGGCCATGCGGAAATGCACCACCTGATTGTCCAGCACCGAAGCGCCGAAGATCTTCCGCTCGCGGGTATATTCGATGGTGTCCTGGATGGCCTTTTCCATGGGCCGCAACAGGGTAACCGCGCCCCACAGGCGTTCCTCCTGAAACTGGATCATCTGATAGGTGAAGCCCTCGCCTTCCTTGCCTATCAGATTGCGTTGCGGCACCCGCACATCATCGAAATAGATCAGTGCCGTGTCCGAGGCGCGCATGCCCATCTTGTTCAAGGTCCGCTCCATCTTGACGCCGGGGCTGTCCATGGGCACGCAGATCAGTGATTTGTTGCGGTGGATTGGCCCTTCCGAGGTATTGCATAGCAGGCAGATCCAATCCGCCTGGGCGCCGTTGGTGATGAACATTTTAGAACCGTTGATGACATAGTCGTCGCCGTCCTTATGGGCGGCGGTCTTCAACGAAGCCACGTCCGAACCCGCGCCGGGCTCCGTGACACCAATGCAGGCAACCATATCGCCGGCGATGGCCGGGGCCAAAAACTGTTGTTTCAGCTCGTCCGAGCCAAAGCGCGCCAGGGCCGGCGTCGCCATATCCGTCTGCACGCCAATGGCCATGGGGACGGAACCGTGATCGGCGGTGCCGATCTCCTCGGCGAAGGCGATTAGGTAGGAATAATCCAGGCCCATGCCGCCATATTCCGTGGCCTTATTGATGCCGAGGAAACCTTGCTTGCCCATTTTCTTGAACAATTCGTGGGCCGGGAAGGCACCCGCCTCCTCCCACTCTTCCACATATGGGTTGATCTCCGCCGCCACGAAACGGCGCACTGAATTGCGCAGTTCTTCGTGTTGTTCAGTAAATAACATGGGTCGTACTCCTTACGCGCGCGGCCTTGCTCGCCAGGGCCGCATCAATCGTCGTCCAGGTGGCCAACGGTCCTTGGCCGAACCTCGCGATGAAAACCGTCGAAATGCCGGTTTCCCGGCCCCTCGGGTAGTGGATAGTTATGCGGCGCGTTGGGCGCGGCACCGTCTACCCGGATACAGGAACCGGAAATATAGGCCGCGCTTGGGCTTAACAGAAAGACGATGGCGCCCGCCACCTCCGCCTCCCGGCCCAGACGGGCCAGGGGGACGATTTTCGTCAGCGCCAGGGTCTCCCTGGCGAAACTTTCCGGATAGGTATCGAAGCCGGAAGTTATGACCCAACCCGGCGCCACGCTGTTGACCCGCACGCCATGGCGGCCCCATTCCACCGCCGCCGTCATGGTGAAGTTCTCCATACCGCCGCGCGCCGCGCCCGAATGGCCCATCATCGGCATGGACATCCAGTGATCAGCCGTGATGTTGACGATGGCACCGCCGCCGTCCTTTTTCATGGACTGGCGAAAGACCTCGCGGCTCATCAAAAAGCCGCCCGTCAGATTGGTCCGGACCACGGTCTCCCAGCCCTTCTGGCTGATCTCTTCCAAGGGCGCGGTGTACTGGCCGCCGGCGTTGTTGACCAGGCCGCTGATGGGTCCATCGCGGTTGATGATCATATCAACGGCGGCGATCACATCTTCCTCGATACGGATATCAAGCACCTGGATGTCGGCATGGCCGCCGTCCTCGATGATCTCCGCCTGAACCTGGAGCAGATTTTCCCGCCGCCGCCCCACCAACACCACCTTGGCGCCCAGGGCGGCCAGCTCGTGGGCCGTGCAGCGGCCGATACCACTGCCGCCGCCCGTTATGATAATGGTCTCGCCGGCAAACAATCCGGGCCGAAAGACGCTTCCGTAGGGCATGATATTTCTCTATCCGGTCAGCGCAAACCGCCATTCTGGCGGGGCTACGTCACTCCGCAGAAGCTACTTAACGTTAACGTCAACGTCAAGAATGGGCGGGTTGATTGCGGCCTAATTTTGACCATTGCTTTCACCGATACGCAACGCTATGTGATGCCTGGAAATTGATGGTTCAACACTATGGAATTCGAGAGGTATAAAACCATGAGCCTGCAAGAGTTGACCGACGGCATGCGCGACAGAGTTGGCGAAGATTGCGGCCTGGGTGCCGCCGTGAAGTTTGATTTTGGTGACGGCACGTTTCTGCTGCTTGATGCCTCTCAGGTTCCCAACGTCATTTCCAATGACGACGGCGATGCCGACACCACCCTGAAGATCAGCCTGGATGACTTCATCGCCATGACCCAGGGCGAGTTGGACGGCACCACGGCCTTCATGACCGGCAAGCTGAAGATTGAAGGCGACATGGGCATCGCCATGAAGCTGCAAGGCGTTTTAAGCGCTTAATCCCTGGTATCGCGCCAGCGATAGTACCAGCTCAGGGTACGGGCCAGGGGCACCACCAGATCATGCATGGGCAAGGGTTTTAGCGGCAGCGCCGGCAAGGCCAGTTCGGCCGCGGGCGTGCCCAGGGCGCGTTGCGCCAACATCCGGCCAACCGCCGTGCCCAAGGCAATGCCCCGGCCGCTATAGCCCAGGGCGGCGATCATGCCGCCGGCCAGTTCGTGATATCGGGGCAGGCGTTCGGGCGTCATGGCGATGATACCTTCCCAGAAATATTCGATCCCCGGCTGCTCGATCTGCGGAAACGCTATATTCAGACGCTGCAGGGTCGAAGCGCTCATCCGGCCCCTGGCCCCTGCCGTAAAGACTGGCGCGGAGGTCGTGATAATGCGGCCAAAGCGGTCCTTGCGGAAGGCCCACAAGGCCTGCCGCGTGTCCGACAGGCCGTGGTTGCCGGGCAAAACGGTCTCCGCCACATTATCGCCCAGCGGCAATGTCGCCAGGTGCGAAGAACGCAGGGGCACGATGGTCTGACGCAGTCCGGGAAACAGGTTGCCGGTATAGCCGTTGGTCGCCAGGATAACCTTGTCCGCGCGGACCACGCCGTTGGGCAGCTTCACACGCCACTGGCTGCCTTCCCGGTCTATCGCCTGCACCGGGCTGCCGCCATGCACCGCCGCCCCCGCCGCCATTGCGGCGCGGGCCAGGCCACGGGAATAGCTCAACGGCTGGATATGTCCGCCGGAACGGTGCATCCAGCCGCCATGATAGATCGGGCTACCGGTCAGCTGGGCCGCCCGGGCAGCATCATACATTTCCACCGGCGCGCCGCGCGCGGCCCACTGGTCGTGCTTGATCTCGACCCCCTTCATGCGCGAGGCGCGATGGGCCGGTTGCAGCCAGCCTTCTTGGGCCGCATCGCAGTTAATCCCGTGCTTGCGGATCAGATCAAACACCAGATCGGCGGCGCCGGCGACCATCTCGTTCAGACGCTCGCCCCGCTCAGGCCCGAACTCCGCCACGGCATCGTCGGGGTTATGCTTGCTATAGGCCGGAATGACCTGGCCGTTATTTCGGCCCGAGGCGCCAAAGCCCGGCTGTTCCGCTTCCACCAGAACCACATCGACGCCGCCTTCCGCCAAATGCAGGGCGGCGGACAAACCGGTAAAGCCGGCGCCAACCACGATCACATCCGCCCTTCGTTCGCCCTGCAAGGCGGGGCAATAGGGCGCGTGTGCGGCTGTATAGGTCCAAAGATTGGATTCGGGATCGGCGGGATGCAGAAACATGGGGGGAGAAATCCTTTTACTAAAGACTTACGAACTACTCCAGACCGGGACTGCCCGCCTGGCCGGGGTCAACGCCCTTTGCGTGTTTGCTCTTACGGGCTCGGGCGAGACTACGATATGACAAATACAGCAACGACAACAGGCCAAGGCCGCCCAGAATACCTTGCAGCAACAGAGTGCTCCAAAAATACCAGCCAAGCCCAACACTGGGCAGCAACAGCAACAATGGCGCGACGAAAAAACCATTGGTCATAATCCGGTCATTGAGGCTTTCCAGTCTGCTCAGAAGTTTTCCGGTGCGGTAACTGGCGGGGCCGCTCTGCCCCTCCATCCACAGCTTGAAATACTGCAGCCGGTTGGAGATCAGATCATTGTAGGTGAATACGGCGGTAGCGGCGGCGCCGGCGATCAGGGGCCAATCCTCGCCACTGGCCCGCCACAGGCCGATGCCCGCCGCCAGCGGCGCGGCGGTGTAATAGAAGCGGTCCGCGACGCCGTCATAAAACTTGCCCCAATAAGAGGCGCCATCGCTTAACCGTGCCAGGTTGCCGTCCAGGCAGTCACCGATAAAGCAGAGGTAATACAGAACCGCGACCAGCCAAACATAGCCCGGCGGCAGAGCCATGAGCAGAACCATCGCCAACACCGCCAGGCCCAGGCGCAAGGTCGTCATCTGGTTCGCGGTCCAGCCGCGATTGTAGAAAAACGGCGTCAGAGCATTGCCGATGGGCCGGCCGATATGGCGTACCACGGCCATGTTGCGGACCTGGTTGTTGAACGAGGCTTCCACATCGGCCCGCGTGATGCGGGGCCGCCCGTCCGAACTATGGTCGCCGGCATTCACCTCAGGCGGAGGCGGCCAGGCGGCCATCAATGACATAGGCCAGGATTTGCACTACCTGTTCCGGCGTCTCCGCCGTGGCCAGGGCCGCGCCGTCCACTTCCTTGAGGGCATGGCGCAGGGCCGGGTCATGCAGGGTGATGATCGAAGTGCCCAGCGCGGCGGCATAGCCGGCATCGAAAGCAGCGTTCCATTGTTTGTATTGGTCGCCGAAGCGAACCACGACAATGTCGGCCCGCTCGATCAAGGTGCGGGTACGGATGGCGTTCATCTTGGCGCCCTTGTGGTCATGCCAGAAGGCCTGTTCCTCACCGCCCAGAATGGCGACGCCGCAATCATCGGATGAGGCGTGATCAGTCACCGGAGAACTGAAATCGATATCCAGGCCTGCCTTGGCCGCGCCATCGATGATCCGCTCCCGCCAATCGGTATGAATTTCGCCCGAAAGATATACATCCCAACTTTGCCCACTCGTTGTCATCTTGCTCTCCAATTTCGTTGTTCCCTATTGCTCGAGGGTGCCCGTTAGCTGCGCGCGCTGGGACACTTCCAGCCAGTTGCCGTCCGGGTCGCGCACGAAAGAATACCGCGTTGTGGTACCGATGGTACGCGGCGGCCCGCCTTCCCGGCCGCCCCGCGCCAGGATACCCGCGTGTTCCGCATCGCATTTGTGAATCTGCACGGTGGTATAGCGGTAGCCCGGTGCGTTCTTGTCATCCGGCGTTGGTTTTACGCTATCATCCTGTTTCAGGAACAACACCGTATCACCGGCGATCACCGTATTGTTGTCGCCGGCCTCGAATTGCAGCGCACCGGCCCAGTAAGCCTTGGCGGCGGCCAAATCGCTGACCGCGATCTCGATACCGATACCAACAACGCCCTTATAGCCCATGGGCATCAGATCCACGGCATTGCCGTCGGGATCGGTCAGACTGCGCACTTCGGTCAGGTCCGGCTTGGCGATCAGCAGACGGCGATAGCCCGATGGCGGCAGATCCGGCAGCGGGTTCCGAGAATGGTTGATTTTCAAGATCGAGCCGTTCATGTGATGGCGCAACTGATGCACACCGCCGCCCAGCTTGCCCACATGATCGAATTCCAGGCCAATTTCGCCCTGCCAGAACGCCAGTTGTTCCTCGCGCTGATTGGTATAGAGGCCGATATCAATATGCTGTTTCGCCAAATCCACTGTCCGAAACTCCCTAACAAAACGCCATGCGGCACATATAGCAGAATTTAGCCCGCCACCAAGCCGCCATCGAAGTATCTGAACCACCTTTTCCACGCCGCGCTTTGGTGTTATACGGCCCTCGCAGCCAAATTCCCGGACCTAAACCATGAACGATATCGCCGCCCAAGTGGCGCACCGCCGCACCTTTGCCATCATCGCCCATCCCGATGCCGGCAAGACCACCCTGACCGAAAAGCTATTGCTGTTCGGCGGCGCCATCAATCTTGCCGGCGCGGTCAAGGCCAAGGGCGATGCCCGCCGGGCCCATTCGGACTGGATGAAGGTGGAACGCGAGCGCGGCATTTCCGTCGCCACCTCCGTGATGACCTTTGATTACGCGGATTGCACGTTCAATCTGCTCGACACACCGGGCCATCAGGACTTTTCCGAAGACACCTATCGTACGCTGACCGCCGTCGACAGCGCCGTCATGGTGCTGGATGCGGCCCGCGGCATTCAGGAGCAGACCCGCAAATTGTTCGAGGTTTGCCGCCTGCGCGATGTGCCCATTGTAACCTTCATTAACAAGATGGACCGGGAAAGCCGCGAGCCGTTCGATCTGCTGGACGAGATCGAACAGAGCCTGGCCCTGGACGTGGTGCCGGCCAGCTGGCCCATCGGTATGGGACGCAGATTTAAAGGTTGCTACGATTTGTTCTCGGACCGTCTGGTCTTGATGGACAAGGCGGATAAGAACGTCATCAGCCAGGGCGAGGTTTGCAGCGGCCTGGACGATGCCAAGCTGGATAGCTTCCTGGGCGAGGACGCCGATACCCTGCGTGAAGAAGTCGAGATGGCCCAGGGCCTGTGCCCTGCGTTTGATCCGCAGGCCTATCGCGAGGGCCATATGACGCCGGTCTATTTCGGCTCCGCCATCAACAATTTCGGCGTGCGGGAATTACTGGCGGGTCTGGCCAAACTGGCCCCGCCGCCCGGTCCCCGCCCCTCCGCCACACGGGCGGTGGAACCCGACGAAAAGAAAGTCTCCGGCTTCGTCTTCAAGATCCAGGCCAACATGGATCCGAAACACCGCGACCGCATGGCCTTCATGCGGGTCTGTTCGGGCCATTTCCGCAAGGGCATGAAACTGAAACACATCCGCAGCGGCAAGCAGATCAACATGCACAACCCGGTGCTGTTCCTGGCCCAGGATCGCGGCACGGCGGAGGACGCCTATGCCGGCGATATCATCGGCCTGCCCAACCACGGCAACCTGCACATCGGCGATGCCCTGAGCGAGGGCGAGGAGCTGACCTTTACCGGCATTCCCAGCTTTGCGCCCGAGATGATCCAGCGCGTGGCCCCGGACGATCCCATGAAGGCCAAGCATCTGGGCCGGGCCCTGCAGCAACTCGCCGAGGAAGGTGCCGCCAGCGTCTTCAAGCCGCGCCTTGGGGCGAATTGGTACGTCGGCGTGGTCGGCGCGTTGCAATTCGATGTCCTGGCCGACCGTATCGCCGCCGAATACGAATTGCCGGTGCATTTCGAGGCGTCCAGCCTGTACACCGCGCGCTGGGTTTTCTGCGATGATGACGCGACCCTAAAGCGCTTCGCCGACAAGGAACGGGCCGTGGTCGCTGACGATCACGAGGGCGATCTGGTGCTGTTGGCCCGCAATGCCTGGCATCTGGATGATCTGGCCCGCGACTGGCCCGACCTGACATTCGCGGCCACCAAGGACCAGTCGGTTTAGCGCCTTTCGGTATCGGCTAGACCGGTGCGCCGGCGTGCAGGATCGCTTCCATATCAGGCCAGGGGATACCCGGCGCGATACCAAGGACGTTGATATCGACCACCTCATCCCAGGGCTGTAAATCCTCCCGCACCTTTTCCTGGGCGCCATAGACGGCCAACTGATCCAGCAGGATCTGCGCCTCTTCCGGGATCTCGCCACGGCTTGGACTGGGCTTGGGGTTGGCCTGCAGCACCAACTCAACCTCGTCGGCATAACCTTGGGCGGAGACGGATTTGGCATAGACATCGCCCATGGCGCATAGATACCAGGCGAGATTATTCGCCGCCGATTGCCGGCCATCCGCCTCGTTGGCATTAACAGCAACGTTAGGACCGGCGATAACCGTAAGGGGTGCGTCCAAGTCTCCGGCGCTTTCCCGCACCGCCTGCAACTCCGGCACCCAGCTTTCAAACCGGTCGCGGGCGACATAGTAGGGGAACCAGCCGTCGGCCTGCTCCGCCGCGACGGTGACGGCGCGTGGCCCCATGGCGGCGATATAGATCGGCAGTTCCGGTTGCGGCGCCTGACCCAGTTTCAAGGCGCGGGAATCTAGCTCGTCGGGAATTTCCGACCGCTCGCCTTGCAAGATTCGGCGCACCGCCTTTGTCGTCTCGCCCAACTGCTTGGCGGGCTGCGCGAATTCTATGCCGTGGAAACCTTCCACCAGCGCCTTCGTGCTGGCGCCAAGGCCAAGGATATAGCGGCCTTCGCTGATCTCGGACAGGGTGGCCGCATTCATCGCCAACGCACCGGGCGTCCGGCTCCATACGGATAGAATGCCCGACATCAGTTGAATATTCTCTGTCCGCAGGGCGATCTCGGTCAATACCAGGGTGGAATCAAGGCCCCAGCCCTCGGGCACCACGAACAGCTCGTAGCCCAGGCGATCCGCCAGTTCCGCCGCGCGGACGATGACATCACGGCGGGTTTCCATGGGCGTCAGGGAGATTCCTCGGCGGGGCGTCGACATGGTACATTCCTCGGGTCATCGCGACGGGTACATGCGATGCCATTTGGAATCGACACTTTTCGTCATGGGTTTGGTGGGTCGGGCCAGTCTACCCCAGGCGCGCTGCGGATAACAGCCCATGCTCCAAAGATGGGCATGGCGGCGCTTGCCACATCGCCTGAACTCCCTGACAATAAAGCAACAGCGATGGCCGGCATCGGCAGACAACGATGTATTGCCGCCCTTACGGACCGGTTGCCCGCAGGTTCTGACATTGCATCCCGTATCGGAGCATCTGAGTATGACCTTTTCAATTCTTGGCCACTGCCGCGACAGCGGTCAAATCGGGCTGGCCCTGACCTCGGTCACCATGGGAGTGGGCGGCATATCCCCCTGCTATGGCTATGGCGGCGATATTGTCGTGGTACAGGCAAAGGGCAATCCGCGCGCCGCCATAGCCGGTGTCCGTGCCCTGGATGCGGGCCGCTCCCTGGAAGAGGCACTGGCCAGCATAGTTGGCGCCGACAGCCATATTGAATACCGCCAGATCGCCATCATGCGCCGGGACGGCTCCGTAATTGCGCGTACGGGCAAGGACAACCAGCCTTGGGCCGGCGAGCGGCAGGGCAAGGATTGCCTCGCCTTCGGCAACGTATTGCAGGGCCCGGAGGTGGTGGCGGCAATAGCCGAAGCTTTCGAGGCCAGCGCCGGGGCCAGCCTGGCATCCCGTCTGATCACGGCCCTGGAAGCAGGCCGGGATGCGGGCGGCCAGCAAGCCGCCGATGGCCGCCACTTCAGCGAACGGGGCGCGGCGGTCAAGATTATCGGGAACCCAGAACTGCCGGAAATTCCCTTGCTTGATCTGCGTGTCGACATGAAGTTCGATGCCGTGGCCGAATTGCGCCAATTGTACGAAACTTACGAGCCCATGATCGCCCTTCGCGCCCTGCGCGCGGCCCACCCCGACCGCCTGCCAGTGCTTTGGGATTGGGAGCACGAGAACATGTCGAAGCGGCCGCCGCCCGCGATCTTTTATGACGATTAAGAGCTATTTGAAGAATAACAAGAGATGAGGAGACGAGCAGATGCGCTATGGCTTTTACCTGCCGACAAGGGGACCCCTGGGCAATCCCGACGACATCGCGGAAATAGCCCTGGCGGGTGAGCGGCTGGGGTATGCGACGATCGTTTTCGGCGATCACATCGTCTTTCCTGTCGAGGTATCCTCGCCCTATCCCTACACCGTGGATGGCGGCTTCCCCGGCGTCGGCGATGCCTTGGAACAGTTGACCCTGATGTCATACATAGCCGGGGTCACCAAGTCCGCCCGCCTGGTGAATTCCGTAATGATCCTGCCGCACCGCAATCCCCTAACCACGGCGAAAATGCTAGCCACCATTGATGTCCTCTCCAAGGGCCGGCTTACCGTCGGTGTTGGCGTTGGCTGGATGCGCGAGGAGTTCGAAGCTCTCGACGCGCCGGATTTCGATAAGCGTGGCGCCTCGAGCAACGAATATATCGAGATCTTCAAGAAATGCTGGACCCAGGATCCGGTCTCCCACGACGGCGAGTTCTACTCCTTCAAGGAGCTGCGCTGCGTCCCCCACCCGGTGCAAAAGCCCCATCCCCCGATCTGGATCGGCGGCCACAGCCGGCCCGCCCTGCGCCGCGTGGCGAAATACGCCGACGGCTGGCATCCCGTGGGCGCCACCTCCGCCTCGCCCCTGCCGCCGAAGGAATTTCAGAGCCTGCTGGACGAATTAAAGCGGCTGATGGAGGCCGAGGGCCGGGACTATGACGAGCTGACCATATCCTTCAAGGCGCCGTCCTATGATCCGGGCAAGGTGCCCGAGGGCCACGACCGCCTGCTGTTTACCGGCGAGCCCGCCCGCATCGCCGAGGACATCCGCGCCTACAAGGCCATGGGCGTACACGAGGTGGTGTTCGATTTCCGTACCCCGCCGGCGGCGACAACCGTCGAGAAGATGGAACACTTCATGAGCGAGGTCGTGCCCCAAGTTGCGTAATCGTCACGTAGTGGCGCGTAAACTGAATTGAAATTTAACCTAACCGATGAGGTGAGATCATGTCTGCTGATGCAAATCGCGTACTCTGTTGCGGCGAGAACCCGTTTATCCGCCTATCCGAGACCGATGGCGGGCCGGAAACAACCGTGGCCAGCTTTTGGCGCAATGTCCTATCGCCCGCCGGTCCGGGGCATGTGCTCTACCTGAAAAGCGATCTGACGGAGAATGGCTGGCGCATATGGTCCGACAACATCGCCATGGCCCGTTGGCTGCAAGAGACAATTCAGGGCGAATTGAACCCGGAACTGGCCGACATCGACATTCCGGTGGCCGAGGCGGTGTTCGAAAAGGACGGCGACCCCCATCGTTTCTA
>CAZPWJ010000021.1:0-65495 GCA_964590195.1 uncultured Rhodospirillaceae bacterium | reverse complement strand
GGAAGCACCCTACATGAAGTGGGTGTCTGCGTTAACCGGATAGGCACGGAATAATTCATGAAATCGCCGCGCGGCTCCTCCGCCAGGGGTTCGATCGGCTGTTTGGCGATTTCATCCTCATAGCATTTGAAACCAGCCACCGCGCCATCGGCCATCAAACGAACCGGGCAATCGTTCAGGGCGGACAGAGCCCCTTCCGCTACGGCGGCCACGCCGGCGGAAGTAATCAGCGCCTTGGAGCCTGAATCGTTGACGATATACGCGACCTCTTCGGCGGTGAGAAACTTGTTCACGGCACAGACATACATCCCCGACCGCACCACGGCCCAGTAGACTTCGTGATAGCGGATATTGTTTTCCATGAACAACGAGACAACGTCGCCCGGCCGCAGGCCCGCCGCATGCAGGCAACGGGACAGGCGAATGCTTCTTTCGTTCAGTTCGCCATAGGTCAGGCTTTCGCCCGAGCCGGCCATGATGGTTGCGATCTTGTCAGGTGTCGCGGCGGCGTGATCAACGATAGGCATTTTAGACTCCCGGATTAATACTCTACTTGGCGCCGAACCCGATAGCCTAGTCCGACAGCCCGGAACGTTGCGGCGGCGCGCGGCGCGTGGTCCAACCGTCGCGGAAGGCGCGCACCACGTGGTGCAGGAGATAAAACAGGATCGCCAGGATCACCATCAGGATAATAGCCAGCAGATGCCCGCCGAACTCGCCGCCAATGATGGTGCCTCGGTTGACCAGATGCTCACCCAGCATGGCGACGGCCTGCAGGGTGCCGCCGGCACAGAAGATCACCGCCACTAGGATCGCGACCTGCAAGCTATCAAAGACCAGAACCTCGACATTCAAGGCGCCGCCCTCGCGGCCGAACTGGTTGCGAAAGCTTTGCCAGTGCGAGATGACATAGCCGACGATGCCCACTAGCGAGGCAAACCAGAACACCACATTGGAGAAATGGATCTGCGGAATATGGGCCACCAAATAGGTTTCGAACGGCTTATAAAAATACAGAAAGATCAGCAGAATGATGATCGCGATCAAGCTGATCCAGAATTTTGGCCGCCGCGCCGTCGTTTCTTCCGCCATTTCGCCTCAACCCAGCCCTGCGTTATCGATTGCCCTTATGCCGTGGGATGGTACCCGAAACGGATTGTTTGTCAAAATGCTCAAATAGCCCGCCGGATAGTGGTGGGAACAAGTTGACCCAACCCCATGGCGCGCTAACATACGGGCTTGATTTTGGCTCAGTTCGGGGGAGATATCCATCGATGGATTGTATAGAGTAGGGGCAATAAAAATGGGGAGGCGGAATGAGTAGTCGGCTGGGCGTGGATGTCGGTGGTACCTTCACCGACCTGCTGCTGTTCAATGAACAGAACAGTGAATTGCGCCTGTTGAAGACACCGTCGACGCCCCAGGATCAATCCATCGGCATCATGAACGGTATCTCGCAATTAATCGCCGATACCGGCATCGCACCGTCCGAAATCAACGCCTTGCTGCACGGCACAACCGTCTCCACCAACATCGTGCTGGAGGAAAAGGGCGCCAAGGTCGGACTGCTGGTGACCAAGGATTTCGAACAGGTCCTGCATCTGGCCCGCTCGCAGACGCCGGGGCCCCTGGCCGGCTGGATGATCATGGAAAAACCCGATCCCCTGGCGGATCTGGAACTGACCCGCGGCATCCCCGAACGGACCAGCGCGCGGGGCGATGTGCTCACCCCCCTGGACGAGGCGGCGGCACGGGAAGCGGTGCGCGAATTGATCGAGGCCGGCGTTGAATCCATCACCGTGTCGTTGCTGCATTCTTACGCCAACCCGGATCACGAACGCCGCCTGCGCACGATCATCGAGGAGGCCGGCGCGGATATTCCGGTCTCGCTATCCTCGGATATCCTGCCGGAATTCCGTGAGTACGAACGCACCCTGGTGACGGTGATGAACGCCTATGTGGGCCCGTCCATGCAGCGCTATCTGGCTAGTTTCGAGGACAAGCTGAAGACCATTCAGTTCTCGCCCCACGTCAACATCGTCCGCTCCGACGGCGGCTTGATGTCGGTGCAGCGGGCCTCCGACTCACCGGTGCACACCATGCTGTCGGGGCCGGCGGGCGGTGTCTCGGGCGCGGCCTATCTCGCCACCCTGGCCGGATATGACAATGCCCTTGGTTTCGACATGGGCGGCACCTCGACCGATGTCTCGCTGATCCAGAATGGCGAACCGTTGATTTCGCGGCAGACCGCCCTGGGCCAATACCCCATCAAGATCCCTTCGGTGGAGGTTCATTCGGTGGGCGCGGGCGGCGGTTCCATCGCCCATGTGCCCATGACCGGCGCCCTTCGCGTGGGCCCGGAAAGCGCTGGCGCCGCACCTGGACCGGCCTGTTACGGGCGCGGCGGCGAACATCCCACCGTGACGGATGCCAACCTGCTGCTGGGCCGCCTGCCGCCGCAGCTGTTGGATGGCCGCATGGTGCTGGACATCAAGGCGGCGGAAGAAGCGGTGGGCAAGATCGCCCGCGCCCTGGGCCTGGATCTGCATCAGGCCGCGCAGGGTATTTTGGATATCGTCAACGAGAACATGTTCGGCGCCCTGCGTCTGGTCAGCGTGCAAAAGGGACTGGACCCGCGCGACTTCGCCCTGGTGGCGTTCGGCGGCGCGGGGCCCTTGCACGGCAACGCCATGGCCATCCTGGGCAATTGCTATCCAGTCATCGTACCGCCGACGCCGGGCGTGCTGTCGGCGCTTGGCTTTCTTTATTCCGATGTGAAAAACGAATTCGCACAAACCTATGTACGCAACATGGCGGACGTGGATGGCAATCAGCTGGGCGAGATCTATGACCGCCTGGGCCGGGAGGCGCGGGGCTGGCTGCGCGAGGAAGGCATCGATGACCAACGCCAGGAGCTGAGTTTTCAGGCCGACGTGCGCTATTTCCGCCAAGGTTATGAGTTTGCCCTGCAGGTCAATCCAGACAGCCTGAGCAATGGCGGCCTGTCGGACCTGGAGGCGCGCTTTGGCGACGCTCACGAGCGCCTGTACGGCTTCCGCCTGGAACAGCCGGTGGAAATGGTCAATCTGCGCGCGGTCGGGACCGGCCAGGTGGAAAAGGTCCACCTGCCCAGCTTTGATCTGGAGGGCCCGGATGCCTCGGCGGCAGTGATGGAGCAACACCGGGTTCATTTCGACGGCGGCTTTGTCAATGCCAACATCTATGACCGCAAGCTGCTGCGCGCCGGCCACCGCATCGTCGGTCCGGCGGTGGTCACCCAAACAGATTCGACCACGGTCATTCATCCTGGCCACGTCGCCACCGTCGACCGCTATTTGAATATCCTGATATCGCCGGAAAGTACGATTGGCTCGGGTGGGCAAGCGCCATGAACGAACAAAATCCAGAGCGCGGCCGGGTCTCCCTCGACGATCTGTTGAAGGCCAACAAGGCGCAGTTCGACAAGGTATTCGCCGACCAGATGCAGGCAAGTGGTTTACTCTCCGTCGATCACCGCCCCGCCACCGCCGATGATCTTGCCTCCGCCTCCCTAAGCAGTAGCGAAAGTGCCGCCGATGTCACGACACAGCTCAATGCCCGTTACGGCAGCGGCTGGTCGTCGGAAATCATGGAACATTCATCGGACCGGGGTAGCGTCTCGGTCCTGGTCAAGCTGACCGTCGGCGACGTGTCCAAGATGCAGTTCGGCACGGCACGGGCCAATGGCGACAAGGGCAAGGCATTGCAACGGGCCGCCGACGATGCCTTGGCGAAATGCTATGCCATGTTGGCGGATGGCGAGACGGCGACGGACGCCGCATCGGCGCCGGCTCAGCGGACACAGCAACCCCATCCAACCCATCAGCCCGCCACCACCACGCATCCTCAGCCATCGGGCGGCAAGCTGGATGTGGTCACCCTGGATCTGATCGAAAACGCCCTGCGTAACGCCCGCCACGAGATGGACGCGGTGCTGTTCCGCTCCGCCATGTCGCCGGTGATCCGCGAACAGCACGATGAATTCCCCATGATCACCGACCCCAAGGGACGCATGATCGTCGGGCAATTCGGCTCTTACGTGCCGGCCATGTTGAAGACACAGAATTTCGACTTGGAACCGGGCGATGTGATCCTGCAATCCGATCCCTACCAGTGCGGCGGCGCCATCAGTCATATCAACGACTGGCTGATCCTGGTGCCGGTGTTCTTTCACGGCACTCTGACCGGCTTCACCTCCATGTTCGGGCATATGATGGACGTGGGTGGGCCGGCGCCCGGCTCCATGCCCACCGCCGCCACGTCGATCTTTGGCGAAGGCCTGCGCATCCCACCGATCAAGCTGTACGAAGGCGGTGTGCTGAACCAGGCTGCCCTCGACCTGATCATGAACAACACCCGCACGCCGGAGATGAACTATTCCGACCTGATGGCCATTCTGGCCGGCTGCCGGGCCGGTGAAAAACGCATCATCGAACTGTGCCAGCGTTTTGGCGCGGATACCTACGCCGATGCCTGCGATGCCCTGCTGGAACGCACCGAACGGGCCATGCGCCAGTTGATCGTGCAAAACCTGCCGACCGAACCGCAATCGTTCGAGGATTATGTGGACGATGATGGTTGCGGCAACGGACCCTTCAAGATGAAGCTGACGGTCTGGCGCGAAGGCGAACATGCCTATTTCGATTGGACCGGCACCGCCGATCAGGCGCCCGGTCCCATCAACTTCTACCTCCACGAAGGCATGTTCAAGATGTTCATCGGGGTCTACATGATCATGGTGTTCGACCCCCAGATCCTGTTCAACGACGGCTTTTACGATCTGATCCACGTCACCCTGCCCAAGGGCTCGTTGGTGCATCCCGATTTCCCGGCTTCGCTTGGGTGCCGCACCCATACCCTGTCGCGGCAGTTCGACGTCATGGGCGGCGCCTTGAGCCATAACGCACCGGAATTGGCCACCGCCGCCGGCTATGGCTCCAGCCCGCATTTTCTGTTTTCCGGCAAGGACCTGGATGGCCGGGATTTCCAACTGATGGAAATTCTTTACGGCGGCATTCCGGGCCGGCCCATTGGCGACGGCATGGATGGCCATTCCTGGTGGCCGCTG
The DNA here is from genome assembly GCA_964590195.1 of uncultured Rhodospirillaceae bacterium. Classification (GTDB taxonomy): domain Bacteria; phylum Pseudomonadota; class Alphaproteobacteria. Next base: position 60,388 of record CAZPWJ010000021.1, on the reverse strand, counting down.
TTCGAGAATATCCCGACCGAATATCTGGAAACCTATTACCCCATGGTGATCGAAAGCTATGGCAGCATCCGGGATACGGGCGGCGCGGGTCTGCACCGGGGCGGCAATGGCATCGAAAAAATTTACCGGCTGCTGGCCGAGGGCGATGTTTCCATCCATGACGACCGGGACGTGAGCCAACCCTGGGGCATTCTGGGCGGCAAGCCCGGCGCGGTGTCGGAAAAATTCTTGATCCGCACGGATGGCGAAAAGACGCCCCTGCCCTCGAAAATCGACAATGTCCGGGTCCGGCCCGGCGACCGGATTGTGTTCCGCACCGCCGGGGGTGGCGGCTGGGGCGATCCGCTGGAGCGTGACCCTGTCTGGGTGCGTAACGACGTGGCGCGCAAATTGGTCAGTATCGAGTTGGCGCGCAGTGACTACGGCATTGTTCTGGAAGGCGCGGGCCTGGTCGTAGACCGACCCGCCAGCCAGGACTTGCGTGACGGTATGAGACGAAGCCGCAAAGCCTTGCCAATGTTCGATTTTGGCGAACGGCGCGGTGCCAAATAGACTGAGACGCTTAGACTAAGACAGACAGATTAGAACGAAGACACGAACACTAGAAAACAAGGGTGCTTGCACGATGTTTGAAGTTGGAATTGCGCTGTTCATCACGGCCATCGTCGTCATCGCGATCCTCTATATCATTTCCATATGGATCTATAAGCGGGCGCCGTCGAACATGTGTTTCATCCGCACGGGCTTTCGCGGCACAAAGGTCTGCCTGGGCAAGGGCGCCCTGGTCCTGCCGGTATTTCACGAGGTCAGCTGGGTCTCGCTGGAAACGTTGAAGCTGATCATCTCCCGCTCCCGCGATCAGGCCATCTTGACCTCGGACAACATCCGCATTGATGCAGTGGTGGAACTGTATACCCACGTCGGCCACACCGACGATGCGGTGCTGGTCGCATCCCGCAGCCTGGGTGAGAAAACCTTCGATTCCGACAAGGTGCGCAATCTGCTGGAAGCCAAGGTCGTCGGCGCCCTGCGCAGCTATGCCGCCACCAAGACCCTGAAGGAATTGCATCAAAACCGCGACGACTTCGCCAAGGATATCCGCAGCGGCGTGACCGAAAGCTTCACCTCCAACGGTCTGGTCCTGGAAGAGGTTTCCATCGTCACCTTGGAACAGTCGGGCAAGGAATTCTTCCGCACCGACAACGTTTTCGATGCCGAGGGTCTGAAGGTGATTACCGAGATCACCTCGGACGCCAAGCGCAAGGTGCATGAAACGGAAAAGCGCACCACGGTCTCCATTCGCCAGAAAGACCTGGACACCCAATTGGAGTTGCTGGAGATCGAGCGTCACGAGGCCGTGGCACGCGCCAACCAGGACAAGGAAGTCGCCAACGAACAGGCCAAACAACTGGGCGAAAAGCAGATTTATGTGCTGGATCAGCGCATGGGCGTGGAAGAAAAGGAAATCGACAACGAAAAATCCCTGGAGCGCATGCGCACCGAACGTGACCTAGCAATCACGGAAGAAGCCAAGCGCCGGGAAGCGGCCGAAATTCAAAAGGAACTGGCGCTGGAGAAGGAGCGCCGGGACCGCGAGATCGAACTGATCGCCAAGGCACGGGAAGAGGAACTGGCCAATATCAGCCGCAATTTGACCTTGGAAAAGGCCGAGCGGGACCGCCAGATCGAACTGGTGGCCAAGGCCAAGGAGTCCGAGCTGGCGGAAATCGACCGCACCCTGGCCCGCGAGCAGGCCGAAAAACAGCGGGAGATCGAGCTTTCGCAAAAGGAAAAAGAGCGCCAGCAATCGGAAATCAACCGCATTACCGCCGTCATGGCCGAGGAAGAGAGCGCCCGCGACGCCCGCCATGCCGCCGCCGAGGAAGCAAGCCTGGCGGTGCGCAAACGGGCCTTGGAAACGCGTCTGGAAATGCTGGATCTGGACAAGGCGGAAAGCTTCGCCGCCGCCCAGCAGGAACAGGAAGTGGCAAATGAAAAGGCCAAAGTGTTAAGCGAGCAGCAGCGCTTTATCCTCGACCGCCGCTGGGAGGTGGAGCAGGAGGAAATCAGCAAGGCAGAGGCGGTTGAAAAAGCCCGCATCGAAAAAGAAACGGCGGTGATCGAGACGAGCAAGGCGCAGCAGGCCGCCGAGATCGAGCGCGCCCTGGCCCGGGAAAAGGCGGAGCGCGACCGGGAAATCGCCCTGATCGGCAAGGCCGAGGAATTGGAGCGGGCGGAAATTCGCCGTACCCTGGCGCGGGAACAGGAGGAACGCGACCGGGAAATCGCCCTGGTCGCCAAGGCGGAAGAGCTGGAAGCCGTCGAGGTCCGCAAGAACCTGGCCATCGAAATGGAACAACGCCAGCGCGACATCACTCTGATCGAGAAGGACAAGGAGCGAGAAGCCGCTGACATCCGCCGCTTCCAGGCCCGCGAGACCGAGGAGCGCAACCGCGAAATCGCCATGGTGGAGAAAACCCGCGAGTTGGAAGCAGCGGAAGTCCAACGTCTGGCCACCACAGCCGAGCGCGAGGGCGCGCAACACAGGGTCGAGTCCGTAAGATTGGTGGCGGACGCCGAACGCGCCAAGGAGGTCGAACAGATCGACGCCGAGATGCTGGCCGAAATCCGCCGCATCGACGAAGAGAGCAAGGCCACCATCACGCGCATGCATATGATCACGCAGTCCGAGGCCCGCAAACTGGCCGCCGAGCAGGAGTCGGATGCCACCATGATCCGGGCCCGCGCCTCGTCCGAGGCACAGAAAATTTCCGCCGAGGGCATCGAACGGGAAGCGGCCGCCAAGGGCCGGGCCGAGATGGAGGTCGAAGCCCTGCGCGTGGAAAATACCCAGCGCATGCTGGAAGCAGAGGCCACGGGCATGGAAGCCAAGGCCGATGCCCTGAAAAAATACAACGAGGCCGCGACTTTCCTGGAACTGGCCAAATTGTCCATCGAGGCGGACCGGGACATCCATATCGATCAGGCCAAGGCCATGGGCAATGCCCTGGAAGGCGCGCAGATCCGCATGTATGGCGGCGGCGATGGAACAGTGGACACCATTCGCGGCCTATTTACGCAAGGCTTTGGCGTTGGCGAGGTATTGGAAGGCTTCGCCCAGTCCATGCCCGAGGGGCTGCGGCAAAAGTTCAACGCCAACGGCCTGCGCGGCCTGTTTGGCCGCCCCTATGGGCAAGGCAGCCTGCGGGAGGCCGCCGACCATCTGGCCGCCCTGGTCGATAGCACGCTGAGCACGAAAAAATCCCGGGAGGCTAATTTCCCGGAGGCCTTGGAGAAATTGATCGAGGCCGCCGGCGATGATGAAACCATGAGCCAGACCCTTGCCATGCTGGTGGAACTGAACAGCCGTGGCGGCTTCGATGAGGTGCCGTTCGAGAGTGTCTGGAACATCATGCAGGCCGTCGCCAAGACCGCCGACTAGGCCCGCTGGTTATCGAGCACGATCATGGCCGAACTAGACGTCGTCATAGAACATGTCGACAAGACCTTTCCGGGCGATACCCGGGCGGTGATCGATTTCAATGCCGAGATCGAACATGGCGAATTCGTCTCCATGTTGGGACCGTCGGGCTGCGGCAAGACCACCCTGTTGCGGATGATCGGCGGCTTGGAAGAAGTTACGCGGGGCAAAATTTTCATTTCCGGCAAGGATGTCACCGATTTGCCCCCCTCGCACCGTGATACCTCGATGATGTTTCAAAGCTTTGCGCTGTTTCCCCACCGCACGGTTTTTCAGAATGTCGAATTCAGTCTGAAAATGCGCGGCATGGACAAGGACATGCGCGCCGGCAGGGTCTGGGCCATGCTGGAAACCGTGGGCCTCGACCAACTGGCTTCTCGCCGGCCGTCCGATCTATCCGGCGGGCAGCAGCAGCGCGTGGCGCTCGCGCGAGCGCTGATCTCGGAACCGACGGTGCTGTTGCTTGATGAACCCTTGGGCGCGCTGGATTACAATCTGCGACAAACCATGATGGTCGAGTTGAAGAAAATCCAGCAGGAAACCGGCATCACCTTCATCATGGTGACCCATTCCCAACAGGAAGCCATGTCAATGGCCGACAAGGTCATCGTGATGAGCGACGCCATGGTGCAGCAGATCGGCTCGTCCAGAGAGATCCATGAAAACCCGCGCAACCGCTTCGTCGCCGACTTCATCGGCAACAACAACATGTTCAAGGGCACCATCAAGTCCCGCAGCGGCTCCATGGTTTTCGTCGAGGCCGGCGCGCAGCTATATTATATCCGCGTGCCCGAACACATCCGCCAGGTCCCCGTAGGCCAGGAGGCATATTTTTCGGTTCGCGCCGACCTGATGCATACCGGCGACAATCCGGACATGGCCAACAAGGTTGTGGGCAGCTATGTGGCGACGGAATTCCTGGGCACCCTGGAGACAGACGTCTTCGAACTTGAGCCTGGTCAATTCGTGCATGTGGAACAACATCGTAAGTTATCGGATAGCTCCTACAAGGTAGGAGAGCAAGAGACCTTATGTTTTGCCGCCGATTCGGGCATGCTGTTGGAAGAGACCAGACGGCCCGAAGATCTGGACCGTTAGCATGTCTGCTAACCTCAGGGAATAAACCGAGATGGATAAAGCCGCCGACGTTGTTGTAATTGGCGCCGGTATCGCCGGCACCGCCACCGCCTATTACCTGGCCAAGGGCGGCGCCAAGGTTATTGTCTGCGAGAAAGGCGAAATCGCCGGCGAGCAGTCCAGCCGCAACTGGGGTTTCGTCCGCCAACAAGGCCGCGACCCTGCCGAAATCCCTCTGATGATGGAAGCCAACAAGATCTGGCGCGGCCTTGAGCGGGAGCTGAACGCAGATCTGGAATGGATTTCCGCCGGCAACATGGTCACCTTCGATACGGAGGAAGAGGCCGCCGGCTGGGAGCAGTGGCGGCAGACGGCGGCGGATTTCGGCCTGCCGGCGCAGCTTTTAAGCCGCGCCGAACTTGATGCCATCACGCCGGGCAATGCCTTTGACTGCAAGGGCGCGATCTTCACCGAGAACGATGGTCAGGCCGAACCCACCAAGGTCACCGCCGCCCTGGCCCGCGCCGCTGAAGGCCGGGGCGCGGAATTCCTGACCCATTGCGCGGTTTTCGAGGTCGAGACCACGGGCGGCGCGGTATCGGGCGTGGTGACAGAACACGGCACTATTCGGGCGCCAGTGGTGGTCTGCGCCGGCGGCGCCTGGTCGGGGCGCTTCCTCCGTACCTTGGGTTTGAAATTGCCGCAGATGTGGATCAAGGGCTCGGTCGCGCGGACCACGGCGGCGCCAATCGTCTCGCACACCGCCACCTGGACCGGTGTCGCCTTTCGCCAACGTCGGGACGGAACGTTCAACATCGCTACCCGCTCGGCGGATCATGATCTGACCCTGGAGAGCGTGTTGAATTTTCCCGCCTTCGCCGGCAGCTTTGCCCGCAATAAGCGGGATATCAAACTGAACCTGAACCGCCTGGCGTTTGATCTGCTGGGCGGCAGTTTCTCCAAGGCGGCCCTGGCCAAGGAATTGACAACCCACCGCATTCTCGACCCGGAACCGAACCACAAGGTTCTCGACCACGTGCTCTCGGAACTGCGCCGCCTGCTGCCAGCCACGGCAACGGTGGAGATTGAACGCAAATGGGGCGGCTATGTCGACATGGCCCCCGACATGCTGCCGACCCTGGATGCGCTTGATCAGCCGTCCGGCCTTGTTCTGGCAACGGGATTCTCGGGCCATGGCTTTGGCATGGGACCGATCGTGGGCCGCCTGATCTCAGAACTGATCCAAAAGGGCAAGCCCTCCCTTGATCTACACGCGTTTCGTTTCAGCCGCTATTCCGACGGCACGAAACTGACGCCCCACAGTGTCGTCTAGAATCCGCGTCGTCCAAGACCAGAAAGAGACATCATGAAGACAGTTTTGATCACTGGTGCCGCGGGCGGCATCGGCACACGCTTGCGCAGTTTGTTGCAAGGCGTCTATCCACGCCTGATCCTCTCCGACCGGGAGACGCCGGCTGATCTGCGGGATGATGAAGAATTTATCCAGGCGGATCTGTCCGACATGGCCCAGGTCACCGCGCTGCTTGACGGCGTTGATGGCGTCATCCACCTGGGCGGGCGCTCGATCGAGGACGAGTGGGAGGTGATCCATGCCGCCAACATCGTCGGTTGCCACAATCTGTTCGAGGCCGCGCGCCTGAACGGCACCAAGCGCGTGGTTTTCGCTTCCTCCAATCATGCCATCGGATTTTATCCCCGCCACCGCCGCATTACGGTGGATGACAAGGTTCGCCCCGACAGCCGCTATGGCGTCTCCAAGGCCTTCGGCGAGGCGTTGGGGTCCTTCTATGCCGAGAAACACGGCCTCGGCGTCCTTTCCATCCGCATTGGCAACATCGATGACTATCCCGTGGACGAACGGCGCCTGTCGATCTGGGTCAGCCCCCGTGACCTGGTGCAGCTGATCCGCATCGGACTGGAACATCCCGACCTAGGTTATGAGATCGTCTGGGGCGCCTCGGACAACGCACGGGCCTGGTGGGACAATGAACCGGCCTATCGTCTGGGCTACCGCCCAGAAGACCGCGCCGAGGACCACCGCGACCGCGCCCTGGCCGCGGAGGCCAAGCGCACACCGGACAGGGTCGCCGATTACTTCCAGGGCGGTGATTTCTGCGCCATCGATTTCGATGGCCCCGAACCCAATGGAGGGAGCTAGCCATGGCGACGATCGAAGCCGTTGACTTCTTTTACCTGCGCATGCCTGAAGTCGAGGCAATCGCCGACAACAGCCAGGATTCCCTGCTGGTGCGCGTAGCCTCGGGCGGCGATGTGGGCTGGGGTGAATGTGATGCGGCACCGCTGGTTTCCATCGCCTCTTTCATCGCGCCGATGTCCCATGGCATTTGCCAACCGGTGGGAACCTCCGTCCTGGGTCAGCGCCTGGATGATGCGGCGGACATCGCCCGCATTAACCGCGAGGTGCGCGCCAACAGCCTTGACCTGCTGCAGACCTCGCATACATTAGCGGGCATCGACATGGCGCTGTGGGATCTGTTGGGCCGGCGCCGGGGCGAACCGGTCTGGCGCCTGCTGGGTCACGGCAAAAGCACGGCAAAAACACCCTATGCCTCGCAGCTGTTTGGCGATGATCCGCAGGAAACCCTGGCCAAGGGCGCGGCCCAGCGGGCCGCCGGTTTTCGCGCCGTCAAATTCGGCTGGGGGCCTTACGGCCAGGGTGATGCGGCAGTGGATGCCGCGCACATCGCCGCCGCCCGCGAAGGCCTGGGCGAGGACGGCATTCTTTTGGTCGATGCGGGCACGGTCTGGGTCGACGATGTGGAGGCCGCCGCCGCCCGCCTTGATGCCCTTATCGCGCATCGGGCCACCTGGTTGGAGGAACCATTCATCTCCGCCGCCCTGGGTCCGTACAAGGAACTGGCGGAACGCGCCGCACCCTTGCGCATCGCCGGTGGCGAGGGCGCGCACAATTTTCACATGGCGCAACAGATGATCGACCATGCCGGTATCGGCTATGTGCAAATCGATGCCGGACGCATGGGAGTATCCGACAGTAAGCGGGTAGCCGATTACGCCGCCCAGCGCGATGTGCGTTTCGTCAACCATACCTTTAATTCGCATATCGCCCTCAGCGCCTCGCTACAGGCTTTCGCCGGCCACGAACAGGACGACATCTGCGAATACCCGGTCGAGGCCAAGCCACTATCGCGGGAAATCACCCAAAGCCTGATCGAACGGGATAGCGACGGCCTTGTCCGTGCCCCCGATGCGCCCGGTCTGGGCATGGAGATCGATATGGACGCCCTGGCCCGCTATCTGGTGCAGGTCGAGATCAAGATTGACGGCAAGGTGGGCTACCAAACACCCCAGCTAACGTGAGCGGCGGTAGAGGATGGTGTAAATCCCCAGAAATATCGAGATCATTGCTAGCGAAAACAGCGTCGAGGCGGTGCCCAAGGCAAATAATGTGGGCCGGATGCGCTGGGTCATCGAGGCGTTGATATCCAGGGGCAGGGTGTTGTCCGCCCCGGCCAGCAACGTGGTACGGGCGAATTCATCATAGGACAGCGTGAAACCGAACAGACCGGCGGCGACCACACCCGGCGTGATCAGGGGCAGGGTAATCTCCTTGAACACGGTCCATTCATCGGCGCCCATATCGCGGGCCGCCTCCTCCAGCCTGGAATCAAAGCGGTTGAAAACGGCCATCATCACCAGATAACCGAACGGCAGGGCCCAGATTACATGCACCGCCAGGCCGGATGAATACCACGCCGGCGATAAACCCAACTGCCGCATCAGGATCGCCATGCCCAGGCTGAGCAACACGCCGGGCACCATCAGGCCTGTCAGAATGGTATAGAACAGCACGTTGGAATAGCGGAACGCTTTGCGGAAGGCCATGGCCAGCATGGTGGAGAACAAGGCCGTTATGACCATCACCATCAAGGCCAAGATAAGCGACCGGCCCAGGGCACCCTGCATGTCGCCCACCGTTGACGGTTCCAGCAGCTTGTTCCACCAATACAGGCTCCACCCCCGCATGGGAAACGACGTACCGCCCCGCCGGCCCTGAAACGAAAGGATGAACATGGCGAACATCGGCCCATAGATGAAGGCGAGGAAGATCACGTAATAGATCGAAAAGCCGGTCTTCACCCGCAACTTGCGCCAACGCTCCGGTGTCCAGCGCGCCATCGTTACAGCTCCTTGCGGATATCGACGACGCGCAGGATGACGATAATACCGATCACCATGGCCAGCATCAGCATCAGGGCGTTGACGGCGGCGAAAGGATAGTTGGCGATGCCGTAATAATTCAGGATCACCGTGCCGGCGGTCGACGTCTTGCCGCCATAGACCACCACGGCGGTGGCGAATTCGCCCATGATCATGACAAAGATGAAAATCATCCCGATGGCGACGCCGGGCAACGACATAGGGCCAATGATTTCGCGGAAAATCTGGAACGGCGTCGCCCCCATATCGGTGGCGGCCTCGAGTATGTCCTTGTTGATCTTGGCCAGGGAAAAGAAGATCGGCCCAATGCCCAGCACCACATAAATCTGCACCAGGGCCATGGTGTAGCCGAATTCGGAATAGAACAGAAAACTGACCGGCTTATCGACGATGCCGAGGCCCAGCAGCGCCTGGTTGATCAGGCCGCGACGGCCCAGCATGGGCAGCCAGGCCACGGCGCGGATCAGATACGAGGTCCAGAACGGCACCATGCACAACAGGAACAGGGCCAACTGCCATTTGAACGCCTGCACCTGCATGGCCAGAAAATAGGCGATGGGATAGCCCACGATCAGACACAGCAGCATGGTGACCAGAGTGAAATAGACCGTGGAACCAAGGGTGCGGATGAATACGCTGGGCAACAGGAAGCGATCGGACTCAACGTCGAAAAAGCCCTTGGTGTAGAAATATTCGCCATAGAATTCCAGGGAGAATGCCGGGCTCAAACCTTGTGCGGTATTTTCCCAGAAGCTGAACACGACGATGGAAACCAGCGGAACAACCAGAAACAGGATCAGCCAGATCGTTGCTGGGGCGATCAGCCAAGCGGTGGAAAAACCTTCCTCGGCATAGCGGATTTTACCCTGGACGGAACCATCGGGCTGGGGCTGGCTGCCGATCAAGCCGGTATGATGCTGTTCGCTGGCGTTTGTCATTCCGAGACGATAGCAGAGGTTAATATAGAATGGGCCGGCACGGCGGATGCCGCACCGGCCCGGTATTATTGCACAGAATTATCGTACGGTATTATCGTACGTCTGTTATCACGCGGTCAGGAATTCCGTCCAACGTTTCACCAGATAGTCGTTCTCGCTCATGATCGAGTTCCAAACGGCGATCTTCTTGAAGCGTTGTTCGTACGAGCCGCCATCGCGCACCACGCCCTTTTCAACCAGGGGCGAGCCGAACGGATCCGGCAGTTCCTTGGCCGCGGGTTTGCCTTCATACCAGAAGTCCCACTCGTCGGCGGGCAGGTGTTTCTTGGTGTTGGCGGGCGTTGACATGTAATAACCCTGACGGGCGACAAAGGCGCCGGCCCAGCCATCAAGCCACCAGTTGATGTAGTCGTAGGCCTGATCCAATTTCTTGCCTGACGCCTTGGCCGAAATCGCCAGGGCACCGTGCCAGCCGCGCATGCCTTCCTTGGGAGAAGCATAGATACAGGGCACGCCCTCGGCATTCACCGCCGTCACCGCCGGCGACCACATGCTTTGCAGGGCAACCTCGCCGCTGACCATCAGGTTGACGGATTGGCCAAAGGTTTCCCAGAAGGCGCGGAAGTGGCCTTCCTTTTTCTTCTTGATCAGGAAGTCGACCAGGAAATCGATTTCTTTCTTGGTCATGTTGCCCTTGTCGCCAAACTTGATCAGGCCCAGGGCTTCCACGCCCATGGCCGCATCCATGGCACCGATCTGCGGCACATTGAGCAGCGCCACCCTGCCCTTGAAGTCAGAGCTGAACAGTTCGGCCCAGCTATCGATCGACCGGCCGGTATCTTCGGGGTTGTAACCGAGAGAGTCCGCATTGTGCCAGCCGGGCACGGCTGAGATATAGCGCGACGGCCCCTTGGTCCGGTTGCCGTCCTTGTCGACCCAGATCTGCCGCACCGGCGCATCGCCCTGACCGACGCTGGAACCAGGCGTCAACATTCCCGTCTTGGTCAGGTTGGACACCTTGTCCCAATCCTTGATCCGCTTGGTATCGATGGGCTGGAATACCTTCGAGGGGATCATCACGTCGAACATATCGAAGTAACATTCGGATACTTCGTACTGATCATTCTGGTTCAGGGTCTTGCCAAACAGGGCGCCATAGCCAAGCGCCTGGCCGCGGATTTTAAAGCCCACATCCTTGGCCGCCTTGCCCTGAATTTCGTTGATGATACTAACGCCCAGGCCGATCGTCCGAATTGGATCGGCGGCCTGTACGATATTGGGGAAACCGGTGATACCACCCGCCGCCGCCACCGTCGCGGCGGTCCCCATGAATTTACGCCGGCTCATCCGCAATGATGCGCCACCAGATTTGCTGTTGCCATTTTTCACGGTCATTTCTTGCCTCCCATCGGCTTGTCACATGGCCTATCCATTCGCGTGGCAATCATCGCATGATTTTGTCGCGGACCCCACGCCTCATCCATCCCTTGCCCCCAGCGACGCTACAACAGTGCAACTCGCCTACCGCCTAGCGCAAAGCTGGTTTAATGATACATTAGGTTTAGAATCCGCAAAGCTTAAAGTAACAAACATATTTCGGGGAGAGGGGCGTGACGGTTCTCATAAAGAATGGCCGCATCGTTACGGCGGCGGATGATTACCATGCCGATATCTTCATTGGCGCCGAAACGGTCTCGCTGATCGGGCGCAATCTCGAGATCGAGGCGGATCATGTTATCGATGCCGCCGGCAAATTGGTGATCCCGGGCGGCGTTGATCCCCATACCCATTTGGAGATGCCGTTCGGCGGCACCACCACCTCCGACACCTTTGAAACCGGTACCAGGGCGGCGGCCTATGGCGGCACGACGACCATTGTCGATTTCGCCATCCAGACCAAGGGCACCTCGACCCTGGACGCACTGGATACCTGGCATGAAAAGGCCGCCGGCCGCACCGCCATCGACTATGGCTTTCACATGGTCATCACCGATATGCCGGAAGAACGCCTGCCCGAAATGCGCCGATTATCGGAGGAAGGCGTCACCTCCTACAAACTGTTCATGGCCTATCCCGGCGTCCTGCTGTCGGATGACGGCACCATATTTAGGGCCATGCGCAAGGCGGGCGAGGACGGCACCCTTGTCTGCATGCATGCCGAAAACGGCATCGTCATTGACGAGTTGGTCAAGATCGCCTTGTCCGAGGGCCATATCGAACCCAAATACCATGCCCTGACTCGCCCCACACGGCTGGAGGCGGAGGGCGCGCACCGGGCCCTGGCCATCGCCGAGGTCGCCCAGGCGCCGGTTTATCTGGTGCACCTCAGTTGCTTTGATGCTTTGGAGCAATTGCGCATGGCGCAAGCGCGCGGAGTCATGGCCCATGCGGAGACCTGCCCGCAATATCTGCTGCTGGATATCGACTGCTATGACGAACCCGGCTTTGACGGCGCCAAATATGTCCTGACGCCGCCGTTGCGGGAAAAGTGGAACCAGGACGAATTATGGGGCGGCCTTCGCAATTCGGCCCTGGACGTGATTTCAACCGACCATTGCCCGTTCTGCATCCGCGACCAAAAAGAACTTGGCCGCGACGATTTCTCCCAGATCCCCAACGGCGGCCCCGGTGTGGAGAACCGCATGAGCCTGATCTATCACAAGGGCGTCAACCACGGGAATATCTCCCTGAACCGCTTTGTCGAGCTGACTTCGACCTCGCCGGCCAAGATTTTCGGGCTGTTTCCCAAGAAGGGCACCATCGCCGTGGGCAGCGACGCCGACATCGTGATTTTCGATCCCGACCGGGAAGAAACGATCTCGCTGCATAATGCCCACACCCATCACATGAATATCGACTACAACGCCTATGAAGGCACCAAGGTGCGCGGCTTTACCGAGACCGTACTCTCGCGGGGCCGGGTGATCATCGACAAAGGCCAATACTTGGGCCAGCCCGGCGACGGTGCCTTTGTCAAACGCGGGCCCTACGGCGGCCTGCATGCCAACAGCCGGGGCGCGGCGGCACGCACGGCGCTGACAACGTCAGCCCGCTTGGGCGCACCGGGGGCGCATCGGTAGGGGCAACAAGGTGATACGGGAAGCTAGAGAAAGAGATTTCGAACGCTTGAGCGAACTTCACGCGCAACTTCATCCCGACGACCCTAAACTAGAGCATGGCGAGGATCGCGCCGTTTTTAACGAAATCCTTCGGTCCGAGAGCCTGCATCTTTTTCTGCTTGAAAACGACAATGCCGATGTCCAAGCGACATGCTACCTGAACATCATTCCCAACATGACGCGCGGTGCATCCCCCTACGGGATCATCGAAAATGTTGTCACGGAAGAGACTTTGCGGGGCAAGGGTATTGGCAAGGCGATCATCGGGCATGCGCTGCGGCATGCCTGGGACAGAGGCTGCTACAAGGTCATGTTGCAGACTGGATCAAGTCGAGAATCGACGCACAACTTCTACAAGGCTTGCGGTTTTCGCGGCGATGAAAAATTCGGCTTTGTCGCCCGCCCGCCTGGCAACGGTGGCCGGTAACGCCGGATCAATCGCCATCCTCGACGAATTCGAAATCCTGGCGCCGCTCCGCCGGCATGGCCGCTAGGAATTCCTTGGCGTCCTTGGCAGGCATCGCCTCGACACTTCCGTCTTCGTGCTGAACAACCACGCCGCCCTGCTGCAACGAGGTAATACGGCGGTCGCGCTCTTCCCGCTCCGGGTGGCAGACCAGGGCGCAGTTGCCGCAGGTGGTACTCAAATCCTGGCCGCCGAAGCCGAAGACCATGGGCTGTTTGTTGTTCACACCCTCCGGCGCGGGGCGGCGGTTGAACGGCGGGATGGCCTGGCGATAGGCGTTCTTCAATTCTCTGTCATCATTGGGAATGGGAAAGCGGCCCGGCGACCAGGTCGACCAGCGGCCATTCTTGGCCAGGCCGTTATAGCCGGCACAGACGTAGGTGCAGCGGGCATAGTCCCGGCGTTCGGTGTAGGTAAATTCACGCCCGCCCATTGTCACCGAGATCTTGTCCTTCTTGCCAAAACGGAAAAAGCCCGAGGGACAGGAGGCGTTGCAGGCCTGGCATTCGTCACAATAATTATCGTCCTCCGCCAATGGCTCGTCCGCCGCCAGGGGCACATCGGTGACGGCGGTGGCAAAGACCACGTTGGGGCCATGCTCGGGCGTCAGCACGTTGCCGGAAAAGCCAAACCAGCCAAGGCCGCAGCGGATCGCCAGATAGCGGTGGGAGATATCCGGTTGTTGCTCGATATACCTGACGTCGTTGCCGGCGCGGTAGACCGAATTCGCCATCACGGCCACCGCCTCGGCGCCGAACTGGCCCAGATAGCTGGCCACCATGCCGGCGATACCGCTGGCCATGGTGTTGGAATGGTTCTGGTCCTGCTGATGGCCGTGGCGGTCCTTTTTCGAGAGAAAATCGCGGATATTGTCGGCATCATGGGGCACGGCGAAGGTGATGGCCGAGCGGGCGCTGCCCAGAATATAGCTTAGGTCGGTCGAAGGCGGGCCGCCGGCCAGGGTCTCGACGGTATTAATGCCGACCGAGGTGGCGCCATAGGTCAACGCCACGTCCTTGATCTTTTCCCGCATGGACTCGATGGAAACCGTACCCGCCGCGCCGTGCATCATGCCGTCGGCATATTTCTCAACCATTTCAAATACTCCAGATTCAACGCGCAACGACTAAATCATCAATCGCCCAGGGATGCAAAGCGTCAGATGCAATTACGGGGACACAATACCTAATTATCTTAATTAAGTATTGTGTCCCCGCAATTAGCCAGCCCGCGGCCCACGACCAAGAAAATTTAGAATCCAGGCGGCGGCGGCGGTTTCGTCGGTGGGCGTGGCCATGCTGGCGAGAGCGGTATCGGCGGTGGCGGGGCCAACGATCCCGCGGCGTACCCGAAGAAGTTCGCTGGCGAAATCGCGGGTCAATTCCGGGTGGTTCTGGATGCTCAGAACGTTCCGGCCAATGGTCATGACGCCGATGGGACAAAAGTCACTGCCCCCCAGCACCTCGGCGCCCGGCGGCGGCGTGACCACCTGATCCTGATGGGAGGCCAACAGGGAGAGGCTTTGCATCGCCGGCAGCATCCAGTCCACCTGAACCCTTACCTCATGACGGTGCACGCCAACGCCCCAACCGGACGCCTTCTCCACCCTGCCGCCGAAAGCCTGGGCAATCAGTTGATGGCCGAAACAAATGCCCACGACAGGCCGGGTTTCCGCCGCCGTGCGCACGAAAGCTTCCAGTAGCGCGATCCAGGCATCGCCATCATAGACGGAAGCGGCGGCGCCGGTGATCAGCCAGCCGTCGCACTCGTCTGCCTGGCCGGGGAATTCGCCGTCGTAGCACAGATAGGAGCGTAGTTCCGGCCCCTCACCAGTGGAATGCAAAAAAGCGCCGGAAAGCCTCCGAGAATGTTGTCAAATAGCCGTGAAATTCCGGCGCCACCGCGCCCGCTTCAAGTATGCCAATAGTTGAGGTCATGGCGCTCTCAGGGATCGACCAGATTGCCCTTGTCGTCGCGGACCTCGGGCCCGCGCACACGGGCGCGGCCATCGCCGAAACCTTCGTCGCGGCCAGCCAGCGCCGCCTTCAGGCCATCGGCCCGGGCGACCTTGCGGAAACTGCGGGTGCCGGGTGCGAGATGCGCGCGGCCGTCGTTCTCCGCCGCCAGCCGCTGCAGGGTCCTCGCCCCCATTAATTCGAGCCCAAGGTTGACGATACGTTTATTGGCGGTCAGCAGATCGGGATCGATCTTGGCCAGGCGGTCGGCCAGGCCCTCGACCTCGGCCTCCAACAGATCATTGGGGACGGATTTCATCACCAGGCCGATCTCCACCGCCTCCGCCCCCGTGATGGTATCCCCCGTCAGCACCAGGCGCTTCGCCCACTGCGGGCCGCAATGGTAGACCCACATCTGGTTCGGCAGGGAGCCCAGGTCGCGGGCCGGCGGGAAGCCAATCACCGCATCATCCGCCGCGATCACCATATCGCACAACAAGGCGATATCGGTGCCGCCGGCGAGGCAATGGCCATGAATTTGCGCAATTGTAGGCTTGTGCATGTCGAACAGCACCATGCGCAGGCGCTGGCTGTATTCCAGGCGCCAGATATCGTCATCAATCGTGGGGTCGGCATAAATGCCGCCATCGCGGTAGGTTCGCCCCTGACGTCCGCCGGCGGGCGGGTTGTTCAGGCCCGGCGTCAGGTCATAGCCGGCGCTGAACGACGGCCCGGCGCCGCGAATGATGACGCCATGCACCTCCTTGTCATTGTCCGCCTCCCACAGGGCCTCGTTGAACTCCTCCAACAACGGCACGGACAGGGCGTTGCGCTTTTCCGGCCGGTTCAGGGTAATGCGGGCGCGGCCGTCCACGGCCTCGTAGATGATATGCTCGAACTGATCCATTTCGGGAACCTATAACTCTAAGCCTGGCTGCTTCGTCCTACCGGGCGCATGACCTTCAACAGCCAGAAAATTACGCAGAAAACACCGGTCAGAATGACCAGGGCGACCACCGCCGCCAGGCGTTTGCCAAAGGCTTCATCCAGGCTGTAGCCGGGTGCCAACAGGTAGACACAAAGGATCTGCACCGCCTGCAGGGCGGCGCCGGCGGAAAACAGTATGGCGATGAAGGTGGAGCCGCGCAGCGAGGTCAGCACCATGCTTTCAACACTGCGCTGTTGCACGATGTGGGATTGATAGGCCCGCCAATGATAGCCGCAGAACCCCGCGATACCGACGATAACCACGGCCCACAGAATTGAATTCTCGTAGCTCAGGCCATTCAGGATCAGATTGAACAGGTCCTCGAATGGTTTGTAGAAATACAAAAAGATCAGCACGACGATATAGATGATGAAGCCCACCAGGGTCCAGAACCACTGCCACCCATTCATATGCCGTCCCCTTCGAGCTTTGTTGTCCGCATTATTTTAGCCGTCACGACGGCAGTGCGATAGGGTCAATTGCCGCCAATTAATCACGTCGAGGCATCCGCGATCAGGCGGCCAAAGATGACCATCTCCGGGCTGGTCCGCCTATAAGTATCGAGGGCGGAAAGAATGGCCGGAATTTCCGACCCATCGGGCATCGGGGTATCCGGCATGATTGGTAGCTCGGCAAACAGGTCATCCACCGCCCCATCAATACCAGCCAGCAGCGCCGCCCGGGCCACATCGGTTCCGGGCGCGTTGAACAGTGGTGCCAGGACTTGCGCCAGATGCACAAAATAGTCGGGCCAGCGGGCCAGAATACGATAGAGGCCCGGCACGAATGGCGTGCCGTCCACCTCCGTACCCAGTAGCAGCAAGGCCGCGCGGGTTTTCGCATCGGCCTTTGCCGGATCGACCATCGCCGGCAGGGCCGGCAAAGCCTCGGGCGGCTGCCACGCGGCGTCTGTCCAGCCGGCACCCTGGGGCCGATCCCCCGCCAAAAGATGGCGCAGCAGACCCGCGAACATCAGATTGACCGGTGCCACCCGGACAAAACCGGCGCAGACCTGGGCCACGACGGCCAGATCATCCGACCCCAGGCCGAATTCCCGTGTTTCGATCGGCGTCAGGGGCGGCAGCGGCAAATCGGCGGCGACTCGCCAACCGGCACCCTGCGCCTGCCCGGAGCGAAAGGCCGGGCTTAACACGGCCCAACTCCATTCCAGCCATCCCGGCTTGGTCGCCAGATGGCGCTGCAATGACGAGACATAGGGCACGGCCCAAAGATGGCGGATTTCCTCGTAGATCGCCGCGATCTGGCCCGTGGCCGCGTCTTCCGAAAGCTCCGCCAGCATCTAGGCCGCCACCATCATCAGATCGCCAGCGGCGGACGATGCAGATGCCATTCCGTCGCCTGTTCGTAAGCATCGGCGACCTGCAATAACAGCGGCTCCTCGAACCAGGGGCCCAGCAGTTGCAAGCCGATCGGCAGGCCGCTTTCGGTAAAGCCGCAGGGGACGGATATCGCCGGCTGGCCGGTAAAGGCCGCCAGCCGGGTCAATTGCCCCAGGGCCTTCCAGCCGATGACCTCCCGATCACCCACCATTGTTTTGCCCGTGGCGATGGGCACCGAGGGGATCACCGCCGTCGGCATGGCCAATATAGGCGTTTGCGCCAACACGCCGGCCATCTCCTGACGCAGCCGTGTTTGAGTCTGCCGTGCCCTGATGTAATCCGTGGCGCTCAAGCCCTCACCCAGGCGCAGGCGTTCGTTGACATCCGGCGACAGTTCATCGGCATGATCGCGCAGATGGCCATCGTGCACCGTATGGGCCTCGCCCATGGCCACCGTATTCCAGCCCTGGGTGGCATCCCGGTTAAAGGACAGCACCGCTTCCTCGACCACCGCGCCCAGATCCTGCAACACGCCCAGGGCGGCCTGCACGGCGGCCTCGACCTCCCCATCCAGGCGATCAAAAAAGAAATCACGCGGCACGCCGATGCGCAGGCCATCCAGGGGCCGGCCTAGAAGCGCGGTATAATCATCGGCGACCTTTGCCTGTGCGGTCGAAGGATCGGCTGGATCGGGACCGGCAATGGCGGCCAGGACCAGGGCCGCATCGCGCACCGTTCGCGTCAGGGGCCCGCCGTGATCAAGGCTTTCACAAAGCGGATAGATGCCGGCGCGGGAGGCCAGGCCATAGGTCTGCTTCAAACCAACCACGCCGCACAGGGAGGCCGGGATACGGATCGAACCGCCGGTATCGCTGCCCAGGGTGGCCATGGCCAGGGCGGCGGACGTGGCACAGCCCGAGCCCGATGACGAACCGCCCGAAACATAATCAGTGTTCCACGGGTTCCGCGCGGTGCCCACATGGGGGTTGATACCCGTGGGACCAAAGGCGAATTCGTGCAGGTTCAGCATCCCCAACTGAATGGCGCCGGCCTCGCGCAAACGGGCCACCGACGTCGCGTCCGTATTGGCGATACCTTCCGACAACAATTTCGAACCGCAGGTCCGTTCCATCCCCGCGACCTGAAACAGGTCCTTCACGGCCATGGGAATGCCATGCAGGGGGCCGCGATAGTTACCGGCGGCGATCTCCGCCTCCGCCTCCTTGGCCGCCGCCATGGCTGCATCGGGATAAAGCGAGATATAGGCATTCAAATCCGGGTTCAGCGCCTCGATCCGGGCCAGCTGACTTTGCATCACCTCCACGGGCGAGACCTCGCGCGCCGCGATCATCGCGCCTACGGTCGCGATATCCTTCAGGGCCAGTTCGTCAGTATTCATTCCGCAGCCTCCGGGATCGCGACGATTAACAAAATGCCATAGATGGCGACAAAGATGCTGTCCTTGACCGCGCCCAAGCCCTGCTTACCCTCGCTGCCCTGGATCAGCATGACGATGATCTCCAGCACGAAGGCGATGATGGCCAAAAAGAAGAACGGCCAGATGGTGCTCCACCACGAAATCTCGGGCAGGGGTGCCGCGTCCTCGGGGATGGTCTTCATGGCGCGCCAGATCAGCAACAGGATCGGCAGGGCGACAAAATACGCATGCGCGGCAAGAAAGCGCAGCCGCGTACGGGTCCGGTCCAGCAGCCAGAAGATCAGGAAGAACAGCGCCACATAAAGCACGTCCCAGAACATCGCCGCATAGTCTTCGCCGCCCGGGTCTTGCCGCAAATTGATGAAAGCCAGGACCAACAGGAAGGTCATGGCATCACAGAGCAGCCATTCCCGGTAGTTCTCCGCCGTGTCCTTGACATTCCAGCCGCGCGAGGCCTTGTCGAACAACAACACCAGGGCCACCGCCAGGGAGGCGGGATAAATCAGGCCCAGGACCAGGGAGTATTGCTCCGCCCGGGGCAGATAGATCCAGTTCAACAGCAGGAACGCAGCCAGCAGGCCCAACAGCCCCAACAGGCGCAGGCCCGCCGGCGTTGGCTGGGTCGAGGTATCGGGAGGGGAGGCCGTGGACTCCGCCGATGCCAAGCCGATCGATGGCGCCGCCGGCGCGGCTCCCTGCCGGGATCTCTGGGCGATCAGAAAGATCAAGAAACCGATCAGGCCCAGACCGCCGGCCACCAGCATGATGACGAAGAAAGTGATGGCCCGGCCATCGGCCCGCCAGTCCGCCGCCTGGCCCAGCAGGCCCTCGGTGGAGAACTGCCAGACCGCGAGAACCACGACCACCAACAGCAACAGCGCCGCCAACAGGTATTGATACCAGCGGTTCGCGCCAATACCGCCGCCCTCGCCGCCGCCAGCGCCGCCGTCCTTGGATTGGCTCACCGCCCGGCCAATGATGAAGACCAGGAACGCCAGCACGCCGACCACGGCGATGGCGATCATGACCTCCAGAAAAATAATTGAACGACTATCCACCCTGCCCTCTATCCCGCCATGGCCAATCTAAGTCCCCAGATCTAAGTCCGCAGCGTTACGTCAAAGCGATCCTTGAACGCCCGGCGCAGGACCTCGAATTGCACGCCGACCCGGATCACCGAGAAATCACGGAAGTCTATGATAGTGGATGATCGGCCCTGATGGTTAGCGTATTGCGACAGGCCGTAATCGAAACTGATATCCGCCGCCGCCCGCACCGCATCATCAATATCGTCCAGACGGTACTTGCTGCCCGACAGCGATAGATTGGCGGAGGAGCCGAATACCGGCATTTCCCGAGCCCAGGCCTGACGGGCGATTTCGTCATGCATCTGGCCGGCGTTCAACAACATATCCAGGGTGCCCGCCTTGGACGAAGAATCCAAGACAAACGCATCAACCTTGGCCAGGATAGGATGATCCTCGCGAAACGGCGCCACCACGGAAAACGGCAGGCCGACCTGTTCGACCATCTCCCGCACCATGGCATGGCGGTCCGCCGCCATGATGTGCAACTCGGCGCTCATGGCAAAATTGCCGAACATGCCGGAGGGTTTTTCATAGCTGCGTTGCTTCGCATCGAATATGCGGCGGATACCCTGGGGGGTGGCGGCCAGGATGGCATAGGCCACGTCCAGGGGCGCGATGGCGACGCCGCCCGCCGCCAAATTATCGAGCAAGGCGCCCACATCGGCGGAAAGCTGTTCCGGCGCCATCCCATCCTGGGTCCGCCGCTCGTCCGCGGCGCGGGGCGGTATCGCTGTTTCGGCCTCGATCATATTATTTCGTACCCTATTATTTCGTACCGTACAGGCGGTCGCCCGCATCGCCCAGGCCCGGCAGGATATAGCCGATATCGCTCAACTGCCGGTCAATGGCGGCGGTCAGAATGGGTACGTCCGGATGCGCGGCGGCGAAGGCTTCGATGCCCTCGGGGGCGGCAACCAGGGCAACGAATTTCATCTGTTTGGCGCCAGCCTCTTTCAGGCGCGTAACGGCGGCGGCGGAGGAATTGCCCGTGGCCAGCATGGGATCGACCACGATGACCTGCCGCTCGCCAATGGAATGGGGCAGCTTCAGGTAATATTCCACCGCCTCCAACGTATCGTGGTCGCGGTACATGCCAATATGGCCGACCCGGGCCGAGGGGATCAGATCCAGCATGCCTTCCAGCAGGCCATTGCCGGCCCGCAGGATCGAGACCAGGCAAAGCTTCTTGCCATCCAGCACGGGGGCCTGCATGACTTCCAGCGGGGTTTCGATTTCGACCTCCTTCAGGGCCAGATCGCGGGTGGCTTCAAAGGCCAGCAGCAAGGCGATCTCGCGCAACAACTGCCGGAATTCGGCGGTGGAGGTTTCCTTGCGCCGCAGCAAGGTCAATTTGTGCTGGATCAGGGGATGATCCGCCACCGTCACATTCGCCGCCGCCATTGCCCCAGGCCTCCCTGTTTGTTCACTGCACAGTGTAGCCAAGCAGCCCGCAAGGACATAGCCCCTTCGTGGCGTGTTCGCCTTGATTTTAACAACCTAGCAGGGCTAGCATTGTCCTAGGGCAGTATAGGTAAGCAGGTGATGAAGGTTTTGACCCGTGGCGCTTACGGCATCTGGGCTGCGGCATGTTTGCTCATGGCACTGTCTTTGGCCGGATGCGCCGGCACGGCCACCGAGGCGGCTCAAAAAGCGGGAATTGTTACCGCGCTCCTGTTCCCTGCCAATGATCGGGTGTTGGCGACTTATTGCAACGCTGGGCTGGCAGAGCATCGCCGCTGCCAGGTGGCGGCTTGGGATCTGGACGGCGCCAATTTGAAAGTCTACCGCAAACCAGAAGGCCATTTTTGGACAGTGGGCGGCTTTTCGCCCAATGGCCGGGAGGTCGTTCTGGAAATCGCCGAATCGCGGAGATTGTCGACCAAGCTGGCGATCCTGAACTTGCAGAGCGAGCGAGTGCGCATCGTCGAGGGTTCGGACAGCTATAAATTCCTGCCTTCCTATCACCCAAAGGGCGGCAAGCTGATATTTGCCAAGGCGGTCGATGCGCCTGATGACATACTCACGAAGCGCAACGAGATCGCCCACGGCTCGGACATTCATACACTGGATCTGGCGACGGGCGAGACCACGGCGTTGACCGACTATGGCTTCGCGATCATCGAAACACCGTATTACACCGGGCGGGGGGACGAGTTTGTATATGGCGGCTATGACCCGTGGAAAGTCCTGTATGGCGCCAAGAGCCCCAAACCGATCAAGGGCCGAAAATTTTTTGAACGATATGACGATCTGTACTGGGGAAACACGGTTATCTCGGTCAATGAAGTCAAAAACGATTGGCGCCCGGATTTCCTCATCAAGAAGCGCCCGTCCTCCCTGTCTGGTATATATGCGCGGTACCCCGTACCCGCCGAGAAGGACTCGAAATTGTACTTTCAATCGAACAAGGGCGAGATTGGGCAATATGAGGACGCAAATTACAGCACCGCAATCTGGGTGCGCGAGAACCAGCAAAACAGACGACTGCTATATTTTGGCAAGATTACCGGCATGGTTAGAAACAGGGGCCGGTTCAATTTATCGCAGGATAAGGCATTCTTCCTGATCCACTCACGCGGCCTGACCGAAGTCGGCGCCAAGCCTGATGCGGGCCTATGGCGCGTTACAGTGGATGGGGTGGACCCGCGCCGTATTCCCATACCATGGGACCGCTTGGCCGCGGTCACTGCGGCGAAGGCTGTCAAGAAGTAGCAACGGAACCGATCCCACGCCAAAAAATAGAGGGCCGCCCTCGACACCGGCGGCCCTCTTTGCGCTAACTGTTCTTTACGGCCCGGAATGTTCAACACGGTCCGGCCAATTCTCCGGATCATTATTGTTGGCGCGCCAGGTAAAGAAGATTATGGCATTCTCCATTATCTTCCTGGCCTCCACCGGATCGTCGACACCAAGCAAACGTGTCCGGTTATCAACACCGCTGTCTTCAATGCCCAACTTCAAATCACCGCTATTGAATCGTTTCAATAGCACTTTTAACTCACCTACCAGTAATAAGTCGGATTGGCGGCGGATTGCCCTTGCTTCGCCCAAGTTTCCCTTCATTTCTTGCTCAATTGCTTTGATCTCCTTCTGGTCATGGATTTGAAAATTTAAATCCAGGACATCAATTGGCTTGGACGTATCGGTCGCATTGCTGTCAAATTCAGCTGGCTTGGATATTTTTGCGTTTGGATCATATTTGCCATTGCTCCAATTCCGGCCCCCAAAATTGCCATACCGGGTGGGCGTGTATTTGCGTATGAATCGCTCCACGCTGCCCAAAAACCCGCCCCCTTCCTCTTTTGGTCTGCGGGCATTTACGGCCCCTTTTTCATCACCTGCGGATAGGCCAGACCGGCTCTTTGGCATAGCGGCTTGAAATGTGCGTGCGCCCGCAAGTTCCAGCCGGTTATTCCTTTCTTCTTCCGTCAAGTCCCAGCGATCAATGGCCGTCACCCTGGGTGCGGGCGTGGCCGGATCGTAAGTTCCGGCCCACGGCTGCAATGCTGTGTTGAGCGGTTTGGCGATGGCCTTGCGGGCCTCGGGCGTGCTGCGGAAGAAGCTCTCGACCTCCGCCGCCGTCAGGTTGCCCATGTCGTCATAGCCGCCGCCAAACCTGGGGCCGTTGCTGGCGGTCTTGTAGTCGCCAATTTTCTCCGCCGCCCGCCGTTGCGCGGCCCGTTGCGGGTTGGTCGCCTTGGCCTCCCAGGCAAGGGCGGTGTCGACGCCCTGTTTGATGCGGTCCTTCTCGGCCTGGCTGCCGCCGTTGTATTTCCGGGCCAACTCGTGGGAGGTGCCATAGTCCCGCGACATCTTTTCGAACAGATCGTCATCGTCCACGGCCAGGCCTTGGAAATGCATGGTGTCGTCGACGTATTTGAACAGATCCGGCGCCCGCGTCCGCTCCCGGCGCAGGATGCTCAGGTCGGAGATGTCGTTGCTGGGATCGTCGGCGGAGATCGCCGCCTCGCGGTTATGATCCTGCATCAGGAAGTTGTCGTCGAACGGATCACCGTCACCGTCAGGGTGTGGTTGATAGCTATATTTAGTTGTGAATATGGACATAGCTCATGCCCTCCTTTGTTTTGAGGTTGGGTAGTTGCCTGGGCGCGGGCCTTGACGAAAATAGGACACAGCATGCCGTGGGGCGGTTACCCGCCCGGGCCCTGTTTCCAATGATTTAACTCGGCGCTTCGGCATAAAAAAAGCGCCCCGCCCCGCCGCTCGAATAGAGTCTGACTGGGGCCAAAAGGCGCTTTCTGACTGAAGCTGGCGGCCTTCGGACGCGCCAATTTCAATGCAATAATAGTACGCTATACAAATTTAAATTGCAATCAAATTCGCACAAATCCACTCAGGAAATCAGCGCGAAATATGTTAGTGTCCTGGTTCGAGACTACGGGTAAGCAGAGTTGGCGGCCGAGAGCGGCGGCAGGGGAAGTGATGTCCTTGGAAAAGACCGAAATCGAAGCGCGGATCATCGCCTTGCAACAGGAACACCGGGACCTGGACGGCGCTATCGATGCCATGGTGGAAAAGGGCGCCTTCGATCAGTTGCAGCTGCAACGCATGAAAAAGCGCAAACTGTCCCTGCGCGACCTGATCGGCCGGCTGGAGGCGCAGTTGGTGCCGGATATTATCGCCTGATTAGGGGCTATTCCGACGGAACGGCCCGACGCGCCGCATATCAACACATTGTATGTTATTGCTGCTTGGCGGCCTTCAAGGCGGGCTTTTTCAGGTCGTTTTTCTGGGCATTTTTCTGGGCATACATGGCCCGGTCGGCGGCATCCATGGCTTCCTGAGCCGATTGGCCCTTCATGAACGTGGTAATGCCGTATGAGGCGCTGATGGTGAATTTCGCCTCGCCATGTTCGACCGGCGTGGACATGATCGCCTGGGCCAGCTGGCGGCCCTTGACCAAGGCCTGTTCGGCATCGGTATGGCTCAAAATAACGCCGAATTCATCACCGCCCAGGCGCCCCAGCATATCGGATTCGCGCAAGTTATTGGACAGGGCAGTGGCCACGTGCAACAGGGCCGCATCACCGGTGGCATGGCCATACTTATCGTTGATCGTCTTGAAATCGTTCAGATCGAAATAAACCAGGCTTGAAATGGTGTCATAACGTTCGTTGTAGGAGATCACCCGGCCCATTTCGCGGACGAAGGCACGGCGGTTTGGGATCGGCACCAGGGTGTCTTCGTCCGCCAGGCGCTCCATATGGGCCAGACGGCTGTTGACCCGTTCCACCTCTGCCCGCAGGCCCTCGACCTCCTGCATCAGGGTCATGATGGCCTGGCGCACCTTTGGCGTCAGTTCCGGTTCCGGAATGCCCATGACGGAAGCACTGTCCGTTGGCGCGGCCCCGCCAAGATCAGAGGACGAGGCATAGGCGGACGCCGCCGCCGAAGGGTTTCGGCGTTGCGCGGTGGTGGGCCGCACGGGGCGTGTTTCGGGAATCTTCATACTTTCAGCGCCTGCCTTCCATGGCGAATACGACGCGACACCACGGCTAAGCTACCGTAATCTCGCGGGAATCATCGTAATATTACGCAAAAACTAACAAAATAAAGGTTAACAAAGTTCTTCCAGGCCCCCGCAACCCGAACGCGGCCTTAGCATTTAGCAATTGTCCGCCAAAATTTCCAGAAAAAGCGAAATTCCAGGTGGGTCGGCGCCCGGCAAAGGCCTATAATCCCGGCCCGAATTGGCCCCGTCTTCAGGCCATGCCGGCGTCCACGAACAGTTGGGCGGGTGTTTGGCACGGAGAGTGAATATGACGAAAACAGAAGCCAAGGTTGGCATTATCATGGGCAGCCGCTCTGACTGGCCGACCATGCGCCATGCGGTCGAGGTTCTCGAGGAACTGGGCGTTGCGGTGGAAAGCCGGGTGGTATCCGCCCACCGGACGCCAAAACGCCTGTATGACTATGCCGCCACTGCCGCCGAACGCGGCCTTTCGGTGATCATCGCCGGCGCCGGCGGCGCGGCCCATCTGCCGGGCATGGCGGCCTCCATGACCAACCTGCCGGTGCTGGGCGTACCAGTGGAAAGCAAGGCGTTGCAAGGCATGGACAGCCTGCTCTCCATCGTGCAGATGCCCGCCGGCGTGCCGGTCGGCACCCTGGCCATCGGCCGCTCGGGCGCCGTCAACGCGGGCCTGATGGCTGCCTCCATCGTGGCGCTGCAAGATCCTGCGGTGGCCAAGGCGCTGGCCGCCTGGCGGAGCCGCCAGACCGACGCCGTACCCGACAACCCTGATGAAGAATAGAGCGAAATGAGCCCCCTTCCCCCCGGCAGCCGGATCGGCATTCTGGGCGGCGGCCAACTGGGCCGTATGCTGGCCCTGGCGGCGGCACCGCTTGGTTACCGCTGTCACATATTCGGGCCCGAAGAGGCGCCACCGGCAGGCCAGGTGGCGGATAGGGTAACCATCGCCGACTATCTGGACGAGGCCGCCTTGAGCGATTTTGCCGAGGCCGTCGACGTGGTCACTCTGGAGTTCGAGAACGTGCCCGCCGCCGCCCTGGAATTCCTGGCCCGGCGCGTGCCCGTGCGGCCCGGCGCCAAGGCCCTGGCCACGGCCCAGGACCGCCTGGTGGAAAAAGACTTCGCCAACAGCGCCGGCGCGGCGACGGCACCCTATGCCACTGTCGACAGCCTGGCGGATTTAAAGGCGGCGATGGCGGAAATCGGCCCCCGGGCCGTGTTGAAAACCCGGCGCCTGGGCTATGACGGCAAGGGCCAGGTCATGCTGGGCCCGAATTCGGATTTGCAGCAAGCCTGGGCGGCCATGGCGGGCGCGCCATCGATCCTGGAAGGTTTTGTCGCCTTTGACGGCGAAGTCTCGGTCATCGCCGCCCACGGTCTGGACGGCACGGTCAGCGCCTATCCGCCCATCGCCAACCGGCACCGCGATCATATTCTGGACATATCAACGGTGCCGGCGGAGCTGAACCCGGTCCAGAGCGAACGCGCCATCGCCATCGCGACGGACCTGATCACCGGCCTGGACTATGTTGGTATCATGGCGGTGGAGATGTTTGTCACCGGCGACGAAATGTTGGTCAATGAAATGGCGCCACGGGTGCACAATTCCGGTCACTGGAGCATCGAAGGCGCCGAGACCAGCCAGTTTGAGCAGCACATTAGGGCCATTTGCGGCCTGCCCCTGGGCGATATGAGTTTGCGCGGCCGGGTGGAGATGCGCAATCTGATCGGCGACGACGTGGACCAGGTGCCGGCCCTGCTGGCCGAGCCCGGCGCGCACCTGCATCTGTATGGCAAGGCGGAGGTCCGCGCCGGCCGCAAGATGGGCCACGTCACCTATGTGCGCCACGAGGCGCTGCCGTGATCTGGAATATGGGCCTGCGGCTGCTGCATCTGCTCGACCCCGAGGACGCCCATCGCCTGACCATCCGTGCCCTGCGCCTCGGACTGGGCCCCAAGGCTTCGGCCAGTCCCGACCCCATCCTGGCCAGCCGCCATTGGGGCCTGGATTTCGCTACGCCTTTAGGGGTCGCCGCCGGATTTGACAAGAATGCCGAGGTGCCGGCACAGGCCGCGGCCATGGGTTTCAGCTTCGTCGAAATCGGTTCCGTCACGCCGCAACCACAGGCCGGCAACCCGCGCCCCCGGCTGTTCCGCCTGCCCGACGACGGCGCCGTGATCAACCGCAACGGCTTTAACAACGAAGGCCTGGACGCGGTGGCCCGGCGTCTCGCACCCTTGCAACAACGCCGCTTTATCCTGGGCGCCAATCTTGGCGCCAACAAGGATAGCGAAGACCGCATCGCCGACTATGCCGCCGGGATGGCGGCGCTGGGGCCTCTGGCCGATTATGTGGTCGTCAACGTCTCCTCCCCCAACACGCCGGGCCTGCGCGATTTACAGACCCACGAGGCGTTGGAGGCATTGTTAACAGGCGTCCGCCAGGCTTGCCCGAACCCGCCGCCCGTGCTGGTCAAGATCGCGCCTGATTTCGATGACGAAGGCCTGGCCACGCTGGCGGAAACCTTGCTGGCACTGAGCGTGGACGGGGTGATCCTGGGCAACACCACGATCGGTTTGCGCGAAACCCTGAAAAGCCCCCACCGGGGCGAAACCGGCGGCTTGAGCGGAAGGCCCCTGTTCGAATTCTCGACCCGGCAGCTGGCCGCCTTCCATCGCCACAGCGGCGGCAAGATCCCCCTGATCGGCGTCGGCGGCATCGATAGCGCAGAGACCGCCTATGCCAAGATCCGCAACGGCGCCTCGTTGATCCAGCTTTACACCGGCCTGATCTACCAGGGCCCCGGCCTGATACCCGCCATTACGGATGGGCTTGCACAGCTTCTGCATCGCGATGGTTTCAGCAATATCACCGAGGCGGTCGGGGTGGATGTCGATCACTGACGCAGGATCAGCTTGCGGCCGTGAATTTCGAACGAGCCAAGGCGTTCCAGAAACGACATGCCCAACAGCGACGCGCTCATCTCCGCCTCGTTGACCGAGACCGCCACGTCATTGAACTGAATAGGTCCGATGGACAAGCTATCGAGGACGTAAGGCGCGCCGCGGCCACGGCCATTGGCGGTCTGATAGATTTTCGTATAACGCAGGGCCGCCAGATCAATGCCCAGACGTATTGCATCCGATGGGGTCAGGACGATGTCAGAGGCGCCGGTGTCGATCATGAAGCGGATGCGCGCGCCATGGGCGGAGCCAAAGGCATAAAAATGACCGTCCGGCCCCTTGGTGAGGCTAAGGACGCCATTCCGGTCCGGCATGGGATCGCTGGGAAACAGCTCCGCCCCGACGCGGGCGCCAATGTCGGAAAGTTCATCTTGGTAGGTGTAAATCAGCACCAGCACCGCCGCCGCGCCGGTCCAAAGCGCGATATTGCGTACCATTTCGCCAAATCTGATCCGTCTGGTAACCAACAACCCGCTGGAAACCAGAGCCAATATGGACAGCAGGCGAACTAATTGGATCTGGCCTTCGTCCGAGGATAGGCGGCCCGGGAAATAGTCCGACAAGAACCAGGCCCCGACGCCAACGGCGAACAGCAGCAACAGCCACAGCAAAACGCCGAACGGAAAGCGCGGACCCTTGGGTCCCGGCGGCGCCTCCCATGGCCCCCGCGTATCGGGCATCGTTACCGGCGCGCGGCCTCGTGCGCGGCCAGGGCGGCCATGTTCACCAGATCACTGACCGAGGCGCCCATGGCGGCAATCTGCACCGGCTGCTCCAGACCCACCAGGATCGGCCCGATCACCGTGCCACCGCCCAGCTCCTGCAACAGTTTGGACGAAATATTGGCCGAATGCAGGGCCGGCATGACCAGCACATTGGCCGGACCCGACAGGCGACTGAAAGGATATAGCTCTTTCAAATCCGGGTTCAGGGCCACATCCGCCGACATCTCGCCGTCGTACTCAAAATCCGTGACCCGGCTGTCCATCAAGGCCACCGCCTCGCGCACCCGGTCGGCGGTGGGCCAGCCGGGATCGCCGAAGTTCGAATAGGACAGCATGGCAACGCGCGGTTCGTGGCCAAGGCGGCGGGCGACTTCCGCCGTCTGCACGGCGATATCCGCCATCTCCACCGAGGACGGCAGCTCGTGCACCGTGGTATCCGCCACGAACACCGTGCGGCCCCTGGCCAGAACCATGGACAGACCGAACACCCGCTTGCCCCGCTGGGCATCGATGACCCGGCGCACATCGTCATAGGCCGCGTTATAGCTGCGCGTCACGCCGGTAACCATGGCATCCGCCTCGTCCAGGGCCAGCATGCAGGAGGCATAGATATTGCGGTCCTGATTAACCAGGCGCTGGCAGTCACGGTACAGATAACCGGCTCGCTGCAAACGCTGGTACAGGAAATCGGCATAGCGTTCGTTGCGTTCCTGGCTGAGCGCGGCGTTGAGGATTTCCACGCCTTCGAGGCTTTCAATGCCCAGACGCTCCATGCTCTCCGCGATCCTTTCTTCGCGTCCGATCAGGACCGGTTGGCCATAGCCGGATTCGGAAAAACTCAAAGCGGCACGGATCACCCGCTCCTCCTCGCCCTCGGCGAAGACCACGCGTTTATGCTCGGCCCGGACCTGATCAAAGATCAGCTGCAAGGTGCCCGCCGTGGGATCGAGACGGCGGCGCAATTCCAGGGCATAGGCGGCTTCATCCTCGATCTCGCGCCGGGCCACGCCGGTGCGGATCGCGGCCTTGGCCACGGCCATGGGAATATCCGTCATCAGGCGGGGATCGAACGGCGCGGGAATGATGTATTCCGGGCCATAGCGCAGAGACGCCTTGCCATAGGCCTGGGCCACCTCGTCGGGCACGTCCTGGCGGGCCAACTCGGCCAGGGCCTGGGCCGCGGCGATCTTCATCTCGTCATTGATGGAGACCGCGCGCACATCCAGGGCACCACGGAAGATATAGGGAAAGCCCAGAACATTGTTGACCTGGTTCGGATAGTCGGAACGGCCGGTGGCGACAATGGCATCGCCGCGCACCTCGGCGACCTCCTCGGGCGTAACCTCCGGATCCGGATTGGCCATGGCGAAGATGATCGGCTTGGGCGCCATGGAGGCAATCATTTCCTGCGGAAAAGCGCCACGGGCGGAAAGGCCAAACACCGCATCGGCGCCGTCCATGGCCTCGGCCAGGCTGCGCATGGGCGTATCCACCGCGTGCGCCGATTTCCACTGGTTCATGCCGTCTTCCCGGCCCTGATAAATCACCCCCCTGGTATCGCAGACGATGACATTCTCGCTTGGCATGCCCATGGATTTGACCAGTTCGACGCAGGCAATACCGGCGGAACCGGCGCCATTCACCACCAACTTGGTCTCCGCCATCGAGCGTCCGGTCAGATCGACCGCATTGATCAGGCCGGCGGCGGCGATGATCGCGGTGCCGTGCTGATCATCATGAAACACCGGGATATCCATCATTTCGCGCAGGCGCTGTTCGATGATGAAGCAATCAGGGGCGCGGATGTCTTCCAGATTTATGCCGCCAAAGCCCTTGCCCAGGAACCGCACGCAGTTGATGAACTCGTCCACGTCCTCGGTATCGACCTCAATATCGATGGAATCCACATCTGCAAAGCGTTTGAACAACACCGCCTTGCCCTCCATCACCGGCTTGGCGCCCAGGGGTCCCAGATTGCCCAGGCCCAGCACGGCGGTGCCGTTGGAGATAACGGCGACCAGATTGCCCTTGGAGGTATAGTCATAGGCCAGGTCGGGATCGTCGGTAATGCGCAAACAGGGCGCGGCCACGCCGGGGGAATAGGCCAGGCTCAAATCCCGCTGGGTGGCCATGGGTTTGGTTGGCGTAATCGACAATTTGCCGGGCCGGCCTTCGGAATGAAAGCGCAGGGCTTCATCATTTTGATACGTGTTATCCATTTTCTTCAGCCATTCCCTCGATTTTTGCGCCAGCCAACCGGCCGCTCCGCCCACTATGTCTGGACGATACAGTATTTACGGGTAGCTATCACAGCCCTTTCGAAGGCGCCATTTTTTTCCCGGCACCGGGATTGTATCAGGGCGGCGCCGGGAATAAGTCCTTCTCAGCGCATCGGCTTTTGATTACGGTCACCGCACGGCCATCAAATATCCTCCCGTGTAGGCAAGATGTGTGAGCAAGAGTAGCACCCCCGTATCACCGCAAGTCGGCTATGTCCTGCTGGTCACCACCTGGCTGTGCTGGGGCTTCAGCTATCCGGCGACCGCATTCATGCTGAACAGCATGGATGTGTGGAGCAGCCGGGTGCTGGTGATGATCGCCGCCGCCATCCTCTTGCTGGCCCTGGGGCGCATGCAAGGGTCTTCCCTGGTCATACCGCGCGGCCATTGGCGGGACCTGACCATCGCCGCGATCTGCAATATGGCCGTGTTCCAGGTCTGCATGACCTATGGCGTGCAGTTGCTCAGTGCCGGGCGGACCTCGGTCATTGTCTATACCATGCCGTTGTGGGCCGGTATTTTTGCCCATTTCCTGCTGGGTGAACGGCTGAACCTGGCCCGGCTCGCGGCCTTGGGGCTAGGCCTCGTGGGACTGGTGGTGCTGATCTGGCAGGATCTGTCACATCTGCGCAACGCGCCGGTGGGTGCCGGATTGACCTTGTTTGCGGCCGTTCTCTTTGGTCTGGGCGTGGTTTGGATGAAGCGGCGCGCCTGGCGAAACGACCCGACCGTACTGGCCGGCTGGCAGCTATTGATCGGCGCCGTCCCGGTGACGGTGATCTGGGGTCTGAGCGATGCCAGCCTGAACCTATCGGGCATTACAACGGAAAGCTGGCTTGCCATTGTCTATCTGATCGTGATCGCCAACGCCCTGGCCTATTTCTCCTGGTTCCGGGTGATTGCCGCCTTCCCGGCCACAGTCACGGGCATCGGCGCCATGGCGGTACCCATCGTTGGCGTCATGGCCTCCGCCTGGCTGCTGGACGAACAAATGGGCTGGCGCGAATGGCTGGCCCTGGCCCTGATCATCTCCGCCCTGGCGGCCAACCTCGCTTCAACATTGCAAAAGCGGAATTAGCGCGGCTTCAGATAATGCCGCTCGTCGCCGGTCCAGCCGACGCCGGCGGGGACGGTGTAATAGAAATCCATGACCATCTCGCTAAACCGCCAGACACCGTTTTCCCGGCGGTAACGGTCGTCATAGCGGCCCGAAACCAGATAAGAGACGCCGAAACGGCCATAGCGAGCTTCCAGGTACGAGACACCGCTGGCGCTATCGCCCTCGACGGTGACCCGGTGACTATGGATGAACTGCTTGATGAAGAAACGCTCCCGCTCGCCCATGCCGCGAAAGCCCGTATCGATCGCCGCCCAGCCCTCGTAACGGGCCAGATAGCCCAGTTCCACCACCGCGTCATCGGTGAACAGTTCCGCGATTCCGTCATATCGGCCATCATTGATGCAGCTGTGGTAGCGGTCGCGCAGGTCGCGGATCTCTTCCCGGTCTTCCATCAAAGTAAGACGTTCTTCCAGCGCGGCAATGCGTTCGGCATCGGTCATGGCAATAGGCTCCCCATTGGTGCGCGGTAGCGCGCGGTGGCAATAGTGTAGCAATTTAACGGCCTGTGCCTAAACAGACTATCCGCAGCTCTGGAAAAACCCCCGCGCCTTTGCTAGCCTTTGCCGGCATACGGCCCCGGCGGCGTTCGGCGCATCTTTTGGATTTTCGAGTCATTCATGAACAAATCTTCCACGGCGGGGTCTGACAAACTGACGCCCATGATGGAACAGTTCCTGTCCATCAAGGGACAGCATGACGACTGCCTGCTGTTCTATCGCATGGGCGATTTCTATGAATTGTTCTTTGATGACGCGGTCGCCGCCGCCGCCGCCCTGGATATTACGCTGACCAAGCGGGGCAAGCATCTGGGCGAGGATATCCCTATGTGCGGGGTGCCCGTGCATGCCGCCGATACCTATCTTTCGCGCCTGATCCGCAAAGGTTTCCGCGTCGCCGTCTGCGAGCAGACGGAGGATCCGGCGGAAGCCAAGAAACGCGGCGGCAAATCCGTGGTCCAGCGCGCCGTGGTCCGCCTGGTCACGCCCGGCACCCTGACCGAGGACGCGCTGCTTGATGCCCGGAGCAACAATTACCTCGCCGTCCTGGCTAAGGTGCGCGGCGTCCATGCCCTGGCCTGGCTGGATCTGTCGACCGGCGAGTTCCTGACCTCGGAAATCGAGGAGGAGGCCATCGGCGCGGAGCTGGCGCGGCTTTCGCCCGGCGAATTGGTGCTCTCGGATGCCATGCTGACCGAGGTTTCCGAGGCGGAATGGCGCCATGACTGGTCCGAGCGGATCACGCCATACGCTGCCGCGCGCTTTGATAGCGGATCGGGCGAACGGCGCCTGACCGCGCTGTACAAGGTGGCCGCCCTGGATGCTTTTGGCGATTTCAGCCGGGCGGAACTGGCGGCCTGCGGCGCCCTGGTGGAATATCTGGAGATGACCCAGGTTGGCCGCCTGCCCCGGCTGGAACCGCCGCGCCAGGTTTCGGGCCGGGAGAGCATGGCGATAGACCCGGCCACCCGGCGCAACCTGGAACTGACCCGAACCCTGTCGGGCGAGGTGCGCGGCAGCCTGCTGGCGACCATTGACCGCACCGTGACGGGCGCCGGCGCGCGGCTTTTGGCCCGCCATATCGCCGCCCCCCTGATGGCCCCCGATGCCATCAACCGGCGCCTGGACATGGTGGACTATTTCATCGCCGCCGAACGTTTGCGCCAGGATCTGCGCGCCACCTTGCGGCAGTCCCCCGACATGGCCCGGGCCCTGGCCCGGCTGTGTCTGGAGCGCGGCGGCCCCCGCGATCTGGCCGCCATTCGCGACGGCCTGTCGGCGGCCCATGCTCTGGGCGGCCTGCTGGCGGCGGCGGAACTGCCCCTGCCGCCCGAGGGCATCGGACAGGCGGCAAATGATTTGGGCCGCCACGATGGATTGGTGGATGAGTTGACCAGGGCCCTGGCGCCGGACCCGCCCATTTCAAACCGGGATGGCGGTTTCATCGCATCCGGATACCGCGCCGATCTGGACGAATTGCGCCAGTTGCGCGATGCCTCGCGCAAACTGATCGTCGGCCTGGAAAGTGACTACCGGCAAAAGGCCGGCATCGACAATCTGAAAATCAAACACAACCGAGTGCTGGGCTATTTCATCGAGGTGGCGGCCCGGCGCGCCGATGGCCTGATGGCCGCGCCGTTGAATGAGACCTTCATGCATCGCCAGACCATGGCCAACGTAGTGCGTTTTTCCACTGTCGAGCTGGGCGATCTGGAACGGCGCATCGCGGAAAGCGCCGACAAGGCCCTGGCGTTGGAGTTGGAGCTATTCACCGAACTCTCGGGAAAGGCGGAGGCGGAGGCGGAGGCCATCAGCAGCGCCGGCGAGGCCATGGCCGCCCTGGACGTGGCCGCCGCCAATGGCGAGATGGCGGTAACGGGACGTTACAGCCGGCCGGTAGTGGACGACGGTTCCGCCTTTGACATTCAGGGCGGCCGCCACCCGGTGGTCGAGGCCGCGCTGGCGGCGCGCAACGAAGGTGCCTTCATCGCCAACGATTGCGATTTAGGGGACACGGCAAGAATCTGGCTGGTTACCGGCCCCAACATGGCGGGTAAGAGCACGTTTTTGCGGCAAAACGCCCTGATTGCCATTCTGGCCCAGATGGGCAGCTATGTGCCCGCCGCCGCGGCCCATATTGGCGCGGTGGACCGTTTGTTCAGCCGGGTCGGGGCGGCGGACGATCTGGCGCGGGGGCGATCCACGTTCATGGTCGAGATGGTGGAGGCCGCCGCGATCCTCAATCAAGCAACGCCGCAATCCCTGGTTATTCTGGACGAGATCGGACGCGGCACCGCGACCTATGACGGCCTGTCCATTGCCTGGGCGGCGGTGGAGCACCTGCACGAGGTCAATCAATGCCGGGCCCTGTTCGCCACGCATTATCATGAGCTGACCGCGCTGTCGGGCAAGCTGGACAGCTTGGCCAACGTCACCATGCGGGTCAAGGAATGGCAGGGCGACGTGGTCTTTCTGCACGAGGTGGGACCGGGAGCCGCCGACCGCAGCTATGGCATCCAGGTCGCCAAGCTGGCCGGTCTGCCGGCCTCGGTCATTGGCCGGGCCGAGGTGGTGCTCGCCGGATTGGAGGACGGCGAAGCTCTGGGGCGCGAGGGTGCGGCCCGCCTGGCGGATGATCTGCCGTTGTTCGCCGCCGTGCGGCCCATATCGGGCGGCAGCGGCGGGAGTGCAGAACCTTCGGCGCTGGAACAAACCCTGGCCGACATTCTTCCCGATAGCCTGAGCCCCCGCGAGGCGCTGGATCTGATCTATAAACTGAAGGCGGAAGCCGAACAGGACACCTAACAGGACCCCTAGCAAGACAAGGAGCAAGCGGAATGGCGAGTTATGATGTGGTCGTGGTTGGGGCAGGCAACGCGGCCCTGTCGGCGGCCATGGCGGCGCGGGAGAGCGGCGCCTCTGTGCTGATCCTGGAAAAGGCGGCGGAAGAGGAAAAAGGCGGCAATTCCTACTTTACCGCCGGCGGTTTCCGCTTTTGTCACAGCGGCATCGAGGATGCGGCCAGTGATGTCCTGACGGACCTCTCGGATGCCGAACGGGACCAGATCGTCCTGCCGGTGCATGACCGCGATACCTTTTACGATGCTCTGATGAAGGTAACCCACCACCAATCCGACGAGGACATGGCCTGGCGCCTGATCGACGGCTCCCGCCCGGCCATGGTCTGGCTGAAAGGCCACCGCGTCCGCTTCATCCCCATGTTTGGCCGGCAATCCTTCAAGCTGAACGGCAAGCATCACTTCTACGGCGGCGTCAATATCGAGGCGGTGGGCGGCGGCGCCGGTCTGGTGGAGATGGAACTGGCGGAGGCCCTGCGCATGGGCTGCGAGATCCGATATTCGTCAGGCGCCACCCGGCTGATCCAAGATCAACAACGGCGCATCACGGCCATCGAGGTGCGCGGCCCCGACGGTTACGAGGAGATTGAGGCCAAGGCTGTGGTCCTGGCCTGTGGTGGTTTTGAGTCCAACCCGGAGATGCGCGTGCGCTATCTGGGGCCGGGCTGGGACCTGTGCCGGGTACGGGGCACGCGCCACAACATGGGCGACGGCATCCGCATGGCCCTTGCTATTGGCGCCCGGCCCTACGGCAACTGGTCGGGTTGCCATTCGGTGGGTTGGGATATTTCCGCCCCACCCTATGGCGATTACGAGGTGCTGGATAATTTCCAGAAGCATTCCTACCCCTGGGGCATCATGGTCAACCTCAACGGCGAACGCTTCGTGGACGAGGGCGAGGATCTGCGCAATCTGACCTACGTGAAATTCGGCCGCGAGATCATGAGCCAGCCGTTCCGCACGGCGGTGCAGATATTCGATCAGAAGACCATTCCAGTGCTGCGCGACGAATATCGCATCAGGCAGGTAACCAAATATACCGCCAACTCCATTGCCGAGTTGGCGGCACAATTGGAGATCAATCCCGAGGCACTTGTCGAGACCATCGAAACCTTCAACGCGGCCTGTCAGCCCGGTGAGTACAACCCATCCATTCTGGACGGCGTGAGCACGGAAGGCCTGGCCATCAACAAGACCAACTGGGCCCTGCCCATCAACGAACCGCCATATGAAGCCTATGTGACCACCACGGGAATCAGCTTCACCTTCGGCGGCCTGCGCATCGACGATGTGGGTGCGGTGCAGGACCTTTCCGATCGCTCCATCCCAGGGTTATTCGCGGCTGGCGAACTGGTCGGCGGGCTGTTTTTCGAGAATTATCCGGGCGGCTCCGGCCTCATGGCGGGTACGGTGTTCGGTAAACTGGCCGGCGAAGGCGCGGCCAATTATGTGAACGGCACGAGTTAACCGAGATCACGCCGCGGCGCTGGATGTCTCGGCTTCATCGTGCAGCCAGTCCTTGATGGCCTGGAACAGCGGGTCCGAGGCTTTTGCGCCGGGATAAACCAGCTGGATCGGATAATGGGAGCGCCGTCTGATATCAAACGGACGCACCAACTGGCCGCTGCGCAATTCATCCTGGATCAGGGCTTCTATGCCGATGGCAACGCCCAATCCCTCGATCGCCGCATGCAGGGCAAGGTTGGTGCTTTCGAACTTCAGGCCGCCGTTGGCATCAACCTCGCTTTCATTGGCGAAATCCAGCCATTGCTTCCAATCGTTCAAGCGGGGGGCGGCATGCAACAGGGTCTGCCCCGCCAAATCCGCCGGCTCATGGATCGTTTCCGCCAAGGCCGGCGCGCAAACGGGATAGGTATCCACGTCCATCAGTTTTTCCACCTGCAAACCATCCCGCATCGCGCTATCGCCCTGAACCTGAATGGTAAGATCGTAGTGCCCGCTGGCGAATTCAGCCACGTTGAGTGACGTGGTCAGGCGAATGTCGATATTGGGATATCGATCGTACAAAGCGCCCCAACGGGGAATGAGCCAGCGTATCGCGAACGTGGGATAGGCACAGATCGATATGGTTGAGTTTTGATCCAGCTCCCGAATGCGCCGGGAGGCATCGGCCAATTGCCCAAGCGGCCCTTTGATTTCCGCCAGATAGTCACGCCCAAGGGCGGTCAGGCGCACCTGTTTGTGGCCGCGCTCAAACAGTTTTTTGCCGAGAAACTCCTCCAAACTACGGATTTGCCGGCTGATGGCGCCAGGCGTGAGATTTAATTCGTTTGCCGCGCCAAGGAAACTTGCATGCCGGCCGGCGGCCTCGAATGCCTTCAGGGCGGACAGGGACGGTATGTTGCGCATGGGCCAATTTCAATCTTGAGTGATTAAAACTCACCCATACTGTGTCAAATTTTCGTTTGCCGGGCAAGAATTTGATGGCCATCTTGCGGTAATCAATAAATCCGCGACGCCGAGCACGATGCCGAGAAGGAGCTCTGTCATGAATATCCTGAGCAATCACATGTTTGCCGATAACACGGAACTGGACGAGTGGGTCGCCCCCGACTGCAACGGCAAGAACTTCTTCGACATCGACAAAAGCCTCCAAGACGTCATCAAGATATATCTGCCCGATGACCTGCGCGCACATTTGACGCCGCATTTCCAGCGCCTGGGCGAGATTGCCGGCAACGAGCTGGATGACTGGTCGCGCCTGGCCGACCGGCATTCGCCGATCCTGCACGACCGGGGTCCGCGCGGCCAGTTCGAGGACCGCCTGGAATTCCACCCCGCCTACCGCAACATGGAAGATGTCGCCTTCCACCAATTCGGCTTTCACCGCATGGTGCACAAACCCGGCATGTTCGGCTGGAATGAAAAGATTCCCCACGGGGCCAAATTCGTTTTTCAATATCTGTTCGGCCAATCGGAATTCTCCCAGCTGTGCCCAATCTCGGCCACCGAAACCACCGCAACCATGATCGATCTGCACGGTGACGACGCGCTGAAGGAAAAATTGTTCGACCGCCTGGTCAGCCTGGACAAGAATGAGATACTCAAGGGCGCCCAGTTCATGACCGAGCGCACGGGCGGCTCCGACGTCTCCAACATCAATCTCGAGGCCCGTTTCGAGGACGGCCAATGGCGGCTGTACGGCGAAAAATGGTTCTGCTCTTGCGCCGACGGCGATGTGGCCATGCTCCTGGCCCGCCCCAAGGGCGCGCCGGAAGGCAATAACGGCATCGCCCTGTTCGCGATGCCGCGCACCTTGGACAATGGCAAGCGCAACAAATACCGGATTATCCGTCTGAAAGAAAAACTCGGCAGCCGCTCCATGGCATCGGGCGAGATCGTCTTTGACGGCGCCGTCGCCTATCCCTTGGGTGAGGTCGGCACGGGCAAGAACCGCGGCCTGAAGATGATGATGGACCAGGTAGCGCTGTCCCGCCTCTCCCACGGGGCGCGGGCCGCCGCCATGATGCGCCGGGCCCTGAACGAGGCCATGGAAGTGGCCCACAACCGCAGTGCATTCGAGGAAATCATCATCAACAAGCCGCTGCTGCGCCGGCAGTTGATGAAGATCATGCTGCCGACCGAGCAATCCCTGTCCATGACCATGTACCTGGGCCAGCAGATTACCATGGCCGAGGCCGGCGACGAACAGGCCGAAAAGGTCACCCGCATTCTGACCCCGGCGCACAAGTACCGCTCCTGCCGCGACAACATCCGGGTTGCCACGGGCGCCATGGAAGTCCGCGGCGGCAACGGCTACATCGAAGACTTCGTCAATTCC
Source organism: uncultured Rhodospirillaceae bacterium (assembly GCA_964590195.1). Lineage (GTDB taxonomy): Bacteria > Pseudomonadota > Alphaproteobacteria. The sequence continues at coordinate 20,538 of CAZPWJ010000021.1, read as the reverse complement.
AAGCTGGTCCGCGACGCCCATTTGGGCGTGCTGTGGGAAGGCACTTCCAACATCAACTCGCTCGACATCACCACCCGCGCGGTGGCCAAAGTCAACGCCCACCGCGACCTGGAAGACGAATTGCAGGACAAGCTGGACAAGGCCGACGACATGCCCGGCCAGTACAAGGGCGAAATGAAGAATACCGTCTCCATGGCGATTGAGCTGGCCGACGAAATCGGCAAGAGCAACAATCAGACCCTGGCCCGCAAGGCCTCGACAGCCCTTTACAATGCCGCCAGCGCGACGCTGTTGGCGACCGAGGGCTCGAAACTGGGTGCGGCGGGCGGCGATGCACGGCGGCTGATCATGTCGCGCATGGTGCTCGATTACCGCATGCGGGCGCAGGATCCTCTTTCGGTTCGTGCCGGTAATTTCGAAAAAGCCAGCACCGATCTGCTGCTCGAAGATGCGCCGGTATCATTGGACAGGGCGACGCAGGTTATCTCTCTCTGATCCACCAGCCACGATGGCTAGGAGAAAAATCCATATCGAACCGTGACCCTGATGCTACTGTGTCGCAGTGCATAAAAACAGGGAACGAAAGATATGTCGATTTTGGTGATTGGTGGCGCGGGCTTCATTGGCCGGCGGATGATACCGCTGTTGGCGGCGGCGGGCCATGATGTGACCTGCATGGACATCGACGTGGCCGGCGCGCAAGCGGCCTTCGCCGATCTGGGCGACAAGGTCAATGTGGTGCGCGGGGACGTGACCCAGTTCGATGACGTCATCGGCGCGGTGCAGGAAACCCGGGCCGAAAAGCTGGTCAATCTGTCATACTTCATTGGCGACCTGCCGCCCCACGTTGCCTTCAAGCTGGATATCCAGGGCATGGATAACTGCTTCGAGGCGGCCCGGCGCAGCGGCGTCAAACATACTGTCTTCGCCAGCTCCGTCGCGGTAAGCGGACCGCAAGCCCATTTCGGCGAACGCCCAGTCGACGAAACCGACGAGCGGCGCGGCGACACCCAATATGCCGTCAACAAAATCACCAACGAATGGCAGGCCCATGATTACCGCCGCGCGTATGACATGGCGATCACCTGCATCCGCCCGGCCAACGTGACCGGGCCGGACAAGAAATTCGGCTCCATCGATCACGTCAACTGCATGTGCCAGCCGGCGCGGGGCCAATCCATCACCTTCCCGCGCGCCGATACCATGTTCTGCGTCATCCACGTGGATGACATGGCGGAAGTCTTTGCCCGCGTCACGCTGGCGGACAAACCAAAATACGAAACCTATAATTCCGGCGGCGCCGCCGTCAGCTTGGCCGAATTGGCGTCCCTGGTGCGCGAGTTCCTGCCCGAGGCCGATATCCAGTTTGAAGCGGAAAGCGGCGGGCGCGAGATTTCCGGCAACTTCCTGATCGACAACAGCCGAGTCGTTGAGGAATTCGGCATGCAGTACGCACCCCTTCGTCAACGGGTCAAAGAAGTCATCAACGACATCCGCGCCGAGGAAGGGCTGCCGCCGCTTTCATAACAAGCAATGCCAACAAAAAAACGGAGAAATGACATGAGCGAAAACGGCGACCGTATTATCGCGCTGGACAAGGAGCGCATGCAGGCCATGGCGGACAAGGATATCGCCAAGCTGAACAACATGCTGTGCAAGGGGCTGATCTACACCCATTCAACGGCCCGCCTGGACAGCAAGGAAAGCCTGATCGGCAACATGGAATCCGGCGCCACGGTCTACACCGGTGTGGAGCCATCCGACGTCGAGGCCCAGGACCTGGGCGATGTTGTCGTGTTGACCGGCGTGGCCCAGATCAACGTTGTTGCCAACGGCACGCCCCGATCATTCGGCGTCCGCTTTACCGATGTCTACCAGAACCAGGACGGTACCTGGCGCATGGTGGCCTGGCAGTCGACGAAGCTGCCCGACTAACCGCCGTAGTCGGCGTCGCTGACTTTTTCGAACCAGACGCTGCCGCCGCCGTCCTCGCCGTTTTCCGACATGGCAAGATGGGTGAAAATCCGGTTCGGCGCCGCACCGTGCCAATGGCGCGTGTCGGGCGGGATGATGGCGGTATCGCCGGGGCGCAGCTCCTCGATCGGGCCGCCCTCGACCTGGACCCGGCCGACACCGGCAACGGCCCATAGGGTCTGGCCCACCGGATGGGCATGCCAGGCGGTGCGCGCGCCGGGATTGAAGGTGACATTGGTGGCCCGCATGCGCGAGGGCGCGGCGCCGACCAATACTTCATCTTGGAAAACGTCGCCGGTGAACTTGTCATCGGGCGCCTTTTTCGTCGGCCGTTCCTCGGCTCTATGAATTTTCAACATTTGCAATCCTCTTTAAACTATCGGCACGCGCTTGGCGGCGATAGCGGCGGGCGATATCACATCCATATCCACCGGCACGCGCCAGCGTTCGGTCAGGCGTACTTTCGGCGTGGCATCGCTGTTCCTGGTGCCATCCAATATGAAACCCTCGAAGCCATTGGTCATGACCTGGTTGCACTTGTCCACATAAATGGGGAAGCCGCCGATATAAGGCATGAACACCCGCGGCTTGCCGGGAACGTTGGCGCCCAGGTACCAGGAAGATGAGATTGACCGCAACGAGATCTTGGCCACATCGTTGACATGCTCAACCCAGTCATCCTCGTGGCTGACCTCCGCCTCGATTGTCTCCGCGCCGATGTCACGCATATGGCCAATACAATCGGCCATCCAATCCACGTGCTGCTCAATGGCCTGGATCATGCTGGCCAGCACCGAGGGGCTGCCAGGGCCGGTGATCATGAACATATTGGGGAAGCCGGCGGATGACAGGCCCAGGTATGTCCGCGGCCCCGCCCGCCATTTTTCGGTCAAGGCCAGGCCGTCACGGCCCGTAATCCGGATGTTGTCGAACGAGCCGGTCATGGCGGCAAAACCGGTGGCGCAAACCACCGCATCCACCGGATATTCCACGCCGTTCGCGACGATGCCCTGTTTGGTGAAACGTTCGATAGGCCGCTCTGATACATCAACCAGGGAGACATGGGGTAGATTATAGGTCTCGAAATAGCCGCTATCGACACACAGGCGCTTGCCGCCAAAGATATCGTCCGGGCACAACAGTTCGGCGGTCGCAGGATCCTTGACGATTTCACGGATTTTTCGCCGACCGAATTCGGCGATGGTGTCATTCGCTTCTCTTTCGAACAACAAATCGCCATAGGCGCCAAGGAATGGCAGGCCGCCCCTGGCCCAGAATTCCTCGTACTGCGCCTCGCGCTCCTCCGCCGTGGCCTCAAGCGCCGGTTGCGTGTTGAATTCAAAATAGAAACCGGTTGGCCGCGATCGCATCTTCGCCCGCAGTTCCGGATAGCCCGCCTTGATCTCGCGCTCCTCGTCGGGGTCCATCATTTCGTTCCAGGCCGGGACGGAATAGTTCGGCGTACGCTGGAACACCGTCAGGTCGGATGCCTGCTGGGCAATGATCGGAATGGACTGGATGGCTGACGACCCCGTGCCGATGACGCCAACCCGCAGCCCGGTGAAATCGACATCCTCGTGGGGCCATTCCCCGGTGTGGTAAATCGGGCCGTCGAAATCGTCCATGCCCTCGAACGGCGGCAGGTTCGCCGATGACAGGCAGCCCACGGCCATGATGCAGAACTGGGCGCTGACCCGGTCACCCTGGTCGGTTTCGATACGCCAGCGCTTGGCCCCTTCGTCGAACTCCGCCGCCGTGACGCGGGTTTCGAACTGGATATCCCGGCGCAGATCGAAACGGTCGGCCACATGGTTGGCATATTCCAGGATATCGGGCTGCGGAGAGTACTTCTCGGACCAGTTCCATTCCTGATCCAGCTCTTCCGAGAAGGAATAGGAATATTGCATGCTCATGATATCGCAGCGCGCGCCGGGGTACCGGTTCCAATACCAGGTACCGCCGACACCGTCGCCGGCCTCATACACCCGTGCCGAGAGGCCCATGCCGCGTAGTCGGTGTAGCATATACATGCCGGCGAAACCCGCGCCGACGACCACGGCATCGTAGGTTACATTGACTTCCGGCTCATGTTTGTTCACGGTTTTTGCATTGGAAGGCACGCTGGGTTCCTCGCTTGTTATTTTGCATCTTGGGACGCGAACGATTTACGCAGGTACATTCAAACGGTTCTATTTTGTCGAAAAGTGCCAGTAGCCGCAAGATTCATGGAGATTTAGGATGACAACGTTCGTACTCATACATGGCTCCTATCAGGGCGGTTGGATCTGGCAGCCGGTGGCAAATCAACTGCGCGCTGACGGCCACCTGGTCTATGCGCCGACCCTGGACGGTTGCGCCGAACGGTCCGGTCAATTGCGCGCCGGCATCACGGTGGAGACACAGGCGGCCGAAGTGGCGCAGATGCTGTTCTACGAAAGCCTCGAGAATGTTGTCCTTGTCGGCACCTCCAGCGGCGGCATGGTCATGGCCAAGGTGGCGGAGATGGCGCGAGAGCGTGTTGGCCGGCTGGTCTTTGCCGACGCCTTGGCCCTGCAAAATGGCGAAAAAGTCAGCGATTTCGTATCGCAGCCATCGGCAATCGTTACCGAGCTATCCTTGGGCCCATCGCGCGAGGATGCGGAAGGCCGGTTGTTCAAGGATCTCGACCCTGAAATCCGCGCCTGGGCGGTGGACCGCTGCACCTTGCACCCCATCGCCGTGCACAGGCAGGCCGTGCAGCTTGATGACTTCTGGTCCCAAGACTGGAATGCCTCGGTAATTTACTGCCGCCAGGCACCCAACCCCGGCGAAGCGCATCAGCGCCGCTGCGCCGAAACCCTGGGCGCGCGCTGGTACGAAATCGACACCGGCCACTATCCGATGCTGAGCACAACGGATGAGCTGGTCCGGCTTATCCTTGCCGAATAGGTCTAATAACCCCGTTCCCAATCGATGATATTCACCAGCGGCTGCCCGGCAATGTAGGCAGCGAGATTTTCGCAGAATAGCTCAACAGAGCGATGCCGATTGCGATCGCTCATGCCGGAGATATGCGGCGTGATCAAAACCCTGGCATCCGACCAGAGCGCGGCCATGGGCGCCGTCTCGAACTCGCCGTCATAGACGTCGAGGGCAACCCCGCGCAGGTGATCACGGCGCAGGGCCGCGGCCAGGGCCGTCTCGTCGATGATCTCGCCACGGGCGACATTGACCAGCACGCTGTCCGGTTTCATCACGGCAAAACGTTCGGCATTGAAAAGATGATTGGTCTCCGGCGTCCATTGGCAGCAGATCACCACGAAATCCGCCTCTCCCAACAGACGGTCCAGATCAGCGGGACCGCCGATGAAAGCAAACCCTTCTGGCAGGCTATCGCCCTCGCCCGGCGTTCGACGCGTTCCGACAACCCGCATGCCCACGGCGGCGCACAGCCTGCCCACGTCCTGCCCAATGCCGCCCGCCCCGACGACACAGACGGTCTTGTCCCGCAAAGAAATCGGGCGATAGGCGCGATGAGAAAAAACAACGGCATCCCGGTCAATGGCGGCCTGAGGCAGGCCCTTGGCGAAATGCATGATGCCGGCCAGGGCGTATTCCGCCATGGCCAGCGTGTTGCCCGAGCCGCGCGAGGTCGTCACCACAACATCGCTGCCCCATAGATCGCCGCGCAGCAGATTGGAGGCGCCGGCGGGGCGTTGATGCAGCCATTTCAGCTTTGGCGCCCTGGCGCGCAGATCCAATGGAAACGGCCAACCGCCCAGGATGACTTCCGCCCCGGCCAAAAGACGGTCGCGCTCTTCACGGCTGCCCGAACCGTTGGCGTCGGGCGCCAGGTAGCGATTGGAAGTGAAGGCGGGCCAGGTATCGCGGATTTCACCATCGAACCAGCCGCCCGCGTCGGTCAATTTAATCGACGGATCGACGGCCTTGATCATGGCCGCTTCCTCGGCGCTGATCCGCTGGATGGCTAGAACTTCAAGTGTGGGCATCGGCGGTTATTTGCCCCATCGCAAGGCAAGCACATCCAAGGCCGCCGCCTGCGTTAAAAGTTGCTGCCTGGTTTCGGGATGCAGCGGTTCCAGGGGATGGCGCACCGTATCGCTCTTGATCACGCCGCCTTCCATCATAGCGGCCTTGGTAGCGCGCAGACCGCACTGCCGATTCTCGAAATTGATCAGGGGCAGGATACGGGCATAGGCCTCCGCCGCCTGCTGGGTGTTGCCGGCAAGATACTCCATCACCACCGGGCGGATCAGTTCCGGCAACAGGGCGCTGGGCATGGTGCCGGTGGCGCCCGCGTCGAGATCGGCCATCAGGGTGATGGATTCTTCGCCATCAAAGGGGCCCTGGATCGCCGCGCCGCCCGCCGCGATCAAGTCCCGCAGTTTGCCGGCAGCACCGGGCACCTCGATTTTGAAATAACTTATCTGAGGCATTTTCCGGACCAGTTCGGCCAGAAAGGCGACCGACAAGGTGACGCCGCTTAACGGTGCGTCCTGCACCATTATTGGAATGTCGATGGCCTCCGCCAGGCTTTGAAAATAGCTGAAATTTCCTGCCTCGGACGCCTTCAGTCCGGTGCCGTGGTAGGGTGGCATCATCATGATCATATCGGCGCCGGCGGCTTCCGCCTGCCGGGCGCGGGCGACCGAGATTTGCGTGCTGAAATGACTGCACGTTGCAATAACCGGCACCCGGCCAGCGATATGTTCCATGCAAGTGACAAGCAACTGGTCACGCTCGGCATCGCTCAACAAAAACTGCTCGGAATAGTTCGCCAGAATGCAGATACCGTCCACGCCCTGGTCTATCATGCAGTCCAACACGCGCTTCTGCCCCTCCAGATCAAGGCTCTCATCCTCGTTGAAGGGCGTTGGCGCGATGGGATAGACGCCGCGATAGGGTGATGCTTGCATTGCGTTAGACATTATTTCTCCAAATCAGAATTCGATGACAAGCCGGCCCCGCGTTCCGCCGGCCTCCAGCCTGCCATGCGCCTCGCTGGCGCGCTCGGGCGGATATGTGTCGGCAACGCGCAACGTAAGGGTACCGGCCTCCGCCATCTCGCGAAGCCGGTCAAGTTTTTCGAACTCGCCATCATAGCTGCGCACCCAGGTCGCCGTGAACTTGATGCCGCGTTGCGCTTCGCCCTCGAAACCGCGCACCGCCGTAAAGGCACCACCATCGCGGACCGCCGGAATAACCAGTTCGTTCTGCACCGCGCCATCGGCAAGGCCGTCGACGCCGTCGGGGAAATGCTCCCGTATCCGCGCGGCGACATCGTCGCCACGGCGCACGATGATATCCGCGCCCAGGGAAGCGACCAGTTCTTTATCGGCCTCGGAGGCATCGGCGATCACCGTCAAGCCTTCGGCCTTGGCCAGTTGAATGACATAACCGCCGTAGGCGCCGGCGGCACCAGTCACGGCCAGCGTCTGGCCGGCTGACAGGCCAAGCAGATCCAGGGACAGTCGCGCGGTTAGCCCGTTCATGGGCAAGGTGCAGGCCTCGGTATGCGTTGTACCGCTAGGCGCCGGCACCACGGCGCGGGCTTCCAGGACGATCTGTTCGCGATAGGCGCCGTGGCTGGCATTCGGCACCACCATGGCCATCACTCTATCGCCAACCTGGACGCCGGTGGAGACGCCCTCGCCAACCTGATCAACGATACCCGCCGCATCCATGCCCGGCACATAAGGGGGCGGATCAAGCTTTTGCTGCTCGGCGCGGGAGCCGTTGCGGGCCATGAGGTCGGTGGGATTAACCGCCGCCGCATGCACCCGGACGCACACCTGGCCAGGGCCCGCATTCACCTCCGCGACATCGACCACCTCCAGCACCTCCGGGCCGCCATGAACCATGATTCCTACCGCGCGCATATCTTCCGCCTTTCTGCTGGATGAGCGTCTCAAATTGGATGATAGCCAGCGCGATGGCACGGGGGAAGGCCGGCAGTGGGGATTTATTCTGTTTACTTGGCCGGCTCAACCCGCAGGATTTTGCCATCGCCGGAATCTGTCAGCAGGTAAAGCAGGCCGTCCGGGCCCTGGCGCACATCGCGAATGCGTTGACCCAGGCCGTCAAGGATACGTTCCTCGGCCACCACCTTTTCGCCATCCAGCGTCAAGCGCGCGACGAGGCGAAACTTCAGGGCGCCGACAAACAGATTACCCCGCCATTTCGGGAACGCCGCGCCGGTGTAAAAGGCCATGCCCGAAGGCGCGATTGAAGGATCCCAATAATATAGCGGCTGCTCCAGGCCCGCCTTGTGGCTGCCAACGCCAATTTTTTCGCCGCTGTAATGGCGGCCATAGGCAATCACCGGCCAGCCGTAGTTCTTGCCGGCGTCGGGCAGATTGATCTCGTCACCACCGCGAGCGCCGTGCTCATGTATCCAGAGTTTGCCGGTGTCCGGGTGCAGGGCCGCGCCTTGCGGGTTGCGGTGGCCGTATGACCAGACTTCAGAACGATAGCCGGGCCGGCCGACGAAAGGATTATCCTCCGGTACCGTGCCATCGGGATTGATGCGGATGACCTGGCCCCGGTTGATGCTGAAATCCTGGGTCAGCCGCCGCTGGCCACGCTCGCCTATGGTGATGAACAATTTGCCGTCGCGGGCGAATACCAGCCGGGAGCCGAAATGCTGCCCGCCGTGGCTTTTCGGCAGCTGCCGGAAGATCACCCGCAAACCATCCAGGCGGTTGCCTGCGGCATCGAGGCGGGCGCGGGCCACGGCGGTGCCGGCGCCGCCCTCGCCCGGTTCAGCATAGGAGAGATAAATCAGTTTGTTGCTCTGGAAGTTCGGATCAAGCGCGACGTCAAGCATGCCGCCCTGACCGGATGCAAAGACCTCCGGCGCACCCGCCAACGGCGGGGCCAGACGGCCCTGGCGCGAAACCAGGCGGACCGCGCCGTCACGCTCGGTCACGATCATGCCGCCGTCAGGTAGGAATGCCAGGCCCCAGGGAGAGCGCAAACCAGAGACCACGGTGACCACGCGCAAGCGGTAATGCTCGCTATCCAAGGTCTCGGCAGCGGCGGTGGGCTTGACCGCAAGGACAAACAATATGGCGGCAAAAATAGCTATGTGTTGCCGCATGCCCTCACCTAAATCGCCGTGATGCCGCCGTCGACGACCAGTTCGGCGCCGGTCACATGACGGGCCTCGTCGGAAGCCAGAAACAGAATACAGTTGGCGACATCCACCGCCTGGCCCGCCTCGCCCATGGGAATGCGTTTGATGGAAGCGGCCCATTTCGGGCCCGGATCGCCACCGCCCAGATCCATTACCGCATCGCCCATCTCGGTTCGGATGATGCCCGGATGCACCGAATTACAACGAATACCCAGACCTTTTCTGGCGCAGTCAATGGCCACGGATTTGGTCATCTGGCGCACCGCGCCTTTCGAGGCGCCATACGCAATCGCGATAGGCGTGCCGATCAGACCGGCCATGGACGACATATTGACGATGGCGCCGCCCCCGGCGCCGCCCCGAGGACGTTCTTGGTCGCGGCCACCCACGCTCATCGCCGCGACGCCGTACTTGCAGCCCAGAAAGACACCTTCGACGTTGACCGTCTGGATGGCGCGCCATTCATCCATCTCCGTTTGCCGCAGGGTCTGGTTGATAGTGGTCGCCAGGATGCCGGCATTGTTGATCAGGATGTCCGGGCGGCCATGCTCCCGCGCCACCGCATCCATCAGGCTTTGCCAACTACCCTCGTCACGCACATCATGCTGGATGAAGGCCGCTTCCGCGCCCAGTTCGTCGGCGGCGGCCTGCCCGGTTTCACTGTTGAATTCGGCGATGACGACCTTGGCGCCTTCTTCCACCAAGCGCCTGACGGCGGCCCGCCCGATGCCGGTGCCGCCCCCCGTTACAATTGCAATCTTGCCCTCTACGCGGCCCATACCGGTCGACTCCCTAAATTGCCGTGATGCCGCCATCGACCACTAACTCGGCGCCGGTGACATGGCGGGCCTCGTCCGAGGCCAGGAACAGAATACAGTTGGCCACGTCAGCCGCCTGGCCCGCCTCGCCCATGGGGATCTGCTCCAGACGTTCGGCCCACTTCGCCGCCGCATCGCCGTTCCCCAGGGCCATGACCTGATCGCCCATATCTGTATAAATGACACCCGGATGCACCGAATTACAGCGGATGCCCAGACCTTTGCGGGCACAATCGATGGCCACGGATTTGGTCATCTGCCGCACCGCGCCTTTCGAGGCGCCATAGGCCAGCAAATGCGGCGTGCCGACCAGACCAGCGATGGACGACATGTTGACGATGGCGCCACCGCCGGCGCCCCCCTTTTCGCGGCCACCCACGCTCATCGCCGCGACGCCGTATTTGCAGCCGAGAAAGACGCCTTCCACATTGACCGTTTGCACCGCCCGCCATTGTTCCATTTCCGTCATCGACAGGGTCTGATCATTTTCCGTGGCCAGGATGCCTGCGTTGTTGACCAGAATATCGGGGCGGCCATGTTGCGAGGCCATCGCATCCATCAGATTTTTCCAACTCGCCTCGTCACGGACATCGTGCTGGACAAAGGCGGTATCGCCGCCCAGGGCCTCGGCCGCCGCCTGGCCGCTATCCGCATTGAATTCGGCGATAACGACTTTCGCCCCTTCTTCAACCAGCCGCCCCGCCGCCGCCCGGCCAATTCCCGTGCCGCCGCCCGTGACAATGGCGATTTTTCCTGTCACCCGTCCCATACCCAGTACTCCTATCCAGTTTCTATATCGCGGCGATGCCGCCATCTACGATCAGTTCCGTACCCGTTACATGCCGGGCCTCGTCCGAGGCCAGAAACAACACACAATTCGCCACGTCCACAGCCTGGCCCGGCTCTCCCATGGGGATCAAACGCATACGGGAAGCATATCTTTTCTTGGCATCGCCGCCGCCCAGGCTCAGAACCTGATCGCCCATGTCGGTGACAATCATGCCAGGGTGGACCGAATTGCAGCGTATGCCCAGGCCTTTCCTGGCGCAATCGATGGCCACGGATTTGCTCATCTGCCGCACCGCGCCCTTGGAAGCGCCATAAGCGACCAAATGGGCCGAGCCGATCATGGCGGCCAGTGATGACATATTGACGATGGCACCGCCCCCCGAACCGCCTTTCTGGCGGCCACCTACCGACATAGCCTCGACGCCGTATTTGCAGCCCAGGAACACGCCCTCCACATTGACCGCCTGCACCGCGCGCCATTGCGCCATTTCGGTCCGGGCCAGGGATTGATCGTCTTCCGTGGCCAGGATGCCTGCGTTGTTGACCAGAATGTCCGGGCGGCCATGATGGGCGGCCACGGCGGCCATCAGGTTTTGCCAACTCGCCTCTTCACGCACATCGTGTTGGACGAAAACCGCCTCGCTCCCCAGGGCATCGGCAACCGCCCGCCCGCTTTCGCTATTGAACTCGGCAATGGTGACTTTCGCGCCCTCTTCCGCCAGCCGCATGGCGCAGGCGCGGCCTATGCCCGTGCCGCCGCCGGTGACGATGGCGATCTTTCCCTCAACCCGGCCCATTTTAATTCCTCCCGTCCGCGCCCTAAAACGCCCAATAGCGCCCGGTTGCCCCCAACAACATAGTGATCAGTCCCAGGACAAGATTAATCCCGACAATTTTGCGGATCTTGGCCAATTGCACCCCGGCAGCGGCAAAATCGCTATCGTTCAAGGCGGCCTTGAAAGGCCGATAGGGGCCGAAATAGATGTGTAGATAGAGCCCGATCATGAGCCATCCCAAGGCCTGCATCAAATTCACATGCAGGCCAAGGTTGGCGAATCCGCCCAGATATATGAACACCATCATATAGCCGGAGATCAAAAGAGCGGCGATGGCCATCCAGACCCGCGAGAAAAAGCGCCGCAGCACGCCGCGCCACAGCACCAGACGCAAGGGCGGCGGCAGATGCAATTCCGCCGCCGGGCGCAGACAACGATGGGCAAAATACATCCCCCCCACCCAAAAGACCGCCGCCAAAAGATGCACGCCAATCCACAAACCCATGAATAAAGCCTCCCCGATTTTTGGCAATTCTAGAACATCATCCTGAAAATTTCACACGATTTGCCCGCGCGCGCTGCGCGGGATTGGGTTATGCTTGGCTCAAAATCGATCCCGATCTCAGAAAGGAAACAAAATCGTGGCGATGAACTTATTTGATTTGACGGGCAAGGTTGCCATTGTAACCGGCTCCACCAAGGGTATTGGCAAGGCCATGGCCGAGGGTCTGGCCGAGCATGGCGCCAAGGTGGTGATTACCTCGCGTAAGGCGGATCTGTGCGAGGAAGTGGCCAACGGTATCAAGGCCGACGGCGGCGAAGCCATCGCGATACCGTGTAATGTTTCGCGCAAGGAAGACATGGACAACCTGCTGGCCAAGACGCGGGACGCCTGGGGCCAGATCGATATTCTGATCCTGAATGCCGCCGTTAATCCGTTCTACGGCTCGGCCCTGGACATTCCCGACGACGCCTTCGATAAGACAATGGACGTCAACATCAAGTGCAACCTGGCATTTTGCCGCGAAGTGATCCCCGAGATGCAGGCCCGCAAGGACGGCGCCATTATGATCGTTTCCTCCATCGGCGGTCTGCGGGGCAGCACGGTTCTAGGCGCCTATTGCATTTCCAAGGCGGCGGATATGCAAATCGTGCGCAATCTGGCGGCCGAATTCGGCAAGGACAACATCCGCGTCAACTGCATCGCGCCGGGCCTGGTGAAAACCAATTTCGCCCGCGCCTTGTACGAGGATCCGGAGGTCGCGGCCAAGCGTGAGGAAGCCACCCCCATGGGACGCCTGGGCGAAGGCGAGGATCTTGCCGGCATCGCCGTCTATCTGGCATCCAAGGCCGGTTCATGGACCACCGGTCAGACCTTTTGCATCGACGGCGGCGTCACCGCGGTAGGCGCCGGCTAGGCGGAAAAAATGGGGATCGGGGGCATTCGGGGATGGTCGACGCCACGATGACGGAGGTGGATGCATTCACCGACCGGCGCAAGGTTATCGACCGCGCCGCCTTGAGCCAGGCCTTGGAAGACCTGGCCGAGGATCATGCCCCCGATTCCCCCGCCCTGCGCGGCGCCGTCCTACAGCTGTTGAAAGACACCCTGGCGGCCGGCCGCGGCGAGGTACGCCAGCGCTTCGAGGCGGGGGGCAGCGGCAACATGGTGCTGGCCGCGAACTGCTATCTGATGGATCAGTTGATCCGCGCGCTGTACGATTTCACCACCGGCATTGTCTTTCGCGCCACCAATCCCACCGCCTCCGAACGCATCGGGCTGGTCGCCATCGGCGGCTATGGCCGTGGTGAATTGGCACCGCAATCGGATATCGACCTGCTGTTCCTGTTGCCCTACAAGCAAACCCCCTGGGGTGAGCAGGTGGTGGAATACATGCTCTACATGCTGTGGGATTTGCGCCTGAAGGTAGGCCATGCCACACGCACGGTGGATGAATGTATCCGGCTTTCGCAAAGCGATCTGACCATTCGCACCACTTTGCTGGAAGGGCGGTATCTGTGGGGCGACGAGGCTCTGTTCAAGGATATGAAGGAGCGTTTCGCGGCCGAGGTCGTCGCCGATACCGGTCCCGACTTTGTCGATGCCAAATTGGCCGAACGCAACGAGCGCCATCAGCGCATGGGCGACAGCCGCTATTTGCTGGAACCCAACGTCAAGGACGGCAAGGGCGGCCTGCGCGATCTGCATACGCTGTTTTGGATCGCCAAGTATCTCTACCGGGTCGATGATGTCGCGGAACTGATCGGCCAGGGCGTCCTGACGGAAGAGGAATACCGCCTGTTCGCCAAGGCGGAAACCTTCCTGCGCACGGTACGCTGCCACCTGCACTATCTGGCAAACCGCCCGGAAGAACGCCTGACCTTCGATGTGCAGCCGGAATTGGCCGCCCGCCTGGGCTATCGCGACCACGCCGGCAGTTCGGGCGTGGAACGCTTCATGAAGCATTATTTCCTGGTCGCCAAGGACGTGGGTGATTTGACCCGCATCTTCTGCGCCACCCTGGAAGAGCAGCACAAGCGCCAGCCACGCTTCCGCCTGCCCCGGTTTGGTCTGCGCCGGCGTGAAATCGACGGCTTTCAGGTCGAGGGCGACCGGATAAGTTTGCTGGATGACGGTGACTTTCGCCGCGATCCGGTGAAGTTGATCGGGCTGTTTCATGTGGCCCATGAAAAAGACCTTGATATTCATCCCCAGGCACTGCGTCTGATCACCCGCAATCTGCGCCTGATTGACCACAAGTTACGTGAAGACCCAGAGGCCAACCGCCTGTTTCTGGAAATAATCAGTTCGCGAAGCAATCCGGAAACCACCCTGCGCCGCATGAACGAAGCCGGCGTGTTCGGCCGTTTCGTGCCTGATTTTGGCCGCGTCGTAGCCCAGATGCAGCACGATATGTACCATGTCTATACGGTGGACGAACATACCATCCGCGCCATGGGCATCCTGGCCCGGATCGAGGCCGGCGAGCTGGCGGAAGATCATCCGCTGTCATCGGAAGTGATCGGCAAGATCAAGCTGCGCCGGGTGCTGTATGCCGCCCTGCTGTTGCATGACATCGCCAAGGGCCGGGGCGGCGACCATTCCGTGTTGGGGGCGGAAGTGGCCGAGGAACTGTGCCCGCGTTTCGGCATGGATGCCTCGGAGACCGAGACCGTGGCCTGGCTGGTGCGCTGGCATCTGGCCATGGCGCATACGGCCTTCAAGCGCGATCTGGATGACCCCAAGTCGATCAGCGATTTTGTCGAACTGGTACAAAGCCCGGAACGCCTGAAGCTGCTGGTGGTGCTGACAGTCTGTGATATCCGCGCCGTTGGCCCTGGCATCTGGAATGGCTGGAAAGGCCAGCTGCTGCGGGATCTTTATAACCGGGCCGAGGAATATATGCTGGGCGGCCAGCCCCTGGCGAACCGCGAAGAGCGCGCGGGGGCGGTGAAGGAAGCCCTGCGGGAGCGCTTGCAGGATTGGCCGCGGGAGGCCGTGGACCGGCATCTGGATCGGGGTGTCGCGGCCTTTTGGCTGTCCGCCGAGCTGTCGGATCACGAATATTGGGCCCGCATGATGCGGGCGGCGGACGATGCCGGAGACGCCATCGCCGTCGACGTCCGAGTTCATCCGTTTGAATCGTTTACGGAAGTGACCGTCTATACCGCCGATCATCCTGGCCTGTTCTCGCGCCTGGCAGGCGCCATTACCGTCAGCGGCGTAAGCATCGCCGGGGCGCGGATTTTCACCACCACCGACGGCATGGCCCTGGATGTCTTTTCCATTCAAGATATGGAGGGCGGGCCAATCGAGCGGCCCGAAACCATCGCCCGCCTGCGCCGGACCATCGGCAAGATCCTCAGCGGCGAAACCCTGCTGTCCGTGGCCTTGGGAGAGAAACGCAGCCATCTGCCGGGCCGGGCCAGCGTCTTCACGGTGCAGCCGGCGGTGATCATCGACAACGAAGCCTCCCGCGCCCATACGGTGATCGAGGTCAATGGCCGCGACCGTCCAGCCCTGCTGCATGACCTGACCAAGGCTTTCTACAGCTTATCCCTGACGATCGCCAACGCCCGTATCGCGACCTATGGCGAAAGGGCGGTGGATGTATTTTACGTCAAGGATCTGTTCGGCCTGAAGATCACTTCCGAGAGGCGGCTGGAAACCATCCGCGAACGCCTGCTGTCCGCCCTGACGGAAGCCGATGATGCCGCCGCCACGGCGGATGACCCGGACAAGGCGGCGACCGCATGACACCGCGCCGAAACAACAACCGCCGGGCCCACAAAATGGACCCGGCGGCTGTGTCAGGCTTTCTTGGCGGCGGCAATGGCCGCCGCGCTTTATAGAATGCGTTAGGCGGCCCTGACGTCCGTCAGGAACGTCTCGACAGTGCCCTTCAGGGCATCGGCCTGCTTGGCCAATTCCTCGGAAGCGGACAAAACCTCTGCCGCCGCCGCGCCGGTTTCCGACGTCGCCTCGTTGACGGAAGAAATATTCTCCGTCACCTCGCGGGTACCCTTGGCGGCCTGATCGACATTACGGCCAATCTCCTGGGTCGCGGCGGATTGTTCCTCCACCGCCGCCGATACAGAGGCCGAAATATCATTGATCCTGCCAATCGTGTCGCTGACCCCTTGCAGGGCGTCGACCGCACCATTGGTCTCTTCCTGCATGGTGGAGATCTGCGCGGCAATATCCTCGGTCGCCTTGGCAGTCTGGTTGGCCAAATTCTTGACCTCCGAGGCGACCACGGCAAAGCCCTTGCCGGCCTCGCCGGCACGCGCCGCCTCGATCGTGGCATTCAGGGCCAATAGATTGGTCTGAGAAGCGATATCATTGATCAGGTTGACCACATCGCCAATTTTTTGCGCCGCATCATTCAGGCCCAGCACCGATTGATTGGTCTTCTCGGTCTGGCTGACGGCTTCATTGGTGATACGGGCTGACTCGCTAACCTGTTTCGTAATCTCGTCAATCGACGAGGATAGCTCTTGTGATGCGGCGGCAACGGTCTGCACGTTCGTGCTGGCCTGTTCCGAGGCCGCGGCAACGGCGGAGGCACGCTCCACGGATTGCTCCGCCGTAGTGGACATGGCGTTCGCGGTGGCGTCCATTTCCGTGGTGGCGGAGGCTACTGTCTTCAGAATGCCGGCCACGGAATTGTCAAAATCCTTGGTAATGGCATCGATTTTTCTCGCCCGCGCCTCGTGTTCCGTACGGGCTTCGGCCTGTTCGGCCTCCAGCCGTTCACGTGCAACGGCATTTTGTTTGAAGACTTCCACCGCCTTGGCCATATCGCCAATCTCGTCATCGCGGCCCAGTCCGGAAACCTCGACACTGAGATCGCCTTCGGAAAGCATGTTCATTTGCTTGGTCATGGCCATGGTTGGGCGCACGATGCGGATCAATAGCACCCAACCGGTCAGAGCGGTCAGTCCCAGCGACGAAACCACGGCAACAACCATGATGATAAGAGATAATAATGTCGCGGATTCGAGATTACCCGTAAGCTGCTGCTGCTCCGCCCTGGTCTGGGCGGCAATCTCGCCAACCAGAACATCGAAGCCCTTGATTGCGGGGCCGTCGCTGATCTTCACGGACTTATCCAGTTTTTCGACGGTTGAGCCCTTGGCCACCAGCCCTTCAACCAGGCCGGTGTTCTTGTCATAGGCGCTGACAACGGCGGAAATTGCCGCTAGAGCCTTAGTCTCGCGCTCGTTGACGCCCAGGCTATTAAATTTGACCATGATCTCGCGCGCGCTGGCGACCCGGGCACGGATCTTGGCCACGCGGGGTGCATCCTGGCGCAGAACATAATTCTTGAACTGATGGATCATGCCGCCATAGCCCAGCGCCTCGCGCAGCCCGACCAGCAACTCAATCTTGGTTTCGACGCCCTGGTCCGAACGGCGCTGTGCCAGCACCGTCGCCTTCAAAACCTTGATGCCTTCCAAGGCCGGCTTGTCGCTGATCTTTACGGTCTTGTCGATCTGACGGGATGTCTTGCCTTCCGCCACCATTCTGGCGACAACGTCCGTCTTGGCGGTATAGTTCGCGATCACGCCGCTGATGGCCTTGATCGCCGCCTGCTCCTCGGCGCTGACGCCAACGGCCTGGTAGGCATTAAGGGCGCCCTGGGCGGCACCGGCAGCGGCACGGATGCGGCCCAAACGCTTGCTGTCCTTGCGCAAGACGTAATTCTTGAATTGATGGATCATGCCGCCATAGCCAAGGTTCGAAACCAGGGAATTCAAGGCCCTGTCCTTGGGCGAGGAAATATCCTGATAATGGCCCCAGTAAACCTGGGAATCCGCCACCTTGCTTCGGACCAGCGCAGCGCTGACGACGAATACAACGCCAACGATAATTAAGAAACCAATTATGGCAAAGCTCAAGCTTTTAAATCGGGTCAATGGATTTCCTCCTCATGGCGTCAGGGCGCTCTTTTGAAAAACGTCGGCAGCCTTGCGCGGGACTAAGATCAACAAACTGCAAATACGTCAGTTTTGCTGAATATTACTTATTGCTTATACTAAATTGACTAATTAAAGCTAATTTAGGAGTATTACTTATTGGTTAATTTCCAATCCTTTAAATACGATTAATTGCCCCTTCCAATCTGCTGACAAACGAAACCGCCGGACCCAATTTCTGGATCCGGCGGCTGTTTCGTCGTTGTATGTAGGAGCAAATGCTCCGAAGTTGCACAGACCGTTAGGCTGCCCTGACGTCCGCCAGGAAGCTTTCCACCGTGCTTTTCAAGGACTCGGCCTGCTTGGCCAGCTCCTCGGAAGCGGACAGCACCTGAGTGGCGGCCGAACCGGTTTCCGAAGTAGCCTCGGAGACGGAACTGATATTCTGCGTCACTTCCTGGGTGCCCCTGGCCGCTTGGTCAACGTTGCGGCCAATCTCCTGGGTCGCGGCGGATTGCTCCTCCACGGCCGAGGATACAGTGGTCGAGATCTCGTTGATCTTGCCAATGGTCTCGGAAATGCCCTGCAGAGCCGTCACGGCGCCGTTGGTTTCCTGCTGCATGGAGGTGATTTGCTGGGCAATCTCCTCCGTCGCCTTGGCCGTTTGATTGGCCAGGTTCTTGACCTCGGAGGCGACGACGGCAAAGCCTTTCCCGGCCTCGCCAGCCCTGGCCGCCTCGATCGTGGCGTTCAGAGCCAGCAGGTTGGTCTGCGAGGCGATGTCGTTGATCAGATCAACCACGTCGCCGATTTTCTGCGCCGCATCATTCAGGCTAAGCACCGATTGGTTGGTGTTCTCCGTCTGCGTGACCGCTTCGTTGGTGATACGGGCGGATTCACTGACCTGCCGGGTGATCTCGTCAATTGACGATGACAGCTCTTCCGAAGCAGCCGCAACGGTCTGCACATTGCTGCTGGCCTGTTCCGAGGCCGCGGCAACGGTCGCTGACTGCTGCATGGTCTCTTCCGCCGTGTTGGACATGGAACGCGCGGTGGCGTCCATCTCCGTCGTGGCGGACGCCACGGTTTTCAGGATAGCGGCCACGGTGCCATCGAATTCCTTGGTGATGGCATCGACCTTCTCGGCCCGGGCCTCACGCGCGGCCCGCTCCTTCTCCTGTTCGGCGACCAGTTCGTCGTTGCGGATCATATTGTCCTTGAAAACCTGAACCGCACCAGCCATGGCGCCAATTTCGTCAACCCGGTCTTGAGCCGGGATTTCCACCGTCTTGTCGCCATCCGCCAGGACAGTCATCGAGTCGGTCATGTCGACAATCGGCTTCGATACCGAACGGGCCAGGAAGTAACCGATAGCCGCGATAGCGACGGCGCCGATCAGGCCGATGATGACCATCAACCATTTCAGATGATCGATCACCGCGAAGGCCTCCGCCTCGTCGATCTCCGCCAACAGGGCCCAGGTGACGCCGTATAGCTGCAACGGCGCATAGGCGGAAAGTACCGGATTGCCATTGTAATCGATAACGATGTCCCGGCCAGTCTTGCCTGCCAACGCCGCCTTGGCCGCATCCGAGGTCACGCTGCCCTTGGACGGATCAGCAAAAGAGGCAACGACCGAATGATTTTCCGGGTCAAGATAGGAATCCGAACGCATCAGATTATCCTGGCCGATAAGGTAACTTTCGCCGGTCTGGCCCATACCTTCGCGCTGTTGCATGATGGCATTGATCGCACCCAGGGAGAGCTGCAGGGCAACCACCACCTCGGTCTGGCCGTTCTTGATCACGGGTTGCGCGATAAAGGCGGCAGGCTCGTTGTTGGAGGGAGCATAGGGCGCAAAATCCGCCAGACCATATTGGCCACTTTTCAACGTGCTCTGAACCAACTTGCCCAGACCGGATGAGGCGAATTTACCGTTGACCATGTTGGTCTGATAATCCGACTCCTTGGCCGCCGAATAGAAGACATAGCCCGTCGGGTCGACCAGAAACAGATCGTAATAGCCGTACAGGTCGACATATTTGGAGTAGAAATCCTTGCCGTTCGCATCAACAGGGACGACCATTTCCTCAATGTCCATCTTGGCATTCAGACACCAGGTCACGCCGCCAATATCAATCGGGGTATAGGCAATAATGGTCGGCTTCTTACGATAGTCGACAATATAACCAACGCCGGTCTCGCCTTTCTCGAACACCGCCCGCGTGGCATCGGTGAAGACCTTGCCGTTCTTCGGATGACGGAAGGAAGACACGACAGTACGGTTCTTGGTATCCAGGCGGCTATCGGAACGCATCAGATAGTCGGGACCGACCAGAATGGTTTCGCCGGTTTTGCCAAGACCCGCCGTCTCGCTCATCACTTCCGTGATACGGTCCAGCGGCATCTGGAAGATGAGCACCGCGACTTTCTTGTCGCCATCGTAGACCGGCGAGGCAATGAAGCCCGCCGGGGCATCAAACGACGGTGTATAGAGATCGTAATCCATCAAGGCGACGGAATCGGCGCTATCCAACTTCATGGCCGCGTTATAGGCACGGGCCAAGTTTGAATCGTGCCTATCCGGTTAACGCAGACACCCACTTCATGTAGGGTGCTTCCAATC
>CAZPWJ010000020.1:0-65529 GCA_964590195.1 uncultured Rhodospirillaceae bacterium | reverse complement strand
AGCACCCTACATGAAGTGGGTGTCTGCGTTAACCGGATAGGCACGGTTCATAGTTCCGTCGCCAGTCCTGCTCCGCCTCGGCGAATCCAGGCAGTTCCAGTTGCTCGCTCATGATCTTTCCTTTGAATGGCGGCCAGTTATCCGCGTGCAAGCTACACCAAAAGAAGCCCACAATGTCTTGATCTCAATCAGTTGTCCGGGCTAGCTAGAGACCCTCGCGGTCGGCCATGGCTGCAAAAGTAGAAGACGGCGAGGGCATATAAGCTTAAAATAATTTGTTGATACGGTAGCGGAGTTCATCTTGGCGCCAGAACCAAGACCGGAGAATCGATCCATCGGGCATTGACTTTATTATATACAATTCGGAAGAGCATGACCGACGAAGAAACTAAAATAGAAGTTGTTTCGTTCACTGCGTCCGGCACATCGGCCAGAACGAGTGCCTGGCGCAAAAGCGATCCGGATCTCAACTTTACTGACCCGCGGCTTTTTGACCTTCTGGAATACTGGCGCGGCAAGCGTAACGGTCGACGAATGCCGGCGCGCCGCGATATCGATCCGCTCGAGTTAAGATCACATCTTGGCCGCCTGCATATTACGGAATTCGAATACAACCCCTTCCGCATGCGTTACCGGCTGATTGGAACAACATCGACCAGCATGGTTGGCCGCGATATGACGGGGCAATATTTTGATGAGATCTATCCGCCCGGCATTCTTGACGGCATGCGGGACCTCTATATGTGGATCGCCGAAAACAAGAAGCCATTGCGCGGGTCCGGCAGTGCGATATTCGCCGACAAATCGATCTACAACTTCGAAACCGTCAACCTGCCGCTGTCCGATGACGACGAAACCGTCAACATGACCGTGGGAGAAATAATCTACACCTTGGCCAGTGCGGACCACGGGGCATCCTGACGGACCATCACGGCTCTTGCAAAACACCGAAATGCCATTCGGGAAGGCGGTGGCTTATTGCGGTGCCGGCATCTTCATACCGTCCCTATGCCGGCACGGTAGCCATGCGTTCGGCACCGCCACCGTGATTGCCTTGGCGCCGGACCATGAAGATAACCAGGGCCAGATTGCACAGATTGAAAGCAACGCCGGTCAGGAATGCCAGGCGGTAAGTCGCGGTCCAGTCAAAGATGACGCCACCCAGATATCCGCCCGCGGCCATGCCCAGGGTGCCGAATAGAAAGATCACGCCCATGCGCCAACCGGCTTGGCCGCTGGGAAACAATTCCCGGATGATAATGGCATACATGGGCACGACGCCGCCGTAACCAAGGCCGTAAAATATGGAAACCAGGTACAGGCCTTGCAGGGACTCCGTATTCACGTAGAACGCCAGGCCCAGCATCTGTAGGGACGAGCCCAACAATAAAGTCTTCAAACCACCAACACGGTCGGCCAGCCAGCCATAGGCGAGGCGGGAGAAAAATGCGCTGAACAGCAAAAGCGACAGCATCTCGGCCCCGCGGGCGGCGGAAAAACCAAGATCGCTGCAGAACGAGACGATATGCACCAGGGGCATGGACATGGCCACGCAGCAGCCGAGGATCGCCGCGCACAACATGGCAAAGGCCGTATTGGGCCGCAAACCCAGCACCCGTGCCTGGGCCTGCTCCGCCACCGTCGGGGCGCGGGCTACCTCGTTCGCCGCCGTGCCGCCGCTCAACATGCGGGGACTTGGCCGGCGCATGACAAGAGCCAGGGGTATCAATGTCGCCATGGAGAAAACACCATAGGCAAATATGGTTTCGCGCCAGCCGTACTGATCCATGGCAAAGCGGAAAATCGGCGGCCAGATGGCGCCGGCCAGGGCCTGTCCACACGAGGCAATAGCAATCGCCATGCCCATGCGGCGGTCGAACCAGTGGGTGACGTTGGTCAACAGCGGCGAGGTCATGGTACCATTGCCCAACAGGCCGACGATGAAAAGCTGCGCGCCCAAAAAAGTAACCATGGAATTGCTTTGCGAGACGGCTATCAGACCCAGGCCGAGGCAGACGGCGCCTGTCATGGCGGGGCCGGCCATGCCCCGGCGATCCGACCACAGACCCATGAGAATGCCCCCCACCCCGGCCCCGAACATGGCGGCGGCGTAACCGGCCGAGGGGATTTGCCGCGGCCAGCCGAAATCGGCGGCGATGGGTTTGAGGCCGACCACCACCAGATAACCGGACCCAAAGGCGACGGAAATCATCAGGGTCGTGGCGACCACCACCCACCAGCCGTACCGGCTTTCTATTGACGCTGTTTCCGACATACTCATCGCAACCCGTGCAGGCAAAAAAAATCGGGGCCAACGCAACGCCGACACCGGTACATCTGGTATAGCCTAAGCCACCCCATTGTAATAGGCCAAAGCCCGTGCCAAGGCCTGCATTGCCTCCATCGCCGCTTTGACTTATGGCTAGCGTATGAACGCTCCTGAAGATATTCATTGCCAGGTCTGTGACAGCCGCGATTGCCCGCCCCTGATAGAGCAGGATGGCTGGCGGTACCGCCGTTGTGCGGACTGCGGCCTGGTCTTCCTATCGCCCATGCTCAACGACGACGAGTTGGCGGCGTTGTATGCCAATCCCGACAGCGGCGGCACGCGGGCCTATTTCCGCAAGGAAGCCTCGAAACTGCGCCGGGCCCGGGGCCGGGTGCGCCATCTGAGTAAGGCAATGAAGGGTGGCAAAGGCGGTCCCGGGGGCCGGCTGTTTCTGGATGTGGGCTGTTCCGGCGGCTTCATGACCCAGGCGGCCATGACGGCGGGCTTCACCGCCTGGGGCATTGATCCCGACGGCGACGCGGTGGCCCATGCGGAAGAGCATTATCCCGGCGCCACCTACCGGGTCGGCGGCCTGACCGAATTCGCGGCTGACTTCAAAAACCAGACCGAGGACCGCTTTGATGCGGTTTATTGCTCGGAAGTGCTGGAGCATGTGGCGGATGCCAATGCCTTCATCGCCGCTATTGCCTCGGTCATGGCGGTGGGCGGCGTCCTGTATCTGACCACGCCCGATATTGGCCACTGGCGCCGGCCCAGGAACCTGCCCGATTGGGATGTTTTCACCCCGCCCCATCATTGTCTGTTTTTTTCGATCGGTAACCTGGGGCAATTACTGGCCCGGCATGGCCTGGAGATCTACCATAGGCAATGGGCCTTCAAGCCGGGCCTGAAAGTGCTGGCCCGTAAAGTAGGCCAAAACCCTGGAGCGTGAACATGAGTGATTTCAGCGGCATTTATCCCATGCTGTATGCTTTTTTCGACAGCAAGGGCGATTTGGACCGGGGCGCCATGCGGGCCCAGGTCAAGGCAACCCTGGCTCAGGGCGTACACGGCGTCGCCGTCGGCGGCCTGGCCACGGAAACCAACAAGCTATCCACGGCGGAACGGCGCAGCTTGATGGAATGGGTGGCCGAAGACATAGACGGCCAAGTGCCCCTTTCGGTCACCATCGCCGAAAGCAATATCGCCGGCCAGACCGCCATGGCCAGGTTGGCCGCCGATCTGGGCGCGGCCTGGGTGGTGTTGCAGCCGCCGCCCGTGCGCGGCGCGACCGAGGCCGGTTTGATCGAATTTTACGGCGCCGTGGCCGATGGCGCGCCCCTGCCCGTGGGCATCCAGAATGCCCCTGAATATATCGGCATCGGCGTATCCAACGCCGGGTTTGCCAAACTGAACGAACGGCACCCCAATGTCTCGATCCTGAAAGCCGAAGGCCCGGCCACATATATCGACGCCTTGCGCAAAGACACCGGCGGCGCCTTTACCCTGTTTAATGGCCGCAACGGCATGGAACTGGTCGACAGCCTGCGCGCGGGCTGTCACGGCATGATCCCCGGCGTCGATGCCTGCGACCGCCAGGTGGCGATCTTCAACGACTTCGCCGCCGGCAACGAGGCGGCAGCCGATCGCGCCTTTACCGAGATATTGCCCCTGTTGTCGTTCCTGATGGGTTCGATCGATCATCTGCTCTGCTACGGCAAACGCCTGACCGCCCGCCGGCTGGGCATGGGCGACGTGCACGACCGAGTGCCAGCCTTGCAGCCAAGTCCGTTCGGGCTGGAAGTTATGAACCGCTGGTCCAAGGATCTGGGCAACTTCTAATTCACACGAGAGGAAACGAGCACATGCGTATTCACAATCTGTACGAAGACGAAGACGGCCAATCCCACTTTCGCGATATCGAAGTGGAATGGACCTCTGAAGGACCTGGCGGCAAACTGTCCGACCGCCTACCCGCCACGGGCATCATTTTCCGCCAGGTGCCGCCCACGTACGAGTTGGACTGGCATAGCGCGCCGCGCCGGCAATACATCATCAACCTGGATGCCGGCGTACAGATCACCGCCTCCGACGGCGAAGCCCGCGTCATCGGCGCCGGCGAGGTGGTCTTGGTCGAGGACATCAGCGGCAAGGGCCATCTCTCGAAAGCCATCGACGGCCAGCTACGCCACTGCATCTTCGTGCCGATCGAATGACGTTTCGGCGCCCGGCGAAATTGAGGCAACAAGTAGGAGTCTCCCATGATCAAGGCCATTACCTGTATCAGGCGCAAGCCGGGCATGGAGGTCGAGGCGTTTCAGGAATACTGGCGCGGCCCCCATGCGGAAATCGTCACCCGGCTGCCCAACATCAAACGCTATGTGCAATCCCATGCCCTGCTGGGCGGCTATCGCAAGGGCGATCTGATCTATGACGGCATAGCCGAGATCTGGGTCGATAGCGTCGACGCCCTGCGGGAGATGTCGGCGGGCCCGGCCTATGATGCCGTACAGGCGGACGAGGAGAACTTCATCGACCGCACCACCATGGCCCTGTTATTGACCGAAGAGCATGTCATCAAGGCGGAGCCGATCCCGGAAGACCCGGTCAAGATGGTTGAGTTCATCAAGCGCAAACAGGGTATGGAGGTTGGCGAATTTCAACGCTATTGGCGCGATGTGCATGGCCCCATCGCGGCCGAAATTCCGGTCATGCCGCACTATATCCAAAGCCACCTGTTGCTTGGCGCTTACCGCGACGGCAAACAACCGGCCTGGGACGGTTGCGCTGTGACCTGGTTCGCATCCGTCGATGCCATGCGCGAGTCACTGAAATACGAGGCCTATCAGAACAATGTCGATGACGTGCCCAACTTTATCGACGATATGCACTTCATCATCACCAAGGAACATTTCATCGTATAGAGCCGGTCAATCCCGCAGGCGGCGAGCCACCCGCGGGATTTTGCCGCTTATCAGTCCGTCGCGAACCGCTTGCCATAGAGAATGTTACAGCCCGCGCGTTCCGGCATCGCGGCCATATATGGCCCCAGTTGGCCCAGAACCTCTTCCGCCACAGGGGCGGCGGCCGTCCAGTCCGCCTCGCTTTCGTAGATGGCGATGGCCAGGCCCTTGTCGCCGCCACGGTCAATATTGAAGAAGCCGCGCAGGCCTTCAACCTGACTGGCAAGTTCCTCGATCAACTGTCCGGTCAAGGCGTTGGCCTCGTCCTTCGTGCCGGGTTTCAGGGTGTATTCGATTACAGATGCATGCATTGCCGCCTCCAAGAATGTTTGAGCTTTTCCTGATTACGCAACGTCACTCTGTACGAACGGCTATCCTGACCTATTCCGTGTGTGTCTGTCCAATTAATCTAGAATTATTCCAGAACGTTTCCGGGCTAACGTGGTGCCATGCGGATGGCGCCGTCGAGGCGGATTGTTTCGCCGTTCAGCATCACGTTCTCGACAATCTGACGGCTGAGTTGAGCGAATTCCGAGGCATCGCCCAGTTTCTTGGGAAACGGCACCATGTTCTCCAGCGAGGCCTTGGCCTCCGGCGACAGGGTAGCCATCAGCAACGGCGTCTTGAACAGGCCCGGCGCGATGGTGCAGACACGGACCCCTTTGTCCGACAGGTCGCGGGCAATGGGCAGGGTCATGCCGACCACGCCGCCCTTGGAAGCGGAATAGGCCGACTGCCCGATCTGGCCATCATAGGCGGCGGCGGAGGCGGTGTTGATGATCACGCCGCGTTCGCCGTCCGCCAGGGGTTCCAGATCCACCATGTCGGTGGCGGCCAGGCGGATGCAATTGAAGGTCCCGATCAGGTTGACCCGGATGATCCGCTCCCACTGATCCAGGGGATGGGCCTTGCCCCGGCTGGTGGTCTTGACCGCGATGGCGATACCGGCGCAGTTGACCAGAATGCGCGGCACGCCCAATTCCGCCTTGGTCCGTTCCAGGGCGCCCGCGATCTGTTCTTCCGAGGCCACATCGCATTGGCAGAATATGGCGCCGGTTTCGGCCGCCAGCTTGTTGCCAAGTTCTTCCTGCAAATCGAAAATGGCGACCTTCGCGCCGGCAGCGATGAATTCCCGCACCACGCCCTCGCCCAAGCCCGAAGCGCCGCCCGTGACGACCGCGATTTGTCCAGTTAACTGCATTTTAATTCACCTATCTATTCAGCTTCTTAGTCGATGATGTAAGGCTCGAACGGGGTCTTTGACAGCACCTCATTGCCGGTCTCGGTGATCACCAGGGGGCGCTCCATGCGCAGGCCGCCGACGCCGGGCAGGTTGGCCGTGACCGCGATTTCCTGCATGTAATTCGGCTGCAGCACGAAATTCGGTTCGGAAACGCCATCAATCTCTGCATCGGTCAGGGTCGGGTACCACTCGTCGCCAAAATGACCAATTCCGTGGCCAAAGCCGCGGATGAATTCGGTCCAGCCCTGTTCCTCGACAAATTCGCGGGTGGCCCGCGCCGCCTCCCCCAAGGTGCGGCCCGGCTGCATATTCTCCACCACCTTGTGGCAGGTGGCGGTGAAGCCTTCGATCACCCGGGCCTGTTCCGCTGATGGCTGGCCCAGCACCGCGTTATGGGCCACATCGCCGAGCATCAGACCATACATGCCATGCAGGTCCAGCAAGACGAATTCGCCGCGCTGCACGATCTTGTCCGTCGCGGGCGTGCAGGCGCCGGTCCAGGTGCGGTGGCCCGAGGCAATCTCCTGGCCGCCGGTAAAGGTCCAGGCGAACTCGCTGCCCGCTTCCCGCATGGCCTGTTCCGCCACGCCGGCGATCTGTTTTTCGCTCATGCCGGGGCGCAGGGCCTCGGCCACGGCTTCCTGGCCACGATCGACGATGGCCGCGGCCTGGCGCATCAGATGCACCTCCGCGTCCTCCTTGATCATGGCCAGACTATCGATGATCCGGTGGCCGTCGATCAGTTCCGCATCGGGCAGCTGGGCGGCCAGGTCGTTATATTCACCACGGGTGATAAAGCCCTCGGGCAGATAGACCGAGGCACCGTCCTCGATCCCCACATTGCCCTTGGCCAGGCCCAGCTCGGCCACTTGCGCCGCCGCCGCCGCCATCATGGATTGCCGGGAATAACCGACCACCCGGCGCAGCCAGCCCTCTTCCTTGAGGCGGTTTACGTCCATGGAGGGGCAAATCAGAGTAATCTCGCCCTTGCCCGTGGCTGGAATAATCACCGTGCTGCGCCAGGGGCAGAATGCGCCGCAGGCATGGGTGACGGATTTCAACCGGGTGCCGACCAGCACATCCAGTCCGGCCTCGGCCACGGCGGCCTGCATCCTGGCCAGGCGGCCGGTGTGGTCCATGTGCACGGTGTACATGACGCATATTCCTCCATATTACCGTACAGACCTTAGCCTGGATTAATGGAGGGGCGTCTTGATTTGGCTCAAGCCGGGGATGGGGTCCCACTTCTTGAATATCAATAGTGCGGCGGCGGCTGGTCATCGGGGGCGGCGGGCGCCACATCGTCCTCGACGCGGCCCAGACGGGCGCGCAGTTCGGCCAGGGATCGGCGCAAGGCTTCGATCTCGGTCCATTGCTGGCTCACCATCTCGGACAGGTCCTCGATGGTGCCGTCTTGGTGGGCGCTGTGGCTTTCCAGCGCCATCAGGCGCTGCCGCAGTTCATCAATTTCGTTCATGAGCCAACCCTCGTGGTTAGGCCGCCATCCACGGGAATGACCGCGCCGGTGATATAGGCCGCCGCATCGGAGGCCAAGAACAGCGCCCCGTTGGCGGCATCCCAGGCATCGCCCATACGCCCCATGCGGGGCAGTTCGGCGCGTTGGCGGCGAATCTCGTCGTGCGGCAGGCCGCTGTTCTGGTGATACATCTCGATCGCCGTCGGTGTATCCATCAAGCCCAGCATCAGAACATTGCAGCGGATATTATGGGGGCCGTTCTCGAACGCCAGCCAGCGGCAGAACTCGTTCAGGGCGGATTTCGCCGCCTTATAGGCGATCAGGGGCAGCGAGGCCAGGGACGCGACGGAGCTGGTATGGGTGATGCAGCCCGCTTTTTGCGCCCGCATGATGGGCAGGACGTGTTTCGACAACAGCATCGGCCCGGTCAGGTTCATATCCAGACATTGTTGCCAAGTCGCTAGGTCGATATCGGCGGTATCCCCCTCCACCGTGCCGGCGCCAACATTGTTATGTAAGATATCGATCCGGCCAAAGGCCTCTACGGTCGCGGCCATCAGCCGGCGGCAATCATCCTCGTCCGTGATATTGGCCAGCATGCTTTCGACCGCGAAACCCTCGGCGCGAACCTGCCGCGCGGTCTCGTCCAATGAGGGACTGGAGCGGTTGGCCAGCATCAGTTTCGCGCCCTCGCGGGCAAAGGTCAGCGCGGTCGCCCGGCCGTTCCCCATACCATTGGCTTCGCTTTGGCCGGCACCGGTGATGATCGCGACTTTGTCTTTCAGGCGCATGGAAAACCTCTACGATTGCTGCCGTTTATTTGTGTTCCGAATCCCGGCTGGACGCAAGCCGTGACTTCAGGGATAAACATTCAGGCATGAAATGGGGACCCAGCAAGATGACGGACGCAGGCAGAATTCTAACCCAGGCGCAACAGGAACGGTTCTGGCGCGACGGTTATCTGGTAATGGATGGTGCGGTTGATGAAGGCACCCTTTCCAAACTTCGCCGCCAAATGGACGACTGGGGCGAGGAAAGCCGCGGCCACAAGGAACCTTATGGCCCGCCCACGGTCGATGGCCGGCCACGCTTTGACATGGGGGAAGAACATTCCGCCGAAAGGCCGGCCTTGCGGCGGATCAATAACCCCTGCGAAATTTCCAAGGATTTCCATGCCGTCATGACCGATGCGCCCATGGTGGATATGGTCGCCGATCTGATCGGCCCGGACGTGAAATATCACCATTGCAAGATCAATTCGAAACTGCCGGGCAGCAAGATGGTGGTGCGTTATCACCAGGACTTTCCCTACACGCCCCACACCAATGACGACGTTATCACGGCATTGTTGTTGTTGGACGATGTGGACGAGGAAAACGGCTGTCTGATGGTGGTGCCCGGCACCCATAGGGGCACCATCGACAGTTTGTTCCAGGAGGGTACTTTCACGGGCATGGTCGCCCCGGCGCTGGAGCAGGATTATATCGCCCGTCAGGTTCCCATCGAGGGCAAGGCTGGCGCGGTCTGCCTGATGCATACCCGCCTGCAGCATGGCAGCGAAGCCAACCTATCGGCTGATCGCCGCCGTGGAATTTATATCTGCGTTTACAGCGCGGCGGATGCGGTGCCCATCGCGCGCAATCCCATGCCGTCCACATTGGAGGGCACCATCGTGCGCGGCCGTGAAAGCCGTACGGCCCGCATGATCCCGTTGCAGGTGGAATTGCCGCAACAGCCCAAATCAGCCTCGTTCTTTACCGTGATAGGGCAGAAATCCGCCGGGGCTTCGGCCGGTGGAGACGACGCGGGCGGTTAGCGTTTCTCGAAAACCTGGGTGCGGGCAGTGATCTTGTCAGTGAACTGATACCAGCCGCGCATCTCGATAAACTCCGGCGTTTGCAGCGCCTCCGGTCCGCTAAGCTCATAGATCGCCATGTAGGATCTGGCGGACGAGGTGGATTTGCCGCCGTCCCTGGTCAGGCTGGCATCGCCCACCGAAACATATCTGTTGCCGGACAATACACCGGGGCAGGCCAGGGCATCGGGCAGATGTTCCTCGTCATACCATTTGTTCCAGGCGGCCTCGACCGACGGCTCGATCTCGGCATTGACAATTAGCAGATATCGCGGCGCCTCAGGCATGATAGCCCTCACTACGGTATAAGTGGGTTTCTGGACTAGCCGTTAGGTAACCAATTCAGGAATCTTGTCACCGTTTGGTGCCTCCGGATCGGCGGGACCATCATCACCTTTTTTGCCGCTGCCGCCCTTGTTGCGCGGCACCCGTTTCTCCTTGGCCTGGAATTCAAAGCTCAACTCACCATCGGCAACGTCGATTACCACTTGGCCGCCCTTGGCCAGCTTGCCGAACAATAATTCATCCGCCAATGGCTTCTTCACCTTCTCCTGGATAATCCGGCCCAGAGGACGGGCGCCGTAAAGCTGGTCATAACCCTTGTCCGCCAGCCAGTCGCGGGCCGCCGTGCTCAAGTTGATGGCGACCTTGCGCTCGCTCAATTGATCCTCAAGCTCGCCAATGAACTTGTCCACCACCTTGGAAATCACCTCCGGCGGCAGGGCCGAGAAGCTGATGGTCGCATCCAGACGGTTGCGGAATTCCGGCGTGAACAGGCGGTCGATAGCCTCCTCGTCGGCGCCGACGCGATTTTCCCGGCCAAAGCCGATCGCCATTTTCGACATTTCCGAGGCGCCCGCGTTGGTGGTCATGATCAGCACCACGTTGCGGAAATCAATATGCTTGCCGTTGTGATCGGTTAGTTTGCCGTAGTCCATGATCTGCAACAGAATGTTGAACAGATCCGGATGGGCCTTCTCGATCTCGTCCAGCAGCAGCACCGCGTGCGGATTCTGATCAATCGCATCGGTCAACATGCCGCCCTGGTCGAAACCGACATATCCGGGCGGCGCGCCGATAAGGCGGCTGACCGTGTGCCGTTCCATGTATTCCGACATATCGAAGCGGACCATTTCCATGCCCATGATCTTGGCCAGTTGCCGCGCCACCTCGGTCTTGCCGACACCGGTTGGGCCCGAGAACAGATAGCTGCCGATGGGCTTTTCAGGCTCCCGCAGGCCAGCGCGGGACATCTTCAGGGCCGTGGCCAGGGCATCGATGGCCTGATCCTGGCCAAACACCACGTCCTTCAACTCGCCTTCCAGATTGGCCAGGCTGGCCCGGTCGTCCTTGGACACTGTTTTCGGCGGGATGCGGGCGATCTTGGCCACCACATTCTCGACATCCTTGACCGAGATGGTTTTCTTGCGCCGGTGCTCCGCCAACAGCATCTGCGCCGCGCCTACTTCGTCGATCACATCGATCGCCTTGTCGGGCAGCTTACGGTCATTGATATATTTCGCGGACAGTTCCACCGCCGCCTTGATGGCATCGCCGGTGTAACGGATGTTGTGATAATCCTCGAAATAAGGCTTCAGGCCCTTCAGGATTTTGACCGCATCGTCCACCGTGGGCTCATTGACGTCGATCTTTTGAAAGCGCCGCAATAGGGCCCGGTCCTTCTCGATATAACCCCGGTATTCCTTGTAGGTGGTGGAACCCATGCAGCGGATGGTGCCCGAGGCCAAGGCCGGCTTCAACATGTTGGAGGCATCCATGGCACCGCCAGAGGTGGCGCCAGCGCCGATCACCGTATGGATCTCGTCGATAAACAGAATGGCATCGTCATGATTTTCCAGCTCGGAGATAACCGCCTTCAGACGCTCCTCGAAATCACCGCGATAGCGCGTGCCGGCCAGCAAGGCGCCCATATCCAGGGAATAGATCGTGGTTTCGCGCAGCACCTCGGGCACTTCGCCAAGCACAACCCTGCGCGCCAAACCTTCGGCGATGGCGGTCTTGCCAACGCCAGGATCGCCGACCAGCAGGGGATTGTTCTTTTGCCGCCGGCAGAGGATCTGGATCGTCCGTTCCAGCTCGTCCTCACGCCCGATGACCGGATCAATGCGACCGCTGCGCGCCTTGTCATTAAGGTCGATGCAATAGGCGGCCAGGGCTTCATCGCCGGATTTCACGCCGCTTTCGTCTTCTTCCTTTTCATCCGTTCCATGCACCGTGCGTTCGGTGCTCATACCCGGCGTTTTGGCCACGCCGTGGGAGATATAGCTGACCGCGTCCAGGCGGGTCATATCCTGTTCCTGCAGGAAGTAGACCGCGTGGCTCTCCCGTTCGGCAAAGATGGCGACCAAAACATTGGCCCCGGTAACCTCGTCCCGGCCGGACGATTGCACATGATAGACGGCGCGTTGGATGACCCGCTGGAAGCCGGCGGTGGGCTTCGCCTCCTCCTCGTCCTCGACCGTCAGCGAAGCCAGATCCTCGTCCAGATAATCCACCAATTGCGCCCGCAACTGATCAATCTCCACGTTGCAGGCGCGCAATACAGAGCGTGCATCATTGTCGTCGCACAACGCCAGCAACAGATGTTCCAGGGTTGCAAATTCATGCCGGCGTTCGTTGGCGCTGCGCAGCGCCCGATGCAGGCTTTGTTCCAATTCCGTCGCGAATGATGCCACTTAATACCTCCTTTCCGAGGTGGGTAATACGTCTGATCGCCTCGTCGGGCCCGCCGGGTAGGAGGGGGTGTGAAGGCGATGTGGTGCATCGGCGAACGCCGCCGACGCCGCCGTCGGGTCCGAAGCGGCGACCCGAAGGGCGGATTTACAGGCTTCTCGGACAGCGTCGCGCGCTCCTCGCGATGCCTTAGCATCGCGTCGAACCACGCTCCTTGCCGAAGAAACCTGTAAATCCGTCATACGTGTCACCCACCTCGGAAAGGAGGTATTAAACCTTTTCCATCGTGCATTGCAGCGGATGTTGGTTCTTGCGGGCTAGATCCGTTACCTGCATCACCTTTGTCTCCGCTATTTCAAATGGGAATATGCCGCAGACACCAACCCCCTTCTGGTGCACATGCAGCATGATTTGCGTCGCTTCCTGTTGGTCCTTGTTAAAATAACGCTCCAGGACATGGACCACGAATTCCATGGGCGTGTAATCGTCGTTCAACAACAGCACGCGGTACATGGACGGTTTCTTCGTCTTCGGACTGGTTTTGGTGACAACATCCGTGCCCCCGCCGCCCGATCCGCCACCATGTCCGCCGCCGCCCTGATCATCATCCTGCCCGCCGCCAGCCAACCTGGGTTCAGCACCATAGGTGACGGATATGCCGACGTTCCCGTCAGCATCACATCCTGCCATCCAGTCCTGACCGCTAGGGTCGCTCATGCCCACTGGGCCTCCTAACCGCGTTCCAGTCTACTCCGGTCATTAAAACCCGGAGCAAATCACGCCACCTTCCTATCATATCGGCCATTTCCACCATATTGGAAGGGGCTAAACACCACGATAATAGATTGGAGGTGTTTAAAAAAAGGCAAAAAAAAGCCCGGCGATGTGCCGGGCGCCCAAGGGATCAGGAAAATTGCCATAGAAAAAGGGCCCGGCGGGAGGATCCGGGCCCTTCTCTATAGCGCCCAGCTTCGAAAAGCCAGGCGGCTATGCGGCCACTAGGCCGCGTTCTTGCGCCATTTCTCCACCGAAGCGGTGAACTGGGCATTGATCGGCTCGGCTGTCTCCTGGGCAACCTTGGTCGCCAGTTCACCAACCTTGGTGCCCTGGGCCATCAGGCCGTCGAAGCTGCCGCGCGCATATTCGCTTTGCAGTTCCATGGCCTCGTTCAGGGACTTGGCGCCTAGAATCGCCTTCGTCGCCTGCACGTTGCTGTCCAGCATCTGCTTGGCAAAGTTCATCCATTGGCCGCTGATGGCTTCCATGCCCTTGCCGTAGGCGGCGGAGGCATCGTTCCAGGCATCCATGTTCTGCTTGCCGCTATCGGCCAGTTCGCCATAGCCCTTGAACATTTCCTCGGCCTTCTCACGCATGCCGCCAAAAGCTTTCTCATAGCCCTCGGTGCTGGCCTTGGCAAAACCGCGAAGGGCTTCCTGGCTGGCGGCGGCGATGGCTTCGGCGGTTTTGGCCGCATCAGCCTGTTTGCTGTCTTGCTTGGTGCTCTTGCTGGTCATATTCAAAATCTCTCTTTTGGTTGGCCTCTGCCCGGCGGGGGAGATCCGCTGTAAATTCGTTATGCTGCAATGCAACATGAGGTGAAAATAGGGATCTTTAGCTGTTTGTCAATAGATTTTTTTGCGGTGCAGCATAATTATTTTGCGCTGCAATGATTTCCGCTGAAAACGCGGAGAAAAGACAACCGGGCAGGCCAGGCCGGGAAAATACACGGGAAAATACAACGGCACCATCGAATAGATTATCCATCACATTCGCCACGGGCAGTAAATGGATGTGGGGAATAGGAAATTACGATTGCTAAAATGCGATTTGTTTACCTATTATTGACCATGATTCGTTTAATGTAATAATGGATTTCATAACTGTTGGACAGCCCGTGCCGCATTCATTCATCGCGCAGAACGCCAGGGTCCCGTGACCATTCGTGAGATTATTTCTTGGCGGCCCGCGATGCCGGGGCGGCCACGGTTATCCACAAAGGCTGTTGTTGGCTTCGCCGCACTACTGTTCTTGGCGGCAACCCTGACACAACCCGCCTCGGCGCGGTCTCGTTACGCCGAAATGGTGGTGGATGGCGAAAATGGCCGCATTCTTGTTGCCCGCAACGTGGATGCCCGCAAGTATCCTGCTTCGCTGACTAAAATCATGACCCTTTACATGGTGTTCGAGGCGCTGGACAACGGCAAGCTGAAGCTGGAGCAGCGCTTGAAGACGTCGCGCCGGGCGGCGGGGCAACCGGCCTCGAAACTGGGCCTGCGCCGGGGCGAGACAATTACGGTGCGTCAGGCAATCCTGGCCCTGGTGACGAAATCAGCCAATGACGTAGCCACCGTTGTGGCCGAAGCGATCGGCGGGACGGAGTTCAAATTCGCTTTGTTGATGACCCGTCGGGCCCGGGACCTCGGCATGAGCCGCAGCACTTTCCGCAATGCCTCGGGCCTGCCGAACCGCCGCCAGCTTTCCACGGCGCGGGACATGGCGCGCCTGGCCCTGGCCATACGCCGCGATTTCCCAAGGCATTTTGATTATTTCTCCAAGACGTCGTTCCGCTACCGGGGCAAGACCTATCGCAACCACAACAATCTGATTGGCAACCTCCAAGGCGTTGACGGCATCAAGACCGGTTATATCCGTGCCTCCGGCTTCAATCTTGTCGCCTCGGCCAGCCGCGGCGAAGGCCGCCTGGTGGGCGTGCTGTTTGGCGGCCGCTCGGCCGAGAGCCGCGATCAGCGCATGCGCAAGCTGTTGACCAACGGTTTCAACAGATTGCAGCGGAGCGACGAAAAAGGCCTGCCGAAAAATTTTGTCCGTCCACGCGGCCGCAGGGATGGCTTTGGCCATGTTCCCCTGCCCCGGCAGAAGCCCCTGCGGACGGCCGCACGGAGCAACCTGGCCGACAAAATCGCTATCAGCAAGCGCGCACCTCAATTCGGTATTGCATGGTCGGTACAGATCGGCGCCTTCAATCATGTAGCGTCGGTACAGCAGCATCTGCGCAAATTGTCGGGAGCCTTGCCCGATTTATTGAGCCGGGCCAAGGTTTCGATCGAGGCCATCGAAAATGATCGCTCGGTTTTCTACCGGGCCCGTCTGCACGGCATGAACGAGCGCCAGGCCAGCGAGCTATGCCGCCGCATCAAGAGCGCCAAGTTCGACTGCCTGACCGTCGCGCCGGCGGAAGCATCCCTGGCGGCTGGGATTTATCACGGCTAGACTATCAGGGCGCCGGCCACAGGGTCTGGCTGCGGCCATTCAGGCGATAAGCCAACAAACCTAGATATTCGTGCAGGGCGGTTTTAACCTGGCGAAGACCGCCGCCCAGCCTGAAATGTAGAGAAAAACCGCCGGAGCCGCCCTTAATTGGCATCGGCGGGGCGGCAACAACCGGCCAGTTCTGGCCGCGAAACGCCGCCACGGCCCGTGGCATATGCCAAGCCGACGTTACCAACAACCATTTCTCACCGGCCTTTGGCTGGGCCAGTTTTCGCCCCAGCACGGCATTTTCATAGGTATCAATGGAAGCATCCTCGACCATGAAGCGGCCGCGCGGAAAACCCCGGCTAATTAGATATTCGGCGATCAACGGGCCCTCGCGGGATCCGTCCTTACCCGCATTGCCGCCACAGATCAGCAACCTGGCCTTGGGGTAAGCCCGCGCCAGGCGCATAAATTCCACCAATCGGTCCGCCGCATGGCCCGGCACCGCATGACCTACTTGCCGGGAGATCCCAAGGTCGACGGCAGCCCCCGACAATAGAACAATGCCGCTGACGGATGTTTCGGCGGCATTTTCGAAAACCGGGAATTGCCGTTCCAGCGGCGCCAGCACCCATGTCCCGATGGGCAGGACCGCGATGGCCAGCAACGCGAGAGCAAGGGCGCTGAGCAACCAGGTGCCAAGCCGCCGCCAACGGGACCATAATAACAACGTCCCCAGAAGCAACAGGATCAGGGTCAGGTTCAAAGGACTGGCAATTGTCCAGATGATTTGCGCGGCGGAATGAAACATGGTCTACCCAACGTGCTTGAACTTCGTCGTGGCTAATCATAATAGTGGAAACCCAAGCAAGGGTATGCACTGCAATGATGCGGCGGATAAATACCCCGTCCAGATAGAAAGTTCGATCCAGCATGGCCGTTGATGCCTCCACTGTTAGCGGCGCGACGGAGCGCGAGCCGCTTTACTCCTATCTCCGCCTGGCCGCCGCCCTGACGCTCATGACCATAGGGACGGTGGGTATGTATGCCATCGTTGTCGCGCTAAAGCCGGTCGCTGCTGAATTCGGGGCCAGCCGCTCCGACGCCGCGGTCGCCTATGCCGTGACCATGATCGGCTTTGGCATTGGCGGCATTATGATGGGCCGCTGGTCCGACAAGGTCGGGGTGATGTGGCCCTGCCTGTTCGGCACGTTGATGCTGGCACTTGGTTTCATTTTGGCGGCCCAGGCCAACAGTCTTTGGCAATTGTATCTGGCCCAGGGCCTGATGGTCGGCATGTTGGGCAACGCCGCCCTATTCGCCCCCCTGGTGGCCGACACCACCCTGTGGTTCCACCGCCGCCGCGGTATTGCCGTGGCCATCGTGGCCAGCGGCAACTATCTGGCGGGCGTACTCTGGCCGCCAGTCATACAGCATTACATCGACGCGGCCGACTGGCGCGCCACCTATACCGGGATAGGCCTGTTCTGCGGTGTCGTGATGCCGCCCCTTTGTCTGATGCTGCAGCGCCGGCCACCGGCGGTCCTGGCGGCGGCGGCTGAAACGAATGCGGGCACGGACCAGCCTCTTGGCCTGACCCCCAACCGGCTGCACAGCTTGCTGGCCATCGCGGGTATTGCCTGCTGCCTCGCCATGGCCATGCCTCAGGCGCATATCGTCGCCCATGCCACGGATCTTGGCCATGCGGCCCAGCGCGGCGCCGAAATGCTGGCCCTGATGCTGGCCACGGGCATTGTCAGCCGCCTGGTTTTTGGCTGGATTTCGGACCATATCGGCGGCCTGGAAACCTTGTTGCTGGGTAGCAGCCTGCAGGCATTGATGCTGTTCGGCTTCATGTTTGCCGAGTCATTGAGCAGCCTTTACCTGATGGCGGCCCTGTTCGGCCTGAGCCAGGGCGGCATCGTGCCGTCCTACGCCATCATCGTGCGGCGCTTTTTCGTGCCGGGCCAGGCCGGCTGGCGCATCGCCTTCGTCTTGTCCATGACGCTTTTGGGCATGGCCTTGGGCGGTTGGCTGGCGGGGCTGTTGTATGATTTGACCGGATCGTACCGCATGGCCTTCATCAACGCGGTGATCTTCAATCTGCTCAACATGGCGATTGCCGGCGCCCTGTTGCGGCGGGCGCGTCAGGGGTTATGATATTGGCCAACAACGCAAACAACGCAAACGGGGAGATTGAGCATGGCGGCGGATACGGGTGTGCAAAAGCTGGTTCTGGATGACGTAGAGCTGGAACAGGTCGGCGAGGGGATGAGCCGGCGGCTGGTCTGGGGCAGCCAGATGATGATGGCGCGGATCAGCCTGGGCGCCGGCACCTCGGTGCCGAAGCATCAGCATCCCAATGAACAGATCACCTTTTTGCTGGCCGGCGAAATGGACTTCCGCTTTGGCGAGGACGGCGAGGAACAGCACCATATCGGTGCCGGCGAAATTCTGGTCATCCCCGGCGACATGCCCCATTCGGCGGAAGTTCTGGCGGACGCGGAAGTGATTGAACTATTCGCCCCGCCGCGTCAGGATTGGATCGACGGCACCGACAGCTATCTGCGGGCGCCGCAAAAATAGACGCACATGCCTATTTGGGGGAATTTGGGATGGTTAAACCGCAACTCACTCATGTTGGTATCTACGTTAACGACCTGGCCAAGATGCGCCGCTTCTATTCGGAGATCTTTGGTCTGACCGTCACCGACGAGGGCGGACCGCCGGATTTCCACCTGGACATGGTTTTCATGTCCGCCGATCCAGGCGAGCATCACCAATTCGTTATGGTCGGCGCAGATTCCGAACAGGCCTCCGCCAATATGGCGCAGCAGATTTCCTTCCTGGTGCAATCCCTGGACGAGATGCGCAGCATGCGCGATCGGATCGAGGCCGAGGGCCTGGAGATCAAGCGCATGGTCACCCATGGCAACGCCTGGTCGTTCTATTTCAATGATCCGGAAGATAATTATATCGAGATCTATGCCCATACGCCCTGGTACATCCCACAGCCCGTGGGCGTACCCTTTGATCTGAGCCTTTCCGATGACGAGATCATGGCCCAGACCGAAGCGCTGTGCCAAAAGACGGAAGGCTTTACCAGCAGCGAAGACCGCAGGGCGGCCATGCGGGAGATGATCGGGGATTGAAATTCAATTTGTTCGATGGGGGAATTGAACAATGACAACATTACTTTCTGAACGAGGTGAATTCAGCGTAAGCGCGGGACCGGAGGAGGGTCTGTGGCTCGACGCAGACGAGGCGGCGGCGGCCACGGGCTGGTCGCTGCAGCCGGATGGATTGTGCCGGGGCGATGTCTGCGTACCCGCGCCAAGGGGCCGAGAAACGGAATTCAGCACGGGGGACAAGGTCAACCTGGCGGCGTTCTGGGAGCATCTGGGCATGCCGGCGGCGCACAGCCGGGATGGCGATATCTGGGCCCTGGGCGAAGGCGCCGACAATCGCGCGGCAAGCCTGCGGTCGTTACAGGCACCGGACTTTTCTTTGCCGGACCTGGACGGAACGGCGCACAGCCTGTCGGACCATCGCGGCAAGAAGGTACTGCTGGCCACCTGGGCCTCATGGTGAGGCTGCCGCAATGACTTGTCCGTGTGGCAAGACCTCTACAACGGCCTGCAGGAACAAGACTTCATTATCATCGCCGTGGCCATGGACAGCCGTGAGGACGCGGCCCGGCCCTGGATTGAAGCGGCGGCGCCGAGCTATCCGGCCCTGATCGACCGGGACCATTCGTTGGCAGAGCTGTACAACATGGTCAACGTGCCCCAGGCGGTCTGGATCGATGAAACGGGCCGCATTGTCCGCCCGGCGGAGAACGCCGGCGCCTTCGAGGCTTTCCGTTCCCTGGATTTTGATACCATGACCGTGCCCGAGGACAAGGCAGCCACGGCGGCGTCGGCCAAGGCCACCTATGTCAATGCGGTACGCGACTGGGTGCTTTCCGGCGCGGACAGCGGCCATACCTTTGACGATGGCCAAGCCCGCGCCCACACATCGGTGCCCAATGCCGATATTGCCCAGGCCCATTGCCATTTCCGGCTGGGCCAGTATCTGTTGCGCCAGGAGCGTGCGGAAGAGGGCCAGGAACATCTGGCGGAAGCCTCGCGCCTGCATCCGGCGTCATGGAACATCTGGCGCCAGGCGGCGGCGGTCAACGATATGGGCCTGGCGGCGGGTCCGGAATTCTGGGAACGGGTCAATGCCCTGGGCGATGACTATTATTATCCGCCCGTCGACATGGCGGGCATGCCGAAATAGGGGCCCAACCTAGCGGCCCTCGCGGTGCCAGGCCAGCATGGTCAGGCCAAGGAACAGCAGCAGGACCAGAAGGCCAGGCAATAACGGCGTCTGCTCCACGCCGCTGACGGTGTATTCACCGCTGGCCCGCAGACCCAGCCAGCCCCGGCCCCGGTTGATCCGGCCCGGCTTGACCCGGCGGATATCAGGCATGCCGTCGGCCAGCCAAAAAGCGCCGCCGCCGCTTTGTTCCAGCAATGGCTGCAACTTTGCGGGCGTGGCGCGCATATCGGCATATTCCAACGGGTTGATATCACCCACTGCCGCGATCGCCTTGTGACTGCCGTCGGCCAAACGGTAGAGGCCCGGCTCCAGCACCGCCAGGCTGCCGGTCTCCAAGCCACGGCCATTGTCGCGCAGGCGGACACCATGCACTTCACCGGCCGGGGTCGTAACCTGAACATCGGCGTTGTCGGGGCTGAGACTGCGGCGCTGAATCAATAGCTGGTTGCCGTTGGCGCGAGCACGCAGGTCTTCCTCCTCCAGATCCGGTTCCTGCATCAGCCAATGGGCGATGCGGCGCAACAATTCCGCCTGCGGACCGCCGCCCTCGAAACCACGGGTCCACAACCAGGCATGATCGGACAGCAGCTGCGCCACCCGGCCATCGCCGACGCGAGAGGTAAGCAACAGGGGCTGGCGCGCCGCGCCGCGCAGCAGAATATCGCCCTTGACCTGATCCACGTCGATCTGCCGGAACCAGCGCCCCCAACTGGGCGCCGTGCCCTTGTCGCCGATACCACTAAGCGTGGCGGTCACCGGATGACGCCGCCCCTTGTCCGTCGGCAGGGGACGGAAACCAATTTCGCGTACATTTCCCGTTGGCCGGCTGGGCAGGATCCGGCCCAGGGGAGTGCGGGACAGGGAGGAGGGCGAGGCGAAATCAGGCCCCACGGCGGTCAGTACCGCACCGCCACGGCGGACGTATTCGGCGACATTCTGCAAATAGATACCGGGCAGCACACCCCGGCGGCGGTAGCGGTCAAAGATGATCAGATCAAAATCATCCAGCTTGTCCTGAAACAATTCCCGGGTCGGAAAGGCGATCAGCGACAGTTCGTTGATCGGCGTGCCGTCTTGTTTATGCGGCGGCCTGAGAATTGTGAAATGCACCAGATCCACCGATGGGTCCGATTTCAGGATATTGCGCCAGGTCCGCTCGCCCGCGTGCGGCTCGCCGGAAATCAGCAGAACGCGAAGGCGTTCCCGCACCCCATTGATGATCAGAACGGCGCGATTATTCTTCAGGGTCAGCTCGTCCGGGCCGGCATCGATCTCCAATTCCAGCACGGTGGCACCGCCGTGGTTCAAACGAAACGGGAAGCTGCGGTTCTGGCCAATGGCAATGCTGCGGCTGTCGGTCACGCCGCCGTCACGGCGCAGGCGCAGACGGGTACGCGCGGCCTTGGCGCCGCCATCTTCGCTGTCATCCACCCGCAGGGTCAGATTAAGAACTTCACCGACGATGCCATAGCTGGGCGCCTTCACCACCACCAGGCGCCTGTCCCGCTCGCCGCGCTGGCCGCTCAACAGCAGATGCACCGGACCAGTTGAACTGGGACCGGCCGCATTGGAGCCCGCTGAAACGTCGTCAGCCGGATTGGAAGCGCCCTGATCTCCGCCGTTTTTTGCCTCCTTGCGCAAGGGGGGCAGGTCATGCACCTGACCGTCGCTGATGATGATGATGCCCGCGACCCGGCGATTGGGCACATCACGCAGGGCCCGGCGGATGGCGCCGAACAAATGGGTGCCGTCCGGCAGCACATGGCCGGCCCCGGTTTCCCCGGAGGCAGCCGCCAAACCTGCCCGCACCACCCGCATTTCAAGATCCGGCCTGCCCCGTAATTTCTGTTCGATACGCTCCAATGCCGCTTCGGTCTGTGCCTGCCGCTCTCCGATGCGTTGACTGATGGATTGATCCACCACCACCAGGGCGACATCGGGTATGGGATTGCGCTGCTCGCGCACCAGCGAGGGATTGGCCAATGCCCCCAGCGCCGCCGCCAGAGCCAGCAGCCGCCATGTGGTGCCGCCCGAGCGGCGCCAGTAGGCCACACCCAGCAGCAGCGCGGCGGCCAAGGCCAGGACCGCCAGCAGCCACCAGGGAAGCGCGGGGTCAAAGCTGATGCGGGAAAAGCTGGTCATCATCTATTGCCCCAGCCGTTCCAGGATCGTCGGGATATGCACCTGGTCCGATTTGTAATTCCCGGTCAGGGCATACATCACCAGATTGACGCCAAAGCGGTAGGCCATCTCGCGCTGCCGCGCGCCGCCGGGCGTGGGCAGGACAAGCGGCCTGTGCCGCGCATCCATGGCCCAGGCCGCGGCCCAGTCGTTGCCGCCAATGATCAAGGCCGAGACGCCGTCGTTGAGGCCGCCGGAACGGCGTTCCACCCAAACCTGGCCGCCCACATAGCGGCCGGGAAAATCCTGCAGCAGGTAGAACGACCGGGTCAGCACATGGCCCGG
Organism: uncultured Rhodospirillaceae bacterium; assembly: GCA_964590195.1. Lineage (GTDB taxonomy): Bacteria > Pseudomonadota > Alphaproteobacteria. Next base: position 43,023 of record CAZPWJ010000020.1, on the reverse strand, counting down.
CGGAACCGGCGCCACGGGGGGCAGGTCGAGGCGCGATAGTAGGTAGCGCAGGCGTTCGCTGGCGCTGCCGCCGGCGCCAAGGCGGCGGCGCAGCAAGGGCATGTTATTGCCCGCGTCACGGCTGTCGAACACGATGGTGCCCCCCGTACGCATGTACTGCGAGATACGGGCAATGGCGCTGTCGCTCAAGGCCGGCTGCGTGGGCACCACGGGCCAATACAATATGGGAAACAGCACCAGGGGGTCCCGCTCCACATTAACCGCCATGGGCGCCTCCGGTTCGATCGAGGTGCGCAGACGCAGAATATCACTCAGCCCGGTCAGGCCGGCCCGGCTCATCTCGTCGACCTGGCCATCGCCGGTCAGCACATAGGCCAGACGGGTATCCAGCGCCGCCGCCATGGCGAATTGCTCGGCGGAAGAATACTGCTGTGCGGAAAGGTTACTATCCGGCAACAACAGCATCGCGGCCAACGGCAGCACCGCCACGCGGACGCCGGGCCGCAGCAGTCCGCGCAGCGCAAGTACCGCGACAAGGTCGGCCAGGGCCAGCAAGAACGCCGCCAGCAACAGCCACGGTTTCAGGTCTTCCTCCCTGTCCTGCAGATAACCGGTCATTTGTGCCGGCACCGACAATTCCGTGATCGGGCGCAGGGTTTGCCGGGTCTGGCTCAGGTTCAAGGCCCGGCGGTCATCTTCCCGTCCGTAATAGCCGGGCGGGTTCTTCGGCCCGGCCTCAAGCTTGTCTATATCGCGGGCATTGATGGCCTCGGCACCGGGGGCCGGCGGCCCCAGGCGGCCAAAGGCGTCCAAATTGGCCAAAGGCGGCAATTGCCGTTGCACCACCGCTTCGCCCGCCGCCGCCACGCCCCGTGACATGGCGGTCAGACGACGCATCATGTTCACGAACAGGCCGGACAGGGGCAGGTTGGACCAGGACGCATTGGCGGTAACATGAAACAGCACCAGCCAACCCTGGCCCTTGGGCACCGCCGTCACGATCGGCGTGCCGTCGGCCAGAGAGGCCCAGGTGCGCTGGCTTAAATCCTGAGAGGGCTGAGCCAGAACCTGCCGCTTGACCAGAACGTCCGCCGGCACCGCCAGGCCATGAAATGGACTGTGTTTGGGGAAAGCGGCCAGGCCGGCCGGCTTGGACCAGGACAGGGAGCCGCCCAGGGCGCGGCCACCCTGACGCAACGCCGTGGGGATCAGTGGGTCCGGTCCCTGCGCCAGATGCGGCCCGGCGAAGCGGACCAGCATGCCGCCGTCCTTCAGCCATTGTCCCAGCCGCTGTTGCCGCGCCTTGGTTATTTGACCGATATCGGCCAGCACCAGCACCGCCAGGGGCCGTTGCAACAATGCCTCGATGCCGCCCCGGCGTAGCTCGGCATAGGGCTGCAAGGCGCGTTCCAGATAATACAGGTTGGAGAGCAGAGGTTGGGCGCGTTCTTCCATCATGGCGCCGGAGACCAGGCCCACGGGCCGCCGCCGCCAGCGTTCATCCAGCAGCACGCTTGCCGCCGCCGAACCCGCCCCGGCCAATTCCAGGCGCAAGGCGCGATTGCGCAGATCACCAGGCAGGGCGATATCAGCTACCGCGCGGTCCTGGTCGATGCCGAACCGCGCCTGGCCCTGTCCCAATACCCGGCCTTTTTCGCCCAGCGCCCGCACCGTCACCGTACCCAGGTTTTGTTTGCCGGCCCGAAGCACCGTCGCCTGCAAGCCATCACCACTTAGTACCGGGGGCAACAGGGCCATGGCCCGCTGCCCGGCGTCTTGCTGCAACAGATGCAGTGGACCCAGGGCCGCCAATGCGCCGGCCAGGGTTTTCCGCCCCGGGCTGTCGATGCCGTCGCTCAACCAATATACCGTGGGCTGTTCGGTAAAGGTTAAAACCTCCGTTGCGGCGGCGGCGGCGGCGCGGTCAGGGGACCAGGGTTTCGGTTGCAGGGCACGCAGCAACGGCTCGGCCTCGGCCGCCTGCAACAGGCCAGAGGCCTGGATCGCGCCACCTTCCGCTGGCGGCGCCGTGCTCAAAATCAACACCGGGCGCTGGCGCCGCTTCGCCCGCTCCACCAGGCTTAGGGCGGCCTGCTGCCGCAGCAGCCAGTTGGGCGCCGCCGCCCAGCCATCATCGATCACCAGAACCACCGGGCCTTTGCCGGACAAATCGGCACCGGGATGCAGCAGGGGATGGGCCAGCGCCAGCACCACCAGGGCGGCCAGCAATAGCCGCAACAATGCCAGCCACAACGGCGTTGCCGCCGGCGTTTCTTCCTCGCCGCGCAAGTCGAACAAAATACGGATAGGGGGGAAACGTACCCGCCGGGGCGCCGGCGGCGTGATCCGCAACAGCCACCAGATCAAGGGCAAGGCGGCCAAGCCCAGCAGCATCCAGGGCGCGGTCAGGGCAATGGGTCCAAGCGACAGCATACGCTATAACTTGGTTTGCCCGGCCGGGCCGTCCAATTGACCGCTCAAGGCGCTGAATAAGGCCAGCAGCGCGGTTTGCGGCGATCGGTCCGTGCGGTGGACGGCGAAACCCCAACCGGCCCGCCGCGCGATATCATTCAGGCCTTCACGCTGAACCGCCATGCGCCGACGGTAATCATCGCGCAGGCTTTCCACCCGGCCAATCAGGACCTTGCCCTCGCCCTCCGTGCCTTCGAATTCCGTGCGGCCATGAAACGGCAAATCCTCTTCCGCACCATCCAAAATCTGCACCATATGGCCACGGGCACCTTGGTTGGCGAAGCCCTTGACCAGCGCCTCGATCTCTTCGAGGGGTGCGAGAAAATCACTGAACAGAACCAATTGAGCCAGGCGCGGCAGCCGTCCCGGCGCGGGCAGGCCGGCTTCGCCGGTACGGGGGTCAAGCAAATGCGCGCCCAGGCGGTTCAAGGTGGCGCGGCCGCCCGTGGCGATACTGTCCTGGCCGTAAAGGCCCACATGCTCGCCGCCGCGCAGCAGCAGCGATGCCAGCGCCAGCAACAGAAGATCGGCCCGGTCCTGCTTGCGTTCGGACGCCGTACCGGTTTTTGATTGATAATCCATGGAGGCGGAGCCGTCCCGCCACATCCAGACGCTTTGCGCCGCTTCCCATTCGTTTTCCCGCACGAAGGTTTTCTGGCTCTTGGCGGATTGCCGCCAGTCGATGGCCGTGGCGCTGTCGCCACCCTGATAACGGCGGTATTGCCAGAAGGTTTCGCCGCTGCCCACCCGGCGCCGGCCATGCACGCCTTGCACAACAGTTGCCGCGACCCGATCCGCCGCGACCAACAGCGCCGGCAGGGCGGCGGCCAGTTGCTCGGCCCTGGCGCCAATCCTGTTTGCGGCGACTGGCGTCATGGCGGCTTAGGCCAATGGTTCCGACAGGCGGCCGATGACCTCGCCCAGGGTGACGCCATCGGCGCGGGCGGCAAATGTCAACGCCATGCGGTGGCGCAGCACCGGGCCGGCCAGGGCCAGAACATCATCAATAGAGGGCGCCAGCCGGCCATCCAGCAAGGCCCGGGCACGCACCGCCAGCATCATCGCCTGGCTGGCCCGCGGGCCGGGGCCCCATGCGACCTGTTCGCGGATACCCGTCAGGGGGCTGTCTTCGGGGCGGCCATTGCGGACCAGGGTCAGGATCGCCTCGAACACGCTGTCGCCCACGGGGATATGGCGGATCAGAGCCTGGGTGGCGCGCAGGCGTTCGCCATCCATCACCGCCTCGATCGCCGCTTCCTCCCCTCCGGTGGTGGCGATCAGCATGCGCCGCTCCGCCTCGCGGTCGGGATAGTCCACGTCGATCTGCAGCAGAAAGCGGTCCAACTGCGCCTCGGGCAAGGGATAGGTGCCTTCCTGCTCCAAGGGATTCTGCGTCGCCAGCACATGAAACGGCTGCGGCAGGGGATGGTGCTGTCCGGCGATGGTAACGAATTGTTCCTGCATGGCCTGCAGCAGGGCCGATTGCGTGCGCGGGCTGGCCCGGTTGATCTCGTCCGCCATCAACAGCTGGCAGAACACCGGGCCGGGCAGAAAGCGGAAACTGCGTTTGCCGCTGTCGGCTTCCTCCAGCACCTCGGAACCGAGAATATCGGCGGGCATCAAATCCGGGGTGAATTGCACGCGTTTCTCCGCCAGGCCAAGAACCGTGCCCAGGGTTTCCACCAGGCGCGTCTTGGCCAAGCCGGGTACGCCGATCAACAAGGCATGGCCGCCGGCCAGCAGGGTGATCAAGGTTTCGTCGATCACCTCTGCCTGGCCAAAGATGACGCGGCCGATCATCTGCCGTACCTTGGCGATATGCTCGACGGCCGCCTCGGCCTCGGCGATCAATTTTTTGTCGGTTTCGCTGACGAATGCCATGATGTCCACTATATTGAAGAGTCCCCAACTTTGATCTAGCCCGTAAGGTAACGTTTACGAGAGCATAGGGCCAGCTGAAGTGGGCTAGCCGAACGCATACGGTGTGAAAGCACCGCGAGATTGGAAAAACGGATGCTGGATATTCAGGCCATCAGCGCGCAGTTGCCAAAAGGCAAGCTGCCGCCCGTGGAAACCTGGCATCCTGATTTTTCCGGCGACCTGGATATGCGCATTGCCCGTGACGGGACCTGGCATTACCTGGGCTCGCCCATAAAGCGGCGGCGGATGGTCAAAATGTTTGCCTCGATCCTGCGGCATGACGCGGATGGGCGCTATTATTTGGTCACCCCGGTGGAAAAATTCGCCATTTTGGTGGAGGACGCGCCCTTCCAGGCCGTCGCCATGGCCGTGCATGGAAGCGGCAGCGAACAGATCCTGACCTTCCGCACCAATGTGGACGACGAGGTCATGGCGGGCCCTGACCACCCGCTGCGGATGGAGATTGACCCGGAAACGGAAGAGCCCTCGCCCTATGTACATGTACGAGGGCGCTTGGAAGCATTGATCAACCGTGCGACATTCTATGACCTGGTCGATTTGGCCGTGGAAGAGAACCGTGATGGCGAGACCCAGCTCGGCATCTGGAGCGCCGGTGTATTCTTCCCGATCGGCGATCCAGGTGAGGTCTAGAGCATGAAGCGTACTTTTGAATTTTGCTAAGGAGCCGCAGTTGCGCGACCGTATTGTATCGAAACTTCGCCCCATGGTGGATTCCCGCGCCCATGACGATTTGCGCCCCTCCACCGGCGACCATGACCTGAATCCCTTCATGCAGGACTGGGTCGATCCTGACGAGCGCCTGAAGCCGGCGGCGGTGCTGGTGCCATTGGTCGAGCATAACAGCGGCCTGACCGTATTATTGACCAAGCGCACGGACCATCTGCATCACCACGCCGGCCAGGTCAGTTTCCCTGGCGGCCGGGTGGAGGAGGACGACCTGGATGTGGTCGATACCGCCCTGCGCGAAACGGAGGAGGAAATCGGCCTGAGCCGTTCCTATGTGGAAGTGGCCGGATATCTAGATGATTACGAAACCGGAACGGGATTCCATGTTACCCCCGTGGTAGGCTTCGTGCGCCTGGGTTTCGATCTGAACGTGGATGATTTCGAGGTCGCGGACGTCTTTGAAGTGCCGCTGGATTTTCTGTTCGATCCGCAAAACCATCAACGCCACAGCCGGGAATACAATGGCCATCAGCGGCAATATTACGCCATGCCCTACGGCGAATTTTACATCTGGGGTGCAACGGCGGGGATGATCATGAACCTGTACCGGCGCGTCCATGACCTGCTCTGAGCGCCACGGCCCTTAAAACATGCTGCGCAACATTCTTTATCATCTGGTCCCGTTTCTGCTGCCCTTCATCGCCTATGGTCTGTATCTCTACGCCACCCGCAAGGCACGTGAAAAAGGCCAGGCATTCGACGAGGCGCCCTGGTTCTGGCTGTTCGCAGCCGGTCTGGTGCTGCTCGTCATCTCGTTGATCGCGGTGTGGCTGTTTACCGGCGCTCCGGCGGACGGGGTCTATACCGCGCCCCACGTCCAGGACGGCAAGATCGTGCCGGGCAAGTTCGACTAGCGAACATCATGACGCATCTGACCCGGCAACCCTGGTTAACGGCAGCGTCCAGCCAGGCGGTGCTGGGCGCCCTCGCCACCGACGGCGCGATGCCGCGCTTTGTCGGCGGTTGTGTCCGCGACGGCCTACTGGACCGCGCCAGCACGGATCTTGATATTGCCATCGACCAGTTGCCGGAAGACAGCATGCGCCTGCTGGAAGCCGTCGCCATCAAAGTCATTCCCACGGGCCTGAAACACGGCACTATCACGGCATTGGCCGAGGGCCAGCATTTCGAAATCACCACCCTGCGGGTGGATGTGGAAACCTTTGGTCGCCACGCCAAGGTCGCCTTCACGGACGATTGGCAACTGGACGCCGCGCGCCGGGATTTCACCATCAACGCCATCTATGCCGATCGCGACGGCCAGCTGTACGACCCGGTTGGCGGCCAGGCGGATCTTGCGGCGGGCCGAGTGCGTTTCGTGGGCGATGCGGCACAACGAATTGACGAGGACAAACTGCGCATCCTGCGGTTTTTCCGCTTTTTCGCATTATTTGGGCGGGGCGAACCGGACGCGGCGGCCCTGGCCGCCTGCACCGCCGCCGCACCGGGCATCGCGGACCTGAGTGGCGAGCGTGTCCGAGACGAGACGTTCAAGCTGCTGGCCGCCCCCGATCCTCTGCCCAGCCTGGAGCTCATGGCCAAGGCCGGCGTGCTGCAACAGGTTCTGCCAGACGGATTTGACCTTGCTGGCCTGGCCCGCACGGACGGCGATCCCTTGCGCCGCCTGTCCGCCATTGCCAGCGCCGGCGCAGGGGCCCTGGCCGCGCGGTTGCGCCTTTCGAACCAACAAGCCAGCCGTCTGGAATTTTTAATGGAGCCGCCCGCGAACTTGAGCGCCGACATCAGCCGCCCCGCCTTGCGCCAGCTGCTCTATGACCACGGACCAGAGCGCATCGGTGATCTGGCCTTGCGGCAGGGCGTACCGAATCTTATCGCCCGCATCAATGACGCAACCCCGCCACCTTTCCCACTCAAGGGCAGCGACGCCCTCGCCCTTGGCATGCAGCCCGGTCCGGAGGTCGGCGAGAGGTTGCGCGCGTTGGAAGACGCCTGGCGGGCCGATGATTTTGCCGCCAGCCGGGATGAGTTGCTGGCTGAATTAGCCAACATCAACCAGAGCCGAGGGCAGGAATGACCGAGCCCACCACGCTTTACCGTTTTCACTGGCCCGATGGCGTGACCAGCGAGGGGCGAGGCGTGGATGTGGCGGATGCTCTCGAGAAACTGGGATTTGCGGCCGAGACGGCGAAGACCTTGGACTATTATGAGGTGCTGGAAGAAACGCCCTCCGACCACGCGCGCAACGAGATGATCAAGGACGCCTATCGCTAAGAAAATTGTCGCGGCGGCCAACCCGTCAATGGCCGGGACGGTTACTGCGTTAAGTATGAATGTGCTTTGTCGCCGAGACAAAGTTTCCTACATTTATTCCATGCGATTCCTCATCCTGATAGCCGTTCTGTTAACCGGCTGCGCCATGACCCCTCCCACCTTGATCAAGCCGACACCGGAGCTGGTCGCGAGGCAATTCGAGTCCGCCGCCTATGGCAATGATTTCGGTGACGGCAGCCGGGTATTGATGCGCTGGGCCAGACCATTGATTATTGATATTCATGGCGGAGATCCCAGCACCCTGCGTCAGCATGAAGGCGATCTGAAAAACGCCCTTGGCGCCATAGAGAGCTTGACGGGCATTTCCCATGCCGCGGCCACCTACGGCGCGCCATCATCCGTGGAGCTCAATTTCGTTCGGCGCAGGCATTTCAAGGAAATTGTTAAGAAACTCCCCAACAGGCCAGGCACCACGGCAAGAATGGCCAGCACCAGCGCCTGCTTTGCCATGATTTTCGGCGACCCGGCGAAAGGCATTATATCCAAGGCGGTTATCGGCGTCGCCACCGATATTTCCAGAACCCACCGCCGTCATTGCATACCCGAGGAGCTCATGCAGATCATGGGCCTGCCCGGGGATGCCTGTCACTACCGCCCATCCCTGATCTGTGAAGGCCGGCGGGGTGTTTTCGAAATGCAGCCCGCCGATAGGCTGATGTTGGCGGTTCTCTATGACCCGGCCCTGCGGCCCGGCATGAGCAAGGATGTCGCCATGCCCATCGCCCGGCGCCTGATCCGGCAACGCTGGCACGAATACATGAGACGAAACTGACGCCACCCGCCGCCATACGGCCCGATTAGAGCTTATTTGAAAACGAAAAACCCTCCCGGTCCAAGACAAGGAGGGCTAGCTAAGCGCCTGATACCAAAGCTATTAATTCAATGGTCGGAGTGAGAGGATTTGAACCTCCGACCCCCGCCTCCCGAAGACGGTGCTCTACCAGGCTGAGCTACACTCCGGCACGTTTGCCCGCCGCTCTTCAATGTTGATCACGGTGGACCGCGTGCTTATAGCGCCCATGAGGAGGCGCGGCAAGCTATCGATTGAGATTTAATAGGCTCGTTCGATACAGAAATCGACGACATCCACCAGGGCGCGCTTGGCCTCGCCGTCGGGGAAGATGCCCAGGCCGTCGCGGGCCATGGCGCCGTAATGGCGCGCCCGTTCGATGGAATCCTGCAGCGCATCATTACGTTGCAGCAATTCCATGGCGTGCTCCAGATCGCCATCCTTTTGTTCGCAATCACCGATACAGCGGACCCAAAATGCGCGTTCTTCCTCGTCACCCCGGCGATAGGCCAAGAGCACCGGCAGGGTCACCTTGCCCTCGCGGAAGTCATCGCCCACGGCCTTGCCCAAGGTCGCCTGCTGCGCGGAATAATCCAGGGTGTCGTCAACCAGTTGAAAGGCGATGCCAAGATTGCGGCCAAAGGCCTCCAAGGCGTCTTCCTCGACCGCGCCGCGGCCGGCGATAACGGCGCCAATGCGGCAGGCGGCGGCGAACAGCGCGGCGGTCTTGGCAGCCACGACATCGAGGTACTTTTCCTCGGGTATTTCAACGTTATTCAGGGTTTCCAGCTGCATCACCTCGCCTTCCGAGATGACGGCGGAGGCATTGGCGAGGACGCGCAGCACTTCCAGACTGCCGTCCGCGACCATGATCTGAAAGGCGCGGGAGAACAGAAAATCGCCGACCAGGACGCTGGGCTGATTGCCCCACAGCACATTGGCGGTGGCATCGCCCCGGCGCAGATCGCTTTCATCGACCACGTCATCATGCAGCAGGGATGCGGTATGGATAAACTCCACCGCCGCCGCCAGACCGATCTGACGCTCGCCGGTGTAGCCGCATAGCCGCGTGGTGGCCAGGGTCAGCATGGGGCGCAGCCGTTTGCCGCCCGAGGCGATGATGTGACCGGCCAATTGCGGGATCAACGGCGCCCGGCTGTGCATGCGGTCCAGGATGGTATGGTTGACCTTGATCAGATCATCGCCAACCAACTGCATCAACGGCTCCATCGAGGGCCGCCGGGGCGTTGCCCCGTCCAACTGTATTACGTCCGCCACCTGCCGTCCCTCTGCTTACCCGCGACTTTGCGCCGCCTGCCCTATAGACTGCATTCCTGGGTCATAATGCAAGAAGACATTGACGGGCATGACTATGGTCAATTTGACGGGAGGAGCCGATGATCGAACTGCTGCGCAGTAATGACATGGTATTGCTGTCATGGGTCGAGGTCTATTTGCGCGATGCCGGCATCGAAAGCGTGCTGCTGGATCAGAATATTTCCGTCCTGGAGGGCTCCATCGGCGCCTTCAACCGCCGTCTGATGGTGCTGGACGATGATGCGGCACGGGCCCGCGCGCTGTTGCAGGAAGCGGATATCGAAACCTATGCACCCGGATAGTTCAATGGACAGCACTCTGGATGGCCTGCTGGACCGGCGCCTTAGCCTGCGTCAGCCGCGCCAGGGCTATCGCGCCGGGGACGATGCGGTCCTGCTGGCGGCAGCGGTGCGGGCCGGGCCGGGACAGACGGTTCTGGATGCGGGCGCAGGTGTCGGCGCGATATCCTTGTGTCTGGCCTGGCGCTGCCCCGAATTGCACATTCGCGGCCTGGAATTGCAGCCCGAATTGGTGGCCCTGGGGCGGGACAACATCGCCGAGAACGGAATGGAGAAACGCGTTAGCATTCAGCAGGGCGATATTCGACAGGCGCCGCCGGAGATCGGCCAGGCCCTGTTCGATCATACGGTTTGCAATCCACCATTCCATGTGGCGGGCCGGGCCTCCACCCCGCCGGATGCCAGCAAGGCCATCGCCCATGGCGAGGGCGAAACGCCCCTGGAAGACTGGCTGACCTTTTGCCTGCGCCGTACGGTATCGGGCGGCAGCATCACCATAATTCACCGCAGCGAACGCCTGGGGGCGTTATTGGCCGGCCTGCGCCAGGGCGCGGGCGACATCGTGGTCTTCCCGCTCTGGGCGCGGCGGGACAAACCGGCGAAACGGGTCATCGTACAGGCCCGCGTGGGCGGGCGGGGCCCCGATATCATGCATCCCGGACTATGCCTGCTTGATGCCGAAGGCAATGACACGGAACAGGCCCATGGCGTGCTGCGCGAGGGCGCGGCCCTGGATCTAACTAGCTGATTAGCTGACGGTGATGACCGGCTCGCCCTCGCCGCACTGTCCGATGATGGCGGCGGTGTCATGGCCACGGGCATGGAACAGTGCCAGAACCTCGTCGGCGCCCGAGGGATCGACCGCCACCAGCAGGGGCCCGGCGGTTTGCGGATCGTAGAGCATATTGTCTTGCCAGTCCGGCAGGCCATCGGGTAATACCACGCCTTTGGCGAAAGCCGCCCGGTTGCGCCCGGCGGCGCCGGTATTCAGGCCAGCCTCCGCCAGCGCCCGCCCCGCCGCCAGCATGGGCACCGCATCCAGATCGATGCTCGCCGCCACGCCGGAGCCCTGACAAACCTCGCTTAAATGGCCCAGCAGGCCAAAGCCGGTAATGTCGGTCACCGCATGCACATCGGCCCGTTCGCCCAGCTCGGCGCCGATGTCATTCAACCGCGTGGTGCAGCCGATCATTTCCTTGTAGCCAGCTTCGGACAAGGTGCCTTTCTTCATGGCCGAAGCCAAAAATCCGGTGCCGATACCCTTGCCCAAAATCAACACATCACCAGGCTGGGCGCCGATATTGCGCTTGATATTGGCGATATCCACCATGCCGATCGCCGCCAGGCCGTAGATCGGCTCCAGCGTGTCGATGGAATGGCCGCCCGCGATGGGCACGCCAGCTGCCTTGCAAACCGCCGCTCCACCGGCCAGGACCTGTCCAATGGTTTCGGTGGAGACTTTGTCGACGGGCATGCCGACAATGGCCAGGGCCAATACCGGGCGTCCGCCTACCGCATAGACGTCCGATAGGGCATTGGTCGCCGAAATGCGGCCAAAATCATACGGATCATCGACCACGGGCATGAAAAAGTCCGTCGTCGCCACCATCGCCCGGCTTTCGTCGATGCGATAGACGGCGGCGTCATCACCGGTATCATTGCCGACCAGCAGATCGGCATTGGGGTCGGGCTTTGGCAAGGTCGCAAGCAGCTCCCGCAGCACGGCGGGGGCAATCTTACAGCCTCAACCGCCGCCGTGGGCCAGGGTTGTCAGCCGCGGCTCACCCCCCATTTCATCCTTGCTCATATCCACCTCGTTCACGGGAACATTCCCGCTTTCAACTTCCATGGGCGCGACGATATACGATCGCCGCGCCCAATCGCGATCACTTCTTTTTGATGTTTGCCATCTAGGCGTTGACGTCGATCACCGTGCGTCCGCGCACCTGGCCTTTCAGGATATCGGCGGTGATGGCGGGCACATCGGCCATGGCCTTGACCTCGGTCATCGCATCCAGCTTGTCCAGGGGCAGGTCCGTGGCCAGACGGGCCCAGGCTTGCGCCCGCCGCTCGGCCGGGCAATAGACGGAATCGATGCCCCAGATCCGTACGCCGCGCAGGATGAACGGCAACACCGTGCCCGGCAGATCCGGGCCCGCCGCCAGACCGCAAACCGCGACCGTGCCCAATGACTTCGTCGCCGCCAGGACATTAACCAGAATCTGGCTGCCGACCGTGTCGATACCACCGGCCCAGGTTTCCCGGCCCAGGGGGCGGCCCGGCTCGCTCAATTCAGAGCGCGGCACGATGGAAGAGGCGCCAAGGCCGCGCAGATAGTCATGCTCGCTCTCGCGCCCGGTGGAGGCGGCAACGCTGTAGCCAAGATTGGCCAGCACCGCCACCGCGACTGAGCCGACACCACCGGCCGCACCCGTGACGATGATATCGCCGTCGCCGGGTTTGACGCCGGCGTCTTCCAGGGCCAGCACGGACATCATGGCGGTAAAGCCGGCGGTGCCGATGGCCATGCATTGTTGCAGGCTCAAACCATCAGGCTTTTTCACCAGCCAATCGGCCTTGGCCCGGGCCCGTTGCGACAGACCGCCCGAGGTCGCCTCGCCCACGCCCCAACCGGTCAGCACGACTTCATCGCCGACCGCGAATTTGCCTGAGTCGGAGGCTTCCACCACGCCGGCATAGTCTATCCCCGGCGCCATGGGTAGGGAACGCATGATCTTGGATATGTTGCCCTGAACGGCCATGCCGTCCTTGTAGTTGATGGTGGAATACTTCACTCCAACGGTGACCTCGTCCGCCGGCAAATCGCCATCAGCTACGTCGCATAAATTCACCTGCGCCTTGCCATCGACGTCCGTTGCCCACCAGGCCTTGAAGGTATCGCTCATATCCAATTCCAATCACTTTGAACTCTGAAATATCCGAAGCATTTTCAATGCTGTCTGTACCACCCACTCCCCCTGCCCGGCCACCCATTAATGGTACCCTGTGGGTGGCCGGGCAGGGGGAGTGGGTGGCGCAGCAATCCAACACATATTGAAAAACCGCTAGCCGGATCATAGCGCCTGTTATTGCCCCGGCAAGGTCTCAGCGAATCTAAGAGGCTGGCCGCCGGCCTGGCCAAGTAGTTGACCTTCACGCATGACAATATTACCCCGGATAATCGTCGCCATGGGCCAACCGGTAACCTCGCGGCCATGGAACGGCGTCCAGCCCGAGACATTGGCCATGTCCTGATCCAAGATGGTGCGTTTGGCGCCCAGGTCCACCAGGGTAAAATCGCCGTCAAAGCCGGCGGCGATACGCCCCTTGCCCGCAATTCCGAACAGCCGCACCGGACCGGCGCAGACCAGGTCCATCAGGCGCAGCAGGCTCAGGCGGCCATTGGCCACATGATCCAGCATGATCGGCAACAACGTCTGCACGCCGGGCATGCCCGAGGGAGAGGCGGGGTAGGTTTCCGCCTTTTCCTCCAGCGTATGAGGAGCATGGTCGGAGCCGATAATGTCGACCACACCCTGGTCCAGGCCCCACCACAGACCCTGGCGGTGGCCCTCATCCCGGATCGGCGGGTTCATCTGGGCCCGCGTGCCCAATTCCACATAGCAGTCGGGCGCGGCCAGGGTGAGATGCTGAGGCGTCGCCTCGACCGAGGCGATATCCTTGTTCTCGGCCAAAAAGCGCATTTCATCCGCCGTGGTGATATGCAGCACATGCACCCGGGCGCCGGTTTCCCGGGCGATGGCGACCAGGCGCTTGGTGGCGCGCAAGGCGGTCTCCGGGTCCCGCCATAATGGGTGCGCGGCGGGATCTGCGGCCTCTTGCGCCAGGTGCTGACGCTCTTTCAGGCGTGGTTCATCCTCGGCATGCACGGCGCAGCGGCGATTGATGGCGCCAAGTATGCGGCGCAAGGTGGGGTCGTCCTCGGTCAGCAGGTTGCCCGTGGAGGATCCCATGAAGATTTTCACGCCACAGCAGCCGGGCAGGCGCTCCAGCTCCGGCAATTGTTCGGCGTTTTCGCCGGTGCCGCCCATGTAAAAGGCATGCTCGCACCACATACGGTCCTTGGCGCGGGACAGCTTATCGGCCAGGGCCTCGGGATTGGTTGTCAGGGGCGCGGTATTGGGCATCTCGAACACGGCGGTGACGCCGCCAAGGACGGCGCCGCGGGAGCCTGCCTCCAGGTTCTCTTTTTGCTCATTGCCCGGCTCGCGGAAATGCACCTGGGTATCGATCACGCCGGGCAGCACGTGCAACCCCGTGGCATCGACCACCTCCCCGCCCGAGGCGGCGGCCAGATCGCCAATGGCGGTTATACGGCCATCCCGGACGCCGACATCGCCAAGGGCAATGCCGTTGTGCGTTACCAGGGTGCCGCCGCGCAGCAATAAATCAAAGGTTTGCGCCATGATGCTCTCCTATCCTCAGGCTGCCGCCGCCAAGGTCTCGAAAACGTCGCCCTGGGGCGCGACGCCCATAATATGATGCCTGTGCCACAAAGCGAAAAACAACAAGGACCAGGCGGCGAAACCCTGACGCTTGCCGCCATTTTGAAATAGTGCCGCAACTCGGTCGGGGCGGGCAATGGCGTCGATGCCCGGTTGTGCCGCCACCAGCGGCCCCAATTCATCACCCCGGCCCCTGATCCATTCCGCCACCGGCACCGTGAAACCATGTTTGCGGTCGAACGGATTGGCCATGGGCGTGGCGTTGGCCAGCCAACGGCGCAATAAATACTTGCCCTTGCCGTCCCGCACTTTCAATTCGTCAGGCAGGCGATAGGCGAAATCGGCCACCCTTTGGTCCAGGAACGGCGTCCGCCCTTCCACGCCATGGGCCATCAGGCAACGGTCCAGTTTAATCAAAAGATCATTGGGCAGCCAATCGGCGCAATCTATCGCCTGGGCCAACTGCAGACGGCTCAAATCGCTGGCACCCAGGGTGCTTTCCGCCGCCCGGATTCCGTCCCGCCAGGTATCTGAGGGCTGACGCAGAACGCCAAGGCGGTCAAAACGGCCGGTCCGGCGCATGGTGCGCGGCCCGCCCACCCACCACGAGCGCTGAGCATCCCGATAGCGGCCATAACCGGCAAAGAGCTCGTCCCCACCCTCACCCGAAAGCACCACCTTCAGACCCTCGGCCTTGGCGGCGGCCGCCAATTTATAGGTTGGCAGCACGGCATAATCCGCCGCCGGGTCATCGATGGCGGCGGCAACCTGGGGCAGCAGAGACCAGAAATCGCTCTCACCGAAGTCAACCTCGTGATGCTCTGCCCCCAGCTGCCGGGCCAGGGCACGGGCCTGATCCCGTTCATCGTGGGCCTTGGTGCCGGTGAAGCCGGCGGTAAAGGCGCGCACGGGCTGCTCATTCAAACGGGCCATCAGGGTCAACAGGGCGGCACTATCGATGCCGCCGGAAAGGAACATGCCATAGGGCACGTCGGAACGCTGGTGGATCTCGACGCTATTAAGGAGGACTTGCTCCAATTCCTTCAGCGCGGCGTTTTCCTCCAACCGTCTGGGGCGTTCGAGAGGAAGCGCGCCGCGCCGGCGGCGGTCAACGATACGGCCCTGGGCGATCACCAGGGTCTCACCCGGCAGAACCCGGTGGATCTGAGAATGGATACAACGGCGGCCGGTAGTGAACTGCATCTGCAACAGCTCGTGCATGGGCTGCTCAAGCATACCGGAACAGACCAAGCCAGCCGCGATCAGTGCCGTGGGTTCGGAGGCGAAGGCGAAGCCGAAATCGCCCTCCACATAGTAAATCGGCTTGATACCAAAAGGATCGCGGCTCAACAGCAATTGCCCTTCACCCGGATCATGGATGGCGATGGCATACATGCCGCGCAGTTGCTTGGCAAAATCGACGCCGTCCCGGCGGTACAGGAATAACGCCGGTTCGCAATCGGATTTGGTGCGCAGTGCCTCCGCCTCCAGGGTCTCGCGCAACTCCAGATAATTGTAAATTTCGGCATTGGCGATCAGGGCGGTGCCGTCGGGGCCGATAATGGGTTGATCGCCGGTTTCCAGATCAATAATGGCCAGGCGGGTGTGAACCAGGCCAATGCCATCGCCAAGATGCCGTCCGCTGCCATCTGGTCCGCGATGGCGCAAGGCGGCCTGCAGCGCGTCAAGAACGCTCAGGTCAGGCGCCGTGCCGTCCGCCGTCATAATGCCCGCGATACCACACATCAGCCGCTCACTCCGTCACCTGCCACCTTGGCGAAAAAATCCAGATAGCGCTGCACCACCACCGCCTCGCTATAATCCGCCAGATAATCGTCATGCCCGGCCTGGGCCAGGGCCAATGCGGTATCCCGGCTGGCCAGCACCCGGTTGATGGTGGCGGCCAAAGCCTCGGCATCGTCAATGGGCGTCAACAAACCGTTTTCGCCATCCCGGATAAGTTCCACCGGCCCGGCGGCGGCGGCGGCGACAATGGGCCGATGGCGGGCCCAGGCCTCCAACACCACATTGCCCAACGGCTCGGCCCGCGATGGGCAGGCAACCATGTCGGCGGCGGCGTAGAACGGCCCAGGATCTTCCTGCCAGCCCAGAAAACGGATACGCGGCGCGACACCTAAATGCACAGCCTGTTTACGCAACTCGGCCTCCAGCGGTCCCTGGCCCGCCAGCCACAAATATACATCCGGCAGCCGCCGCATGGCCTGGATCAGGACATCGAACGCCTTGTTCTGGTGCAGCCGTCCCAGGGCCAGCACCACAGCCGCGTCATCCGGCGTGGAAAGCTCCCGGCGCGAGGCCGGCGCCACGGTCGCGGCGGAGACGAAATTCGGCAGGTAATGCGCCCGCTCCTCCGGCCAGCCATGCTCCTTCAGGTAGCTGACGATGCCTTTGGTATTGCCGATCAGATGATCGCAGTTGCGGTAATATTTCAGGTCGTAGTAACCGCCGAGGCGGGCGCAATGCACGAACCGCCCCGCCGGTTTGGGACAGAACGAGGCGGCCCGGCTCATCCAGCTCAACACCACATCGGGCTCATAGCGGCGCAGCTCGCGGCGCAGGCCAAGCCGGGTGGAAATATCCAGCTTGCCGCCAAAGGGCAGGGTCACCGCCGCAATGCCGCCATCCGCCAATTGCCTCTCACGGTTCGCGTCCCCCCGCAACACCACCCGCTGGTCCAGGCCGGCACGGTGCAGGGCCAGAACCAGACGGGTAAAAAACGCCTCCGCCCCGCCGTGCCGGGCCCCCGCCATACATTGCATTACCCGCATTATTCTACTCTTTCTCTAACCTGGCCTTGAGATGCGAAAGGACCGGGTACAACCCGGCCATCAAGGCGATCAGAAAACCATGGGCGCCTTCGCGGTAACCCTTGCGGGAGAGATAGCATTTGGCGAAGCGTGAAAACATTCGCCTGATGTTGCTGGCCAAACTGCCGATATCGCCCGAAGCCCGCAGATCAGCCGCCCGGGCGCTGCTATAGCGGTCCAGGCGCCGCAACATATCGGAAATATCCTTGTCTACATTATGGCGGATCGGTGTCGTCAGCCAACGGCGCGGTCCAGTCAGGCGGAGGGACGGATGAATACGTTGATCGCCCCAGCGCTTGGCCCCTCTGGCCGACAGGCGCGGCGCCGCCGAGACCCCCCATGAAGCACCCCAGCCATGGCGCACCAGACGCTCGCCGATGTAGTTATCGAAGGGCAACAGAAAATAACCGTCCGACAGGCCGTCGATGGCAGCGCGGATTTCGGCGCCCAACGCCGCGTCGGCCCGTTCGTCCGCATCCACCTCCAGAATCCAGGCGCCACGGCAGGCATCCAGGCCCTCGTTGCGGCGATGGCCTTCTATCTCCCAGGCCCCTTCCACCAAGACAGCGTTAAATTTCTCGGCAATGGCCTTACTGCCGTCGGTACACTTGTCCAGCACCACTACCAGCTCGTCGGCGAAATCCAATCGCGCCAGGCAATCGGCCAACTGCGCCTCTTCATTATGGGCAACGACCAGCGCGGAAAGGACAGCTTCGGTCATCCCGCCGTCTCGCCAATTTTCGTCAACAGGGCGCGCGCCGCCGTTTCCACCTTTTCAACCGACAATGTATCCATCCAACTATCCTGGCTGTGGTAATCGTATGCCGGATCGTTGCGAATGTCGTCAAAGCCAAGATCGGTCCGCACCGAGGCCGCCTTGCCGCCCCAGGGGCCGTACAATTCCTCGCGGCTGGGACCAAACAGACCCAGGGTTGGAATGCCGGCGGCGGCGGCCATGTGCATCAGGCCCGAATCGTTTCCGATAAAAAGATCGCCGCGCCCCAAACAGGCCAACACCTCCGGCAGGTCGATCCGGCCGATCAGGTCAATCAGTTGTTCGCCAGGCAGTCCATCCAACAGCGGCTGTGCCGCCGCCCGTTCATTCGGCGCGCCGAACACCGCCACACGGGCGCCCGGCAACAGGCCGTCGGGACCGGTCAGGCGCTGGGCCAATTGCAAGAAGCGGTCCATGGGCCACTGCTTACCGCCCCAATTGGCCGTGGGGCCCAGGGCCAGAATCGGACCGCCCGCCGGCAGATGCCCTGCCGCCGCCTGCTCGTGTTCCGGGCGCAGCCACAATTCGGGTTCAGGCGGCTGCTCCGCCAGGCCGAGAACACCCGCCACGTGGCGTACCCGGTGCAGACTGACCGCATTGGGGCGCAAAACCTTGCGCTGCCCGGCCCATAGCAGCCAGGCCAGCAACGAGGCGCGCAGATCGACCACCAAATCCCAACGCTGTCCGACCACTCGCCGCCACAGGCGGCGCCAATGCCCGGCCAGGGGCGCCTTTTCCATTACAACCACCCCGACCACGTTGGGCGCCAGCGCCAAAAGGGGTGCGGGAGCAGGCCCACAGGCGACGGTCACCTGGGCGCCTGGATAGGCGCGCGCCAAATGGGCCAGCAGTCCGGTTGAGAGGACGGCATCGCCAAGGCGGTTATGGGAGATAAACAGGATTTTCATCGCCGCGGCGGCGGGTCCCTTTGGCTTGGTTTAAGGGGCGCGCATGAGGCCTTGCCAAGGCCGCATGACAAGGTGCATGTATAACCAGTGGGGTGCGAATGATGGAAGCAAATTATTGTCTATTACCTGGGCGCGGCGTGCTGCGTTTGTCGGGAGCGGATGCGCATTCGTTCCTGCAGGCGCTGATTACCCGCGATCTGGACAGCCTGTCGCCGGAACGGGCGGCCTATGGCGCGCTGCTAACGCCGCAGGGCAAGTATCTGTTTGATTTTTTCCTCTGCCTCCAAGGCGGCGATCTGTTGCTGGAGACGGAGGCCGGCCGCCTGGAAACATTGGCCAAGCGGCTGAATATGTACCGCCTGCGCGCCGATGTAACGATTGAAACCATGGCGTGGGAGGTTCACGCCGCCTTTGGTCCGGGCACAAACAGCGCGCTTGCTCTGGCCGGCCTTGGCGCGGCCAAGGCGTTCGGCGATGGCGTGGCCTTTCTGGACCCGCGCCTGGACGGCGCCGGGGCGCGGATCATCGCGCCAGACGGCCAAGCCGGGCCGCTGTTGGCCGCGGCGGGCTTTGATCTGACGGAGGCCGCGGATTACGATTATTTCCGTCTTGGCCTGGCCTTACCCGACAGCACCAAGGATCTGGTGGTGGACAAGTCCCTGATGCTGGAAAGCAATTTCGAGGCCTTGCACGGCGTCGATTTCGACAAAGGCTGTTTCGTGGGCCAGGAATTGACCGCGCGCACGAAATACCGCGCCCTGGTGCGCAAACGTCTATTACCCGTGCATATTGACGGCCCGGTACCCGGCCCCGACACGCCCCTGATGGCGGGCGAGCGGGAGGTCGGCAATATGCGCTCCGGGCAGAATGACCGCGGCCTGGCCCTGGTCAGATTGGACCGTCTGGCGGAGTCGGGCGGCCTGGAGCAGACCTTGAGCGCGGGGGAGGCGTCGGTAGCGCCGCGCCTGCCCGACTGGGCCGATTTCGAATTGCCGGAGGCAGAAGCATGACAATCCGCCACGAAGACGGCTTGATCCGCTGCGCCTGGTGCGGCGACAAGGACCCGGTCTATATCGCCTATCATGATCAGGAATGGGGTGTACCCGAATGGGACGACCGCGCCCTGTTCGAAAAATTGATCCTGGATGGTTTCCAGGCCGGCCTGTCCTGGATCACCATATTGCGCAAGCGGGACAATTTCCGCGCCGCTTTTGATGGCTTTGAACCCGAACTGATCGCCGCCTATGACGATGCCAAGATCGAGGCCTTGATGGCCGATGCGGGCATCGTGCGCAACCGGGCGAAGATCATGGGCACCATCGCCGGCGCGAAACTGTGGCTGGATATCATGGGCGCGGGCAAGGGGGCGTTTGCCGACTATTTGTGGTCTTTCGTCGATGGCCAACCCATGGTGACCCAGGCGCGGGGGATGGGCGAAATACCCACCACCAGCCCCGAGGGTGACGCCATGTCGAAGGATCTGAAAAAGCGCGGCTTCAAATTCTGCGGCCCGACCATCTGTTATGCCTTCATGGAGGCGGTGGGCATGGCCAACGATCATGTGGTTGATTGCCACCGCCACGGCCAGGTCTGACACAGCCGATGCAGCCGCGCGTTACCGCCGAATTGTGGGTCAAGTCGCATATCCGCAAGTGCGGTCTGCACGCCATTCCGGCCATGGTGGTGCGGCGCGGCGACAACACCGCCGGCGCCATATTCATCAAAGTCAATCACCTGGGACCCGGCTGCATGGTGCTGGCACCCGCCTCCTCCATGGACAGCAGTAATCTGGATGGCGGCCGCAAGTGGCGCCGGGCCCTGGGCGATGATCGGGGCGATGATCAGGCCGGCGGCCTGGTTCCCGAAACGGACGCCGATGCCTATATCGCCCGGCAGCTGAATATGGATCCTGATCTTTGGGTGCTGGAGATCGAGGACCGTGAAGGCCGCCACTTGCTAGAGGATATTCTGGATTGACCGAGGCTTTTCCCATTATTGATTGCCATCAGCATTTCTGGCGCCTGGGCCAGGGCAACTACCCCTGGCTGGAAGATGGCAACGCCGCACCCCACCGCTATGGCCCAGTGACGCCATTGCTGCGGGACTACCTTCCCGGCGACTATCGCCAGGACACGGCGGCATTCGATATCGTGAGCAGCGTGCATATGGAGGCGGAATGGCGGACCGATGATCCAGTTGGCGAAACCCGCTGGCTGCATGATCTGGCCGAGGCCGAGGGACTGCCCAGCGCCATCATCGGCCAGGCCTGGTTCGCCCGCGACGACATCCACGACATCCTCGCCGGCCATGCCGCCTTTCCCCTGGTTCGCGCGGTGCGGCAGAAACCCGCCGTCACACACAGCCCGGAGCAAATGCAGAAAGGGCTGCCTGGCTCCATGTCCGATCCCATCTGGCGGGCCGGCTATGGCCTGCTGGCCAAATACGGCCTGCACTATGAATTGCAGACCCGCTATTGGCATCTGAGCGAGGCCGCTGCCCTGGCGCGGGACTTCCCGGAGATCCCAATCGTCTTAAACCATGCCGGCGTGCCCGAAGATCGTTCGGCATTGGGCCTCAGCGCCTGGCGGGCCGGCATGTTGGAATTGGCCGAACAGCCGAATGTAAAGGTCAAGATTTCGGGCATCGGCGAGGCCGGCCATGCCTGGAGCGTCGATCGTCAACGGGGCGTGGTGCGCGACGTGATCCGCATCTTTGGCGTTGGGCGCTGCATGTTCGCCTCGAACTTTCCGGTCGACCGTATGGTCGGCAGCTTCGCCACTATCTTCAATGGTTTCCTGGAGATCACGGAAGATCTGTCGGACAGCGACCGGCGCCAGCTGTTTCATGACAACGCCGCCGAAACCTATGGCCTTTAGTAAATGTGCGCTAACCCTCGACATCCCGAATATCGTTGTCCACTCCGGTACTGCCGTGGGTGACGCCGGATTTGCGCAGGATGGGGCTGTCCGGGCCGTAACCCCATAAATTCGGCCCCGCCGCCGTGACGCCGCCGTCCACCACCATGTTCTGGCCGGTGACATACTCGGATTCGTCCGAAGCCAAATAAACCGCCATGGCCGCGATATCCTCGCCCGTTCCCAGGCGCGGCCACGGCACGATCCGCGTCGCCAATGCCTCGGCTTTTTCCGCGCGGCCGGCATGGAACAGCGGCGTCGTGATCACCCCCGGCGCAATAGCGTTGACGCGGATGCGGTAATTGGCCAGTTCGCCCGACACCGCGCGGGTCAGATTGGCTACCGCCGCCTTGGCCGCCGAATAAGCATGCGGCCCGCCGCCGCCGCCCAGACCGGCAACGGACGAGGTGGAAATGATGCTGCCCCCCTCGCCCTGATCCTGCAGCACCCGCGCCGCATGCTTCATGCCCAGAAAGACGCTGCGCACCAGAACATTGAAGGTGAAATCCCATTCTTCCACCCTGGTTTCCGAGATTGGACCGATGGCACCGCCGACGCCGGCATTGTTAAAGATGCAGTCCAGGCGGCCGAATTTATCGCTGGCGCAAGTCACCAGGGCTTCGACATCCGCTTCTTCAGCGACATCCGTGACCATGAAGACGGCACGGTCGGCGGCACCCTGCTTTTCGATCTCCGCCATGGTCGCCGCGCCGGTCTCGGCGTTCAGATCGCCGATGACCACTTTGGCCCCCTCGGCCAGAAAACGGTATACCGTGGCCTGTCCCATGCCGCTGGCCCCACCCGTTATCACCGCGACCTTGTCCTGCAAACGCCCACTCATGTTACCAGCCTTTCAAAACCAAACTAATCCAACTTCAAACCCAGCGCGCCAACAGCATGCGCCGTTATCGCGCCGCAATTGCCGCAGGCCACGTTCACCGCGGGAACGGATGCGCCCTCGACTTCCACGCCGTCCCTGAAATTCTGCTGCAAAATAAACTTCGTGAAGCCGTCCAAGACAGTAAAGCTTAACTGGCCACATCGGTGACAAGGCTGCGTCGCACCCTTTTGCTGCAACAAAAGTCCAACTCTGTTCGTATCCATGGCTTGCCCTCCCTTTTTAAGATTTCCTCTCCCAGCCACCGGCCTCGGTCTGTTGCCAGTAGGTTAGCTCAAAACCCTGGTCCAGATAAGCGCGCCAGCGTTGCCGGGCGGCGGCGACCATGGTTTCGTCCCGGCCGTCGAAAATGTCGACGATGCGGGCAAAGCCATCGGTGCTGGCCGGCGCGCGGCCATCGACAGCGACCAGTACATCGGCGCCGTTGGGATTTTCATCGTCCGCCGTCAGAAATATCGGCTGTTCCGATGGCTCACCGTCACCGGCACTGCCATGGGGCAGCCAGGAGCGCTCCTCATAGGTCCACAGGACGCTATTCAGATCCTCCACCCGCTGTTTAGAACCGGCCAGGACGATAGCCCGATGGCCGCGTTCCAGGGCCTTTTCCAGCAGCTTGGGCAAGGCGCGCTCAAGCGGCCAATGCAGCAGATGGTAAAAGCCGACATCGGTCATCGCGCCCAACCTGGTTTTACGCTATTTCCCGCCTTCGTAATGCTGCGCCACCAGATGGTCCAACAGGCGCACGCCCCAGCCGGCTCCACCCTTGGGCACCGTGGGTTTGCTCTTGTCGGCCCAGGCCACGCCGGCGATATCCAGATGCGCCCAGGGCACCTTATTGACAAAACGCTGCATGAACTGCGCCGCGGTGATGGAGCCCGCGTCCCGGCCACCGATGTTTTTCATATCGGCGATGGCGCAGTTGATCTTCTTATCATAGGCGGCGGAAAGCGGCAGACGCCAGACGCCTTCGTCCATGGCCTGGCCGGCATCGTACAACTGCTGCGCCAGCTTATCGTTGTTGGAAAACAGGCCGGCGTTCTCGTGACCCAGGGCGATAATCATGGCCCCGGTCAGGGTCGCCAGATTGACCATGAATTGCGGCTTGAAGCGCTTTTGCGTGTACCAGAGCGCATCGGCAAGAACCAAGCGGCCCTCGGCATCCGTATTCAGGATCTCGATGGTCTGGCCGGACATCGACGTCACGATGTCGCCGGGCCGTTGCGCGTTGCCGTCAGGCATGTTTTCCACCAGGCCGACAACGCCGATGGCATTGACCTTGGCCTTGCGCCCGGCCAGCGCCTTCATCAAGCCGACAACGGTACCGGCACCGCCCATGTCCCACTTCATCATTTCCATGCCCGGACCGGGTTTCAACGAGATGCCGCCGGTGTCAAAGGTCACGCCCTTGCCCACGAAAGCAACCGGCTGCGTCTTGGCGCCGGCGCCCTGCCAGCTCATCACCACCAGACGGCTTTCCCGGCGGCTGCCCTGGCCGACCCCCAGCAGGGCGCCCATGCCCAACTTTTCCATGCGGGCCTCGTTCAGCACCTCGACCTTGACACCTAGCTTGGACAGGGTCCTGCACTGCCGCGCCATGCTGTCGGGATAGAGCACATTGGCCGGCTCGCTGACCAGGTCGCGGGTCATGAAGACGCCGTCGGCGACGGCATCCAGAACCTTGAAATGCTTGCGCGCCGCCGCCGGGCCATCGACCAGCACCGACAGCGCGGTCACGCTGGGCTTGTCCTTGGCCTTCAGTGTGGTGCGGTATTTGTCGAAACGGTAACTTGCCAGACGGGCGCCATAGGCGATGGCCGCCGCGCCCATGTCCAGCTTGACCTTGGCGCCGGGAATGGGATCGCAGGCGATGGCGATACTTTTCAGACCGCAATTGCCCAGGCGCTGCCAGGTGCTGCCGCCGAAATTCTCCACCGTCAGTTGGTCGACTTTCTTGCCATCGCCCAGGCCGCCCAGCAATACCCGGTCGGCGCCGATACCGGCGGGGGCAAGCACATCGAGCCATTGTCCCTTGCCGCCCTCGAACCGAGATGCCTTGATCGCCTTGCTAATCGCGCCCTTGGAGGCCTTATCCAGGGCCTTGGCGGTGGCGAGCAATTTGCCGCCTTTCAGAACACCGACGACCAGGGCGCCTGATTTGGGTAATTTTGCTTCCGCGATGGTGATTTTCATGAACGTCCCCTAAATGTGCGGTACTTGAATGTGCGGTACTTGAAAGCCGCCGCATGGGCGCGGCGAATGAAAAAATAAAGCTGCACGTATCTTACGGCTGAAAGCCCACAGTGCAAGCCGCGCCAAAGAATCTATCCGGGATATCCGCGCAAGAAAACATTCCTGGCGCGTTGCCTTCGAACCAAGCGCCGTGCAGGATATCGGCATTAGTATTTAGTACATGGAGGGCGGCATGCGTGAATTGCTCGAGGATCTGCGGCGGCGGCGGAACGACAGTCTGTTGCTGGGCGGCGAACGGCGGATCGAGAGGCAACGCACCGCCGGCAAGCTAACGGTGCGCGAACGGATCGATCTGCTGGTCGAGCCCGGCAGCTTCGAGGAAATCGGCCAATTGGCCTCCCACGCCCATACCCCGGTGCCCAAAGTCGCGGGCAAGCGCACCCCGGCGGACGGCGTGGTCACCGGCTTTGGCCGGGTCGATGGCCGCCTGGTCGGTGTCCTGTCCGAGGATTTCACCGTCTTGGGCGGCTCGGTCGGCACCAACAATCTGATCAAAAAGCGCAAGATGGTCGAACTGGCCGGCCGCGACCAGGTGCCGCTGGTCTGGCTGTTCGACGGTGCCGGCGCGCGGACCGATGAATCGGTGGGCGAGGGCCTGGTGCCCATGCATCATTTCATGGAGATTGCCAAACTTTCAGGCACCGTGCCCCAGGTCTGCGCGGTAATGGGCCCGGTGGCGGGTGACTCCGCCCTGATCGCGGCGATGATGGAATTCATCGTCATGGTCAAGGGCACCGCCATGCTGGCCGCCGGCGGCCCGCCACTGGTGGAAAGCGGGACCGGTGAAACCGTCGATAAGGAGGAACTTGGCGGCGCCGATCTGCATTGCCGTATTTCCGGCGTCGGCGACAATCAGGCGGAAGACGATGCCGATGCCATTGCCCAGATCAAACGCTTCCTGTCCTATCTGCCCGGCAATGCCTATCAATACCCGCCGGCCCTTCCCGGCGGCGGCATATCAACGGGTGCACAGGAAGCGCTGCCCGGGATCATCCCAGAGAACCGGCGCCGGCCTTACGATATGTACCGGGTAATCGATTTGATTGCCGATGAAGACAGTTTTTTCGAGATCAAGCCCGATTTCGCCAAGATGATGATCACCGGGTTCGCCCGCCTGAATGGCCAGGCGGTGGGCATCATCGCCAATCAGCCCAAGGTCATGTCCGGCGCCATCACGGCTGCCGCTGGCACAAAGCACCGGCATTTCATGGACCTGTGCAATGCCTATCATGTTCCGGTGATCTTCTTGATGGATACACCCGGCGTCATGACCGGGCCGAAATCGGAGCGGGAGGCGGCCCTGCGCATCGGCATGACCATCGCGCACTCCTTCGCCTATGCCCAAGTGCCGCTGTTCACCGTGGTGTTGCACAAGGGCTTTGGCTATGGCGCCTGCGCCATGGGCGGCTATGGCGCAGGCCAGTCATCAGTCCTGGCCTGGCCGACGGCGGACTTTAACGCCATTCCCCTGGAAAGCGGCATCAAGGCGGCCTACCGCGCCGACCTGGAAGCGGCGGAGGATCCGGCGGCCCTGCAAGTGGAGTTGGAAAGCAAATTCACCGATCTTTGCGGCGCCTTTCCCGCCGCCGAGCAGGTCAAGATCGACGACATCATCGACCCCGCCGAAACCCGGCCCCGCCTGATCGCCGCCCTGGAACGTGCCCTCATGCGCCGGCACAAGCCGGCCGGACCGGTGCCGCGTTTTGGCGTCATGCCTTAGCTGTCTGGAGGACAAGCACAATGCGAGCGGCATTCTTCAATGATCACGGTGGCGTGGAAAACATCGCCATCGGCGATTTTCCCGACCCGCTCTGCGGCGCCGATGACGTGATCATCAAGGTCAACGCGGTATCGCTGAACGGTTTCGATCCCATGATCCTGGGCGGCACGACGGGCCTGAAAACGCCCATGCCCATGGTGCCGGGCGGCGACTACGCCGGCGAAATCGTCGAACTGGGCGCCAGTGTCGGCGGCGGCTGGTCGCTGGGTGACCGGGTTTGCCCGCATCCATTCGTGCTGGGCGAGGGCATGACGGGCGAGACGCGCCTGGGCGCGGCAGCGGAATTCGCCCGCATCCCAGCCAGCCAACTGCTTCGCACCCCCGACGGCGTTAGCGATGACGAGGCCGCCGCCCTGCCCATCGCCTATGGCACCGCCTATCGCATGATGTTGAACCGGGGCCTGGTCAAGGCCGGGGAAACGGTGCTGATCCTGGGCGCCACGGGCGGCGTAGGCACCGGTTGCCTGCAACTTGGCAAGAGCGCCGGCGCCACCGTTATTGTCACCGGCAGCGCCAAGTGGAAGCTGGATAAATTGCGGGAACTTGGCGCCGACCATGTCATCGATACCTCGCAAGAAGACCTAGTCGCCGCCTGCCACGCCATCGCCGGCAAACCGCGCATGGGCGCCATTGGCGCAGGTAGCGGCGGGGTTGATGTGATTATCAACTATATTGGCGGCGAGACCTGGGCCCAGTCCCTACGCTGTCTGAAACCGAACGGGCGCTTGCTGACTTGTGGCGCCACCGCCGGCTATGCGCCGCCCACGGACATCCGCTATATCTGGACCTACGAGCAGAACATCATTGGTTCCAACGGCTGGACGGCGGAGGAACAAGTAGCAGTGCTGGAAATGGTCGCCGCGAAAAAGCTAACGCCCGTTATTCATGCGGTCCGCCCCTTAGAGCAGATCGCACCCTCCATTCAGGAACTGATTGACCGCGCCATTGTCGGCAAGACAATCATCCGACCCAACGATTGAAGCAGTAAACAGGTACCCACATGGGACGCAAGATTCTACTGATTACCACCGACCAGCAGCGCCATGATGCCCTTGGCTGTACCGGAGGAATGGTGGCGCGGACGCCGGCCATCGACGCCCTGGCCAGCAGCGGCCTGAACTTTCGCCAGGCACGCAACCAATGCACGGTCTGCATGCCCGAACGCGCCACCATTCTTACCGGGCAATACATCGGCACTCATGGCGTCACCTCGAACGGCATTCCATTGCCCGCCGACGCGCCCAATCTGGCGGCCTACCTGAACCAGCACGGCTATCGCACCGCGTTGCTGGGCAAGGCACATTTCGAACCGGCCTCGCATACGGATTATTTCGAGAACTGGGCCGCGACCGGGGGCGAAACCGGGCCCCATCGCGGTTTTGATCGCATGGAACTGTGCGGCCATACGGGCCGGGCCGGGCGCAGCCTGACCCATTATCCCCGCTGGCTGCGCGACACCTATCCCGACGAAGTCGAGGGTTTCCACGAATATACCTCACAGGGCGGGCCCAGCGGCCTGGGCGGCGGTGATACCTTGGCGCCCCAGGTCTGGCATAATCCGGTGGCAAGAGAGCATTACCACACGGACTGGACCGCTGATCGGACCATCGCCTTTCTTGACAGCCTGAATGAGGACGAGGACTGGTTTGTCTGGATGAGCTTTCCCGATCCCCATCATCCCTGGGACCCGCCGCAAAGCGAGCTGCACCGCGTCGATTGGCGGGACCTGGATTTGCCGGCGGGCTATCCCGGCTCACCCGAGCGGGTGGCCGAGATCCTGGCACAGAAGCCGCGCCACTGGCTGGAATGGTACGAAGGGCGTGGCCAGTTCAATTTCGAGGTTCCCGCCGATCTGATAAACGCGCAATTGACGGCGGATCAGATCCGCGAGGTCAACGCCATGGTGCATATTTCGAACGAGCTGATTGACGAGGCCGTGGGCCGGGTCGTCAACCATATCGACAGCCTTGGCTGGGGCGGTGATACGGATGTCTTTTACACCACGGACCATGGCGAGTTTCAGGGCGATTTCGGCATGCTTTTCAAAGGCCCGTTTCATGTCGATGGCCTGATGCGGCTGCCGTTTATCTGGCGCCCGGCGCCCAACGCCGGCGTCGCTCCGGCGGTGATCGAGGCGCCGGTAGGACATGTGGATCTGGCGCCGACCATTTGCCGCCTGGCGGGATTGACGGTGCCCGATTGGATGCAGGGCACAGCCCTGCCAACCACGGCCGAAGATAACGCCGGGCATGAACGCACCATCACGGAATGGCAGGATAGCTTTGATGGCAACGATATCACCATGCGTACCCTGTACCGCGACGGCCATGTTTGCACGGTCTACGAAAAGACCTCCTATTACGATGCCGATGATGTGGGCGAGCTGTACGATCTGGCCAATGACCCCCAGCAATGGCAAAATCTGTGGGACGATCCGGCCCGGCAATCGTTGAAGTCCGACCTGATCGCGGATCTTTATGATAACCTGCCCGAAGGCCGGGCCGAACCTTTGCAAAAGGTAGCCCAAGTATAGGGTTTAGAGGGACCCGACATGGAACCACTCTTTCACCTGTCCATACCAGTTGACGATCTTGACCGGGCCATGGCGTTTTACGTTGATATGCTGGGTTGCGCGTTGGGTCGCAAAGCCAGGGGCCGCTTCGATATCAATTTCTTCGGCCATCATGTGGTAGCGCATCTTGCCCCGGCTGAGGCCGGCAAGACCCACGGCGTCATTGAATCCGACGGCGACACCGCCGCGTTGCGCCATTTCGGCGTTATCCTGCCCCTGGAAGAATGGAAGGAAATGGAGCGGCTGCTGACCATTCGGCGGGCCGAATTCACCCTATCGCCACGGCTGTCTTTCAAAGGCAAGCCGGCGGAGCAGTACATCATGATGCTGTCGGACGGCTGCGGCAATATTGTCGAGTTCAAGTCGCAGCCGCGCGATCAAGTCTTTGCGACGGATGCACCATAGGGTATTGGCAAATTTAATTGAATTGTCCGGTTGATTCTATTATTCCCCAGCCTTTCCCGCATGGGGCCTTCGCTGTATGGTTCACAACGTGCGCAGATTGCAAAAATATATCCTTCGGCAGTTGGCCGGACCGTTCGTTTTCTTCCTGTTATCGCTGACCGGCGTGATCTGGTTGACGCAATCCCTGCGCTTTGTCGACCTGATCATCAACAAAGGGCTTTCCGCCTCGTACTTCGGCCAGCTGACCCTTCTGATCCTGCCGTCGGTGCTGACCATCATCCTGCCCATCGCCCTGTTCGCGGCCGTTTTGTATGTCTACAACAATCTGGACGGAGACAGTGAAATCGTTGTCATGCGGGCCTCGGGTCTTGGCAATCTGTCCCTGGCGCGGCCGGCCCTGGTGCTGGCCCTGGTCACGACCCTGGTGGGCTATTTCCTCTCTCTCTACATGATGCCGACGGGCCAGCGCGCCTTCAAGGATATGAAGACATCGTTGCGCACCAATCTCTCGTACGTGCTGTTGCAGGAAGGTACCTTCAACACCATTGGCGACAGTCTGACGGTTTATATCCGGGCCCGGCAATCGGGCGGCGAGATGCTGGGCATACTGGTGCATGACAGCCGCGCAAAGCAGCGCCCCGTCACCATGATCGCCGAAAAGGGCGCCATGGTCCGCACCAAGGCAGGGCCCCGCTTTATCATGGTCAATGGTAACCGCCAGCAGATCGACCATGGCGCCGGGCAACTGTCGCTGCTGCAGTTCGACCGTTATGCCCTGGATCTGAGTCAGTTCGTGCAGCGCGACGAGGACCGCTGGCTGGAACCGGGCGAACGCTATCTGCACGAATTGTTCTGGCCCGGAAGCGGCGCCGACGATGTAGCCAATGCGGCCCGCATGCGGGCCGAGGGCCATGACCGTCTGGCTTCACCCCTTTACAGCCTGGCCTTTGCCCTGATCGCACTGGCGGCAGTGTTATCTGGTGAGTTCAACCGCCGGGGCAGGCGCTGGCGCATCGTCATGGCGGTGGCCTGTATCGCCCTGCTGCGGGCGGCGGGGCTGGGCCTGGTCGGTTTGTCAGCCAAGATCCCGGCCCTGATTCCGTTGTTGTATTTGAATATCATTCTGGCCATGGCGATCTGCCTTTATGCCCTGCTGAATGGCCGGCTTTGGCGGCGGCGGCGAAACGATCTGCCGCAGACCGACGCGGGCCCGCTCTGATGCGCCTCTCCCCCACATTCTCCCTGTACCTGGGTCGGCAGTTTCTGCTCGGCATCGGTTTCGTCCTGGGCGTGCTGCTGGCCCTGATATTCCTGATTGATGTGGTCGAGCTGTTGCGCCGCTCCGCCGGGCGCGAAGCGGCCGGCTTTGGCCTGATCCTGGGCATGGCGGCCCTGAACCTGCCATCCCTGGCGCAAAAGGTGCTGCCGGTGGCGACCCTGTTTGGCGCCATCGTGACCTTTTCCCGCCTGACCCGCAGCCATGAATTGATCGTCGCCCGCGCCGCCGGCGTATCGGTTTGGCAATTCCTGGCCCCCGCCCTGGTTATCGCCCTGCTGCTGGGTACCTTCATGGTGACGCTTTTCAATCCCCTGGCCGCGATCATGTCCTCGCGTTATGAGCAATTGGAAGGGCGCTTTCTTGAAGGCCGGCAGAGTCTGCTGGCGGTTTCCGCCACAGGCCTATGGCTGCGTCAGGCTGACGAATTCGGGCAATCGGTGATCCATGCCCGGCATGTTTCCTCCGCCGGTACGGAACTGCGGGATGTCATCGTTTTCCTATACAAGGGCACGGATGAATTCACCGGGCGGATTGATGCCAAGGGGGCGATGCTGCTGGATGGCCGCTGGCGCCTGACCGACGCGCTGCTGACCCGTGCCGCAAGACCGGCGCTGCGCCTGCCGGAGTACGAGATCAAGACCACCCTGACCCTGGCCCAGATACAGGAGGGCTTCGCCTCGCCCCAGACCCTGTCGTTCTGGTCCCTGCCCAGCTTTATCCGAACCCTGGAACTGGCCGGATTTTCCGCCACGCGACACCGCCTGCATTGGCATGCCATTTTGGCCACGCCGTTGCTGTTGGCGGCCATGATCCTGCTGGCCGCGACCTTTTCCCTGCGCCTGACCAGATCCGGGCATACCGGGCTGTTGTTGGGGGCGGGGGTATTGACCGGTTTCCTGCTGTATTTCGTGTCGGACGTGGTGCATGCCTTTGGCATTGCCGGCAATCTGCCGGTTATTCTGGCCGCCTGGACGCCAACCGGGGTTTGCACCCTGTTGGGCCTGTCGTTATTGCTGCACCTGGAGGACGGTTAGCTTGATGGCTTGGCTGAACCGCGTATTGATATTTCCCATGCTGTTGACCTTGCTGTCGAGTTGGGCCTTGGCACAAAACGCGGCAAGACAGAGCGCGGAAAGCGTGGGCGAGGCGCCATTCCTGCTGTCGGCGGACGAAATGGTCCACGACAGCGAACTGGGTCAGGTCACGGCCAGGGGCAATGTAGAGATCAGCAGCGCCGGGCGGGTCTTGCTCGCCGATAGTGTCAGCTATAATCAACGGGACGGCGTGGTCACCGCTTCAGGCAACCTGACCCTGATGGAACCCAGCGGCGAGGTTATTTTCGCCGAACACCTGCAGTTGTCGGAAAACCTAACGCAAGGCTTTATAGAGAGCATCCGCATTCTGCTGACTGATAAATCCCGCTTTGCCGCCAATGGGGCTCGGCGCCATAACGCCAACCGCCTGGAAATGGCCAAGGCGGTCTATTCACCGTGCGAAGTCTGCCGCGAAAACCCCGGGCGGGCGCCGTTGTGGCAGCTAAAGGCGGTGCGGGTAATCCACCACCGTGCCGCGCACGAGATCGAATACCGTGATGCGTTTCTGGAGATCTACGGCGTGCCCATTGCCTATACGCCGTACTTTCGTCATGCCGACCCGCTGACACCGCGCAAAAGCGGTTTTCTGGCGCCGGAATTCGGTTCTTCCTCGGAATTGGGAACAACCATTCAGGTGCCTTATTTCTGGGCCATAGATAAGGCAAGAGATCTCACTTTCAAGCCGATCCTAAGCACCGAGGAAGGCGTCGTGCTGGTCGGCGAATACCGGGCCCTGACCGCCAAGGGCGGCTATCAGGGCGAAGCCAGCCTGACCTATACGGACAAGCGGAATGACAACAATGAAAATCTGAACGACGAGGAGTTCCGAGGCCATATCAACGCCCTTGGCCGTTTCGACATTGATGAAACCTGGCGCTGGGGGTTTGATCTGTCCCGGGCAACGGATGACACCTATCTGAACCGTTATGGTTTCGACGATGACGACACCTTGACGTCCGATCTGTTCATCGAGGGTTTCCGTGACCGGAATTACATCGCCGCATCGACCTATGCCTTTCAGGGCCTGGAGGTCGAGGATGATCCCGGCACCACGCCCTATGTGGCGCCCCTATTGCAATATTCCGTGACGGTGGCGCCCGAACGCCTGCCGGGCCGCTTGTATTTCGATGCTTCCGCCGTCTCCCTTTATCGCGAGGACGGCTTTGACAGCCGGCGGCTTAGCACCCATGGCAGCTGGCAATTGCCCTTTTTCGGGCCCGCCGGCGATATCTATACGCTGACCACCAAACTTGACCTGGATCTTTACTGGCTGAACGGCTTTAGCGAACCCGGCCAGGCCGCCGGTTCGCCCAGCGACAGCGGCCTGGAGGCGCGCCTGCATCCCTTGATGGCCTTGGAATGGCGTTTTCCTTTTGTCCGCCGCGATGGCAGCGTGCGCCAGGTGATCGAGCCCGTAGCGCAATTCATTCTCGCGCCCTACGGCGGCAATCCAAAGGAAATCCCCAACGAAGACAGCCGAAGCCTGGAGTTCGATGACACCAATTTGTTCAGCCTGAACCGCTTTCCCGGCCATGACCGTGTTGAAAGCGGCCCCCGCGCCAATCTGGGTGTAAAGGCCTCGTTGTTCGGCGCTTCGGGCGGCTATACAACCCTGACCATGGGCCAGGTATTTCGGGTAAGTGACGACGATACCTTCGCCGAGCAATCCGGTCTGGATGATCACCGCTCGGACTATGTCATGGCCTTGACCGTGGCGCCCTCGCCATTTTTTGACCTGACAAACAGACTTCGCCTGGACCGCAACAGCTTTTCACTACGCCGCAATGAAGTCTATTTTTCCATTGGACCGAAGTTTCTACGCTTCGACACATCCTATCTTTCGCTGGAGCGAGAGCAAACCTCGGACGAGTTGGAGGCGCGCGAGGAACTGTACAACTCCCTGCGCTGGCAAATTAGTGAGCGTTGGATCGCCACGGCGGAAAGCCGGCGTGATTTGCGCGACGATGGCGGTCAGATCCATGCAGGCGCCGGAGTGCAATATCTGGACGAATGCATTGGCTTTGGCATCACGGTGGAGCGGAATTTCACCCGCGACCGCGACGTCGAGCCCTCGACCTCGGTCAATTTCCGCTTCCTGCTGCAAAATCTGGGTTAGCAATCCGGGCGCATTAGTCTTCCGGGCTGGCGGCCAGGCTTTGCCGTACCGCGTCGGGGATGACGGCGGTGTTGGGGCCGTTCAGAAAGACCATGGTGGAATGCGCTGTGGCAATGCAACGTTCGGCCATGAAGATGCCGGCGCCCAAGGTCACGGACTTGCTGCCCAGGCGTATCAGGCGCGTACCGATGCGAACCTGGCCGGGGGGGCGTCCCTCGGCCCGGAAATCGATATCCACATGGGCGATGACCCAACGCTCGCCGCCGCTGCGTTGCTCCATGGCCGTGCGCAGGCGGGACACCCGGCCGCTTTCCACATAGGCGGCGATGGCGGTGTTATTGATATGACCGCCCATATCCGTATCGGCAATGCGGATGTTCTCGACAATCCAGTACTCAAAAGAAGCGGGATCGGTCAGATCTACTTCATTATCACTCATTCTTTGCACGCTCCCGGTACCAAGCCACGACAAGCAACAAGGCGGCGGCGACGGTGCAGCCCAGCCCGGCAATGGCTGGGGCGACCGTTTCGGTAAATATGAACAGCGCACCACCGGCAATCAATAACAAGGCCGCCAGGCCATGTAGATGCGCCCGTGTCATCGCCCGGCCAATTTAGGCGCCGATTTGTGCGCGGTGGCGCAGCATGTGATCGGCCAGCACGCAGGCCATCATGGCCTCGCCCACGGGTACGGCACGGATGCCGACACAAGGATCATGGCGGCCCTTGGTCTGAACCTCGGTCGCCGCGCCGGATTTATCGATACTGCGCCGGGAGATGAGAATCGACGACGTCGGCTTGACAACGAACCGCACCACGATGTCCTGACCCGACGAGATGCCGCCCAGAATACCGCCGTTGTGGTTGGCGCTGAAGGAGGGGCCATCGTTACCGGGCAACATTTCGTCCGCCGCGTCCTCGCCCCGCAGGGCGGCGGCGGCAAAGCCGGCACCGATTTCCACGCCCTTGACCGCGTTGATGCTCATCATGCCAGCGGCCAGTTCCGTATCCAGCTTGCCGTAGACCGGCGCGCCCCAGCCCGCCGGCACGCCGGAGGCATGCACCTCCACCACTGCGCCGATGGATGATCCCGCCTTGCGTATTTCATCCAGATAGTCTTCCCAGACCATAGCCATATTTGCATCGGGGCAGTTGAAGGCGTTGTCGCCGACCGCCTGCCAATCCCAATTTGCATCCGTCACCGCATGTTCGCCGATCTGCCGCAGGGCACCACGGATCACGATGCCGTCTCCCAATACCTTGCGCGCAACGGCACCGGCGGCAACCCGGCAGGCGGTTTCCCTGGCCGAGGCACGACCGCCGCCACGGGGGTCGCGGATACCGTATTTGGCGTGGTAAGCATAATCGGCGTGGCCGGGGCGAAAGGTATTGGCAATATCGCCGTAATCCTTGGAGCGTTGATCGACATTTTCGATCAGCAGACTGATCGGCGTGCCCGTGGTTTTGCCCTCGTAGGTGCCGGAGAGGATACGCACCTGGTCAGTCTCCTGGCGCTGGGTAACGAAACGCGAGGTGCCGGGACGGCGGCGGTCGAGCCAGGGCTGGATATCGCCCTCGGTCAAATCCAACAGCGGCGGTGTGCCGTCGATGACGCAGCCAATGGCCGGCCCGTGGCTTTCACCCCAGGTGGTAACCCGAAATAGCTGGCCGAACGAATTATGCGTCATGACGTTTCTACGGACTAAACGGTGCTGATGTCTGGTGCATCCACGGCCTTCATGCCAACCACGTTGTAGCCGCAATCCACATGATGGGTTTCACCAGTCACGGCGCAGCCCAGGTCGCTTAGCAAGTACATCGCCGCGCCGCCAACCTCGTCGATACCGACATTGCGGCGCATGGGTGAATTGTATTCGTTCCATTTCAGGATATAGCGGAAATCGCCGATACCCGAAGCGGCCAGGGTTTTGATGGGGCCGGCGGAAATCGCATTGACGCGAATTTTATTCGGCCCCAGATCGGCGGCCAGATAACGCACGCTGGCCTCCAACGCCGCCTTGGCCACGCCCATCACGTTGTAGTGGGGCATCACCCGTTCGGCGCCATAATAGGTCAAGGTCACGATGGAGCCGCCATCGGGCATCAATTTCTCCGCCCGCTGGCACAGGGTGGTGAAGGAATAGCAGGAGATATCGACCGAGCGGGCGAAATTGCCCGCCGTGGTATCCACGTAGCGGCCATCCAATTCGTCCTTATCGGCATAAGCAATGGCGTGAACCATGAAGTCCAGACCACCCCATTCGTCCGCGATTTGCGTGAATACCGCGTCCATGCTGGCGTCATCGGTAACATCGCAGGGCATTACCAGCTCGGAGCCAACCGAGGCCGCCAGGGGCCGCACCCGTTTTTCCAATGCTTCGCCCTGAAAGGTAAAGGCTAGTTCCGCGCCCTGTTCGGCGGCGGCCTTGGCCACACCCCAGGCGATGGACCGGTTATTCGCCACGCCCATTACCAGACCACGCCGGCCCGCCAATAATCCTGCCCCAGACATCGTTCGCCCCACTAAAACCGCCACATTCTCAACCGCTTGAGCAATTCCATACTAATACCTAAGGTTATTGATGGCGACCCCTTTAGATCGCCGTCCAGTTGGAATTTTTTATGACGCTTCGGATAAAAACTCCAATCAGACGGCGATCACGGCAACCTGGCCGCGCTGTATCCAATTTCCAGGGTATACAATAGGCGGCCGCGCGGGACCCGGTGCGATTTATCATCGGATCAAGTCCTATTTGTGATCCCGGTCACATTATTAATTTTCAATTCACCATAACTTGATCTCTGCTTGGCCTCCGCCCCAAGGGCGGCAGGTTTCGTCCGGAGGAGTTTACGGTGACAGCCAAGGTGCTCGACGTCGATGCCGACGACGCACTGCAACAGACGCTCGATTATTGGCGGCGTTTGTGCGGTGAACGGCGCATGCCCGCGCGCAAGGATCTGAATCCTGCCGATATACCCCGCCTGCTGCCAAAGCTGATGCTTGCCGATGTCGCGGAGCCGCCGGTCGGTACAGAGCTGGTGAATGATACAGGCGATGCCATGACCTCGGCTCCGGTTCAGACGCCGCAAATCCGCTTTCGCTTGGTCGGCACCGAAGTAACAGGGCGGTTTGGCACCGAGTTGACCGGACATAGGCTGTCGGAAATTGATTATGGCGCCCAGGCAGACGAGGTTGCCGCCCTATATCGCCAGGTCGTGGATTGCGGCGAGCCGCGGTTCGCGCGCATCGATTTCATGCAGAGACATGGGCGCCTGGTCCAGATGGAACATCTGTTGCTGCCTCTGTCCGATGACGGTACCCACGTCAACATGGTCCTGGCCGTGCTGCATTGCCAATAGTACGGTTTTACGCGCAAGCCCTTTAAGCGCTTTGCTCCAATCTCTCGTCGAGCAGATTATCCAGCCAGTCGGGATCCATCTCTGGGACCGAGGACAACAGCAGTTCGGTATATTCGTGGTACGGCGGGTTGAGAACATCGGCCTTTAGGCCCTGTTCAACCACTTCACCCTGTAACATGACAACAATCTCGTCCGCGACCGCCCGCACTGTTGCCAGATCGTGGGTAATGAACATATAGGCCAGACCCAATTCATCCTGCAGGCGCTGCAGGAGTTTCAGAATTTCCTCCGCCACCAGTTGATCCAGGGCCGAGGTTACTTCGTCGCAGATAATCAGTTCGGGTTCCGCCGCCAGAGCGCGGGCGATACAAATGCGCTGCTTCTGCCCACCGGACAACTCGCCCGGGTAACGGTCGATAAATTCATCAGGGTCCAGCTCGATCATTTCCAACAGCTGGCGGATTCGGGCTTCCCGATCGTCACCTCGCATGCCGAGATAGAATTCCAATGGCCGGCCAATGATGGCGCGCACCCGTTGCCTTGGGTTGATCGCCGTATCGGGCATTTGATAGATCATCTGCAAACGCCGCTTTTCATCCTTACTGCGTTTGCGGTGGCTTGGCGCCAGGGGTTGGCCGTCATAGAAAACCTGGCCCTCAGTGGGCGGCAACAGGCCCGTGATGACGCGGGCCGCGGTACTTTTACCACTACCCGATTCACCGACCACCGCGACCGTGCGCTTGCGGTGAATATCCATGGAGACGTTATAAAGCACCGGTGTCTTGCCGTACGAGGCGGAGACATTCTCCATCCGCAACAAGGGCGTATCGCCGTTCGGCTCGTCCGCGGTTTCCTTGCGGAAAGTGCGCACCGCCAACAGATCGCGGGTGTACTCCTTTTGCGGATCCTCGATCATGCCCCTGGTATCGCCTTCCTCAACCAGATTTCCGTGGCGCAGGACCATGATGCGGTCGGCCATTTGGCTGACCACGGCCAAATCATGGGTGATATAGATGGCGGCGGTATTGAACTGGCGGACAATATCGCGGATCGCAGAAAGCACCTCGATCTGGGTGGTGACGTCCAGGGCCGTCGTCGGCTCGTCAAAGATAATCAGATCGGGCCGGCAGGCCATGGCCATGGCGGTCATGGCGCGCTGCAATTGCCCGCCTGAAACCTGATGCGGATAGCGGAAGCCGATACTTTCCGGCTCGGGTAGTTGCAGACGGTTATACAGATCGACGGCATCGCTCTCGGCCTCGGCCCGGGGCATGATGCCGTGCTGGACCGGCGCCTCGCAGTATTGATCGATCAGCTTGTGCGCCGGGTTAAACGCGGCGGCGGCGCTTTGCGCCACATAGGCGATGCGGGAGCCGCGCATTTGCCGCAGGCTGTCATCGGAAGCCT
Source organism: uncultured Rhodospirillaceae bacterium (assembly GCA_964590195.1). Taxonomy (GTDB): domain Bacteria; phylum Pseudomonadota; class Alphaproteobacteria. Next base: position 4,133 of record CAZPWJ010000020.1, on the reverse strand, counting down.
TGGCCAGATCGACGCCATCGAACATGATCGAACCGCCCGAGATACGGCAGCCGTCACGGGCGAAACCCATTGCCGCCAGACCAATGGTGCTTTTGCCGGCACCGGATTCGCCGATCAGCCCCAGCACCTCGCCACGGCGCAAGGTAACATCGATGCCATGCACGATTTCATGCCAGATTTCATCGCTGCGACCCTCGATCCGAAGGCCATGCATGTGCAACAGAACGTCGCCTTTTCCAGCCGTCTCACTCACCGCATCTAATCCTTCAATCCGCTGGCTTTTTGCAGGAACCAATCGACCACGAAGTTGACGCCAATGGTCAACAGGGCGATGGCACCGGCCGGCAACAGCGGCGTAATATCACCATAGGTAATCAGGGTGGCGTTATCACGCACCATGGAGCCCCAATCAGCGGTGGGCGGTTGAATGCCCAGACCAAGAAAACTCAAGCCGCTGAGGAACAGGAATACGAAACAAAAGCGCAAGCCGAACTCGGCCACCAGGGGCGGCAGAATATTTGGCAGGATCTCGCTTCGGATCAGCCACCACAGGCCTTCACCGCGCAGGCTGGCGGCCTCGACATACTCCAGCACGACCACGTTCATGGAAACCGCCCGGGCCAATCGAAAAACCCGGGTCGCATCAAGCACCGCGATCACCATGATCAGCGAGGGCACGGAAGTGCCGACGATGGTCAGGATCAACAGGGCGAAAATAAACGAGGGGATGGCCATCAAAATATCGACCAGCCGGCCCAGAACCTGATCGACCCAACCCCGCATGGCGGCTGCCAGAATGCCGGCCAGGCCGCCCATGATAAAGGCCAAAAGCGTCGTCATGAACGCGATGCCGACCGTATTGCGGCCGCCATAAATCAGCCGGGTGAACATGTCCCGGCCCAGATTATCCGTGCCCAACAGATGCTTGTTGCTCCAGACATCGTATTCGGAACCGACGATCTCGGTTTCGCCAAATGGTGCGATGACCGGCGCCATTGCCGCGATCATGACATAGATCAAAATCACGATCAGGCCGAACCAGGCCGAGCCGGGGGCCTGGCGCAGGTCTTTCCAATAGCGCACGGCGGCGAATGCACAAATCTGCACCAGACCGAGACCAAACAGCGTCGACCACGGCCAGGCGCTTGACCGCTCCCAAAAGATCACCGCCATCAGGACGAATTCCAAGGTGACGGTAACGATCACCGTATCACCGGCGGCGCTGCGGTCGATCCGGCTCCAATAGGTCAGGGCGACAACACTGTAGAGATGCGCGAACAATAAACCGACAACGGCGCTCCAGGTGTCGACCGCGACGTTCTGGAGAAACAGTACCAGGATGAAAAAGTGCACCGCCGCCATGGCGATGCGGCTGACCCAGGGCGAGGCCTTGCCGCCGAATGTATTGCTGGTAAGGGGGATGGACATGTCCGGCCCCTAGCGCGGATGCAACAGACGCGGATTGCTCATGATCGAGAGCACATCGGCGAGCAGGTTCAAGAGAATATAGGTCATGGCAAAAATCAGGCTGCAGGCTTGCACCACGGGAATATCCCGCTTGGATACGGAATCGACGAACAATTGCCCCAGGCCGGGATAGACAAATACCACTTCCACCAGGACCACGCCGACCACCAGATAGGCCAGGTTCAACACCACCACGTTGATGATCGGCGCCAGGGCGTTGGGCAGGGCATGCTTCAGTATGATCCGCCCCGGTTTCAGCCCCTTCAGCCGGGCCATTTCGATATAAGGAGAGGCCAGCAGATTAATAATCGCCGCCCGGGTCATGCGCATCATATGGGCGACACAGACCAGGGTCAGGGTCAGGGCCGGCAGGGCGGTCCGGTAGACCTTTTCCCAAAAGCCCAGATTATCGCTGATATTTGAAATCGATGGAAAGAAACCCATGTTCACCGCCAGCACGATGATCAGGATATAGGCAACAAAAAACTCGGGGAATGAAATAGAGGTCAACGTGACCACGTTGACCGCGCGGTCATACCAGCTATCCCGGTACAGGGCAGCCAAAATTCCCAACGTGACCGCCAGCGGAATAGCAATGACGGCGGCGACGGAGGCCAGGAACAAGGTATTCTGCAACCTGGTTCCCAGCAATTCGGAAATCTCCCGCTGGCTGGCTAGGGAGCGTCCGAAATCGCCTTGCAGCATATCAACCAGCCAGGCGACGTAGCGCTCGTGCGGCGGCAGATCCAGGCCCAGTTCGCGATTAAACGCGGCCACGGTTTCCGGCGTCGCGCCCTGACCCAGTATTTCCTGGGCCAGGTTACCGGGCAGCAACTCGACACAGAGAAAAATAATCAGGGAAACAATAACAAGGGTTAGGAGGCCCAGCGCTAGGCGCTGGGCCACCAATTTCAGAATTTGTGACATAAGCCAGTCGGCCTAGGTGGCGGGATTATCCGAACCACCAACGCTCCATGGCCTTGTCACCGTCCATATCCCAATTGCCCGCCATCTTGGCGTCATGTTGGACCTTGGTGGACATTGCGAAGACATAGTTGGCGAAAAGGGGCACCACCGTGCCGCCTTCCATATTGACGATGGTCTGCATCTCCACATACATGGCGCGGCGTTTTGCCTCGTCCAATTCCGCCCGCGCGGCAATCAACAGTTCGTTGAAACGTTTGTGGGAGAAATGGGATTCGTTCCAATCCGCACCCTCGGCCAAGGAGTTGGAGAACATCATGTCCTCGGTCGGGCGACCGCCCCAATAGACCATGCACCAAGGCTTTTTCAGCCAGACGTTGGACCAATAGCCATCCGATGGCTCGCGCACCACGTTGATATTGATGCCGGCCTTGGCGGCCTGTTCCTTGTACAGCACGGCGGCATCCACGGCGCCGACAAAGGCGGCGTCGGCTGCCGACAAATCCACCGACAGTGATGTCAGGCCGGCCTTTTTAAGATGGAATTTGGCCTTGTCCAGATCGTATTTCCGCTGCGGCAGTTCCGAGGCGTGGTAACGGTTGGCCGTGGAGATCGGGTGGTCATTACCCACCACGCCGTGGCCTTTGAGGATGACCTGCAACAGAACATCGCGGTCGAGGGAGTATTTCAGGGCCATGCGCACATCGTTGTTATCGAAAGGCGCCACGTCGGTGTGCATGGGAATGGTGTAATGCAGGGTGCCGGTGACTTCCTCGACCTTGATTTTCTTGTTGCGCTTCATCAGATGCACGGTCTTCAGGTCGCAACGGTTCATGGCGTCAATTTCGCCGGTAGCCAGTGCATTGGTCCGAGCCACCACATCGCCGATGGTCAGAAATTCAACCTCGTCAAAATGGCCACGCCCGGATTTGAAGTAGTTCGGGTTGCGTTTGTAGGTGGCACGGACGCCGGGGTCGAATTTTTGCTTGATATAGGCGCCGGTACCGATGCCAGAGCGCCAGTCGACCTTGCCATTGCCCATGGAAGGCATGATCGCCAAATGATAATCGCTGACAGTGAAGGGGAAATCGGCATTGCCGCCGGTCAACTTGAAGACGACTTTATTCTTGCCGTCGGCTTTCAGTTCCTTGATCGCGGCCAGCAACGGCTTGGCGGCGGATTTGGAATCCTTGCCCCGGTGATGGTTCATGGAATCAATGACATCCTGCGCATCCAGGGTCTTGCCATTGTGGAATTCCACGCCCTTGCGCAGATTAAAAACCCATTCAGAAGCGTCGTCCGAAGCGTCCCAACCTTCCGACAGCTCCGGGATCAGGGTGCCGTCATTGTTCACCTCGGTGAGATGATTGCGCATGCCATAGCCCTGATGGATGATGCCGCCGTTGGCGAATGTGCCCGGATCCAGCGTATCCGTGGTGCTGCCATGGCCGCTGCCAAAGCGCATTTTGCCGCCCTTTTTCGGGGCCGCCAGGGCCGAGCTGTTCCAGACGGAGGTCGCCAGGGCGGCGGTAACACCCATGGCCGTCGCCTTGGCCATGAAATCACGCCGGCTGATCCGGCCCTTTTTCGCTAAATCCGTTAACTCGGCCTGTTTCATATCAATCTGTTTCATGGTGCCCTACCGTCCAAAAAGCGGACGGATCCTTTCCCTGTTTGCTTATTTATAGTTCTTTCCGTGCCTATCCGGTTAACGCAGACACCCACTTCATGTAGGGTGCTTC
>CAZPWJ010000019.1:0-66420 GCA_964590195.1 uncultured Rhodospirillaceae bacterium | reverse complement strand
GATGAAACAATGGCTGCAACTTAGATTGCAGACATTCGTCACGTTGACCATAGCCACCGGATAATCCCTGTCGCCGAAATCGGTTGGTTCGCGCATCGTCTATACTCCTCAGCCTCAAGAAGATCTGGCCTACAGGCCGTGGTTGGGCCAGTCCGGCTGCTTGTTCTTGTCCAGGAAGGCCTGGGCGCCGTCGCTGTGGCGGTCACGGCGCATCCACATGGAAAGCATCATCTCGGTTTCGATCCGCAACCTCTCTTCCAGGGGACGCCCGATGCCGCGCAGCACTGTCTCCTTGTCCGAACGCAGTGCGCCCTGAGGCAGTTTGGCGATGGATCTGGCCAGTTCCAGCGCCCGTTCATAGGCCTTGCCTTCGGGCACGATCTCGTTCGCTAGGTTCATGCGGTAAGCTTCATGAACGTCAATGAAACGCCCAGTGATCAACAGTTCCATGGCGTGGGCAAAGCCGGCGATTAGGGGCAGGCGGACAGCCAGGCCATCGCCTGAAACAATGTTCCAGCGCCGCTCGGTGGCACCGAATTGGGCGTTCTCGGCGCAGATACGGATGTCCGCCAGCATCGCCGTTTCCATGCCGGCGGCGACCGCATAGCCGTTTACGGCGGCGATGATCGGCTTGAAGATGTCGGCCCGCTTGGTATAGCCGCAATAGCCTTCGCAATTGTAGATGTCCTGGCGGTATTTTTCGTAATCGGTGAATTCGAAGTTGTCGGCGGCGGCATCTTCAAGATCCCAGCCGGCGCAAAAGGCCTTCTCGCCGGCGCCGGTAATGATCGCCACCAGGGCGTCATCATCATCGCGGAAATCCTTCCAGGCGATTTTCAATTCGTCGTTCATAACGCCGTTGATAGCGTTGTGCCGCTCGGGCCGGTTCAAGGTGATGGTGGCGATATGGTCCACCTTTTCATAACGGATGGTCTGGTAATCCATGGCGGTTGCTCCTTTGCCAATGCAAAAACAATTTATGCGCCCCATGCCGGCAATTACCTAAAAACGCGGCAACTTCCCCAAACCAAACCGATGATAGATGAAATCCGCCTACCCCGGAACGGCAAATGACTTTTCCGGCGCAGCATTGCGGCAAATAATCTTGAAAGAACATACAAAGAACAAAATCCCGCCATATTGTTTCATTAAGCTGTCTGCTGAATTTACAGATCAAGCGGGTTTTGGTCGCCGGCGCCATTTGTTGAAACACTTTGCGGGCTTCAATTTTGACTTTGAAGACGCCTATTAATTATTTGTTTAGTCATTGACGACCATAAAATGGCATGATATCCCATAAAAGCCCAAATTAGGTATCGTGGCGTGGGCTATTTATGGCGTCTGCCGCCTCTGCGTTGAGATGGAGCGGCAGGGCGTTAACCGAAGACGTTGATTGAGGACAAGAACTGGGGGATTGGTCGTGGCACTGTTTTTGTCGCGGTTTGATAACAAGGTGGACCGGAAGGGACGGGTTTCCGTGCCTGCGTCTTTCCGCGCCGACCTGACCTCCGATGCCTTCGCCGGCGTCGTCGCCTTTCCTTCGCCCGGTAACGGCGGCGCCATTGATGGTTGTGACATTGAGCGGATGAAACAGCTGGCCGAAGGCATCGACAGTTTCAATCCGTTCTCCAACGAATATGGCGACCTCGCCACCGCTATTCTGACCAAGTCCCACCGTTTGCCCTTTGATGGCGAGGGCCGGATCATCCTGCCGCAGCAATTGCTGGAGCATGCGGGCATTACCAGCATGGCGACCTTCGCGGGCCGTGGCGCCACCTTCCAGATCTGGGCGCCCGAGGCCTATGAAGCCTACGAGGCCGAGGCGACGGAGCGGGCCAGGGCGCAAGCAGATAAATTCGAATTACAGCGCCGCGATCAGATGGGGGCCGGCGAATGACCAGCTCCCCGCATATTCCGGTCATGTTGAATGAAGTCTTGGCGGGTTTGGCGCTGCGGGATGGCGGAACTTATGTGGACGGTACTTTTGGGGCCGGCGGTTACTCCTGCGCGATCCTTGATGCCGCCGATTGCCGCCTGATCGCCATCGACCGGGACCCCGACGCGGTGGCGGCGGGCGCCGCGGCCGTGGCTAAATACGACGACCGCCTGACCCTGGTGCAGGGCCGATTTTCCGAAATGCAGCAATTGGCCATTGCTGCCGGCGCCCCCCAGGTGCAGGGCGTGACCCTGGATTTGGGTGTCTCGTCAATGCAGCTGGATCAGGCTGGTCGCGGCTTTTCCTTCGCCGCCGACGGCCCTTTGGATATGCGCATGTCCCAATCCGGCGAAAGCGCCGCCGATGTGGTCAACAGCCGGGAACAGGATGAGCTGGCCGATATCATCTACCACTATGGCGAGGAGCGCCGCTCCCGCGCCGTGGCCCGCGCCATCATCCGGGCCCGCGAGGCCGCGCCCATCGAGCGCACCTCCGTCTTGGCCGAGATCGTCGCCAAGGCCGTGGGATCGAGCGGTGGAAAAAATAAAAAGGGCGGCAAGCGCATCCACCCCGCCACCCGAACCTTTCAGGCCCTGCGCATCTACGTAAACAGCGAGATCGAGGAATTGCGCCTTGGCCTGGCCGCGGCGGAGCGCCTGTTGGCGCCCCAGGGCTGGTTGGCGGTGGTTTCGTTCCATTCCCTGGAAGACCGGGAGGTGAAACAATTCCTGAGCCAGCGGGCCGGCCTGCAACCCGGCGGTTCCCGCCACCGTCCGCCCAACGAAGATCAACGCCCGATAACCTTTAAACTGCCCCGCCGTGCCGCCACGAAGCCCACGGATGCGGAAATAGCGGTCAATCCCAGGGCCCGTTCAGCCCGCTTGCGGGTTGCCCAGCGTACCGATGTTCCAGCCAATGATTTACCGGCGAATGATATGGAGGTGGCATTATGAGATGGCCCATCACCGTTGTCGTGCTGCTGTTGGTGCTAGCCGTTTCGCTTGGCCTGTACCGCCTGGAATCCGAGGTTCAGCAATTGGAGCGGGACCTGGCGGCCGCAACCGCGAAGGTCGAGGACAATCGCCGCAACAGCCGTATTCTGGCGGCGGAGTTGAGTTTCCTCAACCAGCCCAGTCGTGTGCAGGCCCTGGCCCAGCGTCATCTGGATTTGCGGCCCATGGCCATCACACAGGTTGGCACATTGGCAAGCCTGCCCCTAAAGCCGAAGACGGCAGCGGATAGCAAGGATGACGGCGGGAAAGCCGATGGCGCCAGCAAGGGCCCGCCGGTGCCGGGTTGGAAGCCAGTCAAGCCGCGGCGCGGTGAACGGATCGTTCTGGCCAGCAGCGGGGAGCGGCGATGACACAGTCCCATATGCCGTACCCCGGCCCGGCGCCTCTTACCGGCGGCCCTGAACACGAAATCGAGGATGACACCCATTTGGTGGGCAGCAAGGTCCAGGCAATCCGCACTGGCCGCACCCGGTTGGTGACCGTGGCCCTGGTGTTCGCCGTCAGCTTCTTTGTTCTGGCTGGCCGCCTGATCGAGCTGACCGTTATTCGCGAGCCGGGGCAGTCCCTGGCCTTCACCACCGCCGCGCCCACCAAGGCCACCGCCGGGAGGGCCGATATCGTGGACCGGAACGGTACCTTGTTGGCGACCAACCTGTTGACCGCATCCCTCTACGCCGATGCCAGATCAGTGCCCGATGCGGCCAAGGCCGCGCGGCGTTTGGTTGGCGTGTTGCCTGAATTAAGCTTGGCGGCGGTGCAGGAGCGCCTGGCGTCGGACCGTGCCTTTGTCTGGTTGAAGCGGAATCTGACGCCATCGCAACAGGCGGCGGTCAACGGCCTGGGCATTCCGGGTTTGCATTTCCGCGATGAACAGCGCCGCCTGTATCCTCATGGCTCGCTCGAATCCCATGTCCTGGGTTTCACGGATGTTGATGGCAACGGCATCTCGGGCATGGAAAAGTACTTCGATCAGGAAATGCGCGAGCGCGGCCCCCGGGGTCAGGCCTTGCAGGTATCGCTTGATGTGCGGGTCCAGCACGCGCTGCGCGATGAATTGACGGCGGCCATGGGCCGGTTCCGGGCCACCGGTGCGGCCGGCCTGGTATTGAACGCAAATACGGGCGAGATCATGGGCCTGGTATCCCTGCCTGATTTTGATCCCAATCATCCCTCCGCCGCGCCGGCCTTGGCGCGGTTTAACCGCGCCACAAAGGGCGTCTACGAACTGGGATCGGTCTTCAAGGTGCTGACGGTGGCCATGGCCCTGGACAGCGGGGCCACGAAAATTCGCGGTGGTTATGACGCGACCAAGCCGATCCGCGTGGCCCGCTTCACCATCCGTGACAGCCACGCCAAGAAGCGTTGGTTGTCGGTGCCGGAAATTCTGATCTATTCCTCCAACATCGGTGCCGCCAAAATGGCAATGGACGTGGGCCGCGACGGGCAACGCAAATACCTCGACCGCTTTGGCCTGTTGGGCCGGCCCAGCCTGGAATTGCCCGAAGTCGGCATGCCCATCACGCCGGCCCGCTGGGGTGATATCTCGACCATGACGGCGGCCTATGGCCATGGTCTGGCGGTCTCGCCGGTGCAGTTCGCCTCCGCCTTCGCGGCGATGGTCAATGGCGGCGTCCTGCTGCCCGCCACCTTGATCAAGCGCAAACCCGGTGAGCGAACGGTTGGCGTCCAGGTGATTTCAAAACGGACCTCGAAGCAACTGCGCCGCCTGCTGCGTGCCGTGGTTGAAAAAGGTACTGGGCGCAAGGCCCAGGCGCCGGGCTATCTGGTGGGCGGAAAAACCGGTACGGCGGAAAAGGCAGGCGCCGGGGGCTATCGCCGCAAGGCCTTGATTTCTTCATTTGTTGCCGCCTTTCCCATGACCGCGCCGAAATATGTCGTCTACCTGCTGTTGGACGAACCGCAGGGCGATGTGGAAACCCATGGCTATGCCACAGCCGGCTGGACGGCGGCGCCGCTGACCGGCCGAGTCGTCAGCCGGATCGCGCCAATTCTTGGCGTGCGGCCACAGGACAACGAAGCAGCGCCGGTCCGGCGGGCCATGGCGCAGCCATTGTATAGCCGGGTCGATCATCGAGGCCGGAACATTGCGGTTAACTGAATTGATGGGGAACAACGTGAGCCAGTTGGCGGATAGGGAGATTACCGGACTGACGGCGGACAGCCGCCTGGTCGAGCCCGGCTATCTGTTCGCCGCCCTGCCCAGTAGTGTCGCCGACAGTGCCTTGGACGGCGCTGATTTCGTGCCCGAGGCCATCCGCCGCGGCGCCGCCGCCCTGCTGGGGCCGCCCGGTTTGGCGGCAACGCTGGGCACCATGCCGGATCACCCCGTTGATGTGCCGGTCATCGAGGATGAAGAACCACGCCGCCGCCTCTCGCAACTGGCGGCGCGCTTTTTTGCCGCCCAGCCCAAGACCATCGTGGCGGTAACCGGCACATCGGGAAAAAGCTCCGTCGCCGATTTCGTGCGCCAGATCTGGGTGGCCATGGGCCGTTCTGGCGCCAGCCTTGGGACGTTGGGCGTCAATTCCGGGCCCTTGCAGCGCAAACTGGCCCATACCACGCCGGACCCGGTTGTCCTGCATGAAGCATTGCGCGACCTGGCTGATGCCGGCGTGGATCATCTGGCACTGGAAGCATCCAGCCATGGTCTGGAGCAGCGGCGCCTGGATTGGGTCAAGGTGATGGTCGCGGCCTTCACCAATCTGTCGCGCGACCATTTGGATTATCACGCGGACGAGGAAGCCTACCTTCAGGCCAAGCTGCATCTGTTCAACGTCGTCATGGCGCCGGGCGGCACCGCCGTGCTGCCGGCATCGTCTGACCTGACGCCGCGCTTGCGTGCCGCCTGCCAGGCACGGAAGCACAATGTGCTGACTTTCGGCGTGGGGGGCGATGTTGATCTGCCGCGCCGCGAACTGGTCGGCCATGGGCAGAGATTGACCGTTTCGGCCAAGGGCCGGCAGGCCGTGCTGGACCTGCCGTTGATCGGTGCCTTCCAGGCAGAGAACGTCCTGTGCGCCATCGCCCTTGTGTTGGCTTGCGGCGAAGAGCCCGAAGCCGTGCTGGCCGCCGCCGCGCGGCTGACCGGCGTGCCGGGACGTTTGCAGGCGGTCGCAGGCCCAGCCGACAAAGGCGGCGTCTTTGTCGATTATGCCCACAAGCCCGAAGCCCTGCGGGCTGCCATCACCGCCCTGCGGCCCCATACCAAGGGGCAATTGGTCGTGGTCTTTGGCTGCGGCGGCGACCGGGACCGTGGCAAACGCCCCTTGATGGGCCGCATCGCCGCCGATCTGGCGGACAAAGTAATTGTCACCGATGACAACCCACGCAGTGAAGCGCCTGATGCTATCCGGGCTGAAATCATGGCCGACTGCCCAGGCGGCATTGAGATCGGGGATCGGGGCGAGGCCATCGCCGCTGGCATCGCAGCATTGGCTCCGGACGATGTTCTGCTGCTTGCCGGCAAGGGGCATGAAACCGGACAGACCGTCGCCGGCGTCACCCATCCCTTTGATGATGGGCAGGTCGCCGCGCGCATTTTGGCGGAGGGCAGGCCATGACCGCCGCTGCACTTTGGCAGGCCGCCGAGGCCGCCGCCGCCACGAATGGCCAATGCAACAGCGACTGGCAGGCCAGTGGCGTCTCCATCGATAGCCGCACGGTTCGGGCCGGTGATCTGTTCGTGGCGATCCAGGGCCCGAACTTTGATGGCCATGGATTTGTTGCCGATGCTCTGACGCGCGGCGCCGCCGCGGCAGTGGTCAGCCGCGACATCGATGGCCTGGACCCCGCAGCGCCTTTGTTGCGGGTTGGCGATACCCTGGCCGGGTTGGAAGCGCTGGGCCGGGCCGCGCGGCAACGCTGCAACGCCCGCATCGTGGCGGTAACGGGCAGCGTGGGGAAGACGGGCACCAAGCAGGCGCTGTATCAGGCCCTGGCCCGCAGCGCCCCCACCCATGCCTCGGAAGGCAACCTGAACAACCACTGGGGCGCGCCTCTAAGTCTGGCGCGGATGCCTGCCGATAGCCGTTTTGGCGTTTTCGAATTGGGCATGAACCATGCCGGCGAGATCGCACCGTTGAGCCGCATGGTCCGACCGCATGTGGCGATCATCACGAATGTGGAACCGGTGCACCTGGAATTCTTTTCCTCGCTCAGCCAAATCGCCGATGCCAAGGCGGAGATTTTTACCGGCCTGCAGCCGGGCGGCGTGGCGATCCTGAACCGAGACAATGCCCAGTATGACTATTTGCTGCGCGCGGCCGAGGCGGCCGGCGTCAGCCGGATCGTTTCCTTTGGCGCCCACGCGGATGCCCAGGCGCGTTTGATCGGCCTGGCGCAGCACCCGACCTGCAACTGTATTTCCGCCGATATCGATGGTCAGGCCGTGACCTATAAAGTCGGCGCGCCGGGCCGCCATTGGGCCATCAACAGCCTTGCCGTCCTTGCCGCCGTGCGGGCCCTGGACGGGGATCTGGGACTGGCCGCCTTGGCCATGGCCGAGGTGGCGGCACCGAAGGGGCGGGGCGAACGCCACCGCATCGCCTTCAATGACGGTGATTTGCTGATCATCGATGAAAGCTATAACGCCTCGCCCATCGCCATGGCGGCGGCGATCGAAACCTTGGGCGCGATAGAGGTCGAGGCTCCGGGCCGCCGTATTGCTGTATTGGGCGATATGCTGGAATTGGGTGAAACAGCGCCGGAGCTGCATGCCGCCCTGGCGCCGGCATTGGTCGATGCCAGGGTTGATCAGGTCTTTGCCTGCGGTCCGATGATGGCGCAACTGTTTGATGCCCTGCCCAAACATATGCGCGGTGCCCACGAGGCGACGTCGAAGAACTTGCTGGCAAAAGTCATGGCCGGGGTCCGGCCCGGCGATACCGTATTGGTCAAAGGCTCCCTTGGCCTGAACATGGCGCCCATCGTGCAGGCCTTGCGGGCCCTTGATACTTCCGATCCTGCAGCGGTTAGCGGATAGGGGGCGGGCGATGCTTTTCAATCTGCTCTATCCCCTGGCTGAAGATTTCCGCATCTTCAACCTGTTTCGTTATCTGACCTTCCGCACCGGGGCGGCGGTGATGACCGCATTGATCATCAGCTTCATTCTGGGTCCGCCCTTGATCCGCTGGCTGCGCAGCAAGCAGGGCAAGGGCCAGCCGATCCGCGATGACGGGCCGGAGCGTCACATCGTGGCCAAGCAGGGCACGCCCACCATGGGCGGCTTCCTGATCCTTCTGGCATTGTCCGTGTCCACCCTGTTGTGGGCCGATCTCTCCAACCGTTTCGTCTGGGCGGTGCTGCTGGTCACCGCTGGTTTCGGCCTGATCGGTTTCGTCGATGACTACCTGAAAGTAACCCAGGCCAATGTGCGCGGCCTGTCGGGCAAGCTGAAGCTGGCGCTGGAACTGGTCGTCGCGGTGCTTGCCACCATATGGATCATGTCGTTTCAACCCGACGCATTGTCCAGCCACCTTGCCGTGCCGTTCGTCAAGGGCCTGCTGTTTGACCTGGGCCTGTTTTTCATTCCCTTCGCCGCGGTGGTCATTGTCGGTTCATCGAATGCGGTCAACCTGACCGACGGCCTGGACGGCCTGGCGATCGGGCCGTTGATTATCGCCGCCTCCGCTTTCGCCCTGATCGCCTACCTGACCGGTAATGTGATCTTCGGTGCCTACCTGCAACTGCACACGGTTCCAGGCGCTGGTGAACTGGCGGTTTATTGCGGTGCCCTGGTGGGGGCCGGGTTGGGCTTTCTCTGGTTCAACGCGCCGCCGGCCATGGTCTTCATGGGCGATACGGGCAGCCTGTCCCTGGGCGGCGGTCTGGGCGCCGTCGCCGTGGTGACCAAAAACGAATTCGTCCTGGCCATCATCGGCGGTCTGTTCGTGCTGGAAACGGTATCGGTGATCGTCCAGGTCGCATCCTTCAAGATGACCGGCCGTCGGGTCTTTCGCATGGCGCCCCTGCATCACCATTACGAGCAAAAGGGCTGGGCGGAGCCGACCATCGTCATCCGCTTTTGGATCATCGCCGTCATATTGGCCCTGATCGGCCTGGCCACATTGAAGCTGCGCTGAACGATGATCGTCATAGACACATATCATGACAAAGCCGTGGCGGTGTACGGCCTGGGCCGGACCGGACTGTCGGCGGCCCGCGCACTCATCGCTGGCGGCGCGCGGGTTCTGGTCTGGGATGATGATCCGAACCGGCGGCGGGATGCGGTCGCGCTTGGCGCCGAGGCAGCCGCGCCCTCGCCCGAGGCCTGGGCCGGTATTACGGCCCTGATCCTAAGCCCCGGCGTACCCTTGACCCATCCAAAACCGCACATGGTTGTCGGCCTGGCGGAGCGGCTTGGCGCCGAGGTTCTGGGCGATGTTGAACTATTTGCCCGCACCCGCCCGGCGGCGGCCGTGGCGGCGATCACCGGTACCAACGGAAAATCCACCACCACGTCATTGCTGCGGCATATTTTGTCAGCGGCGGGCCGCGTGGTGCAGGCCGGCGCCAATTTGGGACTGCCGGTTCTGGATTTCGATGAACTCGATGGGGCGGGAACGTATATCCTTGAACTGTCTTCGTATCAGATCGATTTGACCACCGGATTGCGGCCCCAGGTGGTGGCGTTGTTGAATATCAGTCCCGATCACCTGGATCGCCATGGCGGCATGGACGGCTACATCGCGTCCAAGCGCCGCTTGTTGCAGATGGCCGCTGCCGACGCGACCCTGGTGCTGGGCAGCGACGACGAATGGTCGGCCCGGATCTGCCGGGACATGCGGGCGGCGGACCGCAAGGTGGTGGAAATAGCCATTGGTTGTGAAATCAGCGGCGGGTTCTTTGTCCAGGATGGCTATTTGTATCGTGCCAGCGCGGAACAGCCGGTTGCCGACCTGAACGGCATCGAGACCTTGCGCGGCGCCCATAACTGGCAGAACGCCGCCGTGGCCTTTGCCATGGCCGAGGCCCTGGGCTTGACAGAGGCGCGGATTACTCCAGCTCTGCGCACCTATCCTGGTCTGCCGCACCGCATGGAAGTGGTGGCGCGCCAGGACAATATTCTGTTCATCAATGATTCCAAGGCAACGAATGCCGAGGCCGCCGCCCATGCCTTGGCGGCCTACGAAAATATCTTCTGGATCGCCGGCGGTATTGCCAAACAAGGCGGCATCAATGCCCTGGCGCCGTATTTCCCCCGCATCAAGAGGGCCTTTCTGATAGGCGAGGCGGCCGGGAGCTTCGCGGAAAAACTGGGCAACGGATTGGAGCACGAGATATCCGGCAACCTGGCCACGGCTGTCGGGGCGGCCTATGACCGGGCCGTGGCGGCGGGTGGCGGCGTTGTTCTGTTGTCGCCAGCCTGTGCCAGTTTCGACCAATTCGCTTCCTTCGAGGCCCGCGGCGACCGGTTCCGTGTCCTGGCCCGGGACATCGTTGGCGACGGCGGCAACGGTGACAATGGCGATAACGGCGTGCAGCGGCGCGCGGCGGGAGGGCTCGGATGATCACCTTCGCGCGTACCGATACATCCGTCGTTGGCCGCTGGTGGTGGACCGTGGACCGCTGGACCCTGTTGGCGGTGACCTTGTTGATTGCCATCGGCACCTTGTTGACCCTGGCCGCCAGCCCCGCCGTGGCGGAACGGCTGCAACTGCAAAGCCAGCATTTTGTCCTGCGCCAGGCGGTCTTTCTGCCCGTGGCGGTAGCGGTGATGTTCGTGGTCTCGTTGATGAGCCCGCGCGGCGTGCGGCGCATTTCCGTTGTCGGTTTTGCCGTCAGCCTGTTGCTGGTGCTGGCGACGCTGTTTCTGGGCCCGGAAATCAAGGGCGCGACCCGCTGGCTGCAATTCGCCGGTCTGTCGATCCAGCCATCGGAATTCATCAAACCCTGTTTTGCCGTGGTCGCCGCCTGGATGTTGGCCGAGCAGCGCCGGCGCGAAGGCGTGCCGGGCGGTTTGATCTGTTGTGCCCTGTTCGCCCTGGTCGCCTGGCTGCTGATTTTGCAGCCTGATTTCGGCATGACGGCGGTGGTCGCCGTGGTCTGGTTCGGGCAATGCTTTATTGCCGGGCTGTCTCTTGTCTGGGTTACCGCATTGTTCGGCCTGGGCCTTGCCGGCGCCGTTGCGGCCTATGCCACCATTCCCCATGTGGCCAGCCGCATCGACCGCTTTATCAATCCAGCCAGCGGCGATTCCTACCAGATCGACCGGGCCATGGATGCTTTTGGCCAAGGCGGTCTGCTGGGCCGGGGCCCGGGCGAGGGCATGGTCAAACGGGTTTTGCCCGATGCCCATACGGATTTCATTTTCTCGGTCGCGGGCGAGGAGTTCGGCCTGATCGCCTGCCTGATTATCGTCGCCCTGTTCGGCTTTATCACTCTGCGCGGCTTTGCCCGCCTGCTGCGCGAAGACGATCTGTTCGTGCTGCTGGCCGCCGCCGGTTTGCTGACCCAGTTTGGTCTGCAGGCGGTGATCAACATTGGCGTTAACTTGAACCTGTTGCCCACCAAGGGCATGACCCTGCCATTCATTTCGTACGGCGGTTCCTCCATGCTGGCCCTGGCCCTGGCCATGGGCATGGTGCTGGCCCTAACCCGGCGCCGGCCCAATCTGGGGGGCATGCCATGAAATCGGGCAGTGGCAGCATCATGTTGGCGGCGGGCGGTACCGGTGGGCACGTTTTTCCGGCGCAGGCGTTGGCGGCGGAGTTGGACCGGCGCGGACGTGCGGTTGATATCGTCACCGACAACCGGGGCGAAACTTTCTCCGATGATTTCTCTGGCCGCTTCCCTGGCCAGGCTATTCACCATGTGGCCTCCGCCACGCCGTCTGGGCGCGGCGTCTGGGGCAAGCTGGCGGCGATGATCAACATCGCCCTTGGCACCCTTCAGGCCCGGCGCCTGATCCGCCAGGTCGGGCCGGCGGCGGTGGTCGGCTTCGGCGGCTATCCCTCCCTGCCCACCATGCTGGCGGCCATTAGCCTGTCCGTGCCCCGCGCCATTCACGAACAGAACGCGGTACTGGGCCGGGTTAACCGCCTGCTGGCGCGCCGGGTTGACGCTATCGCGACCTCGTTCCCCGTCACCAAGGGCCTGCCGCCGTCCAACAGTCAGCCAAAGCTGGTGACCGGCAACCCGGTGCGCGGCGATATTCTTGCCCTGGCCGATCAGCCCTACACGGTGGCGGAACCTGATGCGCCGTTCGAAATCCTGATCTTTGGCGGCAGCCAGGGCGCCCGCCGCTTCTCCGAGGTCATCCCCCAGGCCCTGCTGGCCCTGTCGCCTGATCTGCGCCGGCGCCTATCAGTGGTGCAGCAATGCCGGGCGGAGGATCTGGGCGCGGTGCGCCGAGCATATAACGAGGCGGATATTCAGGCCGAAACGGCGGCCTTCTTTACCGATATGCCCGACCGGCTGGCGACTGCCCATCTGGTCATCGCGCGCAGCGGTGCCGGTACGGTCAGCGAACTGGCCATGGCGGGCCGGCCCAGCGTACTGGTGCCCTATGCCCATGCCACCGACGATCACCAAAGCCGCAATGCCGAAGTGTTGAGCTCCGCCGGCGGTGCCTGGGTGCTGCCCGAGGCCGAGTTGGATGCGTCCATCCTGTCGGAGCATCTGGCCAGGTTGATGACCGATCCGGATATGCTGCGCGATGCCGCCAAGGCCGCACGTGGCCGGGCCCAGCCGGATGCCGCCGCGCAGCTGGCGGAACTGGCGCTGGCATTGGCGGCGGGGGAATTATCCGGGAGGGCCGCGGCATGAGGGCGCTGCCACTGGATATCGGGGTTATTCATTTCGTCGGCATCGGCGGTATCGGCATGAGCGGCATTGCCGAGGTCATGCATAACCTGGGCTATGGGGTGCAGGGCAGCGATCAGGCCGAGGGCGCCAACGTGCTGCGTCTGCGCGAACTGGGGATCGAGGCCAAGATTGGCCATGTTGCCGAGAATTTGGGCGAGGCGCGGGTGGTGGTGATTTCATCCGCCGTGCAGCCGGACAACCCGGAAGTCGTGGCGGCGCGCGAGGCGATGATCCCCGTGGTCCGCCGGGCCGAAATGCTAGCCGAATTGATGCGCCTGAAATGGGCCATCGCCGTGGGTGGCACCCATGGCAAGACGACCACCACCTCCATGGTCGCGGCCATTCTGGATCAGGCCGATTATGACCCGACGGTCATCAACGGCGGCATCATCAATGCCTATGGCACCAATGCCCGCCTGGGCGAAGGTGAATGGATGGTGGTGGAGGCGGACGAGAGCGACGGCAGCTTTACCAAACTGCCCGCGACCATTGCCATCGTCACCAACATGGATCCCGAGCATCTGGATTTTTACGGCGATTTCGAGACCGAGCGCGCGGCCTTTCAAATCTTTATCGAGAATCTGCCGTTCTATGGCTCCGCCGTGATGTGTTTGGACCACCCGGAGGTCCAGGCCTTGATCGGGCGTATTTCCGACCGCCGTATCGTCACCTATGGCTTCAGCCCCCAGGCCGCCGTGCGCGCCGTCGATCTCAGCGCTTCACCCACGGGCATGCATTTCGATGTGGCCTTGACCGATCGGGTCAGTGATGAAACCAGGTTGTTGCAGGGATTTCATCTGCCCATGCATGGGGAGCACAATGTCCTGAATGCCCTGGCCGCGATCGCCGTCGGTCTGGAAATGAAGATCCCCGATGACGTGCTGCTTGCGGCCCTGGCCGGTTTCGCTGGGGTCAAGCGCCGCTTCACCCAGACCGGCGTGGCCGGCGGTGTCACGGTGATCGATGATTACGGCCATCACCCGGTTGAGATTTCGGCGGTACTGCAAGCCGCCCGTGCCGCCTGCGAGGGCCGCATTGTCGCCGTCGTCCAGCCCCATCGTTTCAGTCGCCTGCGTGACTTGTTCGAAGATTTCTGCACCTGCTTCAACGATGCCGACGCGGTGATCGTGGCCCATGTGCATGCCGCCGGTGAAGAACCTATCGAAGGTATCGACCGTGACGCCTTGATCCAGGGGTTGATGGCGCGCGGTCATCGCCGGGTTTTGGCCCTGGATGCGTCCGAGGAGCTGCCGGCCATGATCGCGGCGGAGGCGGCGGCGGGCGACATGGTCGTGTGCCTGGGCGCCGGCAGCATCAGCGGCTGGGCCAATGCCTTGCCGCAACAACTTGATGACCTGGCAGGTGCCGCATGATGGTAACCCAGGCACATAACGAAACCTTGCTGTCCCGCCTGCCGGCGGTGCGGGGACGTTATATCGAGCATGTGGATCTTTCGGGCAGCACTTGGTTCCGCGTGGGCGGATCGGCGGATGTGCTGTTCCGGCCCGCCGATGTCCAGGATCTGGCGGCGTTTCTGGCTGATTGCCCGCGCGATATCCCGCGTACGGTGCTGGGGCTTGGCTCCAACCTGTTGATCCGTGACGGCGGCGTGCGCGGCGTGGTGATCCGTTTGGACGGTGCCTTCAGCGAGATCGAGGTCACCGGCACCACGGTTACCACCGGCGCAGGCGCGCTGGACGTAAACCTGGCCCGGATCTGCCGTGATGCCGGGCTGGTCGGATTTGAATTCATGCGCGGCATCCCTGGCACCATCGGCGGTGGTCTGCGCATCAATGCCGGCGCCTACGGCCGTGCCTTCAAGGATATTCTGGACTGGGCCGAGGCGGTGGACGGCGGCGGTGCCATACACCGGGTTGGCCTGGATGAATTGGAGATGAGTTATCGCCATTGCGGCGCACCGGCGGACTGGATTTTCACCGCCGCGCAGTTCCATGGCCAGCACGGCGATCAACAGGAAATCAGCGCCCGCATGCAGGATGTCCGCCAGGCGCGCAAGGACAGCCAACCGGTCAATACCCGGACAGGCGGCAGCACTTTCAAGAATCCCGGCAATGACGATCCCAATGGCATGAAAGCCTGGGAGTTGATCGACCAGGCCGGCTGCCGTGGCCTGGTGCGTGGCGGCGCACAGGTGTCGGAGCTGCATTGCAATTTCCTGATCAATACGGGTACGGCGACGGCGGCCGATTTGGAGGCGCTGGGCGAGGAGGTTCGCCGCAAGGTCCATGCCCATAGCGGCGTCATGCTGGAATGGGAAATCCGCCGCATCGGCGAGTTCGACCCCCAAAACGGTCTGGATAACACGCCCGAACTGGTCCTGATGGAGGAAGCGCCATGAGCAGCCATGTCGCGGTCCTGATGGGCGGGCGGTCCGCCGAGCGTCCGGTATCACTGACATCGGGCAAGGCCTGTGCCGAGGCCTTGCGCACGGGCGGCTATCAGGTCACCGAAATTGACGTTGGCGCGGATCTGGCCAGCCGTCTGATCGAAATCAAGCCTGACGTGGTGTTCAACGCTCTGCACGGACGTTGGGGCGAGGATGGCTGCGTCCAGGGCCTGCTGGAATTAATGGAACTGCCCTATACCCATTCCGGTGTCCGCGCCTCCGCCGTTGCCATGTACAAGCCGGCCTCTCTGGAGGTCTTCCGCTCTCACGGCATTCCCTGCCCGGAAGGCTGCCTGTCCACTGTCGCGGCGGTAAACGAAAAAGACCCCCTGGATCGTCCCTATGTGGTGAAGCCGCCCAGCGAGGGCTCCACCTTCGGCGTCAGGATCGTTCAGGCCGGCGACAACGCACCGCCCGTGGGCAGCGACTGGCGCTATGGCGACGAAGTGCTGGCGGAATGCTATGTGCCGGGTCGGGAATTGACCGTCGCGGTGATGGACGGCAGGGCCCTGGGCGTGACCGAGATCCTGACCGACGACGGTTTTTATGACTATGACGCCAAATACGCCGATGGCGGCTCGCGGCACGTCATTCCGGCGCCGATCCACGCGGATGTTTATGCCCAGGCCTTGGATTTGTCCGAACGGGCCCATGCCGCACTAGGCTGCCGTGGCGTCAGCCGGGCCGATTTCCGATATGACGACACCGCTGGCGAACCCGGCGCCTTGTACATGCTGGAGGTCAACACCCAGCCCGGCATGACGCCGACGTCACTGGTGCCGGAACTGGCCGCCCATGACGGCATTGATTTTCCCGCTCTGGTGCGTTGGATGGTGGAGGACGCCGGATGCGCGCGTTGATTAATCCCAAAACCCGTATCGCCCCGCCGCGCCGCCGCCCGGGCGGGCGGACCCGGCGGTGGTATTTGGGTCTGCTGCTGGCCAGCGCCGTCATCATATCGGGTGCGGGCGCTGGCGGTTGGTATCTGTGGCAAAGCGGTATCGTCGGCAAGACCTGGGCCGTGGCCGGCGCCGAATTGTCGGCCTGGAGCGAAAAACAGATCATTCGGGCCGGCCTGTCCGTACGCCATGTCTTTGTCACGGGCCGGGGTGAAACCAGCAAGGACCAGGTTTTGAGCGCCATGGGCGTGCGCAGCGGGCAATCGATCCTGGCCTTTGATCCAAACCAGGCGCGCCAGAATCTGCTGCAGCTGGGTTGGGTGGAGACGGCGCGGGTGGAGCGCCGGCTGCCCGATACGATTGTTGTGCTATTGCGCGAACGCAAGGCCCTGGCCTTGTGGCAACACAAGGGCCGGCAGGTCCTGATTGATCACGGCGGCGAGGTGATCGCCCGGAATAATCTTGCCCGTTTCGCCCATTTGCCCGTCGTCGTGGGCAAGGATGCGCCCAAGGCCGCGGCGGACTTGATCGAGATGCTGTCGCAAAAACCGGTTCTGTTCGCTCAAGTCCAGGCGGCGGTGCGGATCGGGGCGCGGCGTTGGGATGTGCGTTTGAAGAACGGCATCAAGGTACATTTGCCCGCGGACAATCCCTTTGGCGCCTGGGGCCGTCTGGCGGAGCTGGCGGCGGAACATCGGATATTCGAGCGCGATGTGGCGGCCATCGACATGCGCCTGCCCGACCGCCTGGTGCTGCGGCTGACACCGGAAGCAGCGGCCAGAAAAAATCAGAGTGGGAAGGACACCTGACATGGCCGTGGGTAAGAATGGTTTGATCACCGCCCTGGATATCGGCAGCACCAAGGTCTGCTGCTTTATCGCCCGGCCCGACGGTGCCGGCGGCATGCGGGTGATCGGTATCGGTCATCAGATCGCCAGGGGCATGCGGGCCGGCGCCGTGGTCGATATGGAGGCGGCGGAGGAAGCCGTGCGCGGTGCCGTGGACGCGGCCGAACGCATGGCCAAGGAACGTATCGACAGTGTCCTGCTGAGTTTTTCGGGCGGCCGGCCGGCCTCCCGCCTGATTGATGTTGAAACGGATATCGCCGGTCACGAAATTGGCGAGCGTGATTTGAAACGGGCCCAGGCCCAGGCCCATTTGCTGGCCCAGCGCGCCAGCGAAGGGCAGGAAATCCTGAATACCATCCCCGCCGGCTACAGCATTGACGGCACCCCTGGCTATCGCGAACCGCGCGGCATGTTCGGTGCCCGCCTTGGCCTGCGTCTGCATGTGGTCTCCGCCGCCGTCGGCCCCTTGCGCAATCTGAAGCTTTTGGCGGAACGCTGCCATCTGGAAATTGCCGCCCTGGTGGTCGCACCCTATGCCTCCGGTTTCTCGACCCTGGTCGAGGACGAAATGGATTTGGGCGTGACCCTGATCGATATGGGTGGCGGCAGCACTGATGTCGCGGTCTTTTACGACGGTCATATGATCCATACGGATCAGGTGCCGGTTGGCGGCAACCACGTCACCAATGATATTGCCCGCGGCCTGTCGACCTCGTCGGCGCATGCCGAACGCCTGAAAACACTGCATGGCAGTGCCGTCGCCGGGCCAGACGATGAACATGCCATGGTCAGCGTACCAAGAGTGGGAGAGAGCGGCGCCGATGCGGTGCAACTGATCCCCCGCTCCATGCTGATCGGCATCATCCAACCCCGGATCGAGGAAACATTGGAGCTGGTCCGCGACCGTTTGCAGGCCTCGGGCCTGGCGCGCACGGCGGGGCGGCGCGCGGTGCTGACCGGCGGCGCGGCCTTGCTGACCGGTGTCCGCGAACATGCGGCCCGCGTCCTGGACAAGCAGGTTCGGGTTGGCCGCCCCTTGGGTGTGCACGGCCTGGCGGAGGCCACCGAAGGGCCCGCCTTCGCCACCGCCGCCGGCCTGTTGGCCTATGCCGAGCGGGGGCCGGGCCAGGAGCATGCCGAATATCTCGCCGAAGCCGCATCCGGCGATGGCCGTATTCAACGCCTGAGCCGCTGGTTCAAGGAGAATTTCTGATCATGACGACCAAGACGCAATTTCAAGCCACGGCAATTTCGATCCATCTCGAGTTCGCATCCCAGTTTCACCCAATGGCGCAATATCGCATTGCGTACCGGAGCCGCTAGGTAAAGGAGACCTGAGCCATGACCATCAACCTAAATGCCCCGCAAATGACAGAATTGAAGCCCCGTATCGTTGTCATCGGTGTGGGTGGTGCCGGCGGCAACGCCGTCAACAACATGATCTCGTCCGGCCTGGAGGGGGTCGAGTTCATTGTCGCCAACACGGACTCCCAGGCCTTGACGCAAAGCACGGCTGACCGCCGCATCCAGTTGGGCGCGGCGATTACCCAGGGCCTGGGCTGCGGCGCCCGCCCCGATGTGGGCCGGGCGGCGGCGGAAGAGGCGATTGATCAAATTCTCGATCACATGGCCGGTACCCACATGGCCTTTATCACCGCCGGCATGGGCGGCGGCACGGGCACTGGCGCCGCGCCGGTCATCGCGGAAGCCTTGCGGGCCCAGGGCATTCTGACCGTGGGCGTGGTCACCAAGCCGTTCCAGTTCGAAGGCAGCCAGCGGTTGCTTTCCGCCGAGCGCGGTATTGAAGAGCTGCAGTCCTTTGTCGATACCTTGATCGTGATCCCGAACCAGAATTTGTTCCGGATTGCCAACGAGAAGACGACATTCGCCGATGCCTTCTCCATGGCCGACGATGTGCTGCATTCCGGCGTCCGGGGGATCACCGATCTGATGATCAATCCCGGCCTGATCAATCTGGACTTCGCCGACGTCAAGACGGTGATGGCCGAGATGGGCAAGGCCATGATGGGCACCGGCGAGGCCGAAGGTGAAAAACGTGCCGTCGAAGCCGCCGAAGCGGCCATTTCCAACCCGTTGCTGGACGATGTTTCCATGCAGGGCGCCCGTGGCGTTCTGATCAATATTACGGGCGGCATGGACCTGACATTGTATGAACTCGACGAGGCCGCCAACCGCGTTCGGCAGGAAGTCGATCCGAATGCCAATATCATCGTCGGCTCCGCCATCGAAGATAGCCTGAATGGCCGCATGCGGGTATCCGTGGTGGCGACGGGCATCGAAATTGGCGAAAACGAGCTGCGGCCGGTGATCACGCCGCGGCTGGCCGCGGTCTCGGGGCAGCCGGTGAACGCGCCGGCGGAAACCGCCCCTGCGCAGCCCGCCGCCATCGCGTCGACTCCCGTGCCGCCGGCTGCAGATCCGGTGGTTGAGGCCGCGCCGGAGAGCACCGGCGATCCCGTGGCGGCGGAAGTCGCCACGGCGTCAGAGGTGCAAACGGAAGAGCCGCCGGCACTGCCGCTGACCTTTGACGAGCGCGTTCCGGCCCCGAAACCACCCCAGGCGGAGCCTGAGCCCATGGCGCCCATGGCCTTGGGAAGCCAACGCAAGGCCGATGTCAGCATGGCCGAGGGCCCCTTCATGGCGCCCCCCCCGAGCCGGCCCGAGAAGGACCGCAGCCCGTTGCATCAACCCGATCCGTTGGCTGAAGCGGAAGCCTTGAACCCGGCCGAGCAGCCCGCCAAGCGTAAAAGCCGGGGTTTCTCGCTGTTCCGGCGGAAGCAGGCGCCGAAAGCAGCGGAACCCGCAACTCCGGCACCGCGGCAGCCAAGGTTGGAGCAGCCAAGCCCGCAACGGATGCGGCAGGCGCTGGCGTCGGATGCTCCGTCTGACGCGCCCGCTGATGTCGTCGCCGATGTAGCGGGGGAATCGGCCCCGCCCGTCATGCCGGAATATGTCGAACCGGCCCAGGCGGTGACGCCTGAACCGGAAGCACCGGGGCAAAGCCTGACAACCGAGCCGACGCAACCGTTGGCGCCGCCACAGACCGAGGAGGATTTGTTGGAAATTCCTTCATTCCTGCGCCGCCAGGCTAACTAGGGGCAGCTAGTAACAGCATCGGCGCCGATCTGATATGCCGAAAAGGTTAATCAGATTGGCGCCGTAATGAAATGTAATACAGTTTGATTTGAGCATCTTGGGAGCGCTTGCTAATAACATCATCCAAGATGCTCTTTTTTAAGGGAGATTCTGTTTTACGCAACTGCCCCCTCCAGAACGCCTGCGGGGATGTGGAAATGGAATTTCCACTTAGCTTTAAGTTTAACTTAATTGGGCATCGGTGCGCGAGACTAAGAATCGGTTTGGACGGATAGAAGACGTGGCCAGTAAACAGCAACATACGCTGAAAAATGCAATCAATTGTTCCGGTGTGGCACTGCATAGCGGTATCAAGGTCGCCATGTGCCTGCGTCCCGCGCCGGCGGATACGGGCATCGTCTTTCACCGCACTGATTTGGCGATTGGTGCCAAGGATATGGCCGTGGACACGACGGTTGACGTGGACGCCGACCTGCCGGCCCGTTGGGATACGGTCAGCGATACGGTTATGTCGACAACGGTACAAAATGCCACCGGTGTAAAAGTCGCCACGATCGAGCATTTGATGGCCGCGCTTGCCGGTTGTGGTATCGACAATGTCAGGGTGGAACTGGATGGTCCGGAAGTTCCGATCATGGATGGTTCCTCGGCTCCGTTTGTTTTCCTGATCGAATGTGCCGGCCTGCAGCCGCAACAAACCCGCCGCCGCTGTGTTCGGGTTCTGCGCCGGGTCGAGATTGAGGATGGCGACCGCCGCGCCGCGCTGTTGCCCTCAAGCGGTTTCACCGTGGCACTGGAGATTGATTTCGATAGCCCCGCCATCGCCGAGAAAGCCGGATATTTCGATCTGCATAATGGCGGCTTCAAACGGGATATCTGCCGCGCCCGGACCTTTGGCTTCGAACGTGAGGTCAGCCGCCTGATGGAACTGGGCCTGGCCCAGGGCGGTTCCCTGGACAATGCCGTGGTGGTTGGTCAGGACGATGAAATCTTGAACGAGGGCGGTCTGCGCTATGGCGACGAATTCGTCCGCCACAAAGTACTGGATTGCGTCGGTGATCTTTACCTTGCAGGCGGGCCGATCCTAGGCCATTTCGCGGGTCAGCGCACCGGCCATACCTCCAACAACCAAATCCTGCGCAAGCTGTTTTCCGATCCCGCCAATTGGGAATACACCTACGAAGTGCCGCAGCCATCCACGGCACCGATCCAGGCCTGGGCGCAACCGATGTCGGCCATGGCCGACGATGGCGCGGTCGTCGCCGCGAGCGCATAGCGTACTTTCAGGCGTCACGGGACGTCGTTATATTATCATCTCCGTTTAGGATCTCGGGTTAGGTTGGCATGGTTTTGTGCCGACCCGCCTGTCGCCATGAATATTTGCCCTCAATCCCGCTAGGAGTTTTCCCTTGCCTTTAAGTGATCCGGCGCCGCGCGCCCTCTCGCACACGCGTAATCTTGAATTGAAAGCCTACGAGCGCCAGGACGGCCTGTGGGACATCGAAGGCCATATTACCGATATCAAGGAAGACGACTATTCCATGCTGGATAGCGAACGCACGGCGGACCAGCCGGTGCACGATATGTGGCTGCGCCTAACCGTCGATACGGATCTGGTGGTGCGCCAGGCCGAGGCGCAGATGGATGTGGGCGCCCATGGTCCTTGTCATCTCGCGGCGCCCAACTACAGCTTGTTGGAGGGTTTGAAAATGGGGCCGGGCTGGAACCGTGCCATCCGCGAGCGTCTGGGCGGCATTGTTGGCTGTACTCATCTGAACGAGATGCTGGCGCAAATGGCGACAACCGCCATGCAGTCCCTGTTCGAGGTGGTGGAGAACATGGAAGACAAGGGCGACGGCAAACGGTTCCTCAGCCCCGGATTGCGTAACTCTTGCTATGCCTATGCCCTGAACAGCACCTATGTCCGCGACTATTTCCCGGATTATTACCAGGCCGATGGTTGATTGCGGGGAACTGCAGGGTCTGCCACCGCGTTCTATGGAAGCTCTGGCCGGATGGCGTGAACTAGGTAGTTCACGCCGGTATCCCTGGATAGGCGCCATTCATCCTGGCGGGGCCAATAGCGCATGCCTGTAACATCGCGCGGCTCGGCGCCGGCACGGCGCAAAAGCCGGCCCAATTCGGCAGGTTTGCGGAAACGGCTCCAATCATGGGTGCCCGCGGGCAGCCAGCCCAGGATATATTCCGCGCCCAGGATGGCCTCCAAATAGGATCTGGCCGTGCGGTTCAGCGTTGCCAGCAAAAGGGCGCCGCCCGGACGGGTCAGCTCGACACAGGTGGCCATGAAACCGGCGACATCGGCCACATGCTCAATCACCTCCATGCTGACCACGACATCGAATTGCGCACCCGTGGCCGCCAGATCCTCTGCTGCCATGGCGCGATAATCGATCTCCAGGCCAACGGCGGCGGCGTGGCTTTGGGCGGCGGCGATGTTCTCGGCGGCGGCATCGATGCCGGCGACGGTCGCGCCCATGCGCGCGAAGGGCTCCGACAGCAGGCCGCCGCCACAGCCCACATCCAGCAAATTCAGGCCTTTTAGGGGGCGCAGGTCCGTGGGGTCCAGGGAAAATTGCTCACAAAGCCTCTCGCGGCTATATTGCAGGCGGGGCGGGTTAAGACGATGCAGCGGCGACATTGCGCCGTCCGCATCCCACCATTCCGCCGCCAATTGGGCAAAACGGTCAATCTCGACCGGGTCTATGCTGCTCGCCTGCGCCATGGCCGTCCTTTTTGCGATATTCGGCATGCTGTTGTTGGATGCTAGCATACTTTCAAAATCGTATTTCGATACCATATGTTTGCCATCGTACAAGGATAAAGGGGAGCACAATGGCGATCGCGAATGAGGCGCTGGTACTTGACCTGGTGGAATGGGTTGCCGTTCAACCCCGTCCCTATGAAGAGGTCATGTCGGCATGGCGCACATCATGCCCGCGCCTGCCCATATGGGAGGACGCGGTGGAACAAAAGCTGCTATGCCGCGAAAATCAGGATGGTTTGGGGGCCATGGTGCGGGTAACCCCGGCGGGTCTTGCATTTTTGTCGGCTTCGGGGCGCCCGAGGATGCCATTACGGCCCTGAAACACACTCTTTTGCGCCTAACTCGTCCCCTCACTTGTAAGAATCCTGACCTTTGAGTATGTATAGCCGCGCCAGCGGCGGCAAAGAGCCGCGCGGCGAGGGAATAGTGGGCGGTGACTGTTGTTAGTGGCCGCCAGGTGAGGTTATGGCACGAATAGTAATGAAATTTGGCGGCACGTCCGTGGCTGACGTGGAGCGCCTGCGTCATGTCGCGGATCGTGTGGCCAGGATCGCGGGCGAGGGCAATCAGATCGCGGTGGTGCTGTCCGCCATGGCGGGAACCACAAATCAGCTGATTGAGTGGACCCGGGAAATGAGCAGCCTGCATGATGCGCGGGAATACGACGCCGTGGTCTCCACGGGCGAACAGGTCACCATCGGCCTGCTGGCCATGGCATTGCAGGAAAGGGGCGTATCGGCCCGTTCCTGGCAGGGCTGGCAGGTTCCCATCCGTACGGACGACGTACATGGCAGCGCCCGCATCGTGGATATTGACGGGGCGGATATAATTCAGCGCATGGAGGCAGGCGAAGTTGCCGTGGTGGCCGGTTTTCAGGGGATTTCACCTAGAAGCCGCATCGCCACGCTGGGGCGCAGCGGCTCCGACACCACCGCCGTGGCCCTGGCCGCCGCCTTGGGCGCGGATCGATGCGATATCTACACGGATGTTGACGGGGTTTACACCGCCGATCCCCGTATCGTGACGGCGGCGCAAAAACTTGATAGAATAACTTACGAGGAAATGCTGGAAATGGCGTCCCAAGGCGCCAAGGTGTTGCAAACCCGATCGGTCGAATTGGCCATGAACCACCGGGTGCGGGTGCAGGTGCTCTCCAGCTTCAATGATACTCCCGGTACTTTAGTTGTTGACGAGGATGAAATCGTGGAACAAGCGGTGGTCAGTGGCATTACCTATGCCTCCGATGAGGCCAAGGTAACCTTATTGCATGTCTCCGACCGGCCCGGCGTGGCGGCGGCTGTCTTCGGCCCCCTGGCCGAGGCCAATGTCAATGTGGATATGATCGTGCAGAGCGCCTCTCCCGACGGCACCAGCACCGATATGACTTTTACCGTGTCGCGGGGTGATCTGCCCAGGGTACAGGGCATCCTGGCCCAGCATCGCGACGCCATCGGCTTTCAGGAAGTGATTGCGGATGGCGAGGTGGTCAAGGTCTCGGTCATCGGCGTCGGTATGCGCAGTCATGCCGGCGTGGCCCAGAGGATGTTCTCGGCCCTGTCCGAGAAGGGCATCAATATCCACGCCATTTCGACCTCGGAAATCAAGATTTCAGTGCTGATCGGCGCCGAATATACCGAACTTGCCGTACGCAGCCTGCATTCCGCATATGGATTGGATGCCGTTTGAGCCTGTTTGTGCAAATAACTCCGGCCAATGTCCGCGGTAGTTCCCTTTCGGAGTGCCGGGCGTGAGCCCCGCGGGTGTATCAGGGCCGCGCATTCTGCTGCGCCGCCTGCGCGAGGTCATGGCCGGTTCCGGGGCTGCTCAGGAGCGGATGGACCAACTGGTGTCCGTTATCGCCGCCAACATGGTGGCCGAGGTCTGTTCGATCTATCTGGTGCGCGATGGCGTGCTGGAACTGTTCGCCACCGAGGGCTTGAAACGCGGCGCCATCCATCAGACGACGCTGCGGGTTGGTGAAGGCCTGGTCGGCCAGATCGCCCAATTGGCCAAACCCATGGCCTTGTCCGAGGCGCGCTCGCATCCGAATTTTGCGGCTCGCCCGGAAACCGGCGAGGAAGACTACCACTCACTGATGGGGGTACCGGTACTGCGCGGCGGCCGGGTCGTGGGTGTGCTTGTGGTGCAGAACCGAACCAACCGCGACTATGTGAACGATGAGATCGAGGCCATGCAGACCATCGCCATGGTCTTGGCGGAAATGGTCGGCGGCGCCTTGCAGGAGGAAGTCCCGGGCGTCGGCACCATTGGCTCCGATGGCCTGCCCCGGCGTCTGGCCGGGTTGGCGTTGAATGAAGGGCTGGCCCGTGGTGTCGCGGTCCTGCATGAACCACGTATCGTTGTGGAGCAGCATGTCGCCGACGATGTCGATGTGGAGGCCGAGCGCCTGAATACAGCCATGGCCGAGCTGCGCAGTCAGGTTGATGGCATGTTGCAGGCGGCGATCGCCGAACCTGGTGGCGAGTCCCGCGACATCCTGGAAACCTATCGCATGTTCGCCCACGACAAGGGCTGGACGGCGCGGATGCACGAAGCGGTACAAAGCGGCCTGACGGCGGAGGCGGCGGTGGAACGGGTGCAGGTAGAAAATCGAACCCGCATGTCGGAGATCGGCGATGCCTATCTGCGCGAACGGCTGCACGATCTGGAGGATTTATCCAATCGCCTGATGCGTCATTTGACCACGAATGGCGGGCAGTTGAGCGATGACGATTTACCTGATCAGGCCGTGGTGGTGGCCTGGAACATGGGTCCGGCGGAGCTGCTTGACTATGACGTAGAGCGGATCAAGGCCCTGGTGCTGGAAGAAGGCTCGCCAACCTCGCATGTGGCCATTGTCGCCCGTGCCCTGCAGATTCCCGTCATTGGGCGTTTGGACAATCTGCTGGACCTGGTCGATGCCGGCGATGATCTGGTCGTTGACGGCGACAATGGCCAATTGTTCGTCCGTCCCGGCGCCGACGCGCTGGAAGCCTTTGGCGCCAACCTGGAACTGCGCCAGGCCCGCGCCGCCCGCTATGCCGCGCTGCGGGACAAGCCGGCGGTCAGCAAGGACGGGACCCGTATTCATCTGAACCTGAACGCGGGTTTGCTGGCCGATCTGCCGCATCTGGGTGAAACCGGCGCGGATGGTATAGGGTTATACCGCACCGAACTGCATTTCATGGTCCGAGCCACCTTGCCGACGGTTTCCATGCAAACCGAATTTTACAGCCGGGTGCTCGATCAGGCCGGCGAACGTCCGGTCGTCTTCCGCACCCTTGATGTGGGCGGCGACAAGATGCTGCCCTATTTGACCCGCTATGACGACGAACAGAACCCGGCCATGGGCTGGCGGGCGATCCGGCTGTCCCTGGACCGGCCTGTGTTGCTGCGCATGCAAATCCGGGCGTTGCTGAAGGCGGCCTCGGGCCGGCCCTTGGCGGTGATGTTCCCAATGATCGCCGAAGTTTCGGAATTCGTGGCGGCCCGCGCCCTGTTGGACCGAGAGGTCGAGCGCCAACATCGTATGGGCGAAAATGGACCTTCATCGCTTCGGGTCGGCACCATGTTGGAAGTCCCCAGCCTTGCCTGGCAATTGCCCGCCTTATTGCCGCTGGTTGATTTTATTTCCATCGGCAGCAATGATTTGATGCAATTTCTGTTTGCGGCGGACCGGGGCAATCCGCGCCTGGCCAACCGATATGACGAATTGAGCCCCTCGGCCCTGTCAATCGTGCGCGACATTGTACAGCGTTGCGCCGCCGCCGGCGTACCGGTTAGTCTTTGCGGTGAAGCAGCCGGCCGGCCGGTCGATGCCATGGCCCTAATTGGTTTGGGCCTGCGTAGTATTTCCATGGGCGCGGCATCAATCGGGGCGGTAAAAATGATGGTGCGGAGCCTTGATGTGCCGGCTTTGCAGGAATTTATGCACGAAATTTACGATTCTCCGGAGCATAGTTTGCGCGCGTCTTTGGCTAAGTTTGCCCAAGATCATAACGTTTCAATTTAAACCTTTGCATTTGCTTGATTTTTCCATATCTGATAAAATCTTATTATTAAGTTATCCACAGCGTGCCGTCATTGGCTTGAACGATGGCATGGGGGATATTATGTACGGTGCGCGTTGTCTGGCCGGCGGAACTCAATCTGGAAGAAGATGCCATGACTGATCGGAAGATTGTGGATGAGCAGCCCGAGGGTGCGGAGCCAGGTTCGCTGCATAAAAAAGGCGCCTGGCTGCGTGGAACCACACGAGGGTTGCATTTGCAACAAATTGACGAGCCGGTTGACGAAGATGTCTATGATGGCATCGGTGCGGATATGCGGGCCGAACGGCAACGCCGGAATCTTTCGATCGCGGATGTCGCTGCTACCCTTCGTATCCAGCAAACATATCTGGAGGCGTTGGAAGAAGGCCGGACCGACGATTTGCCGGGCCCTACCTATGCCATTGGCTTTCTGCGCACTTACAGCGAGTTTCTGGGCCTGGATGGTGAAGAGATTATTCGTCAATTTAAGCTCGAGGCGACCCTGACGCCCGTTGAGCGCCGCTTGGTTTTCCCTGAACCCTTGGAAGAGGCCCGGCGTCCCGGCCTGAGCCTGGCCCTGATATCCCTGCTGGTGGCCGGTGCCGTTTATGGTGCATGGATTTTCCTTGAACAGCGCGATCTTGTCCCGATCGAGGCCGTGGCCGAGCCGCCACAGCGGTTGACGCCCTACAAGGCAGCCACGGAAACCGTAAAACCGGTTGAGGCCTCGCCGCAAAAAGTAACGGCGGCCCCGACAACAACGGCCACGGCGCCGACCACGGCGGCGGCAATGACGCCACCTTCGCCCGAGGCCTCTGCGCCGCAAGCGGAGCAAGAACAATCCGAGCCTGGCGATAATCAAGCCGGTAGTGCTGGAAACGCCGGCGCCACGGCTTCGATGGCCGCTATTCAGCCCCAGAATGATCCGGTGCAATCTACGGTCCAGTCCACAATTCAGTCCACAAGCCAATCGCCGGCGCATTCTTCCGTCCAGCCTGCGGACCGGGCGCCCGAACATTCGTCTGATCAGGCCGCCGTGGAAGTGCAAGCAGAGCCTGGCGAGGGTGAACGTGCCGCCGCGGCCGATGTCAGTGGCCTGGCGAACTCCGTCGATGCGGGCGGCACGGCGGCTGAAACAGATTCAGCTGTCAGCATCGGTGAAATACCGGCAACGGCGGGTTCGGCCACGCAGGCTGCTGATGCGTCGACAGATACGTCCACCGATACGCCCACCGATACGCCCACTGTGGCGGCCGCTGAAGTCTCCAGCGAGGGATCTACTGAGAAACCCAGCGAAACCGTAACCGAAACGGTATCAAATACCTCGGATTCCGCGCCCAAGCCGGTTGCCGGGGAGCAAGGCACGCCTGCCGCGACGACAGCGGAGGCATCCATGGCGCAGCCAGACGTGCAAGATACCACGCCATCCATTTCCTCCTCGCCCTCCCCCTCGCCGACGCCCGTGCGTGAGGGCAGCGATGTTGATACGGCGCCCGCCATGCCGTCGATCCAGGCCGCCATTGCGCCGCCGCCGCCGCCCGCCGCGCCCGCGGCGCCGGCGCGGCCCCTTTCAGAGGGCAGCGGTGACGACGCATCCGGTGGCGGCACCGGTGTCGCCTCGCTGACGGCGTCGTCTGACAGCCTGAGTTATCGTCCGCAAACCTACGGCGCTTCGAACCGCGATGTCCGTGTGGTGCTGCGGGCACGGGCCGAATCCTGGGTGCAGATACAGGGTGCCAATAACGAATTGCTGCTGACCCGCATGCTGCGTCCGGGCGACAGCTATCACGCGCCAAACCGCACCGATCTGGTCCTGATGACCGGCAATGCGGGTGCCATTGAAATCATGGTGGATGGCGAGGCATTGGGCACGCTTGGTCCCATGGGACAGGTGCGCCGCAACATCAAACTGAATGCGGATCATCTGCGCGGGCAATTGCAGGCAGCCGAGGATCCCCGCCCGGAAGTACGCTGAGGCCTTTTATCGGCGGCAAATTATTGCTATTGCATCCCCCGGACCGGTCCACGGCTGTGTCGACCGGCCAACTAATATGAGCGCTATTCCATGAGCCTGCGTCCCTATCGCGATATTCACCGCCGGGCTTGCCGACAAGTCATGGTCGGCGGCGTTGCCGTTGGCGGTGGCGCGCCGATCTCGGTGCAGTCCATGACCACGACCCTGACCCATGATGTGGCTGCCACCGTGGCACAAATCCATGCCTTGGAAGAGGCCGGCGCCGATATCGTTCGGGTTTCCTGCCCCGACGAGGCGTCCTCAGCGGCTTTGCGCCAGATCGTTGATCAGACCACGGTACCGATAATCGCCGATATTCACTTCCATTACCGCCGCGCATTGGAGGCGGCGGACAATGGTGCCGCTTGTCTGCGGATCAATCCCGGTAACATTGGCGCCGAAAGCCGGGTGCGCGAAGTTGTCCAGGCGGCCCGCGCCAACGGCTGTTCCATGCGCATCGGCGTCAATGCCGGCAGCCTGGAAAAGGAACTTCTGGAACGCTATGGCGAGCCCTGCCCGG
The DNA here is from genome assembly GCA_964590195.1 of uncultured Rhodospirillaceae bacterium. Lineage (GTDB taxonomy): Bacteria > Pseudomonadota > Alphaproteobacteria. The sequence continues at coordinate 37,025 of CAZPWJ010000019.1, read as the reverse complement.
AGGCCATGGTGGAAAGCGCCCTAAACCACGCGCGCCTGTTGGAAGACAATAATTTCGAAGACTTCAAGATTTCGGTCAAGGCATCGGACGTATTCCTTTCCGTCGCCGCCTATCAGGCCCTGGCCGAGGCCTGCGACTATCCCCTGCATCTGGGCATTACCGAGGCCGGCGCCCTGCGCGGCGGGACGGTCAAATCGTCGATCGGCCTGGGTAACCTGTTGTGGGCGGGGATTGGCGATACCATCCGGGTCTCGCTGTCCGCCGATCCGGTCGAGGAAATTCATGCCGGCTTTGAAATTCTGAAAGCCCTGGGCCTGCGCCATCGCGGTGTTTCCATCGTAAGCTGTCCGTCATGTGCCCGGCAGGCCTTTCCGGTAATCAAGACGGTCGAGGCATTGGAGCAGCGACTGGCCCATATCGCCACGCCCATGACCCTGTCGATCATGGGCTGCGTGGTTAACGGCCCCGGCGAGGCGAAAGAAACCGATATCGGCGTCACGGGTGGCGGCCGGGGCACCCATATGGTGTATCTAAGCGGCGTTGCCGATCACAAGATAGGTGACGAGGGCTTTGTCGACCATGTGGTCGAATTAGTTGAAAAGAAAATTGCCCAGTTGCACGCTGCGGCGGCGGAGTAAGGCGGGTTATGGCGAAAATTCAATCAGTGCGCGGCACCCACGATCTGGTCGGTGAGACGGCGGCGGCGCATAATTACGTTGTCGCGGCGGCGCGCGATTGTGCTTTGCGCTACGGTTACGAGGATATTGATCCGCCGATCTTTGAATTTACCCCCGTGTTTGCCCGCACCATGGGCGAGGGCTCGGATGTGGTGCGCAAGGAAATGTACTCCTTCACCGACAATGGCGGCGAGGATATCAGCCTGCGTCCGGAATTCACCGCCGGCATTTGCCGTGCCTTTATTTCGGGCGGCATGCAACAGAACCTGCCATTGAAGTTTTTCGCCCATGGCCCGGCTTTTCGTTATGAGCGGCCGCAAAAAGGCCGCCAACGCCAGTTCCACCAGATCGATGCGGAGATCCTGGGCGTGGAAGGCCCCGGCGCGGATATCGAAATCATCACCCTGGGTGCGGAAATTCTCCACGATCTTGGCATCCTCGACAGCTGTGAATTGGAACTGAATACCCTGGGCGATCCGGAAAGCCGGCTGGTCTATCGCGATGCCTTGGTGGCCTATTTTTCCGATCACAAGGACAGACTTTCCGAAGACAGCGTCGACAGGTTGGGCCGCAATCCGCTGCGTATCCTGGATTCTAAGGATGATGGCGACCGTGAAATCGTCGCCGACGCCCCTCTGATGGCGGAATTTCTGAATTCCGCGTCCGCAGACTTCTTCGCCGCCGTTTGCGAGGGCTTGGACACCCTCGGTATCGCCTACAACTTGAACCAACGCCTGGTGCGCGGGCTGGATTATTACACCCATACCGCCTTTGAATTTGTCACCGATGCCTTGGGCGCCCAGGGTGCGGTGATCGCGGGCGGGCGCTACGACGGCCTGATAAAGATGCTGGGCGGGCCGCCGACGCCGGGGATCGGCTGGGCCGGGGGGATTGAACGGCTTGGCATGCTGGCAGCCCATGCGCCGGCGCCCGTGCGTCCCATCGCGTTCGTGCCCATGGGCGATGCGGCGGAGCGTCTGGCGCTTAAACTCTGTCATGGCCTGCGCCGGGACGGTTTCACGGTGGATATGGCGTTTCGCGGCAATCTCAGCCGGCGCCTGAAGCGGGCCAACAAGCAGAACGCCCGGGCGGCCTTGATCCTGGGCGAGGATGAAATCGCCAAGGGTGTCGTCACCTTGCGGGATCTTGATGACGGCGGCCAGCAGGACGTGGCCCTGGACGACATAGCCGTGCATCTGCGAAAATTGCCCGCATGATCGGTGAAGAACAAATAGATGGCATCCTAAAGCGCCTGGCGGAGCTTGAAGCCACCATGGCCGAGGGCGGTGCGAGCGACGATTTCGTGCGCCTATCCAAGGAGTATGCGGAATTGTTGCCGGTGGCCAAGACAGCCCAGGCGGTGCGTGATCTGCGCATGGAAATTGCCGATTTGGGCGGCATGGTGGCTGACCCTGACAGCGATGCGGAAATGCGCGAGTTGGCGACCGAGGAAATGGCGGCGGCGCGGGAGCGGCTGCCGGCATTGGAAGACGCCTTGCAAATCGCCATGCTGCCCAAGGATGCCGCTGATACCAAAAACGCCATTCTGGAAGTGCGCGCGGGTACGGGCGGCGATGAGGCGGCCCTGTTCGCGGCGGATTTGTTGCGTATGTATCAACGCTATGCCGAGATCAACGGCTGGAAATTCGAGCTGATGGATATGAGCGGTTCTGATCTGGGCGGCATCCGCGATGCCGTGGCCTCGATCACCGGCCGGGGCGTGTTCGCCAAGCTGAAATTTGAATCCGGCGTACACCGGGTGCAACGGGTGCCTGAAACCGAATCTCAGGGCCGTATCCATACGTCCGCCGCCACCGTCGCCGTGTTGCCCGAGGCCGAAGAGGTGGATATCGAGGTCAATCCATCCGACCTGCGCGTGGATACCTATCGTGCCCAGGGCGCCGGCGGCCAACACGTCAACAAGACCGACTCGGCCATTCGCATCACGCATTTGCCGACCGGCGTCGTGGTGCAATGCCAGGATAACAAGTCGCAACACAAAAACCGGGCCCAGGCCATGAAGGTCCTGCGCGCCCGCCTGTATGATGCTGAGCGGCAAAAGGTCGAAGGTGAACGCGCCTCGTCACGCAAGGAGCAGGTTGGCAGCGGCGACCGCTCGGAACGCATTCGCACCTATAATTTCCCCCAGGGCAGGGTCACCGATCACCGCATCAATCTAACCCTGTATAAGCTGGAAAAAATGATGAGCGGCGAGGCGGTGGATGAAGTGGTGGATGCCCTGATCGCGGATCATCAGGCAAGCCTGCTGACCGATCTGGAAGATCATGGCTGATGCCAGAGTAATTTTCAATTGCTCTACTCTTAAGAGTTTGAGCGCATATTATTCAAATGCGCTCTAGCGGTTTTCCCTCAGATTTGACCTTGCGCCAGGCCTTGGCGGCGGCTGGCCGAAAATTACGGGAGGCTGGCGTCGAGAATGCCATGCTGGATGCTGGGCTTATGTTGGCGCACGCGATCGGCGGCGACCGTCTAACCCTGATCCGCGATGCCGAACGGCGGCTGAACGGAGCCGAAACCAGGGCATTTGCCAAATTGATCATGGCCCGTGCCGCGCGCCAGCCGGTTTCACGTCTGCTGGGCCGGCGGGAATTTTGGAGCCTGGATCTGAGCATCGGGCCGGCGGTGCTCGACCCGCGCCCCGATAGCGAAACCATTGTCGAGGCGGCGCTGGCACATCTGCCTGATGAAAATGCGCCTTATGAGATCGTGGATTTCGGCACCGGTTCGGGCTGCCTGCTGCTGGCTCTTTTAGTGGAGCGGCCGCGGGCCCATGGCCTTGGCGTCGATATATCTCCCGCCGCCGCCCGCCAGGCCCGCCAGAATGCCCGCGCCTTGGATCTTTCTGGGCGGGCCTGTTTCATGGTTGGCGATTGGGCAACGGGCCTAGCAGGAGGCCTTTCTGGGGGCCCAGCGGGGCGTTTTGATATGATCGTCGCCAATCCACCCTATATTGCAACCGCCGATATGGCCGGCCTGGAACCGGAAGTGCGTTGTCATGATCCAGCCCTGGCACTGGATGGCGGCGGCGACGGCCTGGCGGCCTACCGCGCCTTGGTGCCGGATCTGCGCCGGCTGCTGCGGCCTGGCGGGCGGGCGGTGCTGGAGTGTGGCCAAGGACAGACTTCGGACCTGGAACAGATCATAATGCTGGCCGGCATGACCGTTGAAAGTTGCCATGCCGATCTGGCCGGTGTGGAACGCTGTCTGGTTGTATCCGTCCCGGTATAACAGCGTTGTTTAAAAAAAGGGTTGGTTTTTGTGCCGCCAGGGGCTAGGTTCGTCAGCGAACGGCAAGGAACGGCCATCGCGATCAGTAGGAACACTGTCGTGACGGGACGGGCGGTTCCCAAGAGACATACCCACATTGCAGTCTGGAAATCTGAGGCCAATTAGCTAGGCCGGCAAAATACAGACAACCTGAAAGCAAACGGCGTGTCTAACTTCGATTGAAGATATTGGCGAAAGATCCGCCGTTGGCGATACAACGGCAGGGTTGGGGTAAAACCAGCGGTCCGATATATCGACCTTGGGAACCTTGAATTGGCGTTCGAATTGTAGACACAACTCAAGACGGTGCTATGAGACAGAGCGGACCCCAAAGAAGGGGACGTGGCCGTCCCAGCGGTCGCAGGGGGTTTAACAACTCCCCAAATCGAAGCTACGACAGCAGCGGACCGGACATAAAAGTCCGGGGTACCGCGTCGGCGGTGTATGACAAATACATGGCCTTGGGCCGCGATGCGGTGTTGTCCGGTGATCGCGTGGCGGCGGAGAATTTCTTTCAGCACGCCGAGCATTATTACCGCCTGATGCAGGCCACCAAACAGCAGCAGCAACAGGCTGGCGAGGGTGAGCAGCAGCGCGACAACCGGGGCCGGGGGCAGCAGTCCCGCGGCGGCCGCGGCAATGATAATGCCGCCGCCGAGGGTGATGGCAGAAAACCCAGTGGAGAAGAAGGCGCACCGGTGGAGGAGGCGAAAGTCGTCGCAGCCACGGAAAGCCTGGATGACGATGCCACGTTGAACGTGGATACGAGTGCGGGCACGGGCACAAGCTCGGGCTCGGGCTCGGGCACGGACACGGACACGGTGCAAGATGCCGGCGCGGAAGTGGAGCCAACGTCGTTCGTCGAGGAGGCGCGTGTCGTTGATGGTGAGGAGCAGCGTTCCGCGCCCATGAACCCGGCGGAATTGGCGGCCATGTCGGAAAGTGGCCGCAAGGCGCGCGGCGCCAATGGCCGGGGCCGGGGCCGGCCAAAGAAGGATAATCAGGATAGTGATGGTGCGGATACGGCAGAGGCCGCGCCCCGCAGGCAATCACGCCGCCGCCGCCCGGTACAGGCGCCGGAAGCCGCCGAAACGCCGGCACCTGAAGCAGACCTCGAAGCCGCGCCCGAAGCGGTGGTGGTGGAGAGCGAAACGCCGGCGCCGTCGGTTGCCGCTGTCACCGAGGATGCGGAGTCTAACTAACGTCAGTCTGACTTATTCCGCCGGTATCACCGCGTCGCCGGGCTTGATGGTGCCGCCCTGGATGACTTCGAGGTAGATACCCATATCCGCATGGCCGAAGGCCTGTTCCAGTTGCAGCGGTATGTTGGCGTCCCGGGTGGCGTTTTCCAGGTTCACATTTGTGGCGGCACAGCGCTGGGTTCTCGAAAAGGCCCGAACCACGACTTCGTCGCCAATCTTGATGTCAGCGCCGCCGCCTTCCTCGCACCAATCGAACTCTTGCCACGGCAGGCCGGTATCAAAATACAGATTGGCACGAAAGCGTAACGGATCCAGGTGCGTCTTCATCACCCGTTCCAACTCTCGCAGGCTGGAGATATTGATCAACGAGATGCAATGGCGCGGCATGTCGGAAAAAGTATGATTGCGCGCGCGCAGCAATTTCGGGCTGCCGCGGACTTCGTCGCCCATGTAAGCGGCGAAGAACTGTTCGATCATCTGCCGCCCCACGGGCATGTCGAGACGGCCGCGGGCCACCTGCTTGCCTTCGCGCTCGATAATCAATTCCTGGCTTTCATCATGATAGCGGCAACGCAGTGCGGCCAGACGCTCGTTCCGCGCCAGCATCAGGAATTTGCTCTTGGGCAGAAATTTCGGATTGACGGCATCAAACTGGGTCGAACCATGGGCCAGGGCAAAGGCTCGGTCCAACGGAATGGCCCGGCCCGGCGACAGTTCCGCCTTGGACATTGGCTCCGGGCTTAAACCCTTAACCGGATAACGGTAGATTTGGGCGATACGGCTCATATTTTTCTCAAATAAAAACTGTTGTTTTGCAACGCGATAGGGACTTGTGTTGCGCCACGGCAACACCATATTCAGACTATGTTATGGACTGCCGTGGTTGCTTCATAGAAGGACCGGGCATTGACTGCAAGGCGTTGATGGCAGGCTTGCCGATTGTATGTTCCAATTTCTGCGGGGTGTACGTTGGGAGCTGCCCCAAGGCGTGCTTGAACGGAGATGTAAAAAATGGATTTCGAAAAGTATACCGAACGCAGCCGCGGTTTCGTGCAAGCGGCGCAGACTCTGGCTCAAAGATCCGGCCATCAGCAATTCACCCCGCAACATCTGCTCAAGGTTCTGCTTGATGACGAGGAAGGCATGGCTGCCTCGTTGATCGCGGCGGCGGGTGGTGATGTGAAAGCGGCGCGCAGCGCCAATGAAGCCAACCTGGATAAGATGCCCAAGGTCGAGGGCAGCGGTGCAGGGCAATTGTATATGGCGCCTGAAATGACCCGCCTGTTCGAAGCCGCCGAGCAAGTCGCCGAAAAGGCAGGCGACAGTTTCGTTACCGCCGAGCGGCTGCTGCTGGCCCTCGCGCTGGCGACCTCCACGCCCGCCGTTACGGTCCTGGAAAAAGCCGGCGTGACGCCGCAGAATCTCAATACCGCCATCAATGATCTGCGCAAGGGCCGCACGGCGGACAGCGCGACGGCGGAAAATGCCTACGATGCCCTGAAGAAATATGCCCGCGACCTGACCGAGGCAGCGCGCGAGGGCCGGCTGGATCCGGTGATTGGCCGGGACGAGGAAATCCGCCGCACCGTGCAGGTACTTTCGCGGCGGACCAAGAACAATCCGGTGTTGATCGGCGAACCAGGTGTGGGCAAAACGGCGATTGTCGAGGGCCTGGCCATTCGCATCATGAATGGCGATGTGCCCGAAAGCCTGCAGAACAAAAGCCTGCTGGTGCTTGATCTCGGCGCCCTGATCGCGGGCGCTAAGTTCCGTGGCGAGTTCGAGGAGCGGCTGAAAGCAGTGTTGGCCGAAGTCGAGTCGGCCGAGGGCGAAATCGTCCTGTTCATTGACGAATTGCATACCCTGGTCGGCGCCGGTGCGGCGGAGGGCTCCATGGATGCCTCCAACCTGTTGAAACCGGCCCTGGCGCGGGGCGAATTGCATTGCGTTGGCGCCACCACGTTGGATGAATACCGCAAGCATATTGAAAAAGACGCCGCCCTGGCGCGGCGTTTCCAACCCGTCATGGTGCTGGAACCTACGGTGGAAGACACCATTTCCATTCTGCGCGGTCTGAACGAGAAGTACGAGCTGCATCATGGCGTGCGTATCTCGGACGGTGCCCTGGTGGCGGCGGCGACCCTTTCGAACCGCTATATCACCGACCGTTTCTTGCCTGACAAGGCCATCGATCTGATGGATGAGGCGGCCAGCCGTATTCGCATGGAAATGGATTCCAAGCCCGAGGAAATTGACGAGCTGGACCGGCGCATCATCCAGATGAAGATCGAGCGTGAAGCCCTGAAGAAAGAGGAAGACGACGCCTCCCGCGACCGGCTGGAGAAGCTGGAGGGTGAGTTGGCGGACTTGGAAGAACGCTCGACCGCCTTGACGGCGGCCTGGCAGGGCGAAAAGGATAAATTGGGCGAGGCGCAGGAGCTGAAGGAACAGCTCGACCATGCCCGCCTGGAGGCCGAGACCGCGCAACGACAGGGCGATCTGGGCAAGGCGTCCGAGCTGACCTACGGCGTCATTCCGGATCTGATCAAGCGCATTGAAGAGGCCGAGGCCGTTGGCAATAACGGCAATGGCGCGATGCTGCGCGAGGTCGTGGGTGAAGAGGATATCGCCGCCGTCGTGGCCCGCTGGACCGGTATTCCGGTGGAAAAGATGCTGGCCGGAGAACGGGACAAACTGCTGGCGATGGAACAGCGCCTTGGCAGCCGGGTAATCGGCCAGGAAGAGGCGTTGTCCGCCGTCTCCAACGCCGTGCGCCGGGCCCGTGCCGGGTTGCAGGATCCATCCCGGCCAATCGGGTCGTTCCTGTTCCTTGGACCAACCGGCGTGGGCAAGACCGAATTGTGCAAGGCCCTGGCGGAATTCCTGTTCGATGACGAAGCCGCCATGACCCGCATCGATATGTCGGAATATATGGAGAAACATGCCGTGGCACGCCTGATCGGCGCACCGCCCGGATACGTTGGCTATGACGAAGGCGGCGCCCTGACCGAGGCGGTGCGGCGCCGGCCCTATCAGGTGGTGTTGTTCGACGAGGTGGAAAAGGCCCACCAGGATGTCTTCAACGTGCTGCTGCAGGTGCTGGACGATGGCCGCATGACCGATGGCCAGGGCCGTACGGTGGATTTCACCAATACCATCATCGTTCTGACCTCGAACCTGGGCTCGGAGCATCTGGCTGCTCTGGCTGATGGTGAGGATTCCGAGAGCGCCCGTGGCGAGGTTATGGCCATGGTGCAGCATCATTTCCGGCCGGAATTCCTCAATCGCCTGGACGAGATCATCCTGTTCCACCGCCTGGCCCGCGAACATATGGGCGGCATCGTGGATATTCAGCTGCGCCATTTGGCGGCCTTGCTGGCGGATCGACAGCTTGAACTGTCCCTGGATGCAGCGGCCCGGGATTGGCTGGCCAAGGCCGGTTATGACCCCGTCTATGGCGCCCGGCCCCTGAAGCGGGCAATCCAGCGGCAGCTGCAAAACCCGCTGGCCAATCTGATCCTGGAAGGCGCCATCGCTGACGGCGAAACCCTCAACGTTTCCGCCACCGCCGACGGCCTGACCATCAACGACCGCCTGATTGAAGCGGCGTAAGGCACTATTAATTGATGTCCAGGCCCGGATCGTCTCCGGGCCTGGATGTTCTAGTCATGTCGCGGCGTCAGGGCATGCGCGGCGGTGATCGCCAGCAGGGCCAGGATCGCGAAGGCGGCGGATATCAGGAAAACCATGGCCGGCATGCCGCCGTCCAGCAGCCAGCCGAACAGCACCGACACGACGCTGATACCAACCGAATAACCGACAAAGACAAAACCGAAGACCTTGCCGGTTTCACCCGGCGGGGTCAGGGCACGGACCATCAAGTCACGGGGCGGCAAAACCGCGCCCAGGCCGATGCCGCTGACGATCATGATGACAATCAAGGCTACCCCGCCTGGGCTCACGAGTGCTGGCAGCACCGTCGCCGCTGCCGCCAGCAGCATGGCGCCGGCGGCGGTGACATGATGCCGCGGGTATCGGTCGGCGATGATGCCGGCCAATAAAATTCCGCCGACCACGCCGAACAGATGCCCGGTCAGGGCGCCGCTGGCCAGATCGAGGGCCAGGCCGTGCAAATTCATCAGGGCGCTGACCGTGAATGCCAGCAAACCACCGGTGGCCATGCCGTACAGGATGTTGAATCCAAGAAACAGCAGCACCGGCGCCGTAAGCAGCAACCGCAGACCTCTCTGTGTGAGTCCGGCGTCCGTTGCGGGCGCGGTATCGGCGGGACTTGTACCATCAGCTTCGTTTTCACCGCCCAGGACGTCATAGCGCCATGCCATCGCCGCCAGAACGATTAGCCCCGCCAAACCGGAAACAATCAGTGCGGTGCGCCAATCGGTCAGTCCCGCCAGGGCCAATATGGCCACCGGCGCGCAGGCGCCGCCCAGGAAGCCCGAAAAAGTATGTACTGAATAGGCGCGGCCCAGCCGTTTGTCATTGATCGAGCCAGATAGAATGGCGTAATCGGCGGGATGAAAAACGCTGTTGCCCAGACCCGCCAGCACGGCAAGAACCAGCAACATCCAGTAATGGCTGGCAAAACCCATCAACAGAATAGAGGCCGCCATCACACCAAGTCCCGCCAGCAATACCCGGCGCGGGCCCAGGCGGTCGACCAGAAAGCCCACGGGCGCCTGCACGATGCCGCCTAGGAAGGCATAGGCGGTCATGGCCAGGCCCAGCTCCATATAGCTGACCCCGAATTCCGCTTTTAGCAGCGGGAACAATGGCGGCAGGGCCAGGCCGTAGAAATGGCTAAGATAATGCCCGGCGCTAATCAGGCCGATGGTCCAGCGTTCCTGGACCGGCCAGGCGGCCTTCGGGGCCTCGCCGTTGGGATCTTCCAGCGCTACGGCGGTGGCCCCGCTTCTATCTGACATGCGACCTCGACTGCTTCTGCTCTAGCGTGGCGAGGGTAGGGGGCAGTCTACCGATGGTCAAGGCGAAGAGGCTATTCTATCAGTTCCAACTCGACGATAACGGCACCGCGCTCCACGTTGCCGCCAACCTGGCAATGGATGGCCTTGACCGTGCCGGCGCCTGGTGCGGTGACGCGGATTTCCATCTTCATGCTTTCCAGTACCACCAGCACTTCGCCCTTGTCGACCGTGTCGCCGACCTCCGCCTGCACCGCCAGGACCTGTCCCATGAGCGGTGCCTCGACGCTGCCGCCGAATGCGGCGGAGGCGGCTTGTCGGGCGCTGTCCAGATAGGGCGTCAACTGGGCGGTGAAATTGTCGCCGCCGTCATCCAGGGTGATCCAGCCGTCCCCCAGCCAGGCTCGGACCGTGCGGCTGCGCCCGTCCGCCGTAATCTCGAAGGCATTGTCGCCCAGCGCTTCAACGCCGAGGCGGTAATCATTGTCGTCGACGCCGATCAGCATGGCGCCATCCGCGCTACGCGGGCCAAAACTGATGTCGCATGTATCATCGCCGATCCGCGCTTGCAGGATTGGCGCCTTCGCCATGGCCGGGGTGCCGTCGCCCAGGCGCCAGCCGGTCTGCCAGCCATCGTTCTGCCAGATGTCCGTACCGCCGTGCCGCCGCGTCTGGCTAAGCCAAATCGCGGCCGCCATGGCTATGCGGGCGCCATTTGGGACAGCCCCAGCCACCAATGTGTCTAACTGGCGGTCAATCAGGCCGGTATCGCCGGCGCCGGTCTTTATCTCCACCGAGCGCAGGAGGGCGCGTAGAAAGGCGCTGTTGTCGCCAACGCCCGAAATTGAAAAACGCTCCAACCCGGCGACAAGCCTGGTCAGGGCCGCCGCTCTATCTTTTCCATGGGCGATCAATTTCGCGACCATTGGGTCATAATAGGGCGTGATGGCCATGCCGGCGGTGATGCCCGTATCAACGCGCAGGGCATCATGGGGCAGGGACAACTGATCAATGCTGCCCGTTGAAGGCATAAAGCCGTTGCCAGGCTCCTCGGCATAGATACGCGCCTCGATCGCATGACCGGAGGCATTGATGCCGTCTCGATCCAGAGCGATACCGTGCCCGGCCACGGCCAGGATCTGTAATTCGATCAGGTCCAGGCCGGTGATCATCTCGGTCACCGGATGCTCCACCTGCAGGCGGGGATTGACCTCCAAGAAATAGGCCCGGTCATCCTTGACGATGAATTCAACCGTGCCCAGGCCCAGATAACTGACCGAGCGGCCCAGGGCCACGGCGCTGTCCAGCAATTGCGCGCGCAGGGCGGGCGAGAGATTGAGGGCCGGCGCCTCCTCGATCACCTTTTGGTGTCGCCGTTGCAGGGAGCATTCCCGCTCCAGCAGATGCAGCACCTTGCCCTGGCCGTCGCCCAGGATCTGCACTTCAACATGGCGTGCCTCGGGCAGGAATTCCTCCACCAGCAGGCGGCCATCGGCGAATGAATTCCGGCCTTCCCGCATGGCGGCCTCGATATCCGCCGCCGCCGCGCCCATGTCCGTGACCACACGCATGCCCTTGCCGCCGCCGCCGCCTGCCGCCTTCAACAATACGGGCAGGGTCATGGCCTGCAGTTCGGCCATGATGGCGTCTGGATCGTCGCTGGCATCCTTGCTGCCCGGCACCACGGCCACGCCGGCGGCTACGGCGGCGGCCTTGGCGGCGGCTTTGTCGCCGAACTGGCGCAATACATCTGGCGATGGACCGATGAAGGTCATGCCGGCGGCGGTGACAGCTTCGGCAAAGGCGGCATTCTCGGACAGAAAGCCATAGCCGGGATGAATGGCATCGGCGCCAACGTCTTTGGCGGCGGCGATCACGGCCTCAATATTGAGATAGCTTTCGGATGCCGGCGCGGGACCGATGTGGACAGACTCGCCGACCTCGCGCACATGCAGGGCGCCCTGGTCCGCGTCCGAATGCACGGTGGCGGCGGCGATGCCCAGACGTTGGCAGGTGCGCGCGATGCGGCAGGCGATTTCGCCGCGATTGGCGATCAGGATTTTCTTGAACATATCTTGCGACCGCCTCGTTACATCCGGAACACGCCGAAATTGGTTTCCTCGACCGGCGTGCGCGCGGCCACGTCCAGCAGCAGCCCCAGGGCATGCCGGGTTTCCAATGGATCCAGCACTCCGTCGACCCATAGATTGGCGGCGAAGTTGTAGGCATCGGCGAAGCGTTCGTATTCCGCCCGCAGCGGCGCCTTGAATTCCTCTTCCTCGTCCGTACTCCAATCGACGCCGTTGGCTTCGAAGTTCTTGCGTTTGACCATGGCCAGGGTATTGGCCGCCTGTTCCGGGCCCATGATGGCGATGCGGCTGTGGGGCCACATGAACAGGGCGCGGGGTTTGAACTGCCGGCTGCACATGGCCAGATAGCCGGCGCCATAGGCGCCGCCGGTGACGATGGTGTATTTCGGCACCGCCGCCGAACTCATGGCGGTGACGAATTTCGCGCCCGCCTTGGCGATGCCACCGACCTCCGCCTCGCGCCCGACCATGAAACCGGCGACATCGGAGAGGAACAACAGCGGAATGTCCCGTTTGGTGCAGATATCGATGAACTGCGTGCCCTTCAGGGCGGCCTCGGTGAAAAAGACGCCCTGGTTGGCCAGAATGCCGATCTGGAAGCCGTGAATGCGGGCAAAGCCGCAGATCAACGTTTCGCCATACAGCGGCTTGAATTCCTGGAACTCGCTGCCATCGACCATGCGCAGCAGAATTTCGCGATTGTCGGTGGGAATGCGCGCATCCCGGCTGATCAGGCCGTAAATCTCGTTTGGGTCTAGACGCGGCGGTTTCGAGGGCTTGGGCGTCCAGCGCATGGGCGCCGCTTCACCCAGCTCGGCCATGATGTCCCGGGTGATGGCCAGGGCATGTTCGTCGTTCTCGGCGATATAGTCGGTGACGCCGGAGACGGAGGAATGCATCTGCGCGCCACCGAGCGAATCCCGGTCGACGTCCTCGCCGGTTGCCGCCTTGGTCAATTCCGGACCGCCCAGGTACATGAAGGCCTGATCGCGCACGATCACCACTTCATCGCAGAGGGAGGGGATATAGGCGCCGCCCGCCGTGCATGGCCCTAGAACCACGGCGATCTGGGCAATGCCTTCGGCGGACATGCCGACCTGATTATAGAAGATCGAACCGAAATGATGTTCGTCGGGATGGATGTTTTCCTGATCCGGCAGAAATGCGCCGCCCGAATCCACCAAGGTGATGCAGGGCAGGCGGTTTTGCCAGGCAATGCGCTGTGCCCGTGTGTGTTTTCGCACCGTGGCGCCAAAATAGGTGCCGCCCTTGACCGTGGAATCATTGGCGATGATCATGCAGTGTCGGCCTTGCACCTGGCCGATGCCCGTGATCATGCTGCCGCCCGGCGGCACGCCGTCGTAAAAGCCCTCCCCCACCAATTCCGCCAGCTCCAGAAACGGCGAGCCCGGATCCAGCAAGGCATCGACCCGAGCCCTGGGCAGCATGCGACCCCGTTTGATATGACGCTCCCGGCTGGCTTCCGAGCCGCCGATGCGGGAGCGCTGGCGCCTTTCGTGCAGATCGGCGATCCGCTCGAGATAGGCATCCTTGTTGAGGTCGAATTCTTCGGGCGACAACGCGTCCATGGATGTTCTTTCGTTTGTTCAGATGGCAGTCAGTACGACCGCGGCAGGCCCAATACCTTTTCGCCGATATAGTTGAGCAGCATCTCCCGGTTCAAGGGCGCGGTGCGCAACATGCGAACGAAGGGATACAGATCGAAGATGCCATATTCGTGGGTGTAGGCATTGCCGCCAAAACACTGCACCGCCGTATCGACGGCATGGATGGCGGCCTCGGCGGCGTAGTATTTCGCCATGTTGGAATATTCCGCCGCCGGGCGCTCACTATCAAAGGCCCAGGCCGCCTTGTAGGTCATTAGGGTGGCGACCTCGATTTCCGTCTTTGCCTCGGCCAGGGGATGCTGCAGGCCCTGGTAGGAGCCGATGGGGGCTTCGAAGACCTGCCGCTCGGAGGCGTATTCCACGGCCTGTGTTATGGCATAGCGGCCCAGGCCGACCAGCATAGAGGCAAGAATAATGCGTTCCGGGTTCAAGGTGTCGAACAGGATGGAAAAGCCCTTGTCGACCTCGCCAATAACGTCCGACTGGGTCAGGACCACGCCGTCAAAAAACAGCTCGCATTGGCGTTCGGGAATAACGATGCTCATATCCATGGGCTGGCGCGTCACGCCGGGCGCGTTCAGATCGACAATGAACAAGGTGAAGCCGTCAGTCTTCTTGGCGGCATCCTGAAACGGCGTGGTCCGCGCCACCACCATGGCGTAGTCGGCCACATCGGAACCGGTGATGAAGACCTTTTGGCCGCTCAGCCTGAAATCGCCGTCATCGGCGGTCTTGGCCAAGGTGGTTATTTTCATGCTGTTGGAGCCCGCTGTCGGCTCGGTGATGGCGAAACACCAGACCTCCTTGCCGGCGCAGGCGGGGGCCAAATAGCGCCGCTTTTGCTCCTCGGTGCCGTGACGGGCGATGTGAGCCAGGCACATGGTCGGGCCAACAACAAGATGCTGCATGGGAATGCCGTGGTTCGACATGCCTTCCATCAGCAATGACATCTCGAACATACCCAGGCCGGCGCCGCCATATTCCTCCGGCACCATCATGCCCAGGAAGCCATCCTCGCCCATCTGCCGCCAAATGTGCTCGGGAAATTCATGGCGCCGGGAATATTCCAGCCACTGCTTGCGGTCGAAGGTTTCCGCCAGCTTGCCGCCGTAATCGAGGATCATGCGTTGTGCGTCGGATAATTCAAAATCCATCGGTGGGCCCTTCCCGGAAAACTGTCATGGGTACTGTAATCGTAATCAATTTGCACTGCCTGGGTAATAGCTTCGGCAATCCGCCGTGTGTGACATGATGTAGCGGCCTCATGCCCGTTTCAGTCATTGCCGGGCTTGACCCGGCAATCCAGGGCAATAAACGCAAGTGCTTGCGGCCCTGGATCCTCGGGTCTCCGCTTCGCTCCGCCCAAGGATGACGGCGCATGGCGCGGTGTGACGTGATGTAATGGTCGGTAGAAGCTCATGCGATTAAATTTTCCGACTGCAGCAGCGGGTAAATTCCGCCAGCCTTGAGTATGTCGAGCAATTGATCCGGCATGGCTATGGCCTCAAGGGCCTCGTTGCGCCCTGGCTTGGTGATCTTGGCTGTTTCGAAATCAATCTCCGCCGTATCGCCTTCCTGAAACAGCGCCGTGATGCCGGGGGCTTCCAGGGCGGGCAGGGCGAAGTTGATGGCGTTGCGGTAAAACAGGCCGTTGATGCTTTCCGCCAGCAGACAGGCGATGCCGAGATTCTTTAGGGAGCGTGCTGCGGGCCGGGAGGAGCCGACCCCGAAATTGCGCCCGGCGATCAGAATGTCGCCCGCCGTAACCTGATCGGACCAGCCGGGACGGTTGGCGGAAAAGACCCATGCCGGCTGTTCGTCGACGGGTAGATAATAGGCCTGGATCGGCAAAATCAAATCGGTGTTGATGTTATCGCCGACCACCCAGACGCGCCCCGTCATGCTCAACTGTCCGGTGGCGTTCATTGGAAATACTCCAGCGGGTCGGCGATGCTGCCCTGAATGGCCGATGCCGCGACGGTCGCCGGCGAAGCCATGAAGATTTTCGCCTTCGGATCGCCCATGCGGCCCTTGAAATTGCGGGTCGAAGCGGTGATGCAGGTTTCGCCCGGCCCCAGCACGCCCAAACTGCCGCCGCCACAGGCGCCGCAGGTGGCATTGGTGACGACGCCGCCGGCCTCGGTAATGGCAAGCACATAACCCCGGCGCAGGGCCTCGCGGTAGATGTTCTGCGTCGCCGGGGTGACCAACAGGCGCACGCCGTCATGCACCCGCTTGCCCTCCAGCACCTGGGCGGCAATGGCCAGGTCATCCAGGGTGCCGTTGGCGCAAGAGCCGATAAAGGCCTGATCGATGGCCTGGCCCGAAACGTCCGCCACCGCTTTGGAATTGTTCAGCACCGCATCGGGCAAGGCCACCAAGGGTTCGATTTGGTCGAGTTGGATGACACGCTTGTCCGTGTAGTGGGCGTCTTCGTCGGGCCAAACCGGCTGCAATGTCTGCTCGGTCCGGGCCCGGACGAAATCCAGCATCACGTCATCCGGTTCAAAGGTGGCGAATTCGACGCTCAACTCGGCGCTCATGGTGGTCAATGTACGCCGGGCATTGATCGACAGCCCGGCCAGGCCGGGGCCACCATATTCCACGTTCAGGGTGGCATGATCACCGTAGGTGCCGGCCAGATGCAGAAAAACATCCTTGGCCGAGACGCCGGGGCGCAGTTCGCCCTGTAATTCATAGCGCACGGTTTCGCCGACCCGAAACCAGGTTTCGCCCTTGGTCACCGCATAGGTCATGTCCGGCGAGCCGACACCGCGGGCGGCCAGGTTGAAGACGCCGGCGCTGCACGTATGGCTGTCACTGCACAACAGCACCGTGCCCGGCAGGCCATAGCCGTAATCGGCCACGATGGCGTGGCTGATGCCTTGGTCGAAGCCGATATCGTGAAAGCGCGAGATGCCGAATTGCTTGACGAACTCGCGGCCCGTCTGGTGTGCCTGGGCGCTGAGCACATGGGAGGCCGGCGCCCGGTGATCAAACACCACGACGACCTTGTCGGGATCATGGACGTGGAGAATTTCGCGCCAGGTGGTGGCCATGAAATTGTTGTCGAACAGGATTGCGGTTTCGACCTTAGTGGTGACGATGTCGCCGGGCCGCACCTCTGATTGTTCGCTGTTGCGAGCGAGGATTTTCTCAATCGCCGTCATGCCCATGGGCGCTTCCTTCCGGGTCATGTGCGTAGGTTAGGTCAAGATTGGTCAGATGATCAAAGCCGGTCAGTTTGTTGATCTCGTCAAATCCGACCAGCAGATCCGGCCGATCCACGGCCTCGGTGCCGTCCAGCATGTCCTTGAACGCCGCAAGGGCATTCATCATGCCGCGTACGGCGGCGGTGGATAAAAGGCGCGGATAGCTGACGGCGGCAACGCCCATGGCCTGCAGATCCTTTGGATGGATCAGCGGTGTCGTTGGACGGGCGCGGATGCCCAGGCCCATGTTCACGGTCAACGGTTTTGGCACGTTGCGGGCGACCGCTTCGATATCCCCGGCGCTCAACAGGGCGTCGGCGAACAGGGTGTCGGCGCCGGCCTCGGCGTAGGCGTTCAGGCGGTCGATGGCGGCGCCCACACCTAACGGCCCGGCGGCATCGGTGCGGGCCCGGATGATGAAGTCATGGTCGATGCGGGCATCGCAGGCGGCTTTGATCTTTTGCACCATTTCGGCTTCGGGCACGACCTGCTTGCCGGCCATGTGGCCGCAGCGTTTCGGCCAAACCTGGTCTTCCAGCATAAGGGCGGCCACGCCGGCGGCCTCGAACGCGCGCACGGTAAAGTGCACCGTGGTCGCATTGCCATAGCCGGTATCGCCGTCGGCGATAAGCGGCAGCCCGGAAAAGGCGGCGATGGCCCGGCAGGCTTCAAGATTGTCCTTGAACGACATTACCCCCATGTCGGACCAGCCAAGGTGGGATTCCGAAACACCGGCACCGGAAATCGCGGCTACGGTAAATTCGGCGGCCTCGGCCAGGCGGGCGCTATAGCCGTCATAGACCCCCGGTATGACAAGGATTTCAGGCGCTTCCAACAGGGCCTTCAGGCGTTTGCTTTTCTCAGCCATGGCTATTCCTGACCTTCGGCTTGTAGAAAGCGTTCCATTTGAGCATTGGGCTCGATCTGCGCAGGTGGTCCTTCAGGTTCGCCCAAATGGTCCCACAGGGCGCGGCTGGAGGCGCGGAAGGCGCCGATGGCATTGGCCACCATGCGCACGCCAAGCTGCTCCAACTCCCCTAGGCTCAACATCGGCGAGACGCCGGTGCGGTTGTAGCTGATGGGTACGTCGAGTTCGTCAACCATCGTGGCGATTTCATCGGCAGAGATCAGGCCTTCGGGAAAAATAATATCGGCCCCGGCATCGGCGTAGGCCTTGGCCCGGTCCAGGGATTCCTGAAAGCTGCCGCCCAAGGCGCCGCGTCCATCGGTCCGCGCCATCAGGATGACATCCGGGTCAAGCTCGCGTCGGACCTTGTCGGCGGCGCGGATCTTGCCGGCGGCTTCCTCGATCGGGATCAGTTGTTTACCCGCGACATGGCCGCAGCGTTTTGGATCCACCTGATCCTCGATAAACAGCCCGCCCGCGCCCGCGTTGATAATCTCATCCACCGTGCGCATGACGTTGATGGCATTGCCATAGCCCGTATCGGCATCCGCCATCACCGGGATGTCGACCGCATTACAAATATAGCGGCACATGCGCACAGTCTCGGTCAAGGTGATCAGGCCCACATCGGGCTTGCCCAACAGGGATACGGAAACAGCATAACCGGACATGACGATGGCCTTGAAGCCGGCGGCTTCGGCGATCCGAGCGGACAGGGCATCGTGACAGCCGGGCCGAACGAAGATCTCGTCGCCCTCCACCAGTTTCCGCATGGCGGTAGATGCCTTTACCTTGGCTGTACGGCTCATGGTTTGTATCCAAGTGAATTGGCGTAACGGGCGATGACGTCTTCCTTGGGCAGATAGGTTTCTTCCAGCTTGCGAATTTCCGGAAAGCCGACGAATTCATGCATGTTGCCCGTGGGATGATCCTTGGTCTCTTCCAGGAAGCGCAGGGCGTAGTCCACATCCTCCGCCGCGAAGCCTTCCATATAATCCCACATGCCTCGGGTTGCCGCGCGCAGGGCTCCGGAGGCGTTGGAGACGATGGCAACGCCCAGTTCCTCCAGGCGCTGCTTGCTCAGGAAAGGCGAGACGCCGGTACGGTTATAGTGGATCGGCGCCTTGACCTCCTTGCAGACGCGGGCGATTTCCTCTTCCGTGATCAGGCCCTCGGGGAAGATCATGTCAGCGCCGGCGTCCGCATAGGCATTGGCCCGGCGGATCACTTCCTCGACGCTGCCGCCATCGACGCCGCGGGCATCGGTGCGGGCGATGAGCAGGAAATCAGGATCCATTTCGTCGCGGACCTGGGCGCAGGCGGCATATTTGCCCACCGCTTCCTCGATCGGGATGATTTCCTTGCCGGCCACGTGGCCGCACCGCTTGGGTGCCACCTGGTCCTCGATATGCATGCCAGCCGCTCCGGCCCGGATAAACTCTTGCGTTGTCCGCATGGCGTTGATGGCGTTGCCGTAACCGGTATCGCCATCGGCCAGCAGCGGCACATCGGTGGCGGCAGTGATATAGCGCGTGGTGGTGACCATCTCGTCCAGGGTGATCAGACCCACGTCCGGCTTGCCTAGCAGCGAGGCCGAGACGCTGTAACCCGAAAGCCCCATGACCTTGAAGCCGGCGGCCTCGATAATCCGTCCGCTCATGGCATTGAAGGCGCCCGGTTTGACCAGAATACCAGGCTCCGCCAACCGCTCTCGCAACAGGGTGGTGGTACGCTTACGCATCGTGGAATCCTCCGTCTATTTTCCTCAGTTTATACGACAATCGAGGTGCGTTGCATCTCCATGTTTTTTTTCGTACTGATTGACAGTACGTACTGTTGTACGATACTATTTACAATGATCAAGAGTTTCTCGGACAAGCGGTCGGCGGCCATATTCGCTGGCTATGCCGTTCGTGGTCTGCCTTCGCGGCTGCAAAGGCGTGCGCGTGCGAAGATGCTGATGATTGATGCGGCGTCGCGGCTGGATGATCTGCGTGTCCCGCCTGGCAATCGTCTTGAGGCGCTGCGCGGAGACCGGCGCGGGCAGCACAGCATTCGCATCAACGATCAGTGGCGGCTATGTTTTGTCTGGGCCGGTCATGAGGCGTTGAACGTTGAAATCGTCGACTATCACTAGGGATTTGGACCATGGCTATCAACCGCGAAGATCTCGAAAACCGCCAGATCGACTTCTCCGACATCGGTACAGGGCGCCGGTTGCCGACGGTGCATCCGGGCGAGATCCTGCGTGACGAGTTTCTGCAGCCCATGGGGCTCAGCGTCTATGCGCTGGCCAACGCTATCAAGGTGCCGCGTTCACGGGCCAACGATATCGTGCGCGGGCGGCGCGCGGTAACGACGGATACGGCGCTGCGCCTGGGTCGTTATTTTGGCACCAGCGCGGCGTTCTGGATTGCTTTGCAAACCCGCTATGACCTTGATGTTGCCGAGCACGGCCTGCGCAAGAAGATCGAACGCGAGGTTAGCCCCAGGGCCGCATAGTCGGTTTGCAACTATTCCGCCAACTCGGGCATGTTCTTGTACAGCTCCAACGCCTCCGGGTTGGCCAGGGCCTCGCGGTTCTTGACCTCGCGGCCGTGGATGACCTCGGTCACCGCCATTTCGGTGATCTTGCCATTGACCGTGCGGGGAATGTCGCTGACCTGCAGCACCTTGGCCGGTAGATGCCGGGGCGAGGCGCCGGTACGGATCTGATGCTTGATGCGGCCGATCAAGTCATCGTCCAGGCTGAAACCCTCGCGCAGGATGACGAACAGAATTATGCGGGTATCGCTGTCCCATTGCTGGCCGATCACCAGGCCTTCCAGAACCTCCTCCAACTGCTCCACCTGGCGGTAGATCTCCGCCGTGCCGATGCGCACGCCGCCTGGGTTCAGGGTGGCGTCGGAGCGGCCATAGACCACCATGCCGCCATGCTCGGTGAACGAGACCCAGTCGCCATGGCGCCAGACATTGGGATAGACGTCGAAATAGGCGGCGTGATAGCGGCTGCCGTCGTCATCGTTCCAAAATCCGATGGGCATGCAGGGAAACGGCGCCGTACAGACCAATTCGCCCTGTTCGGCTTGCAATGATTGGCCGCTGCCGTCAAAGACCTCGACCGCCATGCCGAGGCTGGGCGCCTGGATCTCGCCGCGCCAAACGGGCAGTGTGGGCACCCCGCCCATGAAACACGAGACAATGTCCGTGCCGCCGCAGATCGAGGCGAGATGGATGTCTGTCTTGATCTTTTCATAGACGTAATCAAACCCCTGGGGCGACAGGGGCGAACCGGTTGATAGCAGCGCGCGCAGTTTCGATAGATCATGGCTTTCAATCGGCGCGATGCCGGCCTTGGCGATGGAATCCAGCCATTTGGCCGAGGTGCCGAAATGGGTCGCTTTCGCTTCCTGGGCAAAATCAAACAGAATGTTGCCGTCGGGATGCGCCGGCAGGCCGTCGAACAACAGAATTGTTGCCTTCGAGGCCAGGGCGGAAACCAGCCAGTTCCACATCATCCAGCCGCAGGTGGTGAAAAAGAACACGCGATCGCCGGGGCGCACATCGGCATGCAATTGGTGCTCCTTCAGATGCTGCAAAATCGTGCCGCCGACCCCATGCACGATGCATTTCGGCGCCCCCGTGGTGCCCGAGGAATACATGATGTAGAGCGGCGAATTAAAGGGCACGCGGGTAAATTCAATCTCACCCGCCGTATGCGGAGCCAGAAAATCATCCAGCAGCACGGCGTCGTTCAAACCATCCAGGGGCGGCGCGGCGCGCATATAAGGCACCACGATCAGCTGCTCCACGCTGGGTAGCTGCGCGGTGATCTCCTTGACCTTGTCCAGGCAGTCGAATTCCTTGCCGCCATAAAAATAGCCATCCGCTACGAACAGCACCTTCGGCTCGATCTGGCCGAAACGGTCCAGCACGCCCTGGGTGCCGAAATCCGGCGAGCAGGATGACCAGACCGCACCTAGAGAGGTCGCGGCCAGCATGGCGATCACCGTTTCGGGCAGATTGGGCAAAAAGCCGGCGACCCTGTCACCGACGCCGATGCCGGCCGCGCGCAGGGCCTGTTGCAGGCGCGAAACGGCGCCGTTCAGGTCACTATGGCTTAAGGTGCGCTTGATGCGGTCCTCGCCCCAGAAAATGATCGCCGGCTCGCCGCCTTCGCCGCGCAGCAGGTTTTCGGCGAAATTCAGCCGCGCCTCGGGGAACCATTCGGCGCCGGGCATGGCCTCGCCATTGCGCAGTCCTACTTTTCCCCGCGTGGCGGCTCGCACGCCGCAGAAATCCCAAACCGTTGTCCAGAAATCCTCCCGCCGGTTAATAGACCATTGGTGCAGCGCGGCGTAATCCGGTATCTCCTCGGCCCAGCGGTGCTCCACCTCGGTCATGAAGCGGCCCATGTTGGTAGTCGCGGCCTGCAACTCGTTCGGTTGCCACAACGGTGTCTCTGACGCGGTTTCGCTCACAATCACTCTCCTCGATCAAGAGCGTCAGTTTACGCCAAAGCTGAATTTCCGGCCATGCCTATCCCCGATTGTTCAGGAAGTCCTTCGCCCGCTCGCGATGTTCAGGGCGGATATGCTGGCGTACCTTATTGACCGCCATGTACAGCACGGCGGCGTCATCGGTGAAGCCGAGCGCGGCGATGAAATCAGGCACCAGATCCACCGGCATGATGAAATAGGCCAGGGCGCTTAGCAGAATGGCCTTGGCCGATGCCGGCGTGGCGGGATCGAGAGCGCAGTAATAGGCGGCCACCAGTTCGGCGGCAAAGGGAACGCGGCCCAGAACACGGCGAATTTTTGGCCAAAAATCCCGGCGTACGCGGATCTCGTTGGCGTTTTTGCCATCGTCGTTCATATGCGGCATATGGGCGGTTCTGACGCATTTGCAACGATTGCCCCACAGGTATGCGATCTGCTATGAGGCGGCAACGGAATTCTAAAATTTGGGAGTGACACATCATGCAAGCCGATGGACAGGTAGCGATCATTACGGGCGGCGCCTCGGGTCTGGGCGAGGGTACGGCGCGGGAGCTGGCCTCGGCCGGTGCCAAGGTGGCGATCTGGGATATTCAGGAAGACAAGGGCATGGCCATCGCCAAGGACATTGGCGGCGTCTTTTGCAAATGCGATGTCACTTCGGAAGACAGCGTCACGGCCGCTATTGGCGAGACCAAGGAAGCCCTGGGCACGGCCCGTATTCTGGTCAACTGCGCCGGTACCGGAACGGCCATCAAGACCACGTCACGAGGCGCGGCGCATCCCCTTGATCAGTTCGAGCGGATCATCAAGATCAACCTGATCGGTACTTTCAACTGCATCCGTCTGGCCAGCACCGACATGGTGGAACTGGAACCCTTGGCGGACGGCGAACGGGGCGTGGTTATCAACACCGCGTCAGTCGCGGCCTATGATGGACAGATCGGCCAGGCGGCCTATTCCGCTTCGAAAGGCGGCATCGTCGGCATGACCCTGCCGGTGGCCCGGGATCTGGCGGACAAGGGCGTGCGCGTCTGCACCATCGCGCCCGGTATCTTCGAGACGCCGTTGCTGGGCACCTTGCCCGAGGACGTGCGTGCCTCGCTGGCGGCCAGCGTACCGTTCCCGAAAAAGCTGGGTGTGCCCCATGAATATGCCCAACTGGCCCGGCAGATCGTGGAAAACGTCATGCTGAATGGCGAGACCATCCGCCTGGACGGCGCCATCCGCATGGCGCCGAGGTAGGCGGTTTTTGTCGTTCACGCTGCCGCGCCCCGAGGGCGCTCCGCTCCACCGGGGCGGCGCAGTAGCGCCGGGCCGCCGTCGCGGCCTGAAAAAGTGACTATGTTTCGATCTCGTCCGCGATTGTATCGATAAAGCCGGCCAGGGTGATATCCCGTTCGCTCAGACCGGCGACATCGTGGCTGGTCAGGGTGATATCCACCCGGTTATAGACATTGAACCATTCAGGATGATGGTTCATGGCTTCGGCCTGCACGGCAATGCGCCTCATGAAGTCGAAGGCGTCATTGAAATCCTTGAAGGTGAAGGATTTTTCGATTGCATCGCGATCTGTTCGCAACGTCCAGCCCGCCAGTCCGGCCAATGCTTCATCGCGGCGTTTTCCTGTCAGCAGATCGCTCATATGGCTATTTCGGCCGAAAGGCGGCCGCCTCCGCTTTCGCTTCCTCCAGCTGTGCCGGTGTCAGACCAGCCGCCAGCAGCCGTTGCGAGCGCCGCGCTTTTCCCGCCACCACCTCGCCTTCGTTCGGGTCGACGCCCTGGGGAATGGCCGCCAGTACCAGCCATTTGTAGGCCTGCACCATATCGGCGACTAGACCGTCGGCAGTAACATAGCGGGAGGCGAGATTGAATTGTGCACGGGCGTGGCCATGTTCCGCCGCGCGCCGGTACCAGTTCGCCGCCGCCACCGCCTCAATTTTCACGCCAAGGCCCTTTTCGTGCATGAAACCCAGATTGAACTGAGCCGGCGGATAGCCCTGCTCCGCCGCCTGCCGCACCCAGGTAGCGCCGCGTTTCGCATTGCGCGCGACACCCAGGCCCCGCATAAACATCCGGCCCAGGGCATTCTGCGCCCGCGGCAGACCGGCGATGGCGGCCTGATGGTACCATTTAAAAGCTTCTTGCAAATTCCTTGCCCGTCCCAGGCCGTATTCGTTGACCCGGCCCATGACATATTGCGCCACTATCTGGCCGAATTTAGCCATCTTGGCACAATGCTCATCAATATCCCGCCAAGCCGAGATCGCATGGGCGAGTAGGCAGAAAGTGGTTGCGTCGGGATCGATCTTGCCACGCAGATTGTTCAATTGCAGGCGTGCCGGCAAATCCTTGGCCAGCTTGGCTATCAGTTCCTGGCTGGGGGCGTGGTGCTGCCGCCAGGAGCGGCCAATCCAATCGAAAGCTTCGTACATCAACAGCGGATGGCTCAGTTCGGTCAATTCCAAACGACCAAGCTGAAATTGCGATTGGGCGATGCCGCTCGCCGCCGCCCGTTGCAGCCAAAACCGGGCCTCCTTCAGGTCTTTATCCCCGGACAGGCCCTTGATGTGGAACATGGCCAAATCGTGCTGCGCCTTGGCATTGCCAGCCTCCGCCGCGCGCAGATAGAATCGCTTGGCCTTTTGCAGGTCCTGGTCCACCTCTCTGCCGAGATTATAATGCCGGGCCACCGTGTATTGCGCCAATCCATCGCCGGCATTCGCCGCCAGTTCCAGCCAGCGCAGGCCCTCTTCCGGGTCCGCATCCACGGTGATGCCGGCCATGAAATACTGGCCCAGACGGCGTTGGGCCTTGGCCACGCCTTTTTCAGCCGCGAATTTGAAATGCGCCAGGGCCTGGCGATAGTCGAGGCCGACGCCAAGGCCCCGGTCGAAATGCCGGCCCATGTAATAACGGGCCAGGGCACTGCCCGATTTTGCAGCCGCCTGGCTCCATTTCAAGGCCTCGCCGTAATCCCGTGGCAGTTCGGCGCCCTTGAACAGCATTTCCGCCAGATCCAACTGCGCCAGGGTCAAGCCAGCCTCGGCCGCCTTGCGCAGCCAGGCCAGGCCGGTGTCCGCCTCCCTGTTCACGCCGATGCCATGCACCAGCATCAGGCCCAGGCGGTAATGGGCCATGTCGGCGTTCTTGCCGCCGCCGGCTTCCGCTTTTTCCCATTGCCCGCGCGCGGCGGCGAAATCCCCCTGGCCATAGGCTTTCAGGCCGGTCGAGAAATCCGCCTTTGCCGGCTGCGTGACAGCCCATACGGCTATCAGCGACAATATGGCCACGGCTATTCGCCCATGCATGCGCCCGATCATGGCATCGGCCCTATTGGCGGGCTAAACTGCGGGTCATGAGCAGTGGCGGGCACATGGCACCGAGCTTGGCCGAGATCGAGGATCTGGCACGGCTGGCCCTGGCCCGGATTCCCGAACCCCTGCGCCGGCAGTTGATCGACGTGGTGATCCAGGTGGTGGATTTTCCCGATGACGAGACCATGCGCCAGATGGCCTTGCGCTCGCCGTACGATTTGCTGGGTATGTATCACGGCATCAATTTGCAGCAAAAAAGCATCGTCCTGGTGCCCGATGACATGGATATGATCTTCCTCTACCGCCGGCCCTTGCTGGACTACTGGATCGAAAGCGGGGAAGACCTGGGCGATCTGGTGCGTCATGTCCTGATCCATGAAATCGGCCATCATTTCGGTTTTTCCGATGCCGACATGGCGGCTATTGAAGACTCCAATCTCTAACCTTCCCCATTTAATCTATTGGCGCCAAGGGATATTCGGCCTCCAGGGTATAAATGGCGCCGTCCCGCGACAGGTGGGAGGAGAATAAACAAAATCGGTCCACGGTGAAGGGCGGCGAGGCATATTCGCTGTAGCGGGCGGCATAACCTTCGGCTTCCATCGGGTCGAGGCCGGGCAGGCGAGCCAGGGTGACGTGAGGGTGATAGCGCCGGCGTTCCGGTTGCAGGCCGATGGTGGTCAAACCGTACTGGATCTTGCCGTGCAAATGCCGTAGCGCGGTGTCGTCTTCCACGCCGGCCCACAACACGCGGGCCAGCTTCCGTTCGGTGAAAAATCCGGTCCGCCGCAAGGTCAGAGAGAAAGCCGGCGCTGAAATCTGATACAGCACATCGTCAATATCGCGGGCCATGGCGCCATCGACATCGCCGATGAAACGCAGGGTCAGATGCAACTGCTCGCGCTCGCGCCAGCGGGCATCGTCAACGCCGCCGCACATGGCGGTCAGGGTATTCTTGATCGGCTCCGGTAGCTGGATCGCCACGAACAGACGCACGCTGCTACTCTCCTGCTTGTTTATCCAACAGCTCTAGCACATGCGGGGTCATGGCATCGACAATGACCTGAACGCCGGCCGCATTGGGGTGCAAACCGTCCGCCTGATTCAAGGCCGCCTGTGCCGCCACGCCCGCCAGAAAGAACGGATATAGCGCGACGCCGTGCTTTTTGGCGAGTTCGGGATAGAGGCTGTTGTAATCCCTGGCATAATCGGGGCCCAGGTTCGGCGGCGCCAGCATGCCCGCCAGCAGCACGGTGATTTTGCGTTTGCCCAATTCGCTTAGCATGGCGTCCAGATTGCGGCGGGTCTCGGCCGGGTCGACCCCGCGCAGCCCGTCGTTGGCGCCCAGTTCCAGTATTACCAGGTCAACCTGCCCCGACAGGGTCCAGGCCAGCCGGGCCCGTCCGCCGGCGGTGGTGTCGCCGGATACGCTGCCGTTTTTGACCTGTACATCCCGGCCCCGCGCGCGCAAGGCCGCCTGCAGCCGGGCCACGAAGGCATCTTCCGCCGGCAGGCCATGGCCGGCGGTCAGGCTGTCGCCAAATGTAAGCACTACTTTTTGCCGGGCCTGGGCGGTGCCGGCGGCGAATATTAAGGCGAGCAACAGTGTCAGAAATGGGGCCGCAACCTTGACAAGCCGCGTGACGTAGCCATCTGCCATGGATATCCTACGGCTGGATTGGGGACGTATAGTGGATTCTGACAACATGATGATCGACCTGAGCGATGTGCATCTGACCTTGCCGAGCGAGGCCGGGCCGGTGGATATCTTACGCGGTGTCAGCCTGTCTGTCGCCAGGGGCGAGGCGGTCGGTCTGGTCGGCCCGTCGGGTTCCGGCAAATCCACCCTGATGGCCATCATGGCGGGCCTGGAACGGCCCAGCCGCGGCCGGGTCAATATCGGCGGACAGGGCCTGCACGATATGGGGGAGGATGCCCTGGCGCGCTTTCGACGGGATAATGTGGGCATTGTCTTTCAGTCCTTTCACCTGATTCCGACCATGACAGCGCTGGAAAATGTCGCCATGCCGCTGGAATTCGCCGGCGGATCCGATGCCTTTGCCGGCGCCGAGGCGGCCCTGGCCGAGGTCGGGCTGGAACATCGCCTGCGCCACTATCCGGCGCAATTGTCGGGCGGCGAGCAACAGCGCGTCGCCCTGGCCCGCGCCGTGGTCGGCAACCCCTCGCTGTTGCTGGCGGATGAACCGACGGGCAATCTGGATGGCGCCACCGGCGCGGCGATCATCGATTTGATGTTCCGCCTGCACCTGGCGGTCAACAGTACCCTGATCCTGATCACCCATGACCAGGCCCTGGCGCAACGCTGCGACCGCATTGTCCATATGCGCGACGGTTTGCTGGATACAGCGGAGTTCGAGGCGGCGGACTAGCATGCTGGCCCTGACCATCGCCCGGAGGGAGTTGCGCGGCGGTCTGCGCGGCTTTCGTATCTTTCTGCTCTGTGTGACCCTGGGCGTCGGCGCCATCGCTGGTGTCGGATCCTTGTCCGATGCCTTGGTTGATGGCCTGCGCCGGGATGGCCGGCTGCTGCTGGGCGGCGATGTGGAATTGCGCCTCTCCCACCAGCCCGCTAACCAGGAACAGTTGGACTATCTGGAGGCAGCGGGCCGGCTTAGCCGGATAATCGAAATGCGCTCCATGGCCCGGCGCCTGGATAGCCGCGAGCGCGGCTTGATCGAGTTGAAAGGCGTCGACGATCCCTATCCCCTATATGGCGAGATGCAATTAGAGGGCGGCGGGGATCTTGCCGATGCCCTTGCCGTCCGCGATGGCCTGCCTGGGGCCGTAGCCGAACCGGTGCTGTTGCGGCGCCTTAAGTTGAAAGCAGGCGACCGCGTGCAGGTGGGGGAGGCGACCTATCGCATCGCCGCCGCCATTGTGCGGGAGCCGGACCGGGGCGCGGATTCCTTTGTCCTGGGCCCGCGCCTGCTGGTGGCCAAGGCCTCTCTGGCGGCGACCAAGCTGGTCCGCGAGGGCAGCCAGGTGAAATACCGCTACCGCATCGCCCTGCCGCCCGGCAGCAATGTCGTGGCCTGGATCGAAGGACTGAATGCCCGCTTTCCCGATGCCGGCTGGCGCATCCGCGACGTGCGCAATGGCGCACCCGGCCTGCGGCGCTTTATCGACCGTATGCGGCTGTTTCTGACCCTGGTCGGTCTGACTGCCTTGCTGGTCGGGGGGCTTGGCATTGGCAACGCAGTGCGCAGCTTTCTCGATGGCAAGACCGGCACTATCGCTACATTGAAGTGCCTGGGCGCGCCGGCGCGCTTGATCTTTCAGATTTATTTGCTGTTGGTGCTGGCCCTGACCGCGGTTGGTATCGCCGTTGGACTGCTTGTTGGTATCGGCACGCCGATGCTGCTGTCGGATCTGTTGTCGGGACTATTGCCGTTCCAGGTGCAATTCGGCTTCCACTTGGCCCCGCTGCTGCTGGCTGCGGTGTATGGTTTCCTGACCGCCCTGGCTTTCGCGATCTGGCCCCTGGCGCGGGCCCAGGGGGTGCCGGCGGGCGCCTTGTTCCGCGACCTGGCCGCCCCCATGGTCCAGCGTCCGCCGTGGCGCTATATCATCTTGGCAGCCTTGACCTTCGCCATTCTGGCGGGACTGGCCATCATCACGGTGGAAGAGCGGCGTTTCGCCATCTGGTTCGTCTGCGGCGCGGCGGCGGCCATGGCGGCGTTTCTGGGTGCCGGCCTGGCGATCGTGGATGTGGCCCGACGCCTGCCCCGGCCCCGGCGTTCGGTATGGCGCCTGGCTCTGACCAATCTGTACCGTCCAGGCGCGGCGACGGTCCCCGTGGTGCGCTCGTTCGGTTTGGGGTTGTCGGTGCTGGTGGCGGTGATCGGCGTCGAGGGCAATATGAACCTGCAGGTGACGGAACGTCTGCCGGATCGTGCGCCTGCCTTCTTTTTTATCGATATCCTGCCCGAACAGGCGAAGAAATTCGATGCCCTGGCCATGGCGGTTCCTGGTGTCGGGGAGGTGCAACGGGTGCCCGCCATGCGCGGCCGCATCGTCAAGGTGAACGGCATCGACGTGGCCAAGATCAAGGTCGCGCCGCACGCTACCTGGGCGGTGCACGGCGACCGCGGCTTGACCTATGCGGATCTGCCGCCGCCCGGTGCCAGGATCGTGGCCGGTAAATGGTGGCCGGCGGATTATGCGGGCGCGCCTCTTATATCGCTTGATGTCCACATCGCCGAGGGCATGGGCATTGGTCTGGGCGACCGTCTGACCGTCAACGTCCTGGGCCGAGAGATCGAGGCGAAAATCGCCAATCTGCGCCATATCGATTGGTCCACCCTGGGCATTAATTTCGTCATCGTCTTTGCCCCCGGTGCACTGGAAGGCGCGCCGCACACCTTTATCGCCACGGCCAAGGCGGATGAGCGGGCGGAGCTGCCATTGCAACTGGCGGTAACCGATGCCTATCCCAATATTACCGCGATTCGTATCCGCGAGGCTTTGGAGGCGGTCAATCAGATCCTGCGCAGCATTGGCATCGCCGTTCGCTCCACCGCCACCGTGACCCTGGCCGCTGGCATTCTGGTACTGGCGGGCGCCATCGCGGCCTCTCACCGCCGCCGGGTCTATGATGCGGTGGTCCTGAAGGTGCTGGGTGCCACCAGGGGCCGGGTATTGGCGACGTATTTTCTGGAATATACCCTTTTGGGGCTGATTACTGCCATTTTGGCGGCGGGCGTGGGCACGGCGGCGGCCCATGCGGTGGTGGTGCAGATCATGGGCATGCCCTGGTATTGGCTGCCCAACGGGGTCGCCATGACGACGTTGATCTGTCTTTTTGTCACCATTGGCGCGGGCATGCTGGGGACATGGCTGGCACTAAGCCAGAAACCGGCGCCCCTTTTACGTAATGAATAGATCTGCGCAACAAGTAATGTCGTTGCATCCGGAAAAGCCTGGCGAAACTTTGTATAGGGCCTAAAAACCTTGAAATCGAAGCCGGTTTCGACAATATTGAGGTTACATGAATTCCCAATTTGAAACAGACATGACAACAAGGGGTTGGATCAATGGCTTTGGATCCTAGAGGTTCGGTTTTTGCCCAGCAGCGGGGGCAGGCGGGCGCGGCGGTAGATGCGCAGATTGATGAAGGCCTGCGCGCCTATATGCTGAAAGTTTACAATTACATGGGTTCGGCCCTCCTGCTCAGCGGCATTGTCGCCTATGCGGTGGCGCACACGCCGGCCCTGATGCAGGCGATCTTCGGCACCCCGCTGATGTGGGTGGTGATGCTGGCGCCCCTGGGCCTGGTGTTGTTCCTTGGTGCCCGTATCAACAAGATGTCGTCCGGCGCGGCCCAGGCCACGTTCTGGATCTTCGCGGCCCTTATGGGCGCCTCCCTGGCCTCGATCTTCGTGGTTTACACCCAGACGTCCATCGTCCGGGTCTTCATGATCACGGCGGTGACTTTCGGCGCCATGAGCCTCTGGGGCTACACCACCAAAAAGGATCTGTCCGGCATGGGCAGCTTCCTGATGATGGGCCTGATCGGCATCATCGTCGCCTCCCTGGTCAACATCTTCCTGCAATCCTCGATGATGCACTGGGTGATCTCGGTTATCGGCGTGTTGGTCTTCACCGGCCTGACCGCGTACGATACGCAGAAGATCAAGAACAACTATTACGAAGGCGACGGCGAAGCGGTGATGGGCAAGAAGGCCATCATGGGCGCCTTGACCCTGTATCTGGACTTCATCAACCTGTTCCTGATGTTGCTGCACCTGTTTGGCAACCGCGAATAGAAGCCACGAATTATTTCGTTTCAGAGACGCCCGGCCCTGGTGCCGGGCGTTTTCTATTAGTCCCAAGCACATTCAATCTGAATGTGCTCAGACACTTTAAGGTAGAGAAATTGAACCAATCGCTTAAGCCGCGTTCGCGGCTTCAGCTAATTGAAAATTGCTCTATGCTCATATGAAATGATTCGTAATTGTCTCGGGAGGCTCAGTCATGCGCGTGGTCATGGCCATGATGAAGCACGAAACCAACACCTTTTCGCCGGTGCCCACGCCCTGGTCCCGCTTCGAGGATTGGAGCGCCTGCTTTGGCGAGGATGTGATCCGTGCCTACGAACCCACCAATATGACCCTCTCGGCCTATATCAAGCTGTGCCGCGAGGCGGAGGCGGAGATTATCTCCCCCATCGCGGCCGAGGCGATGCCTTCGGGCCCCGTCGCCGACGACGCCTATAACCGCATGTCGGACAGCATTCTGGAGGCGGTGGCCAAGGGTTGTGACGCCATTATGCTGGATCTGCACGGCGCCATGGTGACCGAGAGCAGCCAGGACGGCGAGGGCACCCTGCTGGCCCGTGTGCGCGCCGCCGCGCCCCGTACGCCGATCTGCGTTACCTGCGATCTACACGCCAATCTGACCCAGGCCATGGTGGATAATTGCGACGCCCTGATCGGCTACAAAACCTATCCTCACACCGATATGTACGAGGTCGGCACAACGGTGGGCAAAATCCTGATGGCCAAGGTTCGGGGCGAGGCGGACCCGGTCATGGCCTGGGGCCGGGTGCCGGTGTTGAGCCAGACCCTGCGCCAAGGCACCGACGATGAACCTTTCAAAAGCCTAATCCGCCTGACGCGCGAGGCCGAGGCCTCGGGCGAGGTCATGGCGGCAACGGTGTTCGGCGGTTTTGCCCTGGCCGATATCCAGGACGCTGGCATTTCCTGCATCACCATCGCGGATGGTGACCAAGGCAAGGCGGAGGCGGCGGTTGACCGTTTACGGGCGGAGATGTGGCAGCATCGGGACGACCACCTCTATAACCACGAACCGCTGGCGGACGCGGTGGCCCGGGCCAAGGAGATCGCGGACGGCCCAACCATTCTGCTGGATCATGCGGACAATACCGGTTCGGGCGGCAATCAGGACGTCATGGCGGTGATCGAGGAAGTAATCCGCCAGGGCCTGGAGGATGTCGCCGTGGGCGGCCTGTGGGATCCTGACGCGGTACAACAGATGCAGGCGGCGGGCATTGGCGCCACGGTGACCATTGCCCTGGGCGGCAAGACGGATATGCCCTCGATCGGCCGTAAGGGCGAGCCATTGCTGGTTACGGGCAAGGTGACGGTGCTGACCAACGGCGAATGGACCGTGCGCGGGCCTATGTATAACGGCCTGGTGGTACAGATGGGCCCAACGGCGGTGCTGGATACGGGCAAGATGCAGATCGTCGTGGTTTCCCGCCATCATGAACCCTGGGATCAGGGGATATTCCTCTCGGTCGGCATCGATCCGGCCTACAAACGCTATGTACTGTTGAAATCCCGCATCCACTACCGGGCCGGTTTTGCACCCATCGCCAAGCATACCATCACCCTGGATGGCGTCGGCGTGACCACTTCCGACAACAGTTTGCTGGACTATCAAAATGTGCGCCGGCCGATCTATCCCCTGGACAATATCAACGAGCCCGGGCTCGAAGAACTGGGACCGCGCTGATGCTGACGGATGCCCAAGGCCTCGTTGTGGCCACGGATCGGCTCGAGAATATTGCCGCCATTGATGCCTTCGTTACCACGGCCCTGGCCTATGGCACCAACTATCAGCCGGCAATCGCGGCGGCGGCGGCTGATCCCGCCTGTGTCATGGTTGGTAGCCTGGCGGCGTCCTTGATGATGTGGATGGAGATGGGGGAATCGCCGCGTATGGCCCAGCCCTATCTGGATAGCTGCCGCTCGGGCCTGGCCCTGGCGGAGCCGCGCGAGAGGCTGTGGTTTGACGCGACTGAGGCCTGGATCGGCGGCGACATGGCCAAGGCCATCGCCATCCTGGAGCAGATCACCGATCGCTGGCCGCGTGATGTCTTCGCCATGAAGCTGGCGCAATATCATTATTTCAATCTGGGCTGGACCGAGAAAATGCTGGCGGTCTGCCAAAAGGTGCTGCCGGCCAATGAAGAAAACGGCTTCCTATATGGTTGTCTCGCCTTTGGCCTGGAGCAGACCCGCGATATGCGTGGGGCCGAGGCGGCAGGGCGCAAGGCGGTGGAGATGAACCGCGCCGATCCTTGGGCCCATCATGCGGTGGCGCATGTGATGGAAATGGAAGGCCGGATCGCCGACGGCGTGAACTGGATGGAGGCGCACGCGGATACCTGGGAGGGCTGCAACTCCTTCATGCTGGGGCATAATTGGTGGCATACGGCGCTGTTTTATTTGGATTTTGGTGATGTCCGCCGGGTGCGGGAAATCCATGATCAACATGTCTGGGGCCTGGATAAAACCTACAGCCAGGATCAGGCCAGTTCCGCCTCGCTGCTCTGGCGCATGGAAATCCGCGGCATTGACGTAGGCCAGCGCTGGCAGGACCTGGCCGACCATGTGGCGGGCCGCACCGGCGAACATGTGCAGCCGTTCCTGGATTTGCATTACCTCTACGCCCTGGCGCGGGCCGGCCGCGGCGAGAAGGTGGACGAAATGCTGGCCAGCATGGCGGCCCATGCCGTGAATGCGCCTGAAGTTGCCCGCGCGGCGTGGCAGGAGGTCGCCCTACCCGCCGCCCGTGGCCTGGCCGCCTATGCCCGTGGCGACTATGAAGGCGCCTATGCAGATCTAAATGCCGTGACCCCACGCCTACAGGAAATCGGCGGCAGCCACGCCCAGCGCGATCTGTTCGTGCAGACCTGGCTGGATACCCTGTTGCGTACCGACCGTGGCGGCGAGGCGGTGGATATTTTCGAGGCACGTGCCAAGGCCCGGCCCAATGTGCCTTACGGTTTCGATTTGTGGGAGCGGGCCCAGGCACAAGTTTAGACTGAGTGCCAGGTCGCTTGCGCCGCACGCGCCATGAAGGGCTATCTGATCCAATTGCAGATCGTTGTGTATGACAAGGTGTTGTCACTGT
Organism: uncultured Rhodospirillaceae bacterium; assembly: GCA_964590195.1. Taxonomy (GTDB): domain Bacteria; phylum Pseudomonadota; class Alphaproteobacteria. Next base: position 2,367 of record CAZPWJ010000019.1, on the reverse strand, counting down.
TCCGCTCTGCGGCCCGGCGACATCGACGTCCGCTGTAGCTCCAGTTCCGACCATTACATTAGAAAATTCTAATAGTCCGCTATTGACCCAGAGCGAGCATGGCAACGGAGTTCCCCGGCGCTTGCATTGGCAACATATCCGTCCGTCCTGGCGTCACCCTTCCGGCAAGCCTGCCTTGCGCAGGCCATCGCGCAAACTGTTCCAAGAGGTTTCGTGCATGCCAACCATATTTTTTCGCTGGAAGCTAATCGAAAGCGCCGGCTGGCGTCGCATGGCTTCTGCTAGAGCCGTCCGCGCCTCGTCGGTTTGCCCAGCTTCCGCCAACGCAGCAGCGAGTTGCATGTAGGGCAAGAAGCCGCAGTCGGGTATTCGACAGGCCTCCCGGCAATTGGCAATAGCCTCTTCATAGCGGCCGAGCATTCGCAGCGCCGAGCCTTTGACCATGAGCGTGCTCCAGCGTAAATCACTCCGCGGGCTTAGCCGCAGCGCAACATCGAGATATGGCAGGGCACTCTCGGCTTGGCCCGCGCCGTAATGATGGGCCCAGCCAAGGCCGTGATGACCACGCTCGAAGTTCGGATTGATCTTGATCGCCGTCCGCATTTCGCCGATCCCCATCTCGACCGCGCCGGCGGATACATGCAGCCGCCCCAAGGCGAAATGCGCCATTGGTTCATTCGGGTCGAGAGACAGCGCTCGTTCCGTTTCCTCCCAAGCGGTCGCCAAGGCTTCTTCTCTATCTTCGTCGTAGCCGAACAAAACAGCGGACAAGTGAGCAAAACCTAGATTTGCATGGGCTACTGAGGAATTCCGGTCCAATGCAACCGCCTCTTCAAATAGGCGCATGCCTTCAACATGATCTTCCTTGTTGATGCGACTGGAATATGACAGGCCCCGTTGCACAAGTTCCCAGGCATCGAGACTTTCCGGCCGCTTGCGCCGGACGCGTTCACGTTCGTTGGAGCTGATCTCGGGCTCGACCGCCACCACAATCTGTTCGGTGATCTGGTCCTGCAATTCGAATACATCATCCAAACTACCGTCGAAGCGGTCGGCCCAGATGTGATTGCCGCTGGCCGCATCGATCAACTGAGCCGTTATGCGCACGCGATTGCCCGCCTTCCGAACGCTGCCTTCCACGACGTAACGTACACCCAACTCCTGGCCCACTCGCTTTACATCGACAGCTTGGCCTTTGTAAGTAAAAGAGGAGTTGCGGGCGATCACAAACAATGAGCCAAAGCGGGAAAGGGCAGTGATCACATCTTCGGCGATACCGTCGGCAAAATATTCTTGCTCCGGATCGCCAGACATATTGTCGAATGGCAGCACTGCGATAGAAGGTTTGCTCGGCAAAGGTAGTGGCGCCTGATCTATGGCTTCCGGTGTATCGCTTGGTGATGATTTTCCTGGCGACCAGCGCCAGACGTGGACCGGCTTGGCGATGTTCTTTAGCGACTGTTCGCCGGTATCCTCAAATGCAGTGTCGAGGCGTTCTTGCACATCTTCATATACCCGCCTCGATATCGATACACCGCCGGGCTCGGCAATCTCCTGCAATCTGGCGGCGATGTTGACGCCGTCGCCCAGAATGTCCTCGCCATCAATGATGATATCACCGAGGTTGACGCCAATCCGGAAGATGATGCGCCGAGCTTCATCTGTGCCTTCGTTGCGTTCGGCCATGCCTTTCTGCACTTCGACCATGCATTGCGTGGCTTCTACGACAGACGCGAATTCCAGCAACAGACCATCGCCCATGGTTTTGACGATACGCCCGCCGTATTCAGCAATTTTACCGTCGATCAGTTCAGCCCGATGCGCCCGCAAATCACTTAGGGTGCCGGTTTCGTCCACGCCCATGAGACGCGAATAACCGACCACATCGGCGGACACGATTGCCGCCAGCCTGCGTTGGGTTCCTTCTGCCATGAATTGGAGTGTAGCCGTCGCAGTTGGGAGAATCTACGTTGATCAAGACGGTGCCGAATGTCCGCCATTGGCACACTGCGCTGGTAATGGTCCGGAACGGCGACTTCTGCTGTTACTCCATCTTCGAGCATTGTTGGATTATTCGGGGACCGTCGCGAATGATGGTGTCAACGCCGGACTAAATGTACCGCACTCGCCGGAGTAAGAATGCATCAGTGCGGCGGAGCAAAATTAGTCCAGCTTGGTTGATGTTGATGCCGTGCAAACAGGCCGTATGCATGACTGCTACCGACCATGTCATCAAAACCGAGAAATCACTTGCCAAGACCGGGCCGTCCACACATGACCCAATGCGGCCGCACCAATGGTTTCTGTTTCATCGATCCGTGCCTATCCGGTTAACGCAGACACCCACTTCATGTAGGGTGCTTCCAA